>CALGSZ010000071.1 GCA_937901745.1 uncultured Chloroflexota bacterium | reverse complement strand
GCTGCGGAACCCGAAGGCGATCCGCTTGGTTCTCTTGATGAGGTTGTTGACCGCCACTCCCCTTCTCTAGCACGCGCGGTGAGTTGCTCAATCGCCGCCGGATATCCCAGGGTGTCGACCTGGTTGCTCAGAGCTGAATAGAATGCGCCGCCTGCTAAGCCCTGAATCGCAGATACCCATCCGCCGATACTGGGCGTCCTAAATAGCGCATACTCCCATCGATAGCGCTCGCTGTTGCCGAGTTCATCGTCAGGCAGCAAGGCTACGAGGAGCAGCGCAATATGCTTAATCGTCTGTTCCAGCCCCCTCATTAGGCTGTCGCATAGGGCCGAATCGGACTCCTGACGCTCGATCTCGATGCGCATGTCCAGCTCAGCGAAAAGGCCTATCCGAGGGTGCTCAGACTCGATGACCCCCCAGTTCGCGCATCGCTTGCCACTGGCGGTCATCGAGTCGATGTAGGTTACCCGCCCTTGGAAAGGTGATGACGGTGGCATCCGCGAAGCGTGGATCGACCTTGAGCTCTTCCGCTAACAGCGGCCTCTCGGAGACATCTGTATGGCGCCCCAAAGGGATGTAGTCCCTGCGACGTGCTCCGTCGTGCTCATCCACCCAGTATTCGCCACCCGTACCGTCGTGCGGCACACCTGCGATGATCCCCACCGCATAAACACCCCTCTTCTCCCCCGCGACCCACAGTACTGCATCCTCGTCCTCGGCCATGTCCACGAAGTAGCGAGAGACTGACCAGTTCTCGATATCGGAGAGCGAGTTCCCGTCATCCAAGAAACCCCAGATATCCCAACGCTTCGGATTGCACGTGGAGATCCAGTGATTCGGCATGTGTTTCTCTCCTTCAGCCAGCCGGCGCGAACCTGGGCCAGGACTGGATGATCTGCTCGGCCATTCGTTCGCCTCTTCGGCGAATCGCCTCCTCCGTCCACTGATCTGGATGGCCTCTCAGAATCTCCCGGTTGAGGACCAACACACTGTGCTCCTCCAGAATCGATTGCTTTCCACGCTTCCCGAGGCCCCTGGCGACAGCCTCTGAGTCGAGCCAGGGGCGATTAGACAAGGCCGGGTTCAGCTTGTTGTTGACCAAAGTGAGATTCCCCAACGTGTGGATATACCGATCTCTGTCCATAGACTCGAGTTCCGGCGTCCGCTCCCCCGGAAGTCGCCAATGCTCCCGCCATCCCTGCGGCATCACATGCTCGATCGTCAGCTTCCCCCTCGTGCAGTGTCCCTCCTCGGCTAGCGGCGTCCGAGCCTGATCCTCCAGCTCCTCGAGAATCATCCTGACCCGAGCCTGGGGAATCCGGCCATAGATCGGCTGATCAACCACCGCGCTCCGGACGTCGGAATCTGAGGGCCAGTACCGACTCTCGACTGTCTGCTCAGCCAAATACCGGGACAACGCCTCCCCCACCTCATCTCTCGGAGCCTCATCCATGACGCGCAGGAGGTCGACTACCAAAGCGGTGATCGCACGAGTCGGAGCGCGGACGAGCATCCGCCGAATAGCCCAGCTATCCGCAGCCTTGAGCGCCCGCTCACGCTGTGCTGGCTCAACTGCATCGGGGCCCTCCCTATACAGCCAGAGCAGGAAAGGTCCCCAAGCGGACTGCCGAAGCACACTGAGCACCCGATAGTAGAAAGTCCCTTCTAGAGAGAACGCGTCCGCTCTCTCGAGTCGTTCGAAGACCTCCGCGCTCGCCGAGAGGTCGCGTACGTGCTCAATGACCCCCGTCTCCGCTGAGGAGACAAGAGATCGAAAGTCTGTAAATACACGATCAGCAGGAACTTCCCGCAGCGTTCGCATCACCAACCAATAGTTCAAGAAAACATCGAGACGTGGGCGTTTTTGGCTGCCCGTACCAACACTGCGTCGCCACTCCTTCGAGTCGAACTTCTTCCAATGTTCCTCGTAGAGGGTTTCCGGGTCCAGGCCGTCTGCCTCGGCGATCTGAAAGACGAAGTTCTTCACGAGATCGGCGGCCAGCAATGGAGTGCCGCGATGATTCAAAGTCTCGAAGATCACCTGGGCGTTGTCGCCATCCTCGAGATCGATGACTACGAGCCGCAGACTCTGGGTGAGAGCCAGAGTCAACGAGTGGAGGCGTTGACGAACTTTCTCTGGATCGCCATCCAGTTCGGCCCACTCGGCGATCTCATGCGAGAAGAATTCGTGAGCTTTGACGATCTGTGACTTGGCGTCATCTCCGGTGGGCTTGTGACCGTCAGTCATAGCCGCCCGAAAAGCTGACCGGTCGTAGTTGGTCGGCCAGACTTTGAAGACATCGTCGGGGGATTGGGCGATAGCAGCGTTATTCAAGATCAGGCCACGCACGGCAGTTATTCGCTTCCGATCATCGGGTGG
>CALGSZ010000070.1 GCA_937901745.1 uncultured Chloroflexota bacterium | reverse complement strand
AGAAAGCCACGCAGACGGTGATCGAGCAGGCGGAGCTGCTGTCTGCGGAGTGGGCAGCAGCGTGAAGGCTCGACGGTGTTGGGGAATATCTATCGCCTTGGCGTGTCACGCTCTCCCCGATTGATCCCGGGACTGACTCACCTCATAGATTCCGGGTCGAAGGACCGTCCGGATCGTACTTCAGTCCGTCGATTGCCCGCTCTCGAGGGAGCCGTGCCGGACATATCCCGTTGTGCGCGCCGTAGTGCCGAGGCAGCACAGAGTCAGCAAGAGTCGGCGAAAACGATATGGGTTCGAGATAGAGATGCTATGTCATACAATCGATGCTGATGCTGACTCATGGCAGTGTCACGCTGGGTCGTGTGCCCTGCGTACTCTGATGGGGTTCAGGGGGGCGCCGGCCAATACCTTGCCGTTCCGACTGGCGAAAACCTTTGCCCCGCTTGAGTTTTCGCAGACGGGGCGTTCTCGTCTTACGGACTGGGGTCCCTATTTGGTCACGCCTCTCGGGTGGACCGGGCTCGTAAGATCGAACGGATCGAAGCTCTCGTTCTTCAATCGCTCCCTCCGTCGCCGTCCGCCGCCCGGCTTCTGCGCCTGACGGTACGCCTCCTCGAGCAGCGCGCGATACGCCGCGAGCGGCGGCATGCCCAGGGCCGCGCGCCGTTCGTCCACGTGGAGCGAGTCCTCGATGGGCAGGAGGACCAGGCCGTCTGGAGTCAGATTGACCTGCGTCCCGTAGAGCTGGGGCTCGCCCTTCGCCACGCGAACCCGATCCGTCAGCAGCGCCAGCGCCTCGCCCGGCGCGTCGCCTGCCGCGACGGCGCTCTCCAGGTACGTCAGGTACTCCTCCTGGAACGCGCGGTCGCGATCGGCGTGCTGGACGATGAGAAACGCGGCGCGCGCGCCTTCCCTACCGACACGCGCGGGCGTCGGCCAGCCATGGTCCGGATGATCTCCTTGAGGCGCGCCGTGTGGGCGCGATCCAGCGAATCCAGCCGGGCGGCGGCCTGGGCCAGCGCCGCAGTGTCCAGCGCCTGAGGATCGCCCGAAAAGACCGCCCTGAGGGCAAGCTGGTCCGCCTCCGCCATCCGGATCAGTTCCGCGGCGATCTCGGGGAATTCCGGGTGGATCGAATTCGACGGCTCGGACGACGACGCGGCAGCACGCGGCTCGCCGGAGGAGCACCCGGCCGCCAGTGCGATCGTGAGCAGCATTGCGAACCCCTGCCGCGTCTTTCTCATTTCGCCCTCCGCTCCGACGAAGAACGTGAACGGCACTGGCACGAGCCGGGCTCCAAGGCGTCCGATCGAGAACCCGCTTCGCGGCGTTCAGCCCCCCGCAGCCGAGTCTACTCCGCCACGCGCAGCATGCTGACGAAGCGCGATGGGAGATCACTTCACGCCCCTGCAGGCGGCCCTGCTATGGGTACCCTGGAATGACGCGGCCCGTCACGTGCCCCGCCGCCGAGGCCTCATTGGGTGCTGCAACGACCTGCCCTTCTGGAGGCACGCCGACGAACGTCACGCGACCCGCGGCTGGCGCGCGGAGGACATCCTGGCGCCGCCGGCGCCTTCCGCGAGGATCGCGCTCGCCTCGTTCGCGTCGCGACACGCCTCCACGGCGGTCGGCGCCAGGGCGAGAAACGCGAGGCCGTGGCCCGTTCCGTCGCCGGGGGAAAGGAAGACGACGCCGCTGCGTCCACCGGCGGTGAACAGCCGATCGCCCATGCACTCGAGCGCCGCCTCGAAGGCGTGCGGGCCGGGTTGCTCCGGCACCACGACCGCGAACGGCGTGCCGGTCCAGTCGCCGGTCAGACGGTTGACCAGCGTCATCGGGATCGAGGTCCCGCCCCAACGCCCGTTGCACTCGATCCAGTGGAGCTCCGCCGTGGCCGGATCCGGGCCGACCAGGATCGCGTCGAAGCTGCAACGACCGAAGTAGCCGAGCCGCTGGAACAGCGATGCGAGCAGGACGGCCTCGCGTGCGATTCGGACCTGAACGTGCTCGGGGAGGTCGGCGGGCACCGCGCCCGTGAACACGCCGGTCGGCCCGCACACCTGTTGCTCGAAGATGCCTTCGACGACAGGCGTACCTTCCCCCGTGTGCGGGATCCAGAGCTGCACGGACGGCGTCGCGCATACAGGCGACTCCCACACGCTGACGAGGAGCGGGAACGGCCGCGGCCAGCCGAGACGCAGGAGCAGGCCGCACAGCATCTCGCGCACCGCGGCGAGAGGCAGATCCCGCACGCACGCTGCGCCGATCACCGCATTCCCTTCCCCGCCCGCCGCGCTCGGCAGCTTGATGGCGATCCGGTCGTGATCGCGCGCCAGCCTCCGTACGCGCGCCGCGAGCGCGGCCAGACTGTGGGCCACCGTCGTTTGCGGCAGCGCGCGCTCACCGAGCAGATTCGCGGCCTGGTGGGCGAACCAGGTCTTGTCGTTGACGCGTCGCGTCACACCGGGCGGCGGCGCGGCGACGTGCACGGTCGCGCCGGCCCGCTCCCCGATCGCGGCGGCCAACGCCCAGACCACGCCGGAGCCGATGTACGGCTGGACGTTCAGCCCGCCCCGCCTGCGAGCAGCTTCCGCGAGCCGCGTGAGCAGCGCATTGTCCTGTGCCACCCGCGCGGCCAGCGCCGCGCCCCGCACGGCCGAGGCCGGCCGCACCACCTCGACCGTACCCAGGCCCAGCACGTCGCGACAGTACGCCTCGAACGCCGGATTGCGCGGCATCCAGAGCGCGACGAAGTCGCCCTCGCCTGCCAGCATGAACGCGCGGTACTCGAGGGGGCTCGGCGTCCATCGCCCCGCGAGCTGGACCGGCGACATGTCGTGCACGTAGAGGGACGGCCCCGCGCCGAACCCTGCGCGCACGCGGTCGCCGAACATCGACGTCGCATCGATCCCCGGCACCGCTGTCCGGATCCGCGCGGCCAGGCGGTTCACCTCTTCCAGCTCTGACGGATCGAGCCGAACCGGCACGTGCTCGATGACGGGGAGCCGTCCACCGAGGGGATGCCGTACCGACCCGTGTTCGGCGACCGGCCGATCTGGCTGCACCATGACCCCACTTCCGCTGAACCCTTCTCCCGAACGCCTACAACATTCTTGCCGTGCGGGCCGCTCAGAGGCCCCGCGTCGATGGACGACGCTCGAGGATGTCCGGCCGGCCGTGCGCCCCGAACCTCCCCGGACCCGGGGGAGACGCCGGTGCAAGAAAACAGCTCGCCGGGGAGCGACCTGGCCGACATCGACCGCCCGGCCGCTGCCCGGCGAGCTCAGTGTTCAGTCATCCGTGCCAGCGCCCTACGACCTCCCCGTCTCGCCGGCGGCGGCAGCGGGCTGACTCGCAGACGCGCCGCGCGCCTCCCTCGACACCCTGGCCCACCAGGCCAGCTCGTCGAGCAACTGCGCTGCGCGATCGTTGAGGTAGTCGAAGTCGGCCATCTTCCTGGTTCCCTGCTTCACGGCCTGCATCACCTCCAGCCCGGCGTGGACCGCTGCGTGGACAGGCACCATCTCGAGCTCCAGGCAGATCAGCCGCAGGTGCTCGACTGCCCGCGCCGCGCCGACGCCGCCGTAGCCCACGAACGCGGCGGGCTTGTGCTGCAACTCCAGATCGACGTAGTCGAGCGCGTTCTTGAGCACGCCAGGGATGCTGTGCTGATACTCCGCCACCACGAAGACGATGCCGTCCAGCTCCTGCAGCTTGGCGAGCCAGCGTGCGGGCACGCCCGAGTCGTCTGCCTCGGGGGTGCCGTAGAACGGCAACGGGTAATCGCGCAGGTCGATGATCTCGAAGGAGAGATCGGTACGGCGTGTTGCCAGATCATGGAACCAGCGGACGGCCGTGTCGGCAAAGCGCCCCTGGCGAACCGTGCTCAAGACGATCCCGATCCTGGGCTTCTGCATGCTGCTCCTCTCACTTCCCCACGTTCACGACACGGGCGGATCTGCCCTTCTCCGGCAGAACGCCCCCGGCTCGCCGCGCCGAGGCCTGGCGTCACGGCATCCCGATAGACCGACGGCAGCTTGCGGGCCGGTGTCACCCACGGGGAGGCGGCGCCGGCCATGGCGCGCGACCGCATTCCTCGGCCGGGCCGGGCGCAGCGTCCCGGCGCCGGGTGAGTCGCCCGCCAGTGGCCACAACGCGGCCGCCTCCCGGCCCCCGAATCACGCAGTGCCGCGATCGGTTCCCGTGGTGGGGTGCGGAACGAGGGGAGCCGCGTCCGGCCTCATCCGCTCCGCCGGACGCGGTCCACGCTGGGCTCACGCCGTGAAGTCGATCAGCGGCTTGATGATCCCCTCCTCCTTCGTCTCCATCAGGCGGAACGCCCGGTCCAGCTCGTCGAAGCGGAACGTGTGGGTCGTCAACGGCGTGGGATCCACGCGCCCGTTCTCGAGGAGCCGCAGCAGGCGCTGGAGCCGCAACCGGCCGCCCGGGCACAGCCCCGTCACGATGTTCTTCTCGGCCATCCCGACGCCCCATTCGAGGCGCGGGATCGAGATGACATCACCCTGGCCGTGGTAGCCCGCGTTCGAGATGATGCCGCCCGGCTTCGTGACGCGCACGCAGTTGGCGAGCACCGCGGACGAGCCCAACGCCTCGATCGCCGTATCCACGCCCTCGCCGTCGGTCAGATCCAGGATCGCCTGCACCGGGTCGGTCTTGGTGAAGTCGATGACGATGTCGGCGCCGAAGTGACGGGCCAGTTCCTGCCGCCGCGGCATCGATTCCACCGCGATGATGAGACCGGCGCCCAGGAGCCGCGCTGCCGCCGTCGCCATCAGCCCCACGGGCCCCTGCGCGAAGATCGCCACGGTTCCGCCCGTCGGGATCCTGCCGTTCTCTGCGGCCATGAAGCCGGTGCTCATCATGTCGGCCACGTAGACGGCCTTCTCGTCCGGGACGGAGTCCGGGATGCGGGCCATGTTCGCGTCGGCTTCGTTGACCAGGAAGTACTCTGCGAAGACGCCATCCTTGATGTTGGCGTACTTCCAGCCGCCGAGCGGGCCGCCGGACTGGGAGGGGTGGCCCGCCTGGGCGGCGAGGGAGCCCCAGTCGGGAGTGATGGCGCCGACGGCCACCCGGTCGCCAGGCTTGAAGTCCCGCACCAGCTCGCCGACCTTCTCGACGATCCCGACCGCCTCGTGCCCTAGCGTCAGGTTCGTGCGCTCCCCGATCGCGCCGTGGACCGTGTGGACGTCAGACGTGCAGATCAGGGCCTTTGTGGGCCGAATCAGTGCATCGAGCGGGCCCGGCTCGGGGACGGGCTTGTCGACGAACCCCGCCGAACCGATCTGCTTCATGACGAACGCTTTCATTGTGCTCCCCCTTTCCGTTGTGCGGCTGCCTCCACGGTTCGCGCACCGCCCCCACGGGTGAGGAGACTGGCCGAACCGGTGCGATCATCTGCATGGGTCGTTCGAACATGATAGGGCACCGGCGGGAGGCGATCTGTGGGGAAACGTCGGATCTCGTGTCGGCGGGAGGAGGAAGACGCTGTGGGGTGGCGGCCTTACGCGCGCGCAGGAGGCGTGCGGCGCCCCCACGCCGCTGTCCTGCGACGGCTAGCGTTCTTGCGCGACGGATGATGATGACGCCCCTGCACCATGCGGCTGCGCAGGACCACGTCAGAGATACCGCGAAAGGAGCTGGACACCGCACAAGAGCCGGCATCGCGCCGGTCTCTAGGCACGCTTCAAACTCGTGCCGATCCCAGGGATCAGCGAATCAACAGATCGCGCCCGCGCGCGCAGGACGTTCTCCTTCGTAAGCCTTGTGATGTCAGAGCGGAGCTCCTCGCAGCTCCGGCGCCCTCTGAGGATCCGTTCTCGCCAAGCGGGTAATGGCAGCGTCTCGACGGCCGAAAGTGCCTTGTCGAATTCCTGTAGAGCTCTTTCCAGAGCAGCCTCGACATGCCCGCCATAGTACAGGTACTTCGCGAGCCAATCCGCATCGGCGTCGGCAGCGATCTTGATTCCCCGCTCCGCCAGCTCCGCCAGAACGGGCTGAAGGAAGGTCGATGGCAGACCAAGCCGGAGGTCCCGCCTCCAGTCGTGCACATCGTCGCAAAGTTGGACGGCCAACTGAAGATGATCGATGGATTGACTGAGCGGGTCCAACAGCGAGTCATCGCCCGCCAATTCCACGAGCCCAGCGGCCACGGACTTCGCGAGCGCCGCCTTGCCCAGGGCGATCGCGAGGATGTCGCTATAGTCGTAGAGCTGCATCCCTCCTTGCGCCTTGATCACGCTCTCCAGGATACAGGCTCGCGCGTACTGAGCGAAATAGGTGCGGAAGCGCTCCCAGAACGCCGCTTGGGGCTGAAACAGTCCGTAGAGAATATGATAGGCCTCGAACTGCAGCGCTTGATGGCTCATTTCCCGACTGACCAGGCCGGTCGCGGGCACTTCGTCGATGATCACGTCCGTTAGGCGCACCGCATCCGCCATCATCCGCAAAGCAATGGACAGGCGCCGGACGTCGTATTCGTTGAGATCGGGAAACGCCGAGAGGAAGTAGTGCGGGTACGCCTTATAGACAGGCGCGTCAGTGCGGCTTTCGAACGACACACCATGAGGCCATCGCTGCTGAAGCCTCTCGACCTCTAGATCGCAGGCGCGGATCACTTCCAGGATTTCGCTCTCATCCATCGGCCGGACCGGTCACAATCTGATGGGCCTGGGCGGCGGCGTCCATACCGCCCGCCACTCCGGCATCTTGTGCATCTGCAGTCAGCAAGCGCTCACAAGCCAGGGACGCCCACAGCACGTAGCGCCTGGTCATCGTTCTGCTACCGTACGGCGTCATCCCACTCACGATCCAGGCGCAACACGGCCACGATTCCCGGTCGAAGCGATCTGCGTTGATGAATCGCAACGCTCGCCCCAGACGCTCACGATCGACATGGCGAGGCCCACCCGCCATTGGCCCATCGCCCATGGCGGACGGAGCGGCGTTCGTCGGTGATCAACTGCCGCCCGCGTGCCCGGGCAGGATCGTCCTGACCACGCCGCGGCCGGCGATGCCCCTCATGGCACGCCCCAGCCCAATAATCACGGGTCGCACTACGCGCGCCATGGCCAGTACGGCCAGTATCGTGAGGCTCACCGAACCGACGGTTCCCAGGACCCGGCCCACCGTGATCGTGCCAGGATCCCGCATCACATCGGCTCCGAGCGCGACGACGGTTGCAGGCAGTGCCTCGATTCGCAACCAGAGCGCCGGGATCAATATCCAGCCGACGAACGCGGCAGATCCGATGGTCGTGAGCAGGCCGGAAAGGAACAAGCCGACCACTAGCCCGCCGGACCACCGCAGCGTTGGCACCTTACGGCCGAGTAGTCGGCGAATGACCGCGGAAAGTACCAGTCGCCCGTCCCGCCGCAGATCCGTGACTCCCATCGCGTCCGACAAGATCCAATAACCATCGAACTTGAGAAACGGATTTAGTGAGAACAGACAACTTGCGACAATGAACGCGATGGCCACCTTGAGCGGCTCCCACCCGGCTAGCGAAAACAGCAGCACGTACGTGGCTCCCACGATTAGCTGGAAATAGATGCCGCCGAGGTCGACGACGACTCGCTGACCGCGCCTCAAACGCCACGCATCAGTCACATCGGTGTACAGGGCGGGGTAGATGAAGTAGAGGCCAGCGCCGATTTCCCCCGGTCGTGCCCCGAACCTCGAGCACGCGGAAGCGTGGCCCAACTCATGTGCCACAAGCGAGAGCAGGAACAGGACGTAGCCGGACCAGAAGTGATTCGCTAGCGTCGTTCGCGAAATCAAGATGTCGAGTTCGCCGATCGCCGCAATCAGAGCCAAGAGAATCCCACCAACCAAACATGGCCACACCGGCCAGCGAAACGCCCCGGTCAGCATCGCGCTAATGCGTTGCACGCTATCTTTGGATAGCAGCCGAACACGATAACTCAGTCCGAAGGTCCGATCTCCGACCCCGTTGCCTGCCGCCCGAAGCCGCTCCAGCAACGAAGCGTACGCGGCCTGTATCTGCCCTTCGGTCACCGGTTGCCCGCCGGGTCCGCTGAACCGTGCAGCGATCGCTTCCGCTGTCTCGCCATCCTGGACCATCTTGAGGAGGTGGAACGCAGCGGATGAGAGTCGCAAGTATCGGCCGCTATCGGTAATCAGGAGGTACTCGGGCTCCTTCCCGCCCGTGTCCATCAGGAGAGGCGCCTTCAGGCCGTCCAGGCCGATCCCGCGATCAGGGAAGAACGCAGGCGTTGCGATGCCGGTTGATGAGGTGGCCGCCACGGCCTCGATGCCGTCGCGGCCACCCTGATCCGCAGAACGTGGGCCTTGAATCGTCACCGTGCACCCCACAGGCCCGGGCGGGCGCTCATGTGGGCTGGATGAGGTCGACGCAGCACGTCAGGTTCGGGCAGTTCCCATCAACACAGCAGGAATCACCACAGAACCACCCGCCCTCCGCCTGTGCCATCGCCATCTCCAGGCGGAGATCGAGCTCCTCCACGTCCAGGTCGTCCAGATTGAGCGTGGAGAGTTCCGGTAGCATCTGCTCGGGCGACCGCGGATTCGCCATTGCGCATCTCCTTTCCAGGGGACTGTGGACGTGATGCCAGCGTCGCTGCACAACCAGCCTGCACGACGCCTCGATGCTCTCTACGCAAGCCGACTCTGCTCACGTAGCCAAGCGCTTTCCGTATCGCCGACTGACTCCGCCGCAGCGTCTGTCTGCCACGTTATACCGCACACAGCGGCTCCTGCCCAACGGTGGTCCCGCCCTGGACGAACTCTTGGTAGGCGGTGGCGATTGCATGCCGGAAACGCTCCCCGAACGCGTCGCAATAGTTGGAGTGGTACTTACCGTTCGTGCGGAAGGCCAGTACCGTGCAGCCCCCGCCGCAATGCAAGGCATAGCGGCATCGGCGGCATGTGGGGTTGCTCGCAGCAGTACGCGTGCGCCACAGGCGGTTCATCGGTTCATTCATCTCCACTTCCCCATTCTCGAGCACCCTACCGATGCGGATGGACGGATCGCCTGTCTGTTCCCAACACGCGTACATGTCGCCGAAGGCGTCGAACAAATACATCGAGCTGTGCGCCCCGCAGAACCCCGACTTGAAGTACGGCCGTGGATCGGAGCGCTTCTCGAAGACGCTCCGCGCGCGCACGTGCATCCAGTCATCGGGCCGACCAATCACCCGCATCTCCGGGTGGATGGCACGAAGGGCATCGATCGCTTCGTCGAGTTCCCAGGAGGTGAAGTACCTTGATTTCAGCTGGGCGAACTCGGCGGGCGTACTGGGGTGAATGGGCGCTGTGTATGTGGCAAAGTGGGCGTGCTGGTTCCAGCCGCGCCTCACGATCTCCCTTGCGAGGGCCGGCAGCTGGTTCACGTTCTCCCGATCGATGTTCATTCGAGTCGTAACCCTGACCCCTTTCGCAAGGCACAGATCGATATTGGCTGCGATCCTCTCGAACGAACCGCTGCCGTCGGGATAGATACGGCGCCTGTCGTGCTCCTCCGGCGGACCATCGAACGTGATCTGGACGTAGTCGATGCCGTGTGGCCCGAGGAGGTCCTCGTAGGCGTCAAGCTCGGTGGCGTTCGTGACCGCCCAGAACGTGGCAGGGCCGAGCTTCCTGGCCGCGGTCATGATATACTCGACGATCGGCCGGTTCGCGGCGAGGAGGGGCTCTCCACCGAAGAAGCCGATTCTTCTAGGCACCTTGCCGTTCTTCGGAATGCCTCGACTCTCTTCGATCGTGGGCAACGCGAGCATGATCCGATCGACCATCTCCGGACTCATCGTCCGAAGGAGGTGGCGGAATCTGGCATCGGTGCGCATGTGGTCCTGGAAGCAGTAGCTGCACCGCAGGTTGCAGTCATAGGTGGGCATGAACAAGTAGCTCGGCATGTTCTGCCCGGCACGCGCATGCATGTGCTTGACCAGACGGGCCAGGTAACCGACTTCCTGGTCGGCGGTCTTGGTGGTGAGATAGCCGCGCCTCTTCAGGATCGCGATCGTCTCGTCCGATGGTTCTCGGGTGTGTTCATTCTTCGGGCGAGCGGAGGGATCGCTCACCCACTCACCGTAGAGCGGCTTGGGTGCGGGCTCGGTCTCCAACGCCAGAAGGTAATCGGCCACGTGGCGGGCGACCCGATCGTAGGCTCCAGTATAGCCATGCACCAGGAGCACGTGGTCCGGGTCGTCGGGCAGGTCCACGTAGATCGTGTAGCTGCTGGTGCGCAGGTTCTGCTTGTCTCCTGCCGTCATACACGACCTGTATTCGGTGTGTGTCTATGGGATCGGGGAGTACGCACGCCGATCAACTCGAAAACAGCGTGCCACGGCCGCAACAGCCACGCGCCGATAGCGTACGTCCTTTTGTAGCACTATTTTAGTAGACGCTGCGCCCGCCCCGGCGGCCGCCGGCGGTTACAGCCGAACGACGTAGCTAGCGGTGTCGAGAAGTGTAAAGACAGGGTGAGCAGGCTCCTGGACTCGCCGCCGGCGGCCGCCGCGGGACCGTGCGGGCGACGGCGCCACTCAAGATCGCCGAGTGGTGACGATTAGCGGTTGGCGAGGTCCTCGCGGTCGGTGTGACAAGACGGCTGTCCGGCGGCCACGCGCAGCCATGGCGTGCCTCCGGTCGATCAACGACGGGGCTCCGTGGGCGCCCCGCCGCGGCGCATCGCGAGGCGAAGCATCCGCGAATAGAGCGCCTGGCGGGACATGCCCATGAGCCGCGCGGCCTCAGACTTGTTGCCACGTGCACGCGCCAGCGCTTCGCGGATCATCCCCTCCTCCTCGGCCGGGTCTTCCGGTGGAACGTAGCGCGGCTTGCGCCTCCTTCGAGGGATTCCAGCCCCACCCGCCGCAGGAGTCCGAGCATCCTGCCCGGAATCGGCCGGATCAGAGCCGTGCCGACCGTCCACCACGAGAGCAAGCTGCTCGAGACGGTCCAGGACGTCGCGAAGGTGTTCCACCTCGATCCGACCGCCGCGACAACGCAGAACTGCGATGCTCAGTACATGCTTCAGGTCGCGGAGGTTGCCGGGTAGCGGATGGCTGCAAAGACACGAGAGCGCATCGGCGGCGATCTCCGGCACGCAGACCGCGCCGCCATTGCCTTGCGACCTCTGCTCTCGCACGATGGATTCCAGCAGCCGCTTCACCAGTGACGGGATCTCGTCTCGCCGCTCGCGCAGCGGTGGGAGATACACGTATAGCGCTGCGCACCGGTGATACAGATCGCGCCGGAACATTCCGTTGCGCACGCGCAACATCAGATTCTGATTCGTTGCCGAGATCAGGCGAAAATCCACGCGAATGGAGTCGTTGGCACCTACGGGGCGTAGTCGACCTTGATCGAGAACGTCGAGCAGCGCCGCCTGCTGGTCCGGCGTCAGCTCAGCGATTTCGTCCAGGAAGAGTGTGCCCTTTTCGGCCGCCTGGATGAGCCCGCGTCTCGCGTGGACGGCTCCCGTGAACGCGCCGCGTGTGTGGCCGAACAGCTCGGCCTCGAACACGCCGTCCGGAAGGGCTGCACAATTTTGGGCTACGAACGGTTTGTAGGACCGCGGTCCAAGGTCGTGGATCAATCGAGCGAGGTAGGTCTTCCCCGTGCCCGTTTCCCCTTCGATCAGCAACGGGAGCGTGGACCTGATTGCTTCTGCGACTATGACACCCAGGTTGGCCGGTAGGCCGACCGCCGACAGGTCGAATCCGTATCCATCGTTCCGGGAGCTTCGCTGCGTCATTGCATGAGCTCCTTGTAGCCGCGTGAGCAAGCGCCTGGGGACCGAGAGTCTGTGCGATAACCTCCGTGATCACCTGACGTCGAACGCGGGAACCGGCGACCGTGTGGACACGCTCCCGGTGCGCCGCATCACGGGTCCGGGGCGCTGGGGGTCACATGCCGCTCGAGCCGGTTCATTGGACCGAGTAATTGGCACACCGCAGCAACTGAGATGTCAGCAGCCGCGCGGAGCGGCGGGTTTCAGTCGGCCAATGGCCTGCGCACGAGATTCGCTCGAATGAGGCCCGCGCACCTGCCGATGCCCGGCCGTTCAGCGCGACGCCCTCATCACTCGACCCGCATCACCTCCACCGGGTCGACGCGCACCGCGCGCCGCACGGGCGCGTAGCTCGCCGCCACGCCGACGGCCGCCAGAACCGCTGCGACGCCCGCGAACGTGGCCGGCTCGAACGCGCCAAGGCCGTGGATGTGCAGCGCGCGCTCCAGCAGCCGGGAAGCGACGAGCCCCAGTGCGATCCCGGCCGCGGCGCTGATTCCGGCAAGGACGGTCCAGCGGCTGACCACGTGCCGCACGACGGCGCGCGGCGGCGCGCCGAGCGCGATCCGGATGCCGAACTCGCGGCTGCGCCGCGCGACCTGGAACGCCAGCACGCCGTAGACGCCCACGCCGGCGAGGGCAATGCCGATGGCGCCAAACAGACCGAGCAGGCCGGTGGCGAACTCCATGGGGCCGAGCATCTGCGTGACGGGCGCCGAGAGCGGTTCCGCCCGCTGCACGGCGACGTTCGGGTCGAGCGCCTCGACCTCTTCCCGGATGCGGCGGATCAGCGTGCCGACGTGCGTGCCGTCGTCGTGACGGACATGCAGCGTCATACTGCCGGAGTATCGCTGCGCGAAGGGGAAGAACGCGAACGGGCCCGGCGCGCCGTAGCGCAGGCTGTAGCGGCCGTCCCGCACGACGCCGACTACCACCGCCTCACCGCCGTACGTGTGAATGACCTTGCCAAGCGGATCCTCTTCCGGCCAGAGCCGGCGGGCGAGGGTCTGGTTCACGATGGCGACATGCGGCGCGCCATCGCGGTCCGCTTCGGTGAAGCCACGCCCGGCGACGAGCGGGAGCCGCAGCGTCGCGAAGAATTCGGGGTCCACGTGGTTCTGCAGCACGCCCCACTCGTGGCGTGCCTCGTCGCCGCCCGCGGCGCGCACGTCGTTGATCAGCGCGCCTCCGCCCAGCAACGGCGCGCCGGCCAGCGCCACCGCCGTGACGCCGGGGATGGCGCGCACGCGTTCGACCAGACGCTCGTAGAACGCGCGGCCGCGCACGTCATCGTAGCCGAGGGGGCCGAGGTCCGTCGTCGCGATCACGATCCCGTGGGGGTCGTAGCCGAGGTCGAGCGCGAGCGTCCGCTGGAAGGCGCGCACGAAGTTGCCGGCGAGGACGAGCAGCACGACGGCCATGGCAAGCTGGCCGGCCACGAAGAGGCTGCGCGCGCGGGCATCGGCCGGGCCGGCGTCCTTCAGCGCCGGAACCAGCGCGGGCCGCGCGGCCTGGAGCGCGGGGTAGAGGCCGGAGAGGAGCGACGTCGCGACCGTCACCGCGAGCGCGAAGCCGAGCACGCGCAGATCGAGGCCGAGATCCAGCACCAGCTCCTGCGGGCCGAGGAGCGGAGACGCCGAGATTGCGCGCGCGCCGAGCGCCGCGAGCACCACCCCACCGGCGCCGCCAATCAGCGCGAGCAGCGCGTGCTCCGTCATGAGCTGGCGGACCAGCCGGCCACGGCCTGCGCCGATGGCCAACCGGATGCCGATCTCGCGGCGGCGCGCGACGCCGCGCGCGATCAGCATGCCGGCGATGTTCGCGCTCGCGATCAGCAGCACGAGCAGCGCCGTGCCGAACAGCAACGTAAGCCCGGTGCGCGCCTCATCGCGGCTGCCGCCACGCGCCATGCCGCTCAGCGGCTCGAGCCGCGCGCCCCGCACACGGGTCTGCGGCTCGTCGGGCGGGATCTGCTTGGCCGTCCCATCGACGAACGCGGAGGCCGCACGCGGCTCGACGCCGGGCCGGAGTCGTCCGAACATCGCGAGCCAGGCGGCCATCGATTCGAGGCCGCTCGCGCGGCGGGCCGCGACGACGGGCACCCAGACGTCGGCGGGCAAACCGTGCAGGGTGCCCGTGAAGGCGCGCGGCGCGACGCCCACGATGGTGAACGGCTGGCCGTCGATGTGCACCACGCTGCCGAGCACGTCGGGGTCGCTGCCGAACCGGTCGCGCCAGAGGTGGTACGCGATGACGGCGGACGGCTCGTCGTCCTCCGTGTAGAAGGAGCCGGCCTCGGGCTGCAGGCCGAGCACCGCGAAGTAGTTGCCGGACGTCATCACGCCTCGTGCCGCCATCGTCTCGCCGCGCGCGCGCAGCGAGAACATGGTGCGCCGATGCGCGGCAAGCCCCGTGAACACCCCCTCCGTCGCCTCGCGGTACCTAACGTACCGTGCGTACGGCACGCCTCGGCCCTCGATCCCCTGCCAGACCGCGCCCCAGCGCAGCTCGTCCAGCGCAAACAGCCTCTCGGCGGCCGGGACCGCGAGCGGCTCAAGCAGGATCGCGTTCACCAAGCCGTAGACGACCGTCGTCGCGCCGACGCCCACGGCAATGGTCAGCACCGCGACCAGCGTGAAGCCCGGCGTCCTCGCCAGCCCGCGCGCCGCGTGACGGAGATCCCGCGCCAGGTCCTCCAGCCACCGCGCGCCGCAGCCGTCGCGCATCTCTTCCTTGTGCCGCTCGACGCCGCCGAACGCGAGGAGCGCGCGGCGCCGCGCCTCCCGCGGATCCATCCCCGCGCGCAGGTTCTGCTCCGTCTCCAGCTCGATGTGCAGACGGAACTCCTCATCCATGCGGGCCTCCGCGCCGCGGCGCGCGAAAAGAAGATGCAGGCGGGTTCGGGCAGCGTGGAGCCAGCTCACGAGTCGTGCTCCGAATGAAGAATGGCGTTCGACGTGCGTGCGCGGTGTACCGCGCTCCCATGCTCGGCCGCTGCCGGGGCGTCGCGCCTCGCGCGAGCCGATCCCGCGGGCTCGCGGTGATGGCGCTGCTGCCACGGCCGCGTTCGTGCGGTGAGCGCGACGACGGGCGCATCGGGTTTGCGGCGGCACCCGCGCCCGCCGGCGCAGTTCACGTCGTGCGCATTACCATCTCCAGCGCCGCCGCGAAGCGGCGCCAGCTCTCGATTTCCTCGCCCAGCACGCGCCGGCCGGCTGCGGTGATCTTGTAGTAGCGCGCGCGCCGGTTGTTCTCCGTCACGCCCCAGGCACTCGTGATCAGACCCTCTTTCTCCAGACGCTGTAGCGCCGGGTACAGCGACCCCTGGTTCAGCTCCAGCACGCCTTCGGACGCCTGCTGGATCCGCTGACTAATCCCCCACCCGTGCATGGGGCCGAGGGAGAGCGTCTTCAGGATGAGCAGGTCGATCGATCCACGAAGGGCGTCGGTCTGCGCGCGCAGGGACACGGATCGGCTCCGGCCTCAAGGGACTTGCGGCCGGCTCGCGCGGGCGCCCGGCGGCGAATTGGACGCGGCGGCAGCCGCCCACACGCTGTGGGCGGCACCCGGCCGCTGCCCGGCGGTAGCGCTGCCGGCCGTATGATCGCCATCGACGGGGAAGGATGCGTCGCCTCTCCTGTAGACGTCAAGAGGAGAGCGGATGCCGGTCGCTCACCCGCTCTGGCCGCACGCCGCATGGAGCATGTCCTCGACCAGGTCGACCTTCTGCGCGGCGCCGAGGCCCAGCCCGAGGGCCGCGTCGTAGTGCTCGACGATCTCGGCCGGCGTCGCGGCGCCGCCGCCATGGAAGTACGGCGGGTGCTGCCACAGCGCGCGTGATCCCGATCTGCGTGATTCGCTCCCCCTTTTCGTCGGCGACGACGCCGACCACGGCATCCGGCGCGAGCAGCGCACGGGTGATCGCCGGATCGGCCAACGGCCGGGTCACTCAGCACCGCCGCTGGCACGTCGGCGGGGACCGCAAATGCTATCACTGATAGACTGGGCTAATTAGGCAGGATCGAGAGTTACTAACAAGGCGCCCCCGATGCCGATTGACGGGCAGGCATCACTGCGATCACCCCCGCCGCCGGCGGCGGTGCGCGACAGGCTGCAACTCAATCCCGTCATCGACTACTCCTCGCGGGAGGCGATCCGCCGGGGCGAGCTGCTTCCGCCCGCGGATCTGCTGATCCGGACGGGCGGCGAGCAGCGGCTCAGCGACTTCCTGCTGTGGGAGTACGCGTACGCGGAGCTGTACTTCACCGCCCGCCGCTGGCAGGACTTCGGGCCGCGGGACCTGGCAGAAGCGCTGGCCGCCCATCACCGCCGGGAGCGACGGTTCGGCCGCGTTCCGGATGCGCCGTCGGCGTCGCTGGAGACAACACGCAGCCCGGCAACCTCATCGGCATGGGCGTGGAAGGCAGCGGCGTCATCGCCGCGGGCGAGGGCAGCTTCCTCCCGGATCCGCGGGACGATGGTCTCGACCCGATCCTCGAGGTCGTGGAGCACGAGATCGGGCACCAGTGGTGGAGGCGTGCAGCTCAAGCCGGCGTTCGCCGAGGGCGGAGGGGGCCTCTCCGAAGGTCTCGCCTGGTACTCCGCGATGCGGCTGGCGAGCACGTGAAGGGCGGTGAGACGAGGCGGCGGCTCATGCGCTTCATGCGCGAGCCGGGCCCGTGGCCGCAGATCCGCACGGGGCTTCCCCTGCTGAGCGCCATGGATCCCTTGGCCAACGACCGGAAGGGACCGTACGCGATGAACGTGCTCGCCGAGTACGTGGGCGAGGAGCGGATCGAGGCCGCGTTGCGTACGCTCATCGAGAAGAAGGCGTCGTCGCCGGCCACGACGCTCGACCTGTACCGCAAGCTCAAGGCGGTCACGCCCGACTCTCTGAAACCACTCTGGCACTCAGACGTCACGGTGACAGTGCCCGCGCGGCCCGCGCATGGCGGCATCGACCCGTACAACCTCCTCGACCGGGAGGAGGGCGACACCATCGAGGCGATCGGGATGGAGGAGCGGTAGCGGTGCGGTTCCTGCAATACGAAGCTGATGAAGGAGGCACTCCCGGGGCGTCGATTGGCCGGGTAGCTCAATGGGAAGAGCCGGGATCCTTCATTCCCGAGGCGGCGGTTCGAATCCGCCCCCGGCCATGGCGCCCTCCAGCCCTCAACCTCCTCTCAGAACCTCCACCGGATCCACAGAGCACGCGCCGCGCGATCGGCGACCGGGCGGACTGCGTCGAGCCGGCGCTGGATGGCCAGCAGCGCGGCACGCGCCTCGTCGCGGCTCACACCGCCACGCAGGCGAACGCCGACGCTCGCAGAGAGCGACGCGGCGTCGGCTGGTGCCCTCGGCATCGTAGGGGGCGATACGCGCAAGCAGAACGGGGCCCGGCGAACCGGGCCCCGTGTCGTCGGATTCCTCAGAACCGGACGGACAGCGAGCCGGTGAGGAAGAGGTCGTTGCGGGTGGACGACTCCGACAGCTTGCCATCGAGGCCGTCGAACCTGGAGAGGTAGTCGCGGGCCTCGAGACGGAGGCCGAACCTCCCGGCGTCGAACTGCACGCCCGCGGCGCCGTAGCCGGCGAAGTCGGTCTCCGCGTCCACGTCGCCATCGCGGAAGCTGTACGTGCGGGCGCCGGCGCCGATGCCGATGAACGGCCGCCACGTCCAGGCAGACGCGCCGAGGGCGAAGTCACGGCCCAGCTCGAGCCCCGCGTCGTACTGGAACAGGTTCAGCTCGGTGTTCTCGTCATCCGCGGCCGACGAGCTGGCAACCTTCGCCTCGGAGGGGCTCCAGCCGAAGTTGCCGACGATGCTCAGCGCGGGCGTCGCGCGATACGCCAGCGTTGCCCCCAGCGCGAATGCGTCCTTCAACTCGTCCCGCTGGTCACCCGTGGGGATGTATGCGCCGACGAACGGCCGGACCTCGATCTTGCGCCGCACGACCTCCTGCGCAGCGGCCTGACCAGCGACCAACCCGATCCCCACGACTGCGAACGCGGCCGACAGCACCACCCTGCTTGTCCGGCTCATATGACTCCTCCGTGTGATACGGTTGATACGGGTCCTCGTTTGCGTGTCCGGCGCCTGCCGGCGGCTCGGACACCTCGTGGTCCGCGGGGACGACGCGGCTGCGTCGACGCACCGCGGCGGACGTTCCCGCGCGCGGCTTTCGCTGCGTGCGGCGGGACGATCGCCCGGCGGCCGATCGGTGGCCGGGCGGTCGTCCAGCAGCAGAACCGTTGGGTGGCCGCCGGGGTCACATGGCGGCCGGATTCGTGTTGTCCTGCACTATTCATTCATGAACCACATCACCGACATGAAAGCGGCCGTCGCTTATCCCGCTCGCCGTCAGGGGCGCCGGACCGAACTGGCCGCTTTGTTCAGCGATAAACAATATATGGGTGACACGAAGCTGCAAAGAGGGGGGCGGCGGGGCGCGGCGCAACGGTGGGCCCGTCCACGAAGCCCGGCCTTGCCCGCGCCTCGGCCCGGCTCGCCAGCCGGGCCGCGACGATCATGCGCCGCCGGCGGCCACGACCGGCACGGGCCCGCCGACGTCCACCACGACCCGGGCCGAGATCCGGTTGACCGGCGACTCGGCCGGATCCTCGAACCACTGGAAGTACCGCTCCGCTCCCTCAATGCCCTGTCGCACCAGGTCCTGCTTCTTCTGCTCGGAGATGTCGAAGTCGGTGGTGCCGACGTCGAGCGTGTCGATGTAGATCGTGCGCTGCCAGTCGTCGCTGTGCAGGTGCATGTGCTCCTGAGCGTTCATCAGGGCGGTCAGGAGGGCCTTCGCGTAGTCCGTGAACTTCCGGATCGGCTTGCCCCGGAGCGGCTCGTCGTGGCGGAAGAGGCCGATCTGGTCCCTCGTGTCGAGCCGCATGCCGAGCGTTTGGCGATTGTAGACGTACGGGCTGCGGCCCGGCCGCATCAGTTGGAAGATGGCGTTCTCGCGGTTGTAGTACTCCGTGCGCCGGGCCGCGTACGCCTCTTTCTGCATGTCGATGTACTTCTCGCGGTCGAACAACTTGACGGGGTAGTTGAGCTGAACGCCGCCGTCCACGTAGACGTCCCCGCGCGGCCCGTATCGGACGGCCGCGAAGAAGAGAGGGATGGACATGGAGATACGGACCGCGGTGGCGAGGGGCATGTCCGGGTGCCTCTCGATGGAGAAGACCTCCGCGAATCCGGTGGAGAGATTGGTGCCGATGACGTAGAGGTCGGGGCGTCCCGCTCTCTTGAGATCGGCAAACGTTGCGCGTTCCGTGCCTAGCTTCTCCTTGATGATGCTGCCAATCCAGCTCGAGACGAAGTCTCCTCTGTTCCATCCGAACTCGCGCGCGAGACGCCGGATGTCGCGAATCACGCCGAAGGAGTCGTCCATGAACTTCTTGAAGTCGACGGAGGAGAGCAGCTCGAACATCTCGGCGTTGCTGTAGCCCAGAGCGACGATGAGCGCGTTGATGGCGCCGGCGCTCGTTCCACCGACGCGCTTGATGTCCTTCAGCAGTCCGCGCTGCTCGAGGACCTGCATTGCGCCCACGTACGCGATTCCCTTCACACCGCCGCCCTCGAAGACGAGGTTACGGAACTGGACCGCCATGGTTCACCTCCATCACAGGGTTGGATGAAAAACGCAACG
>CALGSZ010000069.1 GCA_937901745.1 uncultured Chloroflexota bacterium | reverse complement strand
CTGTTGGCGGAGCGAGCGGTGCGGGAGGAGCTCGTGGAACTACTCGCCGCCCTTGACGAGCGCTCGTCCACCGCGCCTCATCCGTCCTCGCTCGACCCCGAGATCCCGCTCCTCCCCCACGCCCGCTACACCCGCCAAGAGGTCGTCGCCGCGCTTGGCTTAGCCTCGATCCACCGATTCACCATCAGCGTCAAGGAAATCGCCACCCCCGACCCCATGAGTGGCGAGAACCGCGAGCTGTAGGTGGGTTTCGGGTATCCGGCCGGCGGCGATGGCTGCGGATGACGTCTTGCGAGCTGCCGCGAGCAGCCGATGGCGACCGAGTGGCTCGGCGGTGGAGGTAGCTGGTGTGTGGGAGATCAGGCGGCGTGCGGCAGTGCTCTGATCCTGCTCAGCGCCTCGACGAACGCGTCTTGCCAGGGCCAGCGCGCCGGCAGGTGCAGAGTGAAGCGCCTGGCGCTGTGGGTGAGGCGGCCGGGAAGTGCGAGCAGGCGGCGACGCAGGGTCCGCGCCGTGCGCACGGTCGACCCCGGCAGGCCGAGCAGGCTGACCCAGCGGGTCAGGTTGTGGGCGAGGGCGGCGATCACCGCCCAGGCGGCGTTGGCATTGAAGTGGCCGGAGGGAAAGTGGGCAAGCGCCTGGTCCTTGAGGTCGCGGATCGCCAGCTCGACCACGGCGTGGGCGCGGTGCTCTGCCTCGACCGCCGCCAAGGGCTCGGTGCGATTGGTGAGGAAGGCGAAGTGACGCCAGTCGGGGAAGAGGTCGGCCTGCTCGCCGAGGAGGCGGGTGCGGCGGACGACGAGGCGCTTATCCCCGAGTTTCGTCTCGGCGATCTGCGCCTCCCCGCCCGCGGGGTAGCCGGCGAGCGGCTTCCACTCGGCCTCCGGGATCCGCTCGATCGCGGCCCTGACGTGGCGTTGCATGCGCACCCCGATCGAGTAGCGCCAGCCGGCGTCCTGCAGGCGCTCCATCGCCTTGTTGCTCCAAAAGCCCGAGTCGGCCCGCAGCAGCTTCTCGCCTTCGGCGCCAGCTCGCCCGACCCGGGCGATCAGCTCATCGAGGAAGCGCACGATGCCGCGCGAGGTGTTGGCCGAGCCCTTGCGGGTGCGGATATGGAGCACCTCGCCGGTCTCGGCCCGGGTGGCCAGCAGCGGGTGGTAGCCCCGGCGGCCGTCATAGCCGAAGGAGGCACCCTGCTTTCGGTAGCCGTGGACCTCGCCGATGAAGCTGTCGACGTCGACGATGAGCCGGCCCGAGCCGGGGCCGGCCCCGGCCTTCCAGGCCCGAGCGAGCGCCACGCCCAGCACCCGATCGAGCTGGCGCACGTGGCCGAAGGTGAAGGAGCGCAGGAAGGTGCCGAGGGTCGAGGGGGCGGCGAGGCCGTGGGGCAGGACGGCAGCCGTCCTGCCCGAGCGCAGCACCTCGCAGTCCTCGATGCAGTCTGCGCCCAGCGCCATCGCCGAGAGCAGCGTCATCGTCTTGCGGCCGGGGTTGGGCGCTCCGGGGCGCTCGCCGAGGTCGACGCACTCCTCGACCAGCGCCTCGATCCCCAGCTTCGTCGCCAAGGCCGCCGGCAGCATCACGCCGGCGTTGGCGACCGCCCTCTCGTCGTCGAAGACAACCGCGGCCGAGTCGTTCACCATGAGAGTGACCTCCTGATTGAGGGCCGCGGCTGCCTCAATCAGCCGCTTCATGCCCCTTCAGGAGGTCATTCTTGATTCAGGGGCGGATGGGATCGGTGGATCGAGGCTTAGCGGAGGGCCCGAGGCCGAAGGTCACCCAAGGCGGCATTCTCTGGGTCCCCCAGTCCCAAAGCGACGTCTTCTTCGTCGATCTCCACAAGTCCGAGCGCGACTACTCGCCGACAACGATGTATCGGGACTACGCGATCAGCCGCGATCTCTTCCACTGGGAGTCGCAGTCTCGCCAGTCGCCCCACCAACCGACCGTCCGCCGCTACATCGAGCACGCCAAGCAGGGCACCAACATCCTCCTCTTCGTCCGTGAACACAAGAGGGACGCACTTGGCACCGCCCCCTTCCACTTCCTCGGCCCCGCCACCTATGTCAGCCACGAAGGCGAGCGCCCCGTCGCCTTCACGTGGAAGCTCCATACTCCGATGCCGGAGGAATTGTTCGAGGTGGCGCGGAGCGTGGCGGCGGCTTGATCGCACCGGCACCCTTAGACTGCCG
Source organism: uncultured Chloroflexota bacterium (assembly GCA_937901745.1). Lineage (GTDB taxonomy): Bacteria > Chloroflexota > Chloroflexia > Thermomicrobiales > UBA6265 > CALGSZ01. The sequence continues at coordinate 6,681 of CALGSZ010000069.1, read as the reverse complement.
CCGTTCACGGACCACGGGGGCCTGGTGATGACGAAGAGAGGTGCAAAATCCTCGAACGCCGAGAAGGTGCTCGGCATCGACCTCGCCGCGCAACCTGACAACACGTACGCCTGCACGCTCGAGGCACGCGGCCGAACCCTGAAAGCAACGATCCACCCCAAGTGCGACGACAACGAGCTGATCGCGCTAGGCAAGCGCTGCAAGAAGGTTGCGATCGATGCGCCGTTTGGATAGCCGGACGCTTTCGTGAAGGCTATTCGTGTGCACCGCGACGGCAGGCCATAGCCCGTGGGCACCGATGACAACATTGACAAGCTCTACTTCAGAGACACCGACAGGACGGTGACTCAGGACCGGCGACCGCTCAGCGTGGGCCGGGCAGCCGCATTGGCACGTGGCCGCACTGCGTCGAAGGTACGGGATCAAACTTCTTTAAGCCTGGCTCACACGGCTCAAGGTCCCGCCAGGTCGCGCCGGATGGTCGACATGTCGGGGACTGGCGACGGAATCGATCTAGGGATTGCGGGCGCAAGGGCGGGAGCAATCACGAACATCGCGCCAACTGCGAAGCTCGAGTACGTGACGCACACCGCACAACGGGAGAGTGAGTCTGAAGTACTAAGAACCCACGAGCGCTTGGATCGATTGCCTCGAAGGTGAGGAGTTGCTCGTCGGGCATCTCGCCAAGACCTGCCCCGAGATTCCCGTGCTGCACGACCGCCGCATCCCACCAGGCGAACATCGACCACTCTGTCGCAGCAGCCTCGTTCGTAGGCCCTCAACGCAAATTCAATGCGTCCAATCGCGCCATTAGCTGCTCGCGAATTGCGTGCCCGGTGCGATTGAAACCGAAGATACGAGCTGTTTGGGCGATCAGCGCATCCGCGTCCGAAATACCGCCCGCCTCCTGGAGCTTGGTGAGAGCAAGATCAAGTTCCTCGGGCGGAATTTCGTCAATCGATCGCTGAGTATCTGGGTTGTCGGGATCGGGTATCCGGACAGCATCTATCACCTGACCCGGAGTCCAAAGGAAATCTCCGCGGCGCTCTGCGAACCCGCTTGCGATTCCTTCCTTGATTGTTAGCCTGGCCGCCTGGACGACCCGGCTCCCACGTCGCGATATGCCTTGAGAAGCCGCGAGACTCTTGATTGTGCGGTCCGTGCTGATTGGTGCCTCCACGGCAAGCAGTGACTCCAGTGCCTGTCGTAGCTGTGGTCGGGACTCAGGCTCGTGGAACTCGAACGCACTGCGGAACCCGGAGAGATCCGCACACTCGTAGCGGATCGCCCATGGCAGATTGGCAGCGTCCTCGCTTCCACTGAACTCGTACACCTCGATGACCTCCCGATCGCGCTGCATCTCCCCGTCACTCGCTCCGGTTGCCGTTGGATCTTCCATTGGAGGGTCATCAGAGTTGAGAGCCTGCTGGATAGCTTCCTTCAGCCGGTTGGTCTCCTTGCGGCGTTCACGCACCCAGTCCCACGACCAGATTCGATGGATGCGCCATCCTAGGCCTTCTAGGATCTGCTGACGTAGCCGGTCGCGGTCCCTCGCGGTTGGTGTCGAATGGTAGGTAGCGCCATCGCACTCAATTCCAAGGGCAAAGCGCCCGGGCGAAACGGGGTCGACCACGCCAAGATCGATGCGGAAACCACCGACTCCGACCTGCGGGATGGCTTCGTATCCGAGCTCACGAACTGCCTCCCCGACCGACTCCTCAAACGGAGACTCGTATTCTCCGCCCATTGCTTCGATCTCTCTACGCAACGCCTTGGGTCCATTTTCGGCGAACTCAAGGTAGTCACGCAGCCGCTGTGCTCCCGGTTTTGCAGTTTCAGACAAATCGAAGTCGGACGCTCGCACTGAAGTGACCACATCAATCTGCTCGCGCGCCCGTGTGACTGCGACATTGAGGCGGCGATGTCCGCCATCTTTGTTGAGCGGTCCGAATCCCTGATAAAACTTGCCATGCTCGTCGTACCCGTATCCGACGCTGAATACGACGACATCACGTTCATCGCCTTGAACTGACTCGAGGTTCTTGACAAAGACCGCGTCTAGACGATCCGCGGCGAAGTGCCTTTCGAGATCAGGGTTGGCAGATCGTAGAGCGTCCAACTCGTCGTTGATCGCTTCTGCCTGCGCCACGCTGAACGCGACAACTCCAATGGTCCTTTCAGGTTTAGCGCGAAGATGCTCGATCACTCGTTCAGCAACGCGCCGTGCCTCCACCCGATTGGTTCTCGAACGCGCACGGTCATAAACACCGTCCGGGACGTAGATCAAATGAACGCCAAGATCGCCAGCCGACAGTACAGGGGCAGGAAACGTGACCAGCCTGTTGTCGTAGAAATGGTGATTGGAGAACGAGATCAGATGCTCGTGTCTACTTCGATAGTGCCAACGTAGTGACTCAGCCGGCAGCAACGCTTCGCACGCATCGAGGATGCTCTCCATCACCTCTTCCGATTGCTCGGCCTCTTCGTCGAAACCCTCGGCTTCGGGATCCACCTGCTGGAAGAAGGGAGTCGGCGGAAGCTGCTTGCTGTCACCCACGACGATCACCTGCTTCGCGCGGTAAATGCAGTTGATCGCATCCCACGGTGGAACCTGCGATGCCTCGTCGAACACAACGAGATCGAACTGGTGATCAGACGAAAGGTAATGACTGACTGTCAGTGGGCTCATCATCATGCATGGCTTGAGTGCTGGCAGCAGACTTGGCAACTTCATGAGAAGCTTTCTGACGGGTAGATGCCGCCGCTTCTTGCCTGCCTCTCGCTTAAGGAGTGCCACTTCTGAGCCTGGAACCGATACCGGGGTCGGCCGCCTTGCATTGCATACTGAAATGATGCGGTCACTGGCGGCAGCCACTAACTTCCTGTCGAGCTCAGAGAAGTTCGCAATTAGGCGCTCATGCGAATGCCCACGGAACTCTTTTAGCTCAGGTACCTGATCGAAGAGTCGGTCGAGTCGGCTGTTCCAGTAAGCCTTCTGGAATGCGGGAACGACCTGGTCGCTAGTCACCGACTCTGCGACGAGCAGCTCGAGGAATCTGCCCCAGCCCTGTCGTCCGATCTCCTCGCCCAAGCGCCGGAAATCCGTCCAGGCGGTGAGCTCGTCGACTCGGTCTCGCATCTGCGATACGAGTCCGCGCACATCTGGGGTAGCGGAGTCCGCGAACTCCTTGCGCAACTGACTCGCTCGATCAGGGTCAAATTCCTCCGTGAGCTGTCCTACTGCATCGTCAAACGCCCCTAAGCTTGCGCGAAAACGAGCGAGATCCGGCCACGTTCGAGACCCGGAGCGCAGCTTCTCCTCTATTGCTGAGGGAAGGTCGGTTTCGAAAGTGTCAAACAGACGTTCCAGCCAATCGGCAGCCCTCTCAACCCTCTCCCACTCGGTGTCGCCGCCGCGAAACCCGGACCCAATCACGGCACCCCACTCCTCAGCATTCGCAGCCGCCTCCGCCTCTGCACGCCTGAGGTCCGAAATCTGGCGGGCATCCTGTTCGAGCTGCGAAAGGCTGATTGAGCCGTCGACGCGGCCCTGCCGTAGTACCTCAACGAGCTGCCTCAGTGAAACAACAGGACTGCGGAGCTCCCCCAGTAGCGAACGCAACGAAGTCAGTGTCCGGCCCTTCAGGGAAGCGAGACCCGGGCGCGCTGCAAGCGACTCTATGTGCTCAAGGGATGCACCAATACGATTGAGTAATGCCCCGACCTGGGCGGCGTTCTGCGCGAGCTGTGTGTCAGGTTGTGAGCCAGCACATAGTCGGCGCTCGAGGACATCGAGATCGGTGTCTGGCGCAATGCTGGCCAGTGCCGCTTCGGCAATACCGAGCGCCCTCGTGATCGCATCCACGTCCGTCTCACGACCCTTATACCAACTACCGAATGCCGCTTCGTAATCTCTTTGGCCAGCGTCGATCCGAGCTCCGAGTGTCGCGAGCCTTAGAATCTCCCGCAGATCGTCAGCGGGATCATCGGGCGCCTTTCCGTCCTTTCTCAGGGCACGCAGGGTCTTAACGTCGGCACGGTACGGGCCACTCAGCTTGCCCAGGAACTTGTTTTCCGCCACCGTAGTGCGGTTCAGCATCGACTCAGCGTCAAGCCCTAGTGCCTCCTCAGCATAAGTGTCACGAAGCTGATCCAAGCCTTTCTGGTACTCGCCGAACAGCGCTCGCGATTGCTCCAGGGTGGAACGAACCTTGTCACGCCCAGCTGGGATCAGCCATCTGCGATCCGGTCGGTCCAACGCCTGGAATGCGAGGTTGGCGAGCTCCTTGATTTCCTCGATATCCACCAATGTGGGGTTCTTCCACGGCTGCCCCAGCGCATCGAACAGCTGCTTAGCGTACTTCTCGAGCTCATCAAACGTGCTGTCCACCTCAGCAGCGAACTCGGCGATCTCGGGAAGTCTTCCGAGCAGCTCGGTCTCCCAGGTGGAACTTCGCCCAATTACGCCGTTTAATCCGGCGAGTGCTTCCGTCATGCGATTCTCGACGTTTGCTGGGAACTCGGAAGCCTGACGGTGGGGATACGTCGCGGCGAAGCTGTGCCTCGCCTTTTCAAGCGAGCCATAGACATCACGAGCGCTGGTCACCGCCTTTCGCAGCCGCTGAAGAGCCCCGCCGCGGAGCCAGGCGGGATCGATCGCGGGGCTTCGCTCAAGTAGCTCGATTACCCGTTCGAGTCGGCGTGCGCTCTTTAGCGAGATAGTCCAATCGACTCCGAGGTCGCTAGCGACTCGTTCGGTCTTCACCTGAAGCTCCCGGCTGGCGTTATCCAGGTTTTCCAACCTAGACAGCAACCGAGAGCGAGCCGTCTCGTCGAAGCTTGTCGCGGAAAATCCCCGCCACAGGAAATCGTGGCGACATACCAAGTCCCAATGGTGCGTGAGGGACTCAAAGAGTCGAAGCAGATCGGTCAGCTCACGGCGCGCCTCCGCTCCGACGCGAGTGCTTGCAGGGGCCGCCTCGGCGACAACTGGGGCCCCGTCGAGTGGGGCGAGCTCCGCATAGACTTCCCGCGGGGTCATATCTAAGAGCACCTCGCTTGGCCGATGCAGGAGCTCTACTGCAGTATTCAGGCGCTCGCGTAGGTCCATCAACTGATCAAACTCACGTTCGGACATCACCTGTCGTGGCCGATCCATGCCGGTCAGACTCCGGTGGAGCGATTCGATGACCTCTTTGCGAGCTGCGTCGCGTCCGTGCAGTTTCAAACAGAAATCGCTGAGGCCTGTACGAGCGAGGCGCTTATGAACGACGTCAAGGGCCGCGATCTTCTCACTGATAAAGAGGACACGCTTGCCTTGGCCCAAGGCCTCGGCGATTATGTTCGCGATGGTCTGACTCTTGCCCGTTCCCGGTGGCCCTTGCATGACAAATGACTTGCCTTGCTTGGCTGCCTCGATACAACGACGCTGGGATGCATCGGCATCCAAGATGGAGAAGGTCGTGCGGGGATCTTGGACGGAGTCCAGTTCGTCTTCGGCCGGAACCCCTTGAAACCCATCGGAGAGATCATGCTCAGCGCCCCCCGACGCAAGGGCTCGGATCAAGGGATGAGCACGCACCCTCTCCTCATTGCGGAGAAGGTCCCGGTACATAACAAGCTTTTGAAAGGAGAAGAGCCCAAGGACGGCGCTCTCGACGACTTTCCAGCCCTGCCCTGCAATCGCCTCACGTATCTCGTCCAGCTCTTTAGCAAGTGGTTGGTCTTCCCATGCCCAATCCTCCGGTATGTCGAGTCCGACGTCCTTTTCGAGCTTCACCGTGAGCGCCGGGTTGATGACGATCTCCTCGTCATCAACAAAGTAGAGTCGATAAGGGTCACGGGGCGATTCCCGCCGTAGCTCAGCCGGCACCAGAATGAGCGGCGATCGCAGCTGTTCGCGACGGGCAACATCTTCCCAGTGAAGGAATCCGACTGCTAGATAGAGAACACGAATGGCTTTGTCCTCAAACTCCGCGTTTGACTTGCGAGCCAGATTGGAGAGAACCTTTTCCAATCGCTCTGGATCATCGAGCCCGGTAACGATTTCGCCTGCTTTAGGTTCCGTCCGGGGTTGAGACTGAAGGTCACCCTCCTCCTGTGCCTGGGGCGGAATGAAGAAGTCAAAGGGCTCCCGCCTTTCGGGATCGGCGAGCAAATCGTGAATCGATGGGCTCTCAACCTGGAGTGTCGAGCTCTTCGTCGGTCGATAGTTGATCAGGCGGTTTCGGAAGGAGAGATCGATCAAACGTCGGCGCCAGTCCTCGATTCGGTCTTGGATCAAGGACTGGATCTGCTGGCCCTGCAAACTCGATGTAGCCATCTATGTTCCTTCTACTACGGTCGCAAGTGAGTCCTGATGGCTGACAAGTACCACGACAACGGGCGTAGGCGGCTCAGCCGCGGTCGCTTCCACCGAGGTATCTCTCTTCCACGCGGATGATGCTACCTGGACGCAACCGGCGCGTGCAGCACATTCCACGATCTCTTCGACCCCGACAAATCCAAGCTTGAGGATTGGGCCGTCGCAGCCATACGTTGACCAGAGATTGAGACGCAGGCAATGGTCGGCAACAAGCGGGACCTCGGCGATTCTGAGTACGGACGGTGCCTCTCACCAGCGAGCCGGTCACGTCGCTAAAAGTGGTGTAACCGCCCCGTAGGGCCCGGAGAGAAAGTTCC
>CALGSZ010000068.1 GCA_937901745.1 uncultured Chloroflexota bacterium | reverse complement strand
GGGCGCGGCCGCTCGCCGGTGCTCGGCTCGCCAAGCTCGCCCTCGACCCGCTTCAGCAACACCGCGTTCGAGGCGACGATGATCGAGGAGAGGCTCATCAGCAGCGCCGACCACTCCGGTCGCAACTGGATGCCATAGGCTGGATACAGGACGCCGGCGGCGACAGGGATGGCGAGGATGTTGTAGACGCTCGCCCAGCCGAGGTTTTGCTTCATCTTGCGGACGGTAGCTCGGCTCAGGCGAATGGCTCGCACAATGTCGTAAGGATCGGAGCGCAGCAGGACGACGCGAGCCGTCTCGATCGCCACGTCGGTGCCAGCGCCGATCGCGATGCCCACGTCTGCCTGCGCGAGCGCCGGTGCGTCGTTGATGCCATCGCCAACCATGGCCACGACCTTCCCCTCGCCTTGCAGCGCGGCGACGTGCTTCGCCTTGTCGGCTGGCAGCACCTCGGCAAAGACGCGCTCGATGCCAAGCTGCGCCGCGATTGCGCGCGCGGTTCGCTCGTTGTCCCCAGTGATCATCACCGGCTCGATCCCGAACTCACGGAGCACGCGGATCGTCTCCCGCGAGGTCGGCCGCACCGTATCGGCGACGGCGATCAGCCCCGCCAGCCGGCCATTGATCGCGACGTACATAGGTGTCTTGCCCGCCTCGGCCAGATCGGCGGTGAGCGATTGCAGCGAGTCAATGGCAATCTCGCGCTCGGACATCAGGGTCGCGTTCCCGACCTGGATCGCGTGCCCCTCGACTGTCGCCTCCAAGCCTCTTCCGGATAGCGCCTGAAACTCGGTCGCCTCCGGCAGGTCCAGTCCGCGATCTCGTGCCCCTTCGACGATCGCCCGCGCCAGCGGGTGCTCGGAAGGTTGCTCGGCCGAGGCAACGAGGCGAAGCAGATCGTTCTCAGCCAGATCGCCGGCCGAGCGTACGTCGGTGAGGCGCGGGCGTCCCTCGGTCAGCGTGCCGGTCTTGTCGAGGACGATCGCGTTCACCTGCGAGATGCGCTCGAGCGTGGCCGCGTCTTTGATCAGGATTTGGTGGCGAGCGCCGATACCGGTCCCGACGGCGACAGCGGTCGGCGTGGCCAAGCCGAGGGCGTCCGGGCAGGCGATGACGACGGCAGAGATCGCGAAGGTCAGCGCCTCGGCCACCCGCACGTCGCCGAAGAGCAGCCAGGCGAGGAAGGTCACGACGCCGGAGCCGACGGCGAGGATCACGAGATACTGCGCGGCCTGGTCGGCAAGACGCTGCCCCGGAGCCTTGGACGACTGCGCCGTCTCTACCAGCTTCACGATCTGGGCGAGGGTCGAGTCGGCGCCGACCCGCGTCGCGCGCATGGTGACGGCCCCGGAGCGATTGATGCTCCCGCCGACAACCGGATCGCCCGGCCCCTTATCCACGGGGATCGACTCCCCGGTGACGAGCGATTCGTCAATGCTCGTCTGACCGCGGACGATCTCGCCATCAACGGGGATGCGGTCCCCTGGCCGGATCACGACCAGATCGCCAGGCACGATCTCCGCCGTCGGCACCTCGACCTCTTGACCATTCCGGACGACCCTCGCCGTCGGTGGCACGAGGTCGAGGAGAGCGCGGAGGGCATCAGTCGTGCCGCGCCGGCTCTTCATCTCCATCCAGTGGCCGAAGAGGACGAAGGTGACGAGCATCGCCGCGGCTTCGAAGAACGTGTCATCCCGATCCTCGTAGCCCGCCACCGTCACGCCGGCGCTATAGAGCCAGGCCGCCATCACGCCGACCGCGATCAGCACGCTCATGTTCAGCATGCGGTGTCGCAGCGACGTCACCGCGCCGCCGATGAAGATCCAGCCGCTCCAATAGACGACGGGAATCGAGAGGGCCAGCATCGGCCAGTTCGTGGAAAGGCCGAACGGCCGCCAGTCGCCAATGCCGAAGAGCGTCCGGCCGAGCGCCGAAAGGAGGATGATCGGAATGGTCAGGACGAGGGCGACGAAGAAGCGGTTGCGCATGTCTCGCTCCATCGCCGCGGCGACTGTTGGATCCGAGATCAGTGCTCCGTGATCGTGATGGGCATGGGATTCTCCGTGGGTATCCGAGGGCTGGTGAATGCCGTGCTGATGCTGCTGGTGGGCATGGGAGGCCGCCGTGTGCGGCGCTTCGTATTGCATCCGGTCATGCTTCGTGCCCATCGAGACCGGAGCCATCGCCACCCGGTGCGACAGGTGCTTCGCCGCGGCGCGCGGCCCTGGCTGAACGGGGTGATGCCCCTCATGCTCCGGCGTGCATCCGCAGCCAAATCCAGCGATCAGCGACTCCACCGCCTCCAGGTTGCGCCGCCCCGGCCGATACGTCAGGTGCACGGCGTTCTCGCGGTAATCAACGTGGGCGCGCTCGACATCCGGAAGCGTCTCCAGGTGCCGCTGCAGCGCCTCCGCGCACTCGACGCAATGGAGGGATTCGATCCGGAGGGTGTCGTGACGCTGATCGGCCACCTCCTGGTGACCGGCGTGATGGTCGTGGGTCACGGAGGCATCCTTTCCAGTCGGGGAAGCGCCGGGTCAGCGGCGAGACTCCTTCACCTTCCATTATGCCCCCGCAGGGTATCTCTGCATTGTGCAAGAAGTAGCAAGATAGGGCTGATGGTTTCGTATGCCCGGATACGAATGCTATTTCCCCTATCGAGAAATGGGATCTTCCGCGTTGCCTGGAGATCAGCGAGAACAGGGGACATTGACCGCTGGACAGCAGGCGCCGGGAGACGAGCGATGCGTCGTGGCTACCGCTGACGCTCCTCTCCCATGCTCGCGTTTAGAGGTGATCGGTAGGGGGGAAGTCGGCCATCGGCCAGGTCGGCCAGATGACCGACACGTACCTCAAAGAGCCACACGCGCCGAAGCGGCGTGAGGATGCTTGCGGATACGGCTAGATTGTCGAAAGCAAGAGCGAGAAGTCTGGCGTCCGGCGCCGCACGTCACCGCGACACCGCGGCCTCCTCGTGCCACCGCCGGCTCTCGTCCCGGATCTCGGCGGTGATGCGGTCAGCTTCTCGCTCCAATCCCTCTACCAGCGCGCCATCGAAAGGCTTGCGAAACTCATCAATGACGGCCACGCGCGCGGCAAGCTCCCGCTCCAGCCGCTCCAGCCGCTCGAGATCATCCAGCGAGACGATTGCCGCCACCGGGATCCCGCTCTTCTCCACCACGACTCGCATCTCCTTGCGGTAGATCCGATTGACCAGGGTGTTGAGGTTGGCGCGGGCCTCGGAGATCTTCATCGTCTCGGTCCTCGGCGACATAGGACTCATCCTTCATCCTCCATGAGGAACGTGTAACGTCGCGCTCTAAACGCACGGGTGAGTGCACTTCGGGGTTGTGTCGGTTTCGCGGATTCCCTCCTCCTATGCGTGAGCGTCACGACGAGCGGGAGCAAGCGCGCTCCTCTCTCACTGTTGCCACGGCGCATCCTCTCCGCCCCAGACACTCTCGGGCAGGAAGGCCAGGGTGATTTGGCTGAGACGCTCGTAGATGTACTGGGCTCGATCCGGGGAGAGATAGAGAGGCCCTGGACCGGCGGGCTGATCGCTTTCCACGACGACCGCCGCCAGCGTGGGAGGCTGCCCCTCGCGCTCGATGGTGATTGGCCAGACCGAGGCTCCGCAGACATCGGGCTCACGGCCACGCTGTCCACGCGAAGGGTTCGCGCTCACACCGGAAGCAGCGTCGCCGCTTCCGCGCTGTTGCGGAATGTAGGCGGCGATGATCTGGGCAAGGCGATGGAGAACGTAGAGCGCCTGGTCGGGCAGGAGGTGGACGAAGCTGCGCCCATCCGCGTGGTCACTGGCAAGGATGACCTTCTCGAGAATTGGCAGTCCACCGGCGTCTTCTTTACTGACCGGCCACACTTCCGCTCGATGTGTGCCGAGCATTGTCATTGCTTCTCCCAAGACCGGCGCGTGGAGCAGGGCGATTTCCGCGGACTCGACAACGCCGGCCTCATTGCCTAACGTAGATGACACTACCGCCATCAAGTCACAGAGATGACTCTTGCCGGGGCCGGAATGTGACACGCGCGTAACAATTGCCGCCCACCGGACCGCGACGCGTCCGGTCCACCGCGGGTCATGCCCGGTGTCGCTTGGGTGTTTCCCCCCTCGTGCCTATATCAGCAAGCGCTCACGTATCATGAAGCGAAACGTGGCGGATGGCTCTGGTTCAGCGCTGGCGGCGCGCGCTGATCTTCGGATGAGCGGCCGGCGCTAGCGAAGGCGGACAGCGGAGAGGAGGGTCAGCGTGAAGATCACCGCTCTGCGGCTGCGGGAGCTAACGGGAACGTTCGAGCACGAGGGAGAGTTCTGGGAGGAGCGGCTATCGCGTCCGCTCGACATCTACCCGGAGTACCGCGCCGAGCCGCCTGCCGCCGGTTTCTGGTTGCCCGCCAAGCTCGAGGAAGGGCGGTACCAGATCCGAACCGTTTTCCTGCAGATCGAGACAGACGAAGGCGTGACGGGCATCGCCGGCCCGGTCCCACACGACATCGCCTTCATCATCGGCCAGCAGTTCCGTCGTCTCCTCATCGGGCAGGACCCGCTGGCGACCGAGCGCCTCTGGGACACGATGTACCGGGAGGCCGTTCACGGCCGCAAGGGCCCGACGATGATCGCGATCAGCGCGATCGACTGCGCACTCTGGGATCTCAAGGGACGCTGGCTCGATCAGCCGGTCCATCGTCTGCTCGGCGGTCCCGTGCGCGATACGCTGCCCGCCTACGCTAGCATGCTCGGCTACTCCCTCGATCTCGACCTGGTCAAGCGCCGCGCGCAGGAGG
>CALGSZ010000067.1 GCA_937901745.1 uncultured Chloroflexota bacterium | reverse complement strand
AGGCGACCTGCCTTTCAAGCAGATGGTCGGGGTTCGATTCCCCGCCGCCCTACCACACGGCAGCCATCACGCGGTGACGTGCCGGGCGTCTCCCGGCGTCACCGCGACGGCCGCACACCTCTTCACTCGGAAGTCGGCTAACGGTAGGCCGCGTGGCTTTGGACCACGCTGTCCAGGTTCGACCCCTGGCTTCCGATCCCCATCGGCGGGCAGAGCGGTACGAATCGCATCCATCCTGCCCGCCGCCAGCGAGCGTCGCTAGCTCAATGGGTAGAGCAGGGGCCTTTTAAGCCCACGGTTGCGGGTTCGAGTCCTGCGCGACGCACCCCAGAACGATCGAACGCGTCTTCCCTAACCCCCGGACGGCTCCTAGAACTCGGGGAGATAGGAGTCGTGCGCGCCGTCCACCAAGAGCGACTGCCCGGTCGTGAACTCGGTCTCCGGCAGGCAGAAGAAGAGCACCGCGGCGGCGATGTCCTCCGCCTTCCCGACGCGGCCGAACGGGATGCGCTTGGCGGCAGGCTCCCACCAGTCGGCACGCGGCGCGCCGGGGCGCTCGGCGATGTTCCCTGGCACCACGCAATTGACCGAGATGCCGTACGGGGCAAGCTCGAACGCCATGTTGCGCGTCATCACCTCGACCGCGCCCTTCGCGCTGTCGTAGACACAGGCGTCCTTATGGCAAGCGCGGGCGCCGATCGTCGAGAAGTTCACGATCCGGCCCCGGATCCCCTTCTCGATCATGTGGCGCGCGGCGTGCTGGGCGAGGATGAACGGGGAGCGATAGTTGACGTTGACCTGGTACTCCCACTCCTCGTCGGTGACGTCCCAGAAGTTGCCGCGAATGCTCATCCCAGCGTTATTGACGAGGATGTCGAGCCGCTCAACCTGCTTCAGCGTCTCTTCCGCCAGGCGATGCGCATCCTCGACGCGCGAGAGATCGGCCGTGATGCCGATCGCCTCGACACCCAGCTCGCGGATCGCCGCAACGGACGCATCGACATCCGCTTGCTCCCGGCCAGAGACGACAATAGTGGCCCCTTCCCTTGCGAGCCACTCCGCCGCCGTTCGGCCGAGCCCACGGGTGCTGCCCGTGACCAGCGCCGTCTTCCCCGCCAATCGCCCGTATCCGACCGCCTCTGGCATCCTCGCTCTCCCTCGCTGCCGCATACGCATGCGCTCATCTACTGACGTTTCGCGGGCCGATTCTACCAACGCGCCCGACGCGGGCTAGCGGCCGCCCGCGCGCGAATCGCCGTGGTATCGTGCGGGCGATGACACGACACGATGCCCAATCTCCGCCTTCATCGCCGATTCAGATCGAGACCGATCGCGTCGCGGCGCTGGCCCGGCTCCACGCCGCGATCGCGAATTGCCGCCGCTGCGTCGAGGCGGGCTTCATCCCCGTCGCTCATCCGATCTTCCGGGGCGCGATCGGGAACCGGGTGATGGTCGTGGGCCAGGCGCCAGGACAGCGCGCGCACGAGCGGCCTGCCCCGTACTCCGGCGCGACGGGTAAGACGCTGCGCGCGTGGCTGGCGCGGGCGGGGTTCGACAGTGAAGCGCTCCACGGGCGGTTCTACCTGACGAGCCTCACGAAGTGCTTTCCGGGGCCGAAGCCGAACGGGAAGGGGGACCGGCCGCCCTCGGCCGCGGAGATCGCCCTTTGCTCGAGTCACCTCGATGCTGAGCTGGCGCTGGTGCGACCGGAGCTGGTGCTCTCCCTCGGGCGGCTGGCGGCGAGCGCGCTGCTTGGTCCGGCGACGCTCACGGAGCTGGTCGGGACCGTGCGCGAGGCGGAGCGGGCCGGACACCGCTTCCTCGTCCTGCCGCTGCCGCACCCGTCCGGCGTCTCCCATTGGCTGAACGACCCGGCGAACCGCGCGCGACTCGACCGCGCCTTGGCGCTGCTGTCCGCCCTGCGCGAAGAGCGCGGCTTCTGAGCGTGAGAGAGCGCACCGCCCAAGCACTGAATTCGGTCAACCTATTGACAAACGTCCATTTGCCCCAGAAAATGCAGGAGTTCGCGGCGGTCGCGGTCACCGCCCGCACACGGACTTTCGTTGCTGACCGCGCTCACGATGGCGGACTACTCCGCCCCTCTGAAGGAGGCCTTGATGTTGCAGCCGGCCATCATCCTTGTCGCTGTCAGGGCGCGAGCCGGATAGGCGCAGGCTGCTTCACGCCTCGATTCTCCGCTCCTCGTCGGCACCTCAGTCTCGGCTTCATCCTCGTTGCCGAGCCTGATGCACGTGTGCCCGGAAGCAAGACCGATTCCTTCGTGACAGCTTGAGCCACCGGCCAGACCGCCGGCGGTCGCCCGCTGCAGCGATCGTCTGCCGGCTCGCCGCGCCCTGGCGTTCCCCGTTCGCTGGTTTTCGCAGCGCAGGTACGCCGTTCCCGCTTGGCTCGGGTCACGAAGGAGGTTCTTGATGCTTGTCCTCGTCCAGATCAGCAACCGGCATTGTCGTTATCCACCTTTGCTGTCTGGAGGACACTTCCGTGCCACGTATCCGTTTCGAGGAGCACGACCTCGACGATTACGACCTGCCCGATGATCGCCATCACTCGCGACGACGCGATCGCCGCCACCGCGCGGACCGGCTCGATGACTCCGCTGGCTCACGTCGCCGGCGGCGCGACACGCGTCGCCCGGAGGACGAGTCGTTCAAGTGCGGTCACTGCAAGGCGTTCATCGGGCCGACCGTCTCCGGTGGCCGGCACCGGAACCATTGCCCGCTCTGCCTGTTCTCCCGTCACGTGGATGACCGGAGACCGGGCGACCGGGCGAGCGATTGCCGCTCACTTATGGCTCCAATCGGGACGTTCTTCCGCCCGAACGGGGAGCAGGTGGTCGTCCATCGCTGCCTCGGCTGCGGGTGCGAGCGTCACTGCCGCGTCGCAGCCGACGACAACATCGTTGCTTGCATGCAGCTGCCGCTGGTCGCGCCGCGCTCAGCTCGTGGCGGCGCGGCGCTCGTGGACGAAGAGGCGATCGCCTAGCGCTTGCGGAAGAGCCGTATCAGGCCAAGCGCCGCCATGTAGGAGGGCGTCGCCCATTCGAGATTGATGAGGAGGTCGTCCGGCACCGGACCGAGTTGCTCGGCCATGCGCTGATGGATGCGCTCCGTCAGGACGCCTTGGTCGACGCGGTCCGGCGCCGGCGCGACCATCTCTTCGCCGATCAGGAGGAACACGCCTAGCTCGGCCAGCAGCCGGTCGAGGTGCGCGTCAACATCGTCATACGGGCCGAAGTGCGTGAGATAGAGCCGCTTCGCGGAGAACGCGCGCAGCCGGGCGATGCTGGTGCGCCAGGCATCCGGATCGAGGTCCGGCGGCGGCACCGGCGGGCAGACGTAGCTCGTACCCTGCATGCGGATACCGCCGACATCCCCGGTGAACACGCCAGCGGTGGCCTCGTCGAAGTACGCGATGTGGTGCGAGGCATGGCCGGGGGTGAAAGCGACGCGCAGCCGCCGCCCGGCGACGCTCAGAACTTCGTCGTCTTCCAGCGGCAGGACCTGCTCGGCAGCGATCGGCGCGACCTCACCCCAGAGGGAGTCCATCTTGTCGCCGTAGATGCGCGTCGCGCTCGCCAGCAGCCGCGACGGATCAACCAGGTGCGGCGCGCCGATGGGATGGACGCGAATGACCAGCTTCGGGTTCTCCCGCGCCAGGACTCCGGCGGCGCCGGCATGGTCGAGGTGAATGTGCGTCAGCAGCACATGGGTCAGATCGGAGAGCGCGAATCCCGCCGCGCGGACGCCCGCCTCCAGAGTGGGGAGCGTCGTCGCCGGTCCAGTCTCGATCAGTGCAAGCTCTCCCTCACCCGCCAAGAGGTAGGCGGCGACAACACCCCGGCGGCCCTGAAATCCGAGATCGAGGAGCCAAAGGCCGTCCGCCAGCGGCGTCGCCGCGACGTCCTCGCTCCAACCCCAATCCGCACCTGCTTCCTGCAGCCCCATCAGCACCTCCTCCCCTCTCGCCGTGCCAGCATACCGCACGGTCCCGGTTCCGCGACGGCCAATCTCCCCTTTTGGGGTCATCGCGCCCCGTCTTGGTCGGTCCTATAATGCAGAGAGCAAGAAAGGGCATGGCGCGCCTCACCGCTGTTGTCGCATGCAACCACCGGCGGCACGGCGCCGGTGCGTCGAGCCGGTCGCGGGCAACGAGGCGCGAGGCTCGCTCCTCGGCCGGGAAGGGGAGTGGCGCACATGGATGGAGAGGGCTTACTGACCGTTGCGGAAGCAGCCGAGCGGCTCGGCCGGTCGACTGAGCAGGTACGGCGCTATCTGCGGGAGAAGCGGCTGGCCGGCAAGCGGATCGGCGGCCAGTGGTTCATCCCAGAATCGGAGCTTGCCACCTTTCTTCAATCCCTCCGCAGCGAGCGGAGCTTCCTGGATCGGCTTCCCCGCGCTTCGGATGTCGATCCGCTCGGTCCGGTGATCGGCATCGGCGCGGGTGGTGGCTCGAACATGGCCGAGGGCAAAGAGGCCTATCGCCGTGCCTTCTGGTGGAGGCGCTAAGTGGACGCCCGTCAAGGCCGGCAATCCGCCGGCAACGCCCCGGTTGCCTTCGTCGACTCCTCCGCGATCGTTGCGCTCGTCGACCGCGACGACGCGACGCACGAGGCCGCGGTCGAGGCCTATCGCTCCCTCCTTGCGTCCGGGTACAAGCTCTTCACGACCAACGCCGTTGTCGTAGAGACCTACGACCTCCTCGCGACGAGCGTCGGGCACGAGGTCGCCCGACGCTGGCTGCGCGACATGCGCCTGCCGATCTACCACATCACCGAAGAGGACGCGGAGAAGGCGCGGAAACTGCTGTCCCGGCCGGATGCGAAAGCGGTCTCGCTGACCAATGCGCTCAGCTTCGTCGTGATGGAGCGCCTAGGCGTCACGGATGCCTTCGCCGTGGACCAGTCCTTCCTGACCGAGATGGGCTAAGCTGAGCGTAACCGAGCGCCACGGCCGGAACGAGCGCCGGGCGCACGGGCGTATCCCTTCGAGACGCCGCCAAGGAGCGAGTGCATGAGGATCGGGCGTCGCCGGACGAACGACACGACTCCGCCGGACCGTCCCGCCGAGCGTGTCTGCCCAACGTGCGGCGCCACCAACCCGGCGCGCCGGTCGATCTGCACACGCTGTGGCCGCGAGTTGACTCCCGCCACGGAAGCTCGCACGATCTGGACAGCCGCGCAGCCGACGCCGAGCCACACCAACGGCCACGAGACCGTGGTGATCGATCTCCTGCCGGCCAGCGATCCCTCGCTGCAGGCAACCCGGCCGATCGACATCACGTCCCGGTTCGACACGCTCTCCTCGTCGCTGTCCAACTCGCCGCCGACCTATCGTCCCCCCACTCCTCGCGGCGCAACCGGCGCGGACTACAGTACGCTCTCTCGTCCCCAGGCCGCGGGCGTGTTGGCGCCCAAGTCGCGAGAAGCAGCGCGGCCCTCCGGACCGGGCGGCTGGCTCCTCGGCCTGATCGCGCTCCTCATCATCGGCGGACTGATCGCTGCCTTCGGGTGGTCGCTCCTTCAGCCGCGCGTCGAGGCAGCCGTGGAGCGGGAGCTGGGCAACGCGATCGCGACACAGGTCGCGGCGGTCAACCTCGCGCCGCTGAGCCGGGACACGCGGCTGGTCCTCACGGAAGAGACGATCAATGTGAGCCTGGCCAAGCACGCCGATGCCTTCGAGCCGCTGTCTGACGTGCGAACGCAAATCACGCGGGATGGCGTCGCCGTGCGATTCTCCCTCTACGGCCTCAGCAGCACGTTCGAGGGCGAGCCGGTCGTCCGCCGTGGTCGCATCGTGATCAGCAATCCCGTGCTCAGCGGGCCAGCCGGTCGAGTCATGGATGCGACCGAGATCGCGAACATCCTCGAGAGTCACCTGGCGCGACTGATGGCGCGAGCCGATGTTACCCCGACGGAAGTGCGGCTTCGCGACGGCTCGCTGACCGTCATCACCGAACGGGGCCGGTAATCGGTGTCCGCGAGGTCGGCTCGGCAGCGCTCGGAGATTACGGGAAGCACCGCGGGCGGCCACGCTCCGGCTCCCCGCTTGGGCTGGCATGTTGTGTTGCGGCGCCAAAGCCGCCTTCGGTTCAGCTAGAGGAGACCCGGCATGGGCTGGTCGCTCAACTTGGTGCGGGTACGCGGGATTCAGATCAGAGTCCACGCCACGTTCGTCCTGATTCTGATTTGGGCGGCGTGGTACTGGGCAGCGTCGGTCGATCGCGGGCTGCAGGGCGCCCTTTTCGGCGTCGTCGCGACGCTGCTCCTCTTCCTCTGCGTCACGCTCCACGAGCTCGGCCACTCGATGCAGGCGATGAAATACGGAATTCACGTCGAGGACATCACCCTGCTGCCGATTGGCGGCGTGGCGCGCCTCGAGGTGCCGGACAACCCGAAGCAGGAGCTGTGGATCGCGCTGGCCGGCCCGGCCGTCAACGTGATCATCGCCGCCATTCTTCTCGTCATCGGCGCGATTCTGAATGCGACGGCGGTCGTGTCGCCGGGCGAGCTAATCGACAAGATGCAGGATGCCGAATGGGGCGGCCTCCTGCCCTACATCACGCTGGCCAACCTTTATCTCGTCGCCTTCAATATCCTCCCCGCCTTCCCGATGGATGGCGGCCGGGTGCTCCGCGCGTTCCTTGCCTTGCGCATGCCGTACCGCCGAGCGACGGAGATCGCCGTTCAGCTCGGTCAAGCCATGGCGCTGCTCTTCGGCTTCCTCGGCTTCGCGACGGGCAACTTCTTCCTCATCATCATCGCCGTCTTCATCTGGATCGCGGGCGGGCAGGAAGGCGCCCAGGTCGCCGCGCGCAGCATTCTCAGCCGCGCGACGGTCCGCGACGCGATGATCCGCCAGCCGCAGACCGTGCGTCCCGACGAGCCGCTCTCCCGCGCGATCGAGCTGACGCTGACGACCGCGCAGTCCGACTTCCCAGTCGTGGATGACTACGGTCGAGTCGTCGGACTGCTCACATTCGACGACATTCTGCGCGGCATGCAGAGCGGGACCGGCGCCGCCATTGCCTCGGTGATGCACAGCGATTTCCCGACAGCGCGCCCGGATGAGCCGATCATCGAGGTGCAATCGCGGATGGCGAGCGCCAACAGCCGCGCGCTGCCGATCATCATGATGGATGGACGGCTCGCCGGTCTGCTGACCGCGGCGGACATCAGCGAAGTCTTCCGCCTATTGGCCATGCGCGCGCAGATTCAGCAGCAGCGCGGCGGCGCGCAGCCTCGCCTGGTCGAGGAAGGTCCGTTCTAGCCCCAATCGGCTGCGCTCAGCTGAGAGACACGGGCAAGTCATCGCGGCTCCGTGTGTGCCGTCCCTGCCGGCCTACCCCATCGAGTTGGCACGAATCTTGTTAGTGTCAATAACGGTTGCCAGCGATGGCTGTGCAGACGGTTCGATGACGGAGGGTGGGCTACGATGGGCCTGATCACCTGGTTGATTTTCGGTGCACTTGCTGGTTGGATCGCCAGCCTTATCGCGGGAACGAACGAGCAGCAAGGCTGGATAATGAACATCGTCTTGGGGATCGTTGGCGCGATCGTCGGCGGCTTTCTCTATAGCTTGGTCGCGGGCGACGGCTTTGAGATCGGATTCAACATCGGAAGCCTGATCGTTGCTGTCATCGGTGCGCTCGTCGTGACCTTCGTCGTCGGCGCCCTCACCGGCCGGCGCGCCTGACCGCCCCGTCATTCGTCGACGCGGTCTCCGCGCTCCTTTGCGCGGCGGAGCCGGACTCCAACACGGTGACCGCGGAGCAGCGCGCCTTGCTGAAATCTCGTGCACTTAGCGGCCCCGGAGTTTCCGCCTCTCCGGGGCCGCCGCTTGCCAACATTGAAAGCTGTTGCGAACTGAAGGCAGGCGCCAGAAATCATCCGGACCATCCCACTCGCCCCCGCCCCTAACTCCCAGCCCCTGCCCCCCACCCAACGGTGTCCCCGCCTCGCGCTGGGCGAGACGGGGACACGGGGCGCAACGAGCTCACTCGCGAGCTGATTAGTTGGTTGGGGCGAATTCCATGGTCAGATTGACGCCCATGGTCGGGTTGTAGCCGAGCAGCGTCTGCGTCCCCTCGCCTCGCGCGATGGAGAACGGGCCGGTACCACCGGTGATCGCGCGCTCGCTCGGGATCCCGATATCGGCGACCTCGTAGCCTTCCGCGATCAACATGACGTCACCGACTTCCGAGCCGAAGTTGTAGACCTGCGTCGTGATCACCCACGCACCCGTCGTCGCGTGCGCTCCCTCGCCGACAAACCAGCCACGGCACGTCCACTCACCGAGAACAAGGTCGGGGAACTCCGGCGAGCCATCCGGGAGCACGCCATTCGACTCGGTCAACGTCCCGGCCGGGTAGATGTACCCCTGCGTGATGAAGGGATTGCCGTAGGCCGGCATGCCATCCTCGAACACCGGCTCCGGTGCAAAGAGGAAGCGGGTCCCGTCCTCCGCGACGTCAAACCGCAGCACACCTTCTTCATCCGTAATTTGGGCCAACACCTCGGACGCGGACTTGCCACTCGTGGCAGCGGTTGGCGTCCCGGCAGGCGGCGTGGCGGCCGAGGTGGCGATGCTCACCAGGAAGGTCGCCAGCAGCGCGGCGATTGCGATCAACGGGGTCCGATCAATAAGCTTCCGATCCACGATCCATTCCTCCACTTATGTTCCACGTAGGAGCCGTGGCTCGGCCGGCGTTCAGCACCATGCCGAGCCACGGCCGATCTTCATTACGGGTTGAGGCGATAGAAGTTGAAGAAGTAATTCTCCACCGGCAGGATCTCGATGGAGCTGAAGCCAGCCTCCTCGGCGTAGCGACGCAGGGTCGGCGGCCGCATCACCGTGCCGGTCCCAGCCGATGGCTGATCCGCCATCCCGACCGGCAGGCAGTGCAGTACGCTGAAGCCATACATGAACCGCTCGACGTCGTCCGTCTCGCCCGTGAAGCGCTCGCCGACGCGCTCGTCCATGATCAGGACCGTGCCGCCGTCTGTGGCCAGCCGGCGCATCGTCCGCAGCGCGCCGATCGGGTCGCTCATGTCGTGGACGCACTCGAAGGCGGTCACCAGGTCGTAGCGACCGGCCAGCTCCGGATCGGCGGCGTCGCGCAGCTGGATCTGGACGCGGTCCTCGAGCCCGGCCGCAAGCACGTTCGCCTGCGCTTCCTTTACCGAGTCGGCGTCGAGATCGAAGCCGTCAACGCGAATGTTCGGATAGGCCTTCGCCATCCCGATGCTCGACCACCCGAGACCGCAGCCGAAGTCGGCGATCCGAGCCGGCCGCGACGCATCGAGGAGCCGGGCATGGACGTCTGGCATGGCCGGGATGTACTCGCTGCCAAGCTGCGAAAGGAAGAGATTGCGATTCATTCCGGCCTGACCGTGCCGCAGGTCAGCGCCATAGTCCTCATAGGGAACGCCACCGCCCTTGCGGAACGCCTCGAGGACGGCGTGGATCGGGCCAACCGCGCCGACGACGATCTGCGGGAGCGGAGCTAGATAGTTCAGGCTGTCGTGCTCGAGCAGCACCTCATCGTGGCCCGCGGGAATGCTGAAGCGGCGCTCAGTCGGGGAAGCCTCGGGATTCTCGACCTCGAGGATGCCGGAAATCGTCTGCTGCTCCAGCCACTCGCGGACATAGCGCTCCACGAGACCAGTGGCGGCCGCCAGCTCAATCGAAGTCGCCGAGCCCAGGTCGGCCAGCTTGCGATAGAGACCCAGCTGATCGCCGAGATAGACGGTGAAGATGTCCCAAACGCCAAACGTAGCCTGCAGCAGATGCTCGATCAGCGCATCACGGCGCGTCGCGGCATCGTTCTCAATCACGACCGTCATCAATTACCTCCCGACGTGACGAACCACGAACGATAGGCAGTCAATCCGATTCGGGCGCCGGCCCCGCTTATTGGCCGACAACACGACTAAGCGGCTCTCACACTGGCTGAAGCCGGTCACCAGCGTAGGCGCCATAACTGGTGGCCGGTCGAGTGCCGGGCATGACGAGCACGGTGCACATCCTGCCGGACGGTCTGAAGGCACGCATCTGACACTCTGACAGATTTGCGGAGCCGGCGCGGATACGTCATCCGCCTATGGAGGTGACGTAGGAGGTGACGTACTACGTATCTCGGCGAGGAAGTGTCAGCGAGCGGTTACAGCAGCCCGTCGCGGCGGGCGACCTCGGCGGCTTCCCGCCGCGTGTTGACACCGAGCTTGGCGAGGATATTCGAGACGTGGGTGCGGACCGTGCCGCGAGAGATGAAGAGCGCCTCGGCGATCTCCGGGTTCGTCTTGCCGGCGGCGAGGAGGCGGAGGACGTCCAGCTCACGGTCGGTCAGGAGCTGCGCGCCAGCAGTGATCTGCGGCGTGCCGGCGCCGATCGTCGCCAGCGCCTCGTCCGCCAGCGCCAGCGCATCCTCGAGGGAGAGCGCTCTGTCGGCCATGCAGGCCTCCGCGAAGGCATCCTTGCCGAGCTGATCGCGCGTCCTGGCTTCTGCCTCCTCTGACACTGCCCGCGCGGGAAGCGAGAGCGCCACCCCCTCCGACTCTTGCAACGCGGCCGCCGCGCCGAAGAGTCGCGCCGAGGTCTCCCAGCCGCCAGTCGCCGCGGTCAGCGTCGCCGCATCGACGATACCGGTGACGAACGCCGCCCGACTTGCGCGCTCACGCAGCCGGCGCAGCGTTTCCGCGAGGTAAGACGCGGCTCGCGTGTAGTCGCCCGTCAGCCCCGCGAGAAGCCCGAGGTAGCGCAGAGGATCGATCGCATCGAGCCAGTCCCCAGCGGCGTCATAGCGCTCTGCCGCCTCGCGGAGAAGTGCTTCAGCGCGGGCACGATCCCGCCGGGCGAAGGCGATCGCGCCGAGATGGAAGAGAGCGTGAGCGGTCCAGATCTCGTCGCCGATCTCCAGGAAGCGCGGCAGCGTCTCTTCGAACAGCTCGGCCGCCCGGTCATACTCGCCGCGCCCGAGAAAGACGCCGCCCAGGAAGCTCCGAGCCGCCGCCTCGTTCCGCGCGTGTCCGGCCGCGCGCCAGCAATCGGCACTGGCCGACAGGTGCGCAATCGCGCGCTCGGTGTCGTGCCGCAGAAGAGCGAGCGCGCCGCTGCATCCTAGCGCCCGCGCGTGGATGTCGGGCGGAGCCTCATCCGTCACCAGAGCGAGCGCCTGGTCACACCAGCCGATCCCTTCGCTGAGGTGGCCTCGGTAGAACCAGAGGTCAAGCAGCGCCCCCGTCAGGCGCAGCAGCCCCTCCGCGTCGCCGGTCTTCTGGAACCAGCTCAGGGCCGCCCGCAAGTTGTCGTGGTCGGCTTCGATCTGCTGCAACTCGGCAGGCGTCGCCGGCATGAAGGCGCTCGGGAAGAATCGCTCCGCGAAATCCAGGAAGTAGCGAGCGTGCGCCGCCCGAGCCGCCGCCTCTTCCCCACTCGCCACCAGCTGCTCGACGCCGTATTCCCGAATCGTCTCCAGCATCAGGTAGCGCGGCTCCCCACCGCGGTCCAACGGCCGGATCAGACTCTTGTCCAGAAGGGCAGTCAACCCATCGAGGATGGAGAGGGAGACGTGAGCGCGTCCGCCTTCCGCCGCAGCCCCATCCAGCTGCCCGGCCACGGCCTCGGCAGCTTCCAGGGTGAAGCCACCGGCGAAGACGGCCAGCCGGCGGAAGAGGGCTTGCTCCTCAGGAGTCAGCAAGTCGTAGCTCCAGGCGATCGCGTCGTGCATCGTCTGGAGGCGAACCGGGGCATCGCGCGGCCCTTCGCGCAAGAGCGGAAGCCGATGCCCAAGGCGATCGAGCAATGCTTGCGGCGGGAGGTGGCGTAGCCGCGCGGCCGCCAGCTCAATCGCGAGCGGCAGTCCATCGAGCGAGCGCACGATCTCGGCAATCGTCGCCGCGTTCGAGAGATCGAGCGTGAATCCCGGCCGAACCGCCTGCGCGCGCTCGATGAAGAGCCGCACGGCCTCGCTGCCCGCGAGATCATCGAGCGCGATGGCACGGCGCGGCGTGGGCAGCGCGAGCGGCGGCACCGGGAACTCGTACTCGCCCGAGAGGCGCAAGACCTGCCGGCTGGTAGCCAGCACGGTGAGTCCAGGGCACTGCGTCAACAGTGTCGCGATATCTGGCCCGGCCTCGATGATCTGCTCGAGATTGTCCAGCAGCAGCAGGATTTGCCGGTCGTGCAGCGCGCCAACGACGCTCTGCAGCAGCGAGCGGTCGCTGCTCTCCGCGAGATTGAATGTCTGCGCGATCGTCGGGATGACGAGCGCCGGGTCTCGAATTGCGGCCAGCGGCACGAACGCGACGCCATCGACGAAGTCGTCGGCGACCCGACGCGCCGCTTCCAGCGCGAGCCGCGTCTTCCCGATGCCCCCGGGCCCGGTCAGCGTGACGAGGCGGATGTCCGACCGGGCCAGCAACGACACGAGCTGCGAGACCTCGCGCTCGCGGCCGACCAAAGAGGTAAGCATCGCGGGGAGCGGCGAACGCGGTAGTGGGATCCGGTCGCTCCGCTCGGCCGCGGTCACCACGCCGTTGGCGTGCGCCCGGATTGTCTCCTCGGCCATACCGCCCCCAAATCACACGCGGGCAGAAGAGCGTGCCATCATCATAGAGCCCTGAAACCCGGTCGACTAGTCCCAATTTGAACTGATTCGAGAGGTTTCGCGTTCGCGAGCAGCGACAGAGATTGCCTCCTACCGCCACGCTGATCCGTCCGGAAAATCCGGGCAATGGTTGGGCGCGCCACTACCCTTACTCGTACTCATCATTCCATGCGAAAGGGCTATGACTAGCTGCCTATTGCGCACTTCCTCGTTTCGCAGGACACGCGCTTCCCACTCCGCACTAGGATGAGCCCGACTGGGCCCGGTCACTCTCATGTGTCGCGCTGCCCGCGCCCCAGCGCACGACAGCGCGAGGGAACTCGCTGTTCGCCGGCTCGCGCGAATCGGCTTTGCCGAGCGCGCGCTGGAGGGAACCAACATGGCAGTCGAGCTCGAGATTCAGGACGGCAATCCCTGGTGGCTCAGTCCAGATGTTTGGGTGGTGCCCGGCCCTGACCCCACCGGACCGCCGGGCACGCCCATCGCCGGACAAACGGCATTTCTCTGGGCGCGTGTTCGCAACAACGGCAGGACGCGCGTCGACAACGCGACCGTCAGGTTCTATTGGGCGAACCCTGCCGTCGGCTTCGACCGCACCACCGCGACATTCGTCGGCAGCGCGAATGTCACGCTCAACGGCGGGCAGGTCGAGGACGTGCTCTGCCTGGCTCCTTGGCAGGTGGTCTGGATCAACGACGGCCACGAGTGCATTCTGGCCGAGGTCTTTCACCCCTCCGATCCGCTACCCCCGGGACCGGCGTTCAATGTGCCAACCGATCGCCACGTCGCCCAGCGCAATTTGAGCGTGGTGATGGCGGTGAAAGGATTCTTTCACTTTGCCTTCGAAGTCCATAACCCTACCCGCCAGCCGCGCGTCTACCGAGTCTTCGCCGAGCCGGGAGAGGTCGAGCAGGTCAAGCCGCTCGTTCCCACGCTCGGGCGGGACTTCCGGCTGCCGCCGCAGGGCAAGCTCGCCGAGTTCGGCTTCGTCGAGGCCACCTGCCCCGAACCGGAGTCGATCGCCCAGGCCAGACCCGAGGCCCCGAAGTTCGAGCTGCAACCTGGCGGGCGAACCGGGTTCAGCCTAGTCGGCCGGATTGAGGGCGGCGGCGCGCTGATCCACGTCTCGCAAGAGGCGGACGGGCAGATCGTCGGCGGACTGAGCGTCCTGGCAATTTCCGCGGAGGGGCGATAACGATGGCGTCCATCACCGTTCCCAATCGGCCATTCGCGACCGACATCATTACCGGTCTGGCGCTGCCGGATGGCATCTTCGTGTCAACGCTTGGCAAGCAGCGCATCAACGCGCAATTCAAGAACGTCGGCTCCGCGCAGATCGCTTCAGCGAGCATCTACGTCGAGAGCGTCTCCCATCCCGGCATCGTCGTGACGCCGCGCACCTATACCGTGTCGAATTTTGAGGCGGGCGCGACTCGTACCCTCTCCTGGGAAGCCGATTTCAGCGGCGCTCCGGCCGGCGTCCACTACGTCAGCTTCATCGAGGAAGATGCCACCGGCCGTAACCGGACCATCAAGAAGATCTTCGTCACCAGCATCGCATTCGACCCCACGACTACGACCTTTACCGCCACAACGCCAGAAGGGGCGATTACCGTCGGGCTCCTCGATCTCGTCGGGCCGAAGGGCGCGTGTTGCCCGACCCCGAAGAAGCCGGACCTCGTTCGGGCTCAATCTGGCGAGCGTAATCTCATCGAGCAGGTGGCTCGTTACTTCACTGACCACCGACCCGACTTTCCCTTCTGCATGCCCGGCTACCTGCTCCACGACCTCGAGGTGGCGATCACCCCGACCCCGCCATTCGATGGGCAGTACAGCGATCTTCCATTCCAAGACCCTTGGTGGAAGGTCGTCCTCTGTGTTCTCGCAGTCATTCTGCTCGTCGCCGCCGCAATTGCCGAAGCCGAGGGCGGCAGTGGCACCATTACCGTCGGCGGCGGTAGCACCGAAACCGGCAGCCCGGTCGGCGACTGTTGCGGAGTGCGGGCCGGAGGAGGCGGATCCAGCTATGTGGCAGCGGGATTGGTCGCCGCCGCGGCAGCCGCCGCGACCGCCGCGGCCCTGAGCGATGCTCGCGACCCGATCCGCCGCGGTCAGGACAACACCCCGCCAGCGCCGGGCGAGGTGACGACTGCCGAGCACTTGAAAGCGACGCTCACCTACATCGAGCCGGTCGCGCTGGGCCGTCCCTTCAAGGTCCAGGCCGATTGGACCTACACCCGTGTCACGACCGGCAACTCCTACACCTACTCCGTCAGCGAGACGAACGTGAACGAGCACGTCCTCTCGTACTATGAGATCGAAGCCCCGGATGTGGCGCGGCTGTACCTGCGGGAGCCGTGGGTCGTCAAAGCGCGGTTCTTCGACGAGAACGAGAAGATGCTGAGCGGCGGCGATCTGTTCGTCCAATGCTTCCTCGTCGGGCCGAACGGCCAATTCGAGACGATTATGATGCAGGACGACGGCATTCCGCCCGACGAAAAGCCCAACGACGGGACCTACACCGGCTACTTCCTCTTCGATGTACTCGAGAACGCGGCGCGAGGGCTCTGGCAGTACTTTGTCATCGCGCAGGACGTGAACACCGCGCAGCCAGGGTTACCGCCAGAGGAAGCGGCGCAGATCATCGGCGGGCTGGTCCGCACGCATCAGCTCACCATTGACTTCTCGGGCGGCACTTGCCCCTTCGTCGCGGACGGCTACGTCCACGTAATCTGATCCCGTGAAGCGAGCGGCAACGCGTCGAGGGAGCCAGCTCCAGGCTACTCGCCAGCTCCCTCGGCGCCGCCCGCCGTTTCTGGCATCTCGATGTCGACGACCTCTCGCCGCACCGTCTCTTGGACGGGCACGCGCTCGCTGACGCGACGACGAGTGACGCGGATCTCCTCTCGCACGATCAGGCGCTTCTCGACAACGAGCACCTCTTCGACGACCGGGATGATCAGCGTGTCCCCCTCCTGCCGCACCGGCGGCGGAGTTTCGACCTGCCGGTCGATCGGAACGCGCTCGACGCTGATCTCGTCCCGGCTGACCTCGCCTTCGGCCTGCACCGGCACAGTCTCGACCCGCTTGTGGATGCGCACCCGGCCCAGCTCGGTTTCGCGCGTTACCGGCTCGAGGATCTCCTCATGCAGCGAGACCTTCTGAGGCTCTCCCGCCTTCTCTTGGGGATCCTCTGGCTGGGGCACGGTCGGGGTGTTCATGGCGTTCTCCTTGCCAGTGCGATGAGTCAGTCGCCTCCAGCCGCTCCGAATAAGCGGAGCAGCCTCCGACTGAAAAGCAGCGTCAGCCAGAAGAGGGCGCGTATCCAGAGCGACGGCGTGGCTGACCGGGATGACTGCCGCGTGGCGGCTTGGGCTTCTGCCTGGCTGCCCGCCAGCTCCTCTGGGCGTCCCTCGGCTGCTTTGCGTTGCTTTCGCGAGCCGCTCGCTTTGGTCGGGATGACCGCTTGCGTCTGTCGGTAAATGACCGCGTTGAGCTCGCCGCCGAGCAGCAGGATGAGGCTCATGACGTAGATCCAGAAGATGAACGCCAGCACGCCGCCAAGCGCGCCGTACGCCTCATAGCCGCCGAAGACACGGAAGTAGATGCCGAGACCGTACGTCGCTAGGGCCCACAGGATAACGGCCAGCACCGACCCAGGGGATATCCATCGGAACGGCATCGCGGCGTTCGGCGCCGCCCAGTAGAACACGGCCAATCCAACGACCAGGAGCAGAGCGATCAGCGGCCAGCGGATGATCGCCCATATCGTCGGCCAGGTGTCGCCCCACCCGAGCAGCGAGGCGAGTGCCTGTCCGATCTGCTCCCCCATGAGGAAGATGCTGGAGGCGAGCGTGAGCGCCACGCCCAGCGCGACGGTCAGCGCCACCGCGACGGCCTGCTGGCGCAGCCAGGAGCGCCCCTCGCGGACATTGAAGGAGGCATTGAGCCCCTTCATCATCGCGGAGATCGCCCGCTTCCCGCCCCAGAGCGCCGTGACAGCGCCGATGGAGAGCACATCGCTCGCGTCGCTCCGCACCACGCTCTCGATCGGCTCCCGCAGCGCTTCGGCCGCGTCCTGCGGCAGGTGGTCAACCAGCCAATTCATGATCGAGTCCATGGCGTCGTCGGCGCCGAAGGAACGGGCGATAAAGCCGGAGAGCGCGGTGAGGAAGATCAGGAGGGGAACGACCGCGAAGATAACGTTATAGGCGACCTGAGCCGCCATCCCTTGCAGGTCATCCTCGCGGAACTCTCGAAACGTCGTCTTCGCCGCCGCCACGACGTCGACGCCTCGCACCTTCATGTCCCGCCTCCTCGCCACTCAGCCAGAGCGCAGCCCAGCCCCTTTCTGTGCATGCCTCGTACCAGGCCGGAGCATGCGAGTCCAGCCGCCGAAGTGGAGGATCGCTTCTGCCAGTATTCAGCGCGGCGAACAAGACCAAGCGCCCGAGCCTAAAGAGGCATTCACTTAGCAAGGATTATGAATGGCAGCGCTTGCCCGCGCTGCCACGCGCGGACGCCGATAAATGGTTGAGCGGCGTTAGTGAGCCGGTCGCCCCTCGCGGCGGCTCCCGTGCGGATTCGCGAAGGCGAGGACGCCGATCCCTTCGACCCCGATCGCGTTCGGCTCCAGATAGACGCTGGTGATGTTGAGCCCGGAGAACGGCTCAATTCCGAAGAGACGCCGCAAGAGCTCCTGGGGCCGGTTGTAGCCTTTGATGAGCGGCGTCACCATCGCCGCCACCTCGACGCGCGACGTGATCGGGCGCGTATCACCCGTTTCCGCGCGGTACCGCGCCACGTGCGCCTCGATCGCTGCCTCCGCGACGAGCAGCGCGCTCTCCCCCACCGCCTGGCTCATCGTCGCCTTGTCAATGATGTCATCCGCCCCGGCGACGCGGATCGTCAAGGTCACACTCGGCGCTTCACGCTGAGCGGCAATCTGCGGCGCCAAGATCGTGTCGACGATGTCCTGGACCGCCTCGAGGTCGGCGCTCATCACGACATCGCCTTCGCCGGTATAGGAGGGAATGACAAATGAGCCGGGCGGGTAGTTCCCGTCCGGCTGCAGCTTCGTCTTCTTCAACAATACGGCCGGGATTCCGGCAACGATGGCATACATCGAGCCGACCGGATAGCCGGACATCCCCGGCACCATCAGCATATCGACCCGGCGCTCTCGCAGGTGCGCCGCGGCCTCCTGAATATGCGCCGCGATGTAGTCCGGCCGGGCCGCCGTCTTCAGCAGGCTGCCATACTCGATGCCGACTCCGCCGCCCGGGAAGACCCGAACGCAGCCGACGCGCAGCAGCCCTCGCAGCAGGTCCCGCGCGCCCGGGGAGAGGTGGGAAGCCGCGATTGCCTGCTCGGCCGCCTCATAGGGGATGACCGCCTCGGAGCATGGCTCACACGCGGTCATCACCTCCTCGCGCGGCCGCTCGTACCGGCGCAGGCGCATCGCCGCCTCG
>CALGSZ010000066.1 GCA_937901745.1 uncultured Chloroflexota bacterium | reverse complement strand
CGGTTTGCGTAGCGACTCTGCTCACGCGTTCGCATTTGGTGCTCCTTCCGTTCTCTTGTCGCGGGAGGTCCGCGAATCGGCCGGGTTGCCCTCGCGTCGGAACTCAGCCTCTTGAAGAAGTGCTGCGAGGAGCCGCACTGCCTCCTCTCGATCCGCCTTGCACAGTGGATCAATCCTCTCGACGACTACGCCGGGCAACTGACGAGAATCCCTTGCCACCCCCCGAACATGCGCTCCACACCGGACCGGCGCGCGGACTAAGGGTCCTTCTCGCACGATTTCGGGCTGCCAGCAAGGAATCTGGCGCCTTCGCGCCCATAATTGGCAGTCGGGCGCGTCGTACGCCGAGGGTCCTAACCGAGGAGGACTTCCTCAACCGACAGGATCCGGACTCGCACAGTCTGCGCGGCGCGGCAAGCAAAGGAAACGGCCTTGAGTTCGAATCTGCCCACGCGGCGCTTGCGCACTCCGAGGCAAGGCAGAAGGCCGCGCCCCGCCGATGCGGCCACGCTAGCGCTTGCTTGCGAAGGCGATGACGCACGGGGACTCCAACCGACCCTTGAGCTGGCAGTCGGCGGCTGAACGGGACTCAAGGCTGTCGTGTTTCGGTGTGGCTGGACATCTCCTGATTCTTGGGGCTCGCGAGGGGGTTGCGATGAGTTCTTGAGAACGAGCGGATGGCTGTGCCTGGGAGTCGGGGGTCTCTTCTGATCCGGTCGTTCCTGGCGAGTGGATCTTTCTCTACGCGACGCGTGGTTGCTTCGGAAATCCAACCCGGGACCGCGGGCGGATCATTGGGTGAGGTGCCGTGGCCGGCGACGTACACAGACTCAAGGAATCGGTCCGGGTCGGCGAACGGAGGTGGGGTTCGGACTCGACATCTCGATTGACGAACTTCTGCCACGAAGACAAGGCGTCGTCCTTGCTCGCTTGCTGAATCGACCTGCAGCCTTTCCCAATGAGAAGAGTTGGAGCGCTCGGATGCGACGGCCGCTCCTCTCGCTGAACTTGGCCGATACAGGCCTCCCGGATCGAGCGTTCGAGGAGGTCTCAGTGGGGAGGCCCTCGGTGGCCGAGGCAGTTCGTAGGTACGACTGACGGCTGGGCTTCATGAGGACCGCGCCCCGCCCTGTCCGACGTTCGCCTGCGTGGCTTGTACGCCCGGAACCCTCGATCGCGGGGCAGCCAGCTTGACGTGGTACGCGATCGTGTCCACCTGGTCGTCGTGCTGGCCGGCGGAGAAGGCGATCAACTCGGCTCGAACTCCGCCAGCCGGCTTGCGCCCGGGCGGTGGTGGATCTTGTCGCGGGATACCGGACCGCGGCGACACCGGCGCGGGTGACCTTGGCCTTGTCCGGCTGTACGGCGCGAGCGGGGAAACGCAGGAGGAGCCTCGTTTGCACGACTCCCGACCAGTAGCCGATCGACTCGAAGGCGACGGGCCCGCCGGTGTGGTGGGGCACTTGAAGGAGCCAGGCTGGTCGGGACGGCAATACAATCGCGAACGCGGCCCATGCCCGCATGTCGCGCTTCGGCGTCGCGAGCACTAAGCCGCTCAGCCCCCCTGTGGTCCATGTCTTAGGTCGAGAACCGACTGTCGGGTCGCCGGGGAAAGACCCGCCCCCTGCCCGGGGCGCATCCGGCACGCCGGGCTACTCGCCCGAGCCCGAGGACGTTGAGGCAGTCTGCATCTCCTCTGGGTCAAACTTTCCCATTACCTCGAGGATCCGGGCGTTGTACTGGTCCTCGTTGAACCGGATGCGGTAGCACGACGCGCGACTGAGAAGCTCATCGCAGTCCGCCAGATCCACACACCCGGCATGTGGTCCGCAGATGACCTCGTACTTGTACCTGTAGCCCCTGTGCGGGTGGCCAAGCGGCCTGACCTCGACGATCCGAATGACCTCCTCCTGTCCCCGCATCGGGACGCAACCCGGCTCGACCATCCGATCGCTGAGCTTGCGGGTGACAGACCGCGGCCTGAGGGGAACCTTCACCGTCAGGGGGCTCTTCGAGGAACGCTTCGCCTCGTTGTCGGCAGCACGGGCAAACTCGTCCGAGCGCCGCGTGATCTTTTCGACCCTGACGTACTTCCCTTGTCGCGCGGCGCGACGTACGAGCGTCACGAGTTCGCGCCACTGCTTGAGGTTCTCCGGAACGCGACCGCGCCTGGTCTTCCACCCGTTCCTCTGCCACACATAGATGGCCGACTTGAAGTTCTCGGCAACGTAGGTCGAGTCGGTGTAGAAGACGATGAAGTCGTAGTGCGCTGGGTCCACAATCGGGCGCTGCCCAAGCTCCCGCTTGAGAACCTCGATGAGCGCCTGAAGCTCCATTTCGTTCTGTGTTGCCCCCGGCCAGCTGTCGGTCCGGCCCGTGTACGTGTGCTCCTCCCCAGTTTCACTGTCGTACCAGACCAGCACGAACGCAAGGCCGCCCACGCGGGGCTTCCGACTGGAGCCGTCGGTGTAGACGTTCAGTGCGTTCTCTGACAAGTAACGCATGCCACTAAACGTAGTGGCTTCACCGGCGCGTTTGAGGCGCTCATCACATGC
The DNA here is from genome assembly GCA_937901745.1 of uncultured Chloroflexota bacterium. Classification (GTDB taxonomy): domain Bacteria; phylum Chloroflexota; class Chloroflexia; order Thermomicrobiales; family UBA6265; genus CALGSZ01. The sequence goes on along the minus strand of CALGSZ010000066.1, from coordinate 1,785 downwards.
CGCTTCCGCCATTGCGCCAAACGCGACGGGGTCGTGGGACCCGTAGCTACGTCTGTGACGTAGACCGGCTTCCTGCCCGGGAGGGCTGGCGATGACACGAGCGCCGCCGGCGCATCACGGCTCCGGCTACCGGAACCTCGAGCTCACGGAGGGTCCGGTTTCACAGCGAGCCTGTCTCACCTGCGGCGCCGGAGTGGCGCAAACTAGTGGATGCCTGCATCCCGCTTGCGCTCCGCGTAGGCGGCAGGCCGTCGAACCGGTAGGGATGCTCGAGGCGCCAGGTAGATCCGCTTCCCCAAGCGCTCGGCGAGCGCCTCGGGCTTCCCTTCCTCCCGCGTCAGGTTCGGGTCGCCGAACCAGATGAGCATCTCGCGACGACGCAGGCGTTGAAGTAGACGGCCTGCTCCGGATGGCGGTCGAGGTATGGCCGCTTCCTCATCGAGAGCAGGCGGCCGTGGGCTCCCAGGATCTCGACGGCCTCGGGCGCGATCTCGATCTGGACTCGCTGCAATCGTCGGCTCGAGGAAGCGCTCGCCCGCCGGCCCCTGTGCGTATACGCCGCGTCTGGAAGATCGCTCTCCTCGAGTTCGATGTCGACCAGTTCACCGTTGATGCGCTTCTCGTTCATGGCCCGGGCATGCGCCGCGGACCGGACCGCTGGTAGACGCTGCCCGTAGCAGCTCCGAGCGCATCCAGCCCTCAGGTGTTGGCGAGACACTTGGCCAAGGCAACCGACATGGCCCGATGGGCACCCATCTTGCCCGGCCACCCCGTCGCAGACGCGACCCGCCTAGGCGTCGATGTACTCCCAGGTGTCGCTCGGCAGACGCTGGACATATCGGGGCAGGACGTCGAAAGCGAACTTGAGAAATGCGCCGATATGATCGGTTATCTCCTTGAGAACGTCCTCAAGCTCGGTGTTCTCATCCGGGAAGCTCAACTCGACAGCGATGTCATCCGCGAACGTCGCCCTGAACGCATCGAGCGGGTTCCCCTCGTCGCGAATCTCGCCCATCGTGTCGGCGTGTGCCTCGATCGCCGCCTTCAGGATCTCGCGGTCCTCGGCCTGAGGCACAAGCTCGACGTAGTGGAAGAAGCGGTTGCGGGCGCGCCTAACCTGCTTGGCGAGCTGGGTCTGGCTGTGCGGTCCAAGAGCACATACCCTGTCGTAGGCCTCGCGGACGTCGTCATCGAGGGCGGCGATGAACTCCTGGACCCGAGGGATGCGATCGGACCGCTCGAGAAAGTTCGCAATCTCGTAGAGGTGAGAGGCAGCCAGGCGAGCGAGATAGACGTTCTCGTAAGCCTCGCTCTCGATCTTCTCCTCGAGTCGAGGAAGGAGCCAGCGGTTCACGAGCAGGAGGTCGTTCAGCGCCATCGCACAAACCACCATCCATCGGGCGACCTGGTCGTTGCCGGGGAACGCATCTCCGATTCGGAAGCGGATGCCGCGATGCTCGGACACAGTCGGTCGAGGGTAATCTCAATCTTGAGCCCAGCCTCCGGCCTTCGGGCCAAGCCCGCCCGCGTGGGCAAACTGGTATAGCCGCCTGACTTAGGATCAGGAGGACCCGGAAAGGGCGTTGCAGGTTCGAGTCCTGCCGCGGGCATCTTAGAACACGCCCATCCACTCCTCTCCCCCTCCCTCGTGGCCTAACGGATAAGGCACCCGCCTCCTAAGCGGGCGATCCAGGTTCGAGTCCTGGCGGGGGCGCTTTCACGAACGACTTCACGGGCTGTGGCGCAGTCTGGCCAGCGCGCTCGCTTCGGGGGCGAGAGGTCGCA
>CALGSZ010000065.1 GCA_937901745.1 uncultured Chloroflexota bacterium | reverse complement strand
CCTGCGTACAGAGCCCTTCAACCGTGGCTTCGCAGAACAGGTCCATCGTGTCCCGGGTGGTGATACCGCGTCGCCTGGCGTACTCCTGGGCGTCCCGGTCGTCCGTCACCCAGAATGACCCGCGAAAATCAGGCCGCCTGAGGATGACGTGGCAGGTCTGCGCCTCACCGAGGTGTTGCGTGGGCTTCCTGGGGGAACCACCGAAGACCGATCGCCGTATTCGCTCGAGCAACTCGATCTCTTCAGGATCGTCGATGACGATCGGCTCGCCGAGCCACCCCTCTTCACTGATCGACGCGAGATCCGGATAGTAGTCCGCCGAGGCCCTCGCCTCGTTGCAGATCGCCTCAGTCCAGCGGCCCCGGCCGCGGAGGATGTCTCTCAGCAGCCGCAGCCTAGAGACGGCGGCGAAATTGCACAGAACGGTGTTGTCGGGAAACCAATACCAGGTCATTGGGCCAGGGGTGGTTCCTCTCCGGCTTGTTCGAGGGCCTGCCGGATGACGTCGCTGTCCACCCCGATCAGATTCGCGAAGGGGCGAAGCGTCGCATTGCCGTCGAGGTACGCCTGGAAGGCGTCACGAAGAAGAAGCTGCGGGAGGCGCCGACGGGATGCGGCGTCGATCCATTCTGTGAACGTCCCCAACTCGCCGGCGAGCACTGCCGCCTGCTGGGTGGTCATAGCACGGAACCGCGTGCATAGCTCCTTGGAGAGCAGGCCGAGGTTGTGCAGACGCCATGCCAGGGCGCTAGGGGACACCCACCACCGGAAGACGAGCTTCGCGAAGGCTTCGTCGGTCCAGCGCATCCCTCTCGTCTCCGCCTCCAGCACTTCCTTGGGCAGGAGGAACGCGGTGGCGAAGGCGTTGGCGCGGGTCTCGGAGGAATGCTTTCGGTGACGCGAATCGAAGATGTCCGCGTCCATCAGCAGCCCTTGGTCATCCCCGGCCAGCACATGCCCCAATTCGTGGGCGAGGGTGAAGCGCTGACGGCTGGGGACGGCGGACGCGCCGACGAGGATCAGCCAGGCCTGCTTCTTGCTGCAGGCCAGTCCGTCGAAGCCCTTGGGCAGCTCGCTGACCGCCACGTCGATGCCGAAGACGTTCTCGATCAGCTCGGCGATGTTCTGTGTGCGGCTGGGGTCGCTCCCGACCTCACGCGCACGCGCGAGTGCCCAGGCGGCGAGCTCCTCGCCCTGCTCGATCCATCGACCACCGCTGGGCGGAGTCGAGGGAAGCACGGCACGCTGCTCGTACCCCAGGAATGCGAGGTCAGCGCGAAGCTGTACGAGCCGATCGGCCTCCTCAATCGCCTTCTCGACTGGCTCGGCCAGATCAGATGAATGGCGAGCCGCCAGCGTGGGAGTGTCGTCGAGACCGAGCAGCCAGTCGACGGTTACGCCACCCACCTCGGCGATTCGCGCCAGTTCGAGCGAGGTGAACCGCCGCGTGCCGGAGAGCGATTTGGACATCTTTGTAGGGTCGAGGCCGACCTTTGCCGCGAACTCGCCCTGAGTCCAGCCGCTCTTCTCGATCACTTGGCGGACCCGGCGCACGATGACGTCTCCGGCCATGACTTCACACTACGAGTGCGTTGCGAAAATCGCAACCTTACCGACCGCGGTGTTCATACGGCAAGCCTGTTCTCCAGGTATGCGCGGAACTCTCGGACCTTGATGCTCTTCTCGTACGGCTTGAGCCGCTTGTCGAAGCGCTTGACGCGCTCGATGAGGCGGGGCGAGGTGAGGACCATGGCGCCCTTCGTGGCTGCCCGGGCGTGATCGAGGGCCTGTTCGAGCTCTCCCTTGGCCAGGTAGGCGTTGGCGATGTTCACGCGGGTGAGCTGTGCGGAACGTGGCCGGTACGTGGTGAAGGCCCGAAGGCTGTGCTCCGAGTACTCGGCCGCCCGGTCGTGATCGCCGAGTAGGTTCCAGATGACGCCGAACTGCGCCGACAGCTCGGGCTGATCGAATGCGCGAACCCATTGGGGATCGCCATCCCGCGCCCCCTGCTCGTGAGCACGCTCGGCCTCCAGCAGCAGACGGACGATCTGTTTCGCCGCATGCTTGTCACCGCTCTTGGCGGGGTTCGTCTTTATCGCGGTGGCCCGCGCCTCGCGGATCAGCAGGAGGGCCATGGCCTGCGGGCTCGCCTGCGCTCGGCGTCCGGCCTCGACCGCCGCCCGGGACAGCAGGAGCGCCTGATCGGGCTTGTTCAGGTGGACGGCTTGATGGGCCATGGTGGTCAGGACGCGTGCTCCGGCGAGCGGACTGTCGGCCGCCTTGGCCAGTTTTAGGGCTTGGCCGTAGTAGTGCTGGGCTTGGCCGTGATGCTCGGTGTCGAAGGCCGTCCAGCCGGCGAACAACGTCATCTCGGCCGCCGCAGTAAGCAGTGCCGCCCCGACCTTGTCGTCGTAGGTGCCGCGCAGGAGCGGGGCCACGGTGGTGTTGAGGTAGTCGATCACGGCCGGGCGGACCAGCCCGCCGCCGTACACATGGTCGATCTGCGAGAACCGCTGGCGCATCTCCTCGATGCGCCGTACGTCGGAGAGCCCGACAGCGCGCCTGGTCTTCGCATTGGGCGGTGAATCCATGGATGCGTCATGGTCGCATGCCGAGATCCAGCCGTTGAGCACGCCAGGCACGAACGGCAGCACCGCCAGCATGTGACGTCGTTGCAGACCAGCCCATCGGTTCGCGGATGCGCCCATGCGATCTCCAAGACTCGGACCCACAGCAGACCGAAGCGCGGTCAGACAGTGATCTTGTGCTCGAGGTAGGCGCGGAACTCGCGGACTTGGGTGCTCTTCTCGTACGCCATCAGCCGCTTGTCGAAGCGTTTGATGTGTTCGACGAGGCGCGGCGAGGTGAGCGCCGCAGCACCGGCGGTTGCGACACGGGCGTGGTCGAGGGCCTGTTCCAGCTCGCCCATGCTCAAGTAGGCCTCCGCGGCGTTCACGCGGTTGAGGTGCGAGGATCGCGGTCGGTATGTCGCGAATGCCTGCGCGCTGTGCTCCAAGCGCTCGGCCGCGCGATCGTCGTCGCCGGCCAGGTGCAGGATGATGCCGACCTGGGCCGCCAATTCCGGTTCATCGAACTCAAGCACCCACCGCGGGTCGCTGTCTCTGCCGCCCTGTTCGTGAGCACGCTCGGCCTCGACGAGCAGTCGGGTGATCTGCTTCGCAGCGTGCCTATCACCGCTCTTGGCGGGCTTGGTCTTCAATGCCGTGGCCCGTGCCTCGCGTGAAAGAAGAAGGGCCATGGCCTGCGGGCTGGCCTGCGCCCGGCGTCCGGCCGCGACCGCCGCCTGGGCCAGCAGGAGCGCCTGATCGGGCTTGTTCAGGTGGACGGCCTGGTGGGCCATGGTCGACAACACGCGTGCCTCGGCGAGCGGATTGTTCGCTGATTGGGCCAGCTTCAAAGCCTGGCCGTAGTAGTGCCGGGCCTGGCCGTGGTGCTCGGTGTCGAAGGCCGTCCACCCGGCGAACAACGTCAACTCGGCTGCCGCCGTGAACAACGCCGAGCCCACCTTGTCGTCATAGGTGCCGTACAGGAGCGGGGCTACCGTGGTGTTGAGGTAATCGATCACCGCAGGGCCGACCAGCCCACCGCCGTACACGTAGTCGATCTGCGAGAACCACTTGCGCATCTCCTCGATGCGCCGTACGTCGGCGAGCCCGGCGGCAGGTCCGGCGTCCCGATGGGCCGTCGGCTCGAAGGCAGAGCCATGGATCCAGGCCGATATCCAGCCGTCCAGCACGCCAGGCACAAACGGAAGTGCGGCCAGCATCAAGCGTCGCTGCAGGTTCAATTCGCTCCCCCACAACCCTCGTCCGGCACGACCGTGGAGGCGACCCCGGCAGAGGCGAGATCGGTCTGCACCGAATCCACGACTAAAGGTCACCGGAGCACGCCATGGGACCGCGTCGCGAAGATCGCAGCGCGGTCGCAAGGCGAGATCAGACGGCGATCTTGTGCTCGAGGTAGGAGCGGAACTCCCGGACGTGGATGCTCGTCTCGTACGGCCTGAGCCGCTTGTCGAAGCGCTTGACGCGGTCGATGAGACGGGTCGAGTTCACCGAGCTCCCCTCGTCGATAGCGGTGCGCGCAGAATCGATCGCCTGGTCGAGCTCTCCCATGCCCAGATAGGCGTTGGCCGCGGCGAGGCGGGTGAGAGCGACGGATCTCGGGCGGTCCGGTCCGAACGCGCGAAGGGCGTGCTCGATATGGTCGGCCGCGCGGGCGTTCTCGCCGAGGAGTTCCCAGACCGTGCTCAGCTCGCCGCGGAACTGGGGCTCATCCCACGAGGCGGCCCAGTCCGGGTCACGGCCGGACTCGCCCTTGGCGTACACGCGCTCGGCCTCGGCGAGCAGCGACTCGATCTGCCGGACCTTGTGCCGGTCTCCGGACCTCGCGGGACGCGTCATGGCGTCGGCCCAGGCCTGGCGGACGAGGAGCATGCCCAGGACACGGGGTGGCGCGTCCGCCTGGCGCGCGCTCTCCACCGCCGCGCGAGCGAGCAGTGACGCCTGGGCGTGCTGATTGAGATGGATGGCCTGATAGGTCATCCGGGTCAGCACGTAGGCACCGGTCAGCCGGTCGTCGGCGGTCTTCGCGAGTTTGAGGGCCTGACCGTAGTAGTGCTGCGCGAGCCCTTGCCGTCCGATGTCGAAGGCGGTCCAGCCGGCGAAGGCGGTCAGCGTGGCCGCCGCCGTCATCAGTGCCGCTCCGACCCGTTCGTCGTAGCTGCCCCGGAGCAGCGTGGCCACGGTGGTGTTGAGGTAGTCCACCACCGCGGGCCGCACGACGCCTCCGCCGTACCGGTGGTCGATGCGGCTGAAGGTCATTCGCATCTCGTCGATGCGCCGCACGTCCGAGAGCCCGACCCTGCGTCCGGACCCCTGCGCGGCCGGGGATGGCGCGGGTGCACCGTAGCTCCACGCCGACAGCCATCCGTCGACCGCGGCCGGCACGAATGGCAGCGTCGCCAGCATGTGACGCCGTTGCAGATCCAATTCGCTCCTCCACAGCTTCTCTGCCGATTTCACGGTCGATTCGATAGACATGTCCGTAAAGTCCGGCCACGGCCACAGCTCTGTGTCCACCGGATCGGTGGACTCCAGCCAGCGCTCGATCTGCTCCGCGCTGACTCCGAACACCGCCGCCATCCGGGCTCGATAGACCGGGCGGATTTCCTGGGTGCCTCGCTCCCACCGGCTGACCGTCGTCGGCGTCACCAGTAACGCCTCCGCGGCCTCGACCTGGGTCATGCCAAGCCGCTTGCGGGCTCGTACCAGCTCGGGCCTGCCCCGCCGGTCTGTGGGCTCGCCCATGCGACCTCCACGACAAGAAGTCATCGACCGCATACCGATTGTCAATGACTTGGCTAAAGCCCGGCAGGTGGACGGCGGAAACGCTCAGAAAACGCCCAGCGCTTCTCCCCCCTCTTTCGGCCGGTTCGAACGGCAGCCGGGCGCTCTACCCGGCCTCACCAC
>CALGSZ010000064.1 GCA_937901745.1 uncultured Chloroflexota bacterium | reverse complement strand
TGAAGCGGGTCGAGGGCGAGCTTGGCGAGCCGAGCACCGGCGAGCGGCCGCGCCCGACTCCGCACCTCGCGCCGGGCGCCCAGCCGGGATAGCAGGCACCGCGGCACTCATTTCTCAGCGCATCGTGCCGGGGACGTCGGTTTCCCCAGCAGGGGTGCCGGTGGGCGCTTTGTCGGGCTGATCGGCCTTGGCACTCGCTGTGCCGGTGTGGGGGCCGAGGGTGTCGCTCGGGGCGGCGAGACTGGCGGCAGCGAGTCCCTGAAACGAAGGCGCATCTGCCTTGGACAGAGGGCAGTCATCAGCGGGGGCGCATTCGTCTGCTATCCTCGTCCAGGGAACGCGGCCCGGCTCCTTGCTTCGATCGGGCCGTGGCGCTGGGGTGAGCGGGAACGGCCGGAACGGGCGCGCGAAAGATTCCCTTGATGCTGGCATTGTCTCGCCGCGATGCACGGCCCGGGTACGTTGGGAGGCTATCGCCGATGGCTGATGAGAGAGGCGCAGGCCGGGGAAGCGAAGGTCAGACCTTTCTCGTCGGGCCGACGCTCTACCTTCGTGGAATCGAGGAAGGGGACGCGCGAACCGTCTGTTCGTGGCATCCCAATCCCTTCCCCTTGCCGCCAGACGTGGCACTCGAGCGCCTCCGCAAAGAGGTACCGAGCGACGGAGAGGACAATCACGAGTTTCGGCTGGTCGCCTGCCGGAAATCCGATGACCGGCCGGTCGGCTCGGTGACCTACGGCGTTGAGGGCTGGCGCATCGGCTGGACGAAAGTACACGCCGACCCGGCGCTCACCGAGGAACGACGCGCCGCGATCCGGGCGGAGCTTGTCGGGCTCATCGTCCCCTACCTCGTGATGGAGCGCGACCTGATGACCGTCGAGCTGATCGCCGAAGGGAATGAGCCGGCGATTGAGGCCGCGGCGACTGAGGTCGGCATGCGGCGGGCCTATCGGCTGCGGCAGGCGCTCCAAGTCGGTGGGCAACGGCGCGATCTCGTTGGCTACGAGGCGCTCCATCCGGCTTGGGTGAGCCGCCTCGGGATGCCGCCAACCGCGGAGGAGGGGCCGGTGCAGCGGGAAGTTCGCGTGCCGGCGCCGCGGACGTTCCCGGATGCGGGCGATACGCCGCCGGAGGGCGCCGTCATCGTCGGAGAGCGCGTCTACCTGCGCGCCGTTCGGACGGAGGATATGGACCTGCTGGCGCGCTGGTCGCGGCAGGAGACCGAGACCTTCTTCGACAACGGGCGTCCGATCCGCAGCCCGATCGCCGCCGCCCACTTCCACCGGAAGCTGGCGGAGGCCAATCCGCCGAACTGGATCCGCTTCGCGATCTGCCTCCGTGAGAACGATGAGCTGATTGGCTTCAACGGCATTGCCAATATTGACTGGGTGCACCAGGCGGCGGAGACGGAGACGGAGATCCCCCGGCCCGAATACAGAGGCAGCGGGTATGGGACGGAGGCGAAGCACCTCCTGCTTGCCTATGCCTTCGAGCGCCTCGGACTCCATATGGTCTATTCCTACGTGTGGGAGCCGAACACGCGGTCAGCCGCGGCGCTGCGCAGGCAGGGATACCGCGATGCCGGTCGACTCTCGTGGTCCGGTCTCAAGGACGGAGAGTTCGTCGGTTCCCTGCTATTCGATCTGCTGGCAGAGGAATGGCAGGCCGCGCGCCGCTGATCGGCTCCAAGAACATGCGTGTCGCCCGCTCGCACTCATCGCCGCGCCCGCCGGATCGGGCAAGACGACGATGTTGGCTGCCTGGGCCACGACGAGGTCACGCACGGTCGCCTGGTTCTTGCACGCTATCGCTCCCGCGCTGGCTCCGGTGAGGACCCATCCCCACTCGTGGGCCAGCCGCGCCGGCATAACGCCTAGCGCGCTTCAGCATGCATCTCATGCCGTGGCTTCGAGTGCGGAGGCGTTACGGCACCGCCTGTTCGTCGGCGAGCCAGGAGCGGATCGCCGATGGCGTGAGCTGGCCGACCAGCAGCAGGCGGAACCGGCCTGGGCGATCGATCACGGGAACGGCCTCCAGCCAACGTCCGAGCAAATCGCGGCCCGCGTGATACGTGAAGATATAGGCGCGCCAGAACGGATCGCTGATGAAGCGGAAGTTGTGGCGTGCTTGCTCCTCGCTGCGCAGGCCGTACTGCTGGAGATAGGCCAGCACTTCCGATTCCGACTTTCCTTCGACGTGGAGCATCAGCGCCGCGTTTGCGCTGACTGCCTGTAGCGCCCGTCGCGCCCGGGCGATGCGCGCCTCCCGCTCTGGATCGCCGGTCAGCCCGGCGAGCGGGTAGAGCTGCTCCGCCTGCCACTGCGGACCGCTGTCGCCGGGGAAGATGATCGTCTCGGCCAGCGTCGCGATCCCCTCGGAAATGACGCATTGCGGGGTATTGATCAGCTGGATGGTGTGTTCGCCGTAGCCTTGCTCCCGGTAGAGCAGGCGCTCCTTGAGGCTGTGCTCGGTGTGATGTCCTGGGTAGGCCTCGTGAGCGATCAGCCCCGTTAGCTCATGCGCGTGGATCGGGAGGTCGGTGTTGATCTCCACTCGCGATCGGTAGTTGCCCAGATACCAGTTGTACCCGCTCCACGGCTTGTCGGAGACGAACGCGAACTCCACCTCCTCACCGGGGGGAAGCTCGACGAAGCTTTGAGTCCGCTTCCGCGCCTCCTCGGCGATCGTGTCGATGAGGGTGCGAGCCGTCTCGACCGGGACGACGTAGCTGGATCGCCAGGCGAGCATCCGTTCCCGGACATCCCCATCCCCGGGCAGCAGCTCGTCGATCTCAGCGATGGCTCCTTCGAACACGGCCTCGGGAGTCTTATCCGCCTCGATGTCGAACATGCCGCGCACTTCGTCGCGGTAATCGAGCGTCTCGCCGCGGAGCTTGCGGCAGACGGTGATCATGGCCCGCACTTGGGCGGCGAGAAAGTCCTTGCGGGTTTCGATCAGGTCGGCGGTCTCGATGGCTTCAGCGAGCGCCTGGGCACGCTCCAGCAACGACTCTGGAGATGGCGCCTCTTCCCGCTCCGCCTCCTCTTTCAGCTCCGGAGGACCGAAATAGGCGTCCACAAAGCCAGGAAAGAGGCGCTCGATCCTGAACGCGAGCGCGACGTATTCCCGCGAGAGTGTATCGAGCGGCATACGCCTCCTTTCTGATCGAGGAGAATCCGGCCCGGTTCTGGCCGGCGATAGATGCCAGCATACCGCGCCCCGCCGCTCGGTGGTGGTGTCGAGCACCTATTGACCCGCCGCGCGTGCAGGGGTAACCGGCTGATCACCGGCCACGTTAGGCGCTGTGAAGAGAGACGCTAGCTTGTCGCGTGGCGCTCGCTAGGGGTAGGCGCGGCCGCGTAGAAATGGATCGAGAGCGGATTGGGCGCCGCTCTCGATCCATGCCCGGGTGAAGGTTGGGCGGGAGATGAGGAGGTAACTAGTAAACTTCGAGGTAGCGATCAAGCTCCCACTGGGAGACGTGGAGGCGGAACGCTCCCCACTCGGCTCGCTGAGCCTCGAGCAGCCGCTCGAAGACGTGATCGCCCAGCGCCTCGCGGACGACCTCGTCCTTCTCCATCTCCTCGATCGCCTCGCCGAGCGTGGCCGGCAGCGTCGGGATCTCGCGGCGCTTCAGGTCCTCGTCGGTGAAGTGGTACAGGTTCTCCTCGACCGGCTCCGGCAGCGGCAGGTTGCGCTCGATGCCATCGATACCGGCCGCGAGCATGACCGCGAACGCCAGGTACGGGTTGCAGGACGGATCCGGGCAGCGCAGCTCGATCCGGGTCGCGGCGGTGTGGCCACCGCGGATCGCCGGAACGCGGATGAGCGCCGAGCGGTTCGTCCGCGCCCAGGAGACGTAGACCGGAGCCTCGAAGCCGGGCACCAGGCGGCGGTACGAGTTGACCAACGGAGCGATCACGCCGCAGATGCCGCGAGCGTGGTACAGCTGACCGGCGATGACGCGCTTGGCGACATCGGACAGGCCATAGGGATCGTTCGTGTCGACGAATGCGTTCTTGCCCGTGTCGATGAAGGCGAAGCTCTGGTGGCAGTGCATGCCGGAGCCATTGATGCCTTCCAGCGGCTTCGGCATGAAGGTCGCGTGGAGACCGTGCTTCTGCGCGATCGCCTTCAGCACGTACTTGAAGGTCACCGCACGGTCAGCGGTGGCGATGGCATCGCCGTACTCGAAGTCGATCTCGTGCTGACCGAGTGCAACCTCGTGGTGGCTCGCCTCGACCTCGATCCCCATCTGCTCCAGCGCGCGGACCATGTCCTTGCGAACCGTGTAGGCGAGGTCGGTCGTGTAGTCGAAGTAGCCGCCCTTGTCATGCGGAACCGGGGAGATCCCCTCGCCGTTCCGGGAGAAGAGGAAGAACTCCAGCTCCGGACCCGTCTTGTAGGTGTAGCCCAGCTTCGCTAGGCGCTCGAGCTGGCGGTAGAGGACTCCGCGCGGGTCGCCTGGAAAGGGATCGCCGTTCGGGTTGTAGACCCAACAGATGACGCGCGCGGTCGGGAACTCATCGCGCTCCCAGGGAATGACCGCGAAGGTGGAGAGGTCGGGCATGAGGAACATGTCCGACTCCGCGATGCGGGTGAAGCCGGCGATCGAGGAGCCGTCAATCCACTGCCCACCGTCGATGACGTGCTCGAAGATGCTCGACGGGATGGTCACGCTCTTGACAATACCCATCACGTCGGTGAACTGGAGGTTGATGAACTGGATGCCCTCGGCCTCGACACGGGCGAGGATCTCGTCCTTGCTTGGCGATGGGCCTAGGATCGTTTCCCGACTGATCTCCTGCAGTACCATACCGTCGCTCACTCCCCGCCACGAAGGCAACACGATGCTGCGCACCGCAACACGGCCCAACCTCATGGCCGGCGATACGCGGATCGGGCTCCGCCGTGGCCGATCCACTGACTGTGGGCAATCTGCCGGTGACGTTCGGCGTCTCGCCCGGACACGAGCGCATCTCCGAAACCGTGCAGTCCCGTCAGGCAATCGTAGTGGGCGCTTTCAGCAGCGTCATCGTGCAGCGAGATACAGATTCGATTAAGCACATGTGCACAAAGCACAAAGGTTTGTCTAGCCGAACATGGCTATGAGGCGGCCAGTGCCGCCTCCGCGTCGCGTAGCCAGGTCTGGATATCCGGCGGCAGCGCCTCGCGGCCGATTAGGTCGGCCAGCTGCTGAATCCAGCGGTAGGAGTCCTCGTAGATCACCGCGTAGCCCTTGCGGTCGTAGCTGCTGAGCGCCGCATCAACGGCTTCGCCTCGCGCATAGGCGGCTCGCTGTCCCTCGAGCCAGTCGATGGCATGGTCGAACTGCGCGATCAGCGCCGCGAAGCGGTCGAGATTGATCTGGATCTCGGCGCGCCGTGACCAGGCGAACCAGCGCGCCTCGAACTCCCGCACCAGCGCCGGAAGCCGCGCGCGCAACTCGCGCATCGTGTCCAGCAGCGCGTCGAGCCGCGCCAGACCCGTGTCTCGCGGCTCGGGCCGCGCGGCCAGCTCGCTCAACGTGGCGCGAATGGCGCGGGTCGTCTCGACCTTCTGGCAGGCGAAGTCGATCAGCGCCACCGTGAAACCGAGGTCGCGGCGGATGTCGGCGTCGGCGAGCGTCCCCAGCAGCGGTGACAGCGCGAGGGCGGCTGCGCGAGTCTCCGCGACGGTCTCCGGCGGCGTCGACCGCCAGAGCCGGCCAGCGAGCGGCTCTTCGTAGAGCGCCATCGCCGTGTTCCAGGTGGTGAGCCAGGTGGGATCCGTCTGCGTCGTCGCGCCGAGCCAGCGCAGCGCGGCAACCAGGCGCCCGCTGCCATCGCGGAGGAAGAGCGCGCCGAAGGCCGCGTCGAACGCTTCGCTTTCCATCTTGCCGCCGGTCCAGGCGCACGCCGCGCCCCAGAGGAAGGGATACCAGGAGTGTGAGGTGCATTGATAGTGCCCGCCATCTCCCCAGTCGGTCAGGAGCATGCCCTGCGCGCCAGCGGCAACTCCCTGTCGCACGTAGTCGCGGATATTGGCGATCGCGTTCTCTAAGCGAGGGAAGAGAGCTGTCCAGCTCGATGTGCCGGGACAGACATAAAAGGGGCGGCCGGCGGCGGACAGGGCGTCGAGCGTCTCGTAGCGAGGCCGCGCCTCGTACCACCAGTCGAGAAGGAGCATGTCATCCGGCAGCGCATCGAGCAGCTCCGGGTGATGCTTGAGCATGTCGGCCCAGACCATCGCGCGCCGGCCATGCTTGGCGGCGAGGGCGTGCAGCCGCCGCAGGTGCTCCAGGTAGACGCCACCGATTCCCAATTGCTCCGCCAGCGAGGCCGATTGCCCGCGTCCCAAATCCCACGGCTCGTCCGCGCCGATGTTGAGCCAGCGTGAAGAGAACGGCGCGAGGAAATCCTCGTAGAGCTCGTCGAACAGCGCGAAGGTCTCCTCATTCGCGGTCGCGAACGACCATCGCCAGGGTGTCTCCGCAAGATGGGCGTAGCGCGGGAGGCTCAGCAGCCGGCGGTGATGGCCGAGCGACTGCAAGCACGGGACCAGTTGGACGTGGTTGGCGTGGCAGATGGCATCGAGCGCGGCGATATCGTCCGGTGTCAGCGGGTCGCAGCCGGCGCCGATCTCCGGATGGCGGGGAAAGGCGAAGGTGTGCTCGATGTAGAGCTGGAACTGGTTGATCTTGTAATGCGCCAGCGTCTGCACAAGGCGCGTCAGCGACTCCCGCGTCGGCACCTTGCCACGGCTGACGTCCAGCATCACGCCGCGAACCGGGAGCGCTGGCCGGTCGGCGATCGTCATGGCGGGCCAGTGGCGGCCAGTGAGTGTCGCGATCTGAATCAATGTCTGGACGCCATAGAAGAGCCCAGCCCCGCCGGCCGAGGCGATGACCGCGCCGTTGTTGGTCAGCCGCAGCGTGTATCCCTGCGGGCCCAAATCGTCCGGCGATTGCCAGCCGAAGTCTGAGACAGGGAACAGGCCCTCGTCCCTGCCAGTGAGGATGAGGGAGATCGCGTTGTCGGTCGCGGGCGCGGCGGTCGGTACGATCTCCAGGCGCAGGCCAAGCTCCCGGTCCAGCGCCGATTGGAGTGAGCGGGCGGTGTGGACCGTCTCCGCGGTCGGGGTCGCCGCGATCTGAATCCGTGTCGCGGCGTTTGGCGTGAATGCGCCGTCCTGGAGCAGGAGTTGCTCCGGCGGTGGAAGGAGCACGAGATCGTTCGTCACGGTCTCTCCCTCTCTCTTGACACACAGCTAGGCGCTTGCCGGTCCCGCGTCAATCCCGATCATGGATCCTGGCATCCGCGTACCGCGCTCGGTGGCGGCGTTAGGATACGGCTGATCGCGGTGAAGGGCTGACGCGCTCCTCCGCGTCAATCATCCAACGGTTCGGTCGGTAAGGTCAGGAAGATCTCGCCGCGCCGCGCGTCGAGCTGCGCCACGATCTCTGGGGAGACGTGCAGCGCGAACGACTCGGAGAGCGGCGCCTGCTCGATGGCGCGGTCCGCGACGATGGTCAGCCGGTAGTCTCCAGCTTCCCAGTACGAGGCGGTCGGGGCAGTGAAGAGACCAATTGGCAGCTGCGGGCTAGCTGGCCCGACGACGAGTGGCGCGGGATCGCCCACATACGTCCAGCTCAACGAGTTCGTCTCCAAGTCGTAAGCCCATTCGCCCTGCTCGCTCCAGATGAACGCGACCGGATTCTCCTCCTCGCCCCGCGTCACCAACACGCGGATACCGGTGATGACTTCGACCCGCTCCGTATGGCCGCTGCTGACGAAGCGCGGCTGGAGATAGAGCCAGGCGCCATCCTGTCCCTGGGCCAATCGCACGCGATCCGGCACGCTCAGCGTCACATCGGGCGGACGGTTACTGACGATGAGGGTGTAAATGGAGAGGAAGAGCGACGCGACCGCGACGAGCGCCGGCACACCGCCGGTCAGCCAGGGCGATGGTCCACGCTCCTTCGGCGGAGATTCCCGCGGCTGGATCGGCGCTGTCTCACTTGCGCGCGCCCCGGAGGCGAGCGTCTCGTCGCTCTCCGCCAGCGGCTGCGTGCTGGCAAAGGCGACAAGCGCCAACCGGCCCTGAGACCAGCGCACCGCTCCGCTGTGCATCGTGTCCTTTCGTGGCTGCGCAATCCACCCAACCGGCGCAGCATGTGGATGACGGCAGCATACACCGGCGCTCGCTTGACTGCACTCCGCAAATGGACCCGGCACTCAAGCCTCTCCTGGCAAGCTGCCGACTTTCTCCGGATAGCCGTCTTGTGCTACCAATTTCACGCCTGGCCGGGGGCGTGGCACATTCATGCCGGCAGAAGGGGATGAGGACATGGTATTGGCGCGGTTCCTCCCACGCGATGAGCAGTTCTTTCAGTTGTTTGCTGACGCCGCGCGCAACGCGACCGAGGTCGCGACACTCTTGTATGAAGTCCTGAAGGAACCGCCGGAAGTCGAGCGAAAGGTGCGCCGGCTGCGCGACTTGGAGCATCGCGGCGACGAGCTGACGCACCGGATCTTCAACGCGCTGAACAGCACGTTTGTCACGCCGCTGGACCGGGAAGACATCCAATCCCTCGCGAGCGAGCTCGACGACTTCGTCGACTATGTTGAGGAGATCGGGCGGCGCTGGTGGCTCTTCCGCTGCGGGCCAGCCCCGGAGTCGGCGGAGCTCCTAGCGCGGATCATCCGTGAGCAAGCGCAAGTACTCGAGCAGGCGATGCCCTTGCTAGAGAACGGCCGGTACACCGAAGAGATGCGGCGCCACATCGTCGAAATCCACCGGCTCGAGAACGAGGCGGACGACGCGCTGGATCAAGCGCTGGCGGCTCAATTCGACGGCGTGGAGGACATCCCCGCGCTCATTCAAGCCATCCGCTGGGGCGAGCTCCATCACCTGCTTGAGGACGCGACTGATCGGGCAGAGGCTGTCGCCAATACGCTCGAAGGGATCGTGCTGAAGCATGGTTGAGTCAGCGCTGCTCACGCTCATCATCGTCGTCATCCTCGGCATCGCTTTTGACTTCATCAACGGATTCCACGATACGGCAAACGCCATTGCGACATCGGTGGCGACGCGAGTCCTGACTCCGGGGCGCGCGGTGCTGATGGCGGCGGTGCTCAACGTGGCCGGGGCGCTGTCCGGAACGGCGGTGGCCGGGACCGTGGGCAAGGGCATCGTGCCGCCAGAAGCGGCGACGCAGACCTTGGTTATCGCGGCCCTGCTCTCAGCAATTGCCTGGGACCTCGTCACGTGGTGGTACGGCATCCCGTCGAGCTCCAGCCACGCGCTGATCTTCTCGATCGTCGGCGCGGGAGTGGCGGAGGCCGGTTGGGACACGATTCAGTTCCACGGCGTGCAGCGGGTGCTGGAAGGCCTCGTCTTCTCACCGCTGATCGGCTTTGTCGGAGCGCTCCTGCTCCTCTTCGGGCTGCTGTGGCTCTTCGCCAAGGCGCGCCCCCGCTTGGTGTCCCGTCTCTTCGGCCGGCTCCAGATCGTCTCGGCCGCGTACATGGCGTTCAGCCACGGGAGCAACGATGCCCAGAAGACGATGGGCGTGATCACCATGGCCCTGGCGAGCTATTACGGCTGGTCCGGTGATGAGTGGGATGTGCCGCTCTGGGTGGTCCTCGCCGCGGCGCTGGCGATGGGGACCGGGACGGCCGTCGGCGGCTGGCGGATCGTCCGGACAATGGGCTTGAAGGTGGTCGAGCTACGGCCGATTGACGGTTTCGCGGCGGAGACCGCGGCCGCGACGGTGATCGAGACGGCGAGCCGGCTTGGCATCCCGGTCTCGACGACGCATGTCATCTCCTCGGCAATCCTTGGCGTCGGCGCGACCAAGAGCCTGTCGGCCGTGCGATGGGGCATTGCTGGCCGCATCGTCTCCGCCTGGGTGGTGACGATTCCGGCCTGCGTGATCCTCGGTTGGATCTCGTTCAAATTCATCGAGCTTCTCCAGCGAATCTTCTAAATCTCTTCGAAGATTCCCGAGCGGGTTCGGCGGTCTCATGGGCGTCCGCGCCAGGCGTCGCGTTGTCCCGCGCGCGGCTTCCTGGCACGGACGTTGCGCGCAAGGTCGTCGGGCCGCCATGGCCGAAGGAACGAAGGGAGGTTGGACCATGGCAACGACGATGGGCGATCGCGATCGAATCCGGGAGCACATGCCGGTCGTCTGCTCGAACAACAAGCAGTTCGGCACGGTCGATCGGGTCGAGGGCGAGTTCATCAAGCTGACCAAGGACGATCGCGGACAGCACCACTGGATCCCGATGAGCTGGGTGACAGCGGTCGATGACCAGGTCCACGTGGATCGCCCTGGCGACCAGGCGATGCGCGAATGGCTGAGCATGCCGCCAATGGAGACGATGCCGGAGGAATCGCCGCCGCTGCCGATGTGACCCTCGGGTCGCGCGAGGCGCGTACTGGAGATTGCCGGCGATGATCTGAGACACCGGGCGGAGAGAGAGGTGCGCGATGGCCTTGCAGGTGATGAGCGATGCCTTCGCCGAGGATCAGCAGATTCCCTCAATCTACACCTGCGACGGCCGGAACATCTCGCCGCCGTTGCGCTGGTCGGGTGTCCCGGCCGAGGCTCAGACCCTGGCGCTCGTCGTTGACGATCCGGATGCGCCTTCTGGTCTCTTCACCCACTGGCTCGTCTATGACCTGCCGCCGGGAGCGACAGGACTCCCAGAAGGCGTGCCTCAGCAGGAGACCGTGGACGGCGGGGGACGACAAGGCCGAAATGACTTCGGCCGGATCGGCTATGGCGGCCCCTGCCCACCCAGCGGCTCGCACCGCTACGTCTTCACCGTCTATGCTCTTGATGCGCCTCTGGATTTGCCGCCAGGAGCGACGAGACGGCAACTCTTCGACGCGATGGATGGACACATCATTGCTGAAGGACGGCTGATCGGTCGCTACCAGCGCGGCTAACCTGAACAGGTGTTGAGGCGGCGCCAGCGTCGTCCGGCGGTAGCCTGAGGAGGTAGGGCCATCGTCGAGTCGTTCGTGGTGTTCTCCGGCACGGCCAACCCTGCCCTGGCCGAGGCTGTCTCGCGCGAGGCGGGGATGCCGCTCGGCAAGTGCGAGGTGGAGCGCTTCCCCGATGGGGAGGTGACGGTCCGCCTCGCCACGCCGGTGCGCGGCAAGGAAGTCTTTCTGTTGCAATCGACGTCGCCGCCAGTCGACGAGCATTTGGTCGAATTGCTGGCGTTTGCTGACGCCTGCCGTCGCGCGGCCGCGGCGCGCATCACCGCGATCATCCCCTATTTCGGCTATAGCCGCGCCGACAAGCGCGTCGGCCGGCGCGAGCCGATCATGGCGCGGGTCGTCGCCGACGTGCTCGCGGCTTCCGGCGTCCATCACCTGATCTTCGTTGATCCGCACACGCCACAACTCGAAGGCTTTTTCTGCGGCCCAGTTGACAGCCTCACCGCCGTGCCCACGCTTTGCCGCGCCCTGGCTGGTCGGCTGCCGGAGGGAGCCGTCGTCGTCGCGCCCGATGCCGGCCGCGTGCAATTGGCGACCGACTACGCGAACCGGCTCGGGATTCCGCTCGTCGTCCTCCACAAGCGGCGCGAAAGCGGCACCGAAACGCATGTGACGCACGTCGTCGGCGACGTCGCCGACCGCCCGTGCTTGATCGTTGACGACATGATCTCGACCGGCGGCACGATCGCCGGGAGTGTCGAGGCGCTTCTGGAGGCTGGCGCCCGGCCAGAGATGGTCGTCGCGGCGACGCACGGCTTGTTCGTGGGCTCCGCCCGCGAAAAGCTGTCTCACCCGGCCGTGCGCGAGATCGTCGTTGCCGACACGGTGCCGCCACCGGCCTGGGATCGGCCGCCGGTGCGGGTCGCATCGGTCGCGCCGCTGCTCGCCGAGGCCATCCGGCGCATCTTGTCCGGCGGCTCGCTGCGTGAGCTGTTCTGATGGTCGTCACGAGACGAGCGAGCGCGAATCCACCGCTGAGGCCGTTTGCAGGTGCCTCGGGAGCCGTGTCGCGGCGATCGCGCCGCCGATGAACCACATTGCCGCGCCGACGCTGACGACCGGCACGACGCCGAGCGCATCTATCGCCACGCCGCCAACCCCGAGCCCGATCAGCATCGTCACCGCTGCTACCGCGTCGAACGCGCCGAAGACCCGCCCGCGGTACGCGTCCTCCGCCTGCGCTTGTAGAAGTCCCATGCCGGCGGCGTGCATTGCGACGACCGGGAAGCCGGCCAGGACCATGACTCCAGCGGCGAGCGCGATTGCTGGTCTGCCGGGCGTGACCACCGTTGCGGCGTTGGCCACGGCGAGATCGGTGAGCCCGAGCCCGACCATGCCGCCCGCGAAGAGGAGATGCTGCGCCATCCTCGCGCCGGCGCGTGCGACCAGCGCGCCAGCCGCCAACCCGCCGATGGCTTGAGCCGATACCAGCACGCCCGCCCCGCTCGCCCCGCCGTCGAGAACGTCCACGACCAACGGCGCGAACCCGACACTGAAGGTGCCTTCCCCGACCATGCCGATGCCGAAGGCGATGAAAACGGTGGCGATGGCGCGCTCCCGCCGGATCAGCCGCAGTCCCGCCCACCACTCACTGACCATCTGCTCGAATTTCGAAGCGGCCGCCGGGCGTTTGCTGCTCGGTTCCGGCCGGGTGTTGGCCCGAATCGCCAGGATCAGGATCGCGGAGACGACGAACGTCGCGGCATCGGCGATCGCCACCGCCGACAACTCTCCCCACGCGTAGAGCGCGCCGCCCGCCGCCGGACCGCCTAGCCGGCCGAGGTTGTTGTTGAGGGCGTTGAGCGCGTTTGCGGCCACCAGCCGCTCCTCGCCAACGAGCCGCGGAAGCAGCGCGTTCTCCGCCGGGTCGAAGAAGAGCGCCAGTGTCCCGGTCAGTGCTCGCACGGCATAGAGGATCCAGATGAGATCGGCCGAGGTGACGGCGAGCATCGGCAGCAGCGCGAGCGCCCGCAGCAGATCGGCGCCGACCATCGTCCGCTTGCGGTCCCAGCGATCGACGAAGACGCCAATCACGGAGCCGAGCAAGACGCGGGGCAGCAGGGTGGCCGCGAATACGCCTCCGGTCGCGATGGCGGAGCCGGTGAGCTCATAGGCGTGGAGCGGGAGGGCGACCATCAAGGCATAGTCGCCCGCGACTGAGATCAGACCAGCCACCCAGAGCAGCGCGAAGTCTCGATGGCGTAACGTAGCGAGCACCGATCCCCCTGCCATCTGGCGAGCGCTTCTCGTCAGCCGCGCCGGGGAAGATAGCCGCTCGGAGAGCGAGGCGCCACGCCGGAGTCGAGCAGTGAGAGGTCAGGCGTCTCGTCTGTCATCAGCGAATGGCGGGGCGCTCCCCAGCCCGCCGGCGCCGCGAGGGGTAGGGGAGCGAGCTATGAGGCTATGTCTCTGCCGTGATATCGCCGCAGGCGACGTAGACGCCGATCTGCTCGGGCGAGAGGTGGACGTTGATCGCGAAGGGCTCGCTCGTCAGGTCTTCCAGGCTGGTGTCCACGGTCGTCACGCTCGACCCCTCGGCATCGACCGATGTCAGCGGGAAGGCGGGATTGGGATCGAGCGAGTCACAAGTCCCGGCGTGGATGTGCGCCGGATGATTGCCGGCCGCGCCGGTGATGGAGATCGTGACCTCCGTCGCGCCGCCGGTCTCGCGCAGCGTTGCCGTGCCGGAGATGCCCGAGTCGTTGAGCTCGCCGAGCTCGATCGTCACCTCCGCTCCTGACGTCTCCGGCGCGGAGACAGGAGCCACGGGGACAGCCGAGGCGGCGATGGCGACCACCGCGCGCGGCTCCGTCGGCTCGAGTCGCACGCCGACGCCGGTGAAGGAGACGCGCAGCCGGGTGTCCGGCTCGCCGATCTGATACGTCGTGCCGTTCAGGTCGAATGGGGTGGCGCTGGTGAACGTCATCGCGCCGCTTCCGTTCGTGACGCCGGTGTCGGGCGCGACGACCGAGAGGGCGTTGCGAATCGAGATCTCCGACTCGCTGACCGCCGTGCCGCTGAAGAAGGACTCCGGGACATCGAACGAAGCCCCTGCGTTGGGATTGAAGTAGACCTGCGCCGTCCCTTCGGCCGTGACAACGAAGAGCCGGTTATCAACGATCGCGCGGGATGTGAGCGTGGCGGAGCCGAAGTAGGTGAAGCGCGCGGTCGCCTCGCTCCAGTTCGTTGGATTGGGGTCGGTGAACAGCTCGGCAGGCTCCATGCCCGCGATGTACGTGACATAACCATAGACGGTAAAGGTGGCGCCGCGCTGATCGATCCTTCCGATGTACTCCAAGGCATTGCTGCCGTCGGTCGGCGCGCCAACGATTTCGGCCGGTCCGGCTGGCACTGTGGGAGTCGTTTCCGGCTCTGGTGTCTCTTCCGGCTCGCTCGTCGGCGTGTCTTCGGCCTCCTCTTCTGCCTCGGTCACGACGATCGTCGCCGTCATGTTCGGGTGGAACTCGCAATGGTAGGTGTAGGTGCCTGGCTCATTGAACGGGAGGCTGAAGCTCGCTCCGGATTCGATGGTGCCGGAGTCGAAAGAGCCGTCGTCAGCGGTGACGGTGTGCGGCGCCGAGTCGTTGTTCGTCCAGGTGACGACGGTGCCGGCGGGAATCTCGATCGTGGCTGGCGAGAAGGCGAAATCCACGATCTCGATCGCGACCTCGTCTGCCTGAGCGCGCACCGGAGTAGTTCGTGTCAGCGGGAAGGAGAGCGTGACGGCAAGGAGCAACGAGATGACCGAAAGCAGGGGACGCATGGCAACCTCCTTGGTCGGCACCCGACTCCGTGGACGGCGGGGCGGCGAAGGGCCAGAAAACCCACCTCCGCCGCAGGCCACAGAGCGTGACCAGCGGCGGAGAGCGGCGATCACCGGCGCGGTCGCATCCCCGATGCCGGCATCATCGCACGTTCAGTTGTCAAACGCATCAGGAAGGTTGCGGATATCTGCCGAGCGCGCCGGCGAACGACCGTGCCTCACCACGTAACCGGATGAGACTGATCGTCCGCCAGCGCGGGTAGGAGCGGGGAGAAAGGGTGGTCGCCGTATGGCTCAGGCGATGTCCCGGCGGCGGATCAGTCCGACCGTGATCGCCACGAACGCGATCAGGTAGGCAGCCATCGCCAGCGTCGCCTGAAGTCCGCTGACGAAGGGGCCGGAGAACATGCCGGGGCCGTTCTCCTGCGTGGCCGCGGTCGACACGCCGAGCGTGGCCGCAAGCGAGTAGCCATTCGCGCGCAGCAGGCCCTCGACGAGCGGCTGAACCAGGCTGATCTGATCGAACAGCGCGGCCATCAGCCCTTCAATGACCAACCCGTAGAGGATGCCGATGCCGATCGCCAGCGCCGTGCCCCGCGAGATCGCGGCGAGGAGCACACCGAGCGCCGCCCAGACCGCGAAGATCAGCCAGGTTGCTCCGATGCCTCGCAGCACGAGCGATGCCGAGGGCCAGGTCACCGGCGCATCCTCCAGCCACGCGATTACCAAGCTGGCGAGAGCCGATGTGGCGAACGTGGCCATTGCGAAGCCCAGCAGAACGATGCCGAGCGCGACGAGCTTGGCGCCCACGATCAGGGTGCGGCTGGATCGCTGCGTGAACAGCGTCTTCAGCGTGCCCCAGCCGTACTCTCCTCCCATGATCAGCACGCCGAGGATGAGGACCAGGACGCCCCCGAAGAACGGCACGCCTTCGAGAACGGCGCTTACGAGCTGGCCCGGCAGAAGGTCGGCGATCTCCGCCTGCCGTACCGCCTCCGGACCGTCCGGCGCGCTGACGTACGGCAGGATGTAGCCAAAGAACATTGCCAGCGCGATCCAAATACCGAGCAAGATCCAGGTCGCCGCGCGCTTGCGGACGATCATCAGCTCCGCTGCAATGCTGCCAGTCATGCGTGCACCTCCGTCTCGTGATCTCGCACCAGGTCCAGGAAGATCGCTTCCAGCCCCGGCCGCTCCCGGCGCAGCTCGTGGACCGCGATCCCTGCCGACACGAGCGCGCGGTTGATCTCCGCGGCGTGGCTCGGATCGGCGGTGACGTGCAGCGCGCGGCCATTCCGGGAGACCTGCTCGACGCCCGGCACCCGTCTGATGACCGACTGCGCCTGCTCCAGCGGCTCCGCGCTGATCCGCAGCCAGTCTCGCCCCCGTAGCTCGTCCACCGTGCCCTCCGCGACCAGCTTCCCGGCGCGGATGATCCCGACCCGGTCGCAGATCTGCTCGACCTCGCCGAGCAGGTGGCTGGAGAGGAGCACCGTGCGTCGTCCTTGGCCGAGGGAGCGGATCAGCTCCCGGATCTCCAGCATGCCTTCCGGATCGAGCCCGTTCGTCGGCTCATCCAGGATCAGCAGCTCGGGATCCTTCAGCAGCGCGGCGGCGATGCCCAGGCGCTGTTTCATTCCCTGTGAGTAGGCGCTGAATCGGTCGCCGGCTCGCGCGGCCAGTCCGACTTCCTCCAAGACGGTCTCGATTCGCGCCTCCGGCACGCCGGCATGCTTGGCGAGCACGCGGAGGTTGTCTCGGCCCGAGAGGAAGGGGTAGAACGCTGGAGCCTCGATCATCGCGCCGATCTTGGCGAGCCCCGCTGGCGAGCCCGCCGGCGCGCCGACCACGCGGGCGTCGCCAGCGGTCGGACGGACGAGCCCGAGGAGCATTCGCAGCGTCGTCGTCTTGCCGGCGCCATTCGGCCCGAGGAAGCCGTAGACCTCGCCGCGCCGCACGCGCAGGTCGACGTGATCGACGGCAGTCCGCTCGTCATAGCGCTTCGTCAGCCCGCGAGTCTCGATCACGAGGGTGTCGCCATCCATCTCATCGACATAAGCATCGTAGGCTGGGGCGCGGCGCTCCCGGTCGCGGCCGTTCTCTGGTGCCGCGGCGTTCACGTTTCGCTCTCTCACTGCGTTCATCCTTCATCTCCCTTCGTCACAGCGCGGCAATTGCTGAGCGGATGCCGCCCTGCCTAGACGAGCTGCTGCAGCCGCTCGCGGTACTCGTCGGTCGTGATCTCGCCACGGGCGTAGCGCTCGGCCAGCACGTCGCGCGCCCGCTCAATGCCGCTGCGCTCTCGTGGACCGCGCCGGCGAAGCACAACGAACCAGAACAGTGCAAAGACGGTCAGCCACAATGCGAAGAACACCAGCGGTCCTCCAATCCACCACCAGCCCTCGGCGTCTCGTCCGCCGGGACCCACGTGCGCCAAGGTCAGCGCGACGCCGTTCAAGACAGTCATTCGGATACCTCCCTATCGCGTATCGCCCGCTCATCGGGCTGCTTCTTCAGCCGCCGAACGCGCGACGGCGATTTCAGGTCGTAGCGCCATCCAGGCGCGCTGATTCCAGGCTAGGGGAGAGAGGTCAACGGAGAGATGGGGACAATCTCAACAATTGGTCAACAGCCGCTCACGTCTTTCTCCAACGGGCCGCTGAGCATGGATTGTGCGAGTGAGGTCGACAATAATGGCCGCGGAGGACCTCGGCGATGGACGGACAAACGACGATTTTGGTAGTGGACGACGAGCCGGACATCGTCGCGTTGATGCGCGATTTCCTGGAAGCGGAGGGATATGCGGTGGAAACGGCCGCCGACGGCTCCACTGCCCTCGCCGTGCTGGAATCGAAGCCGGTCGATTGCGTCCTGCTCGACGTAATGATGCCTGGCCAATCCGGTTTCGAGGTGCTGCGCGCGATCCGCGAGATGGGCGACGTGCCGGTCCTCTTCCTCAGCGCCCGCCACGAAGACAGCGACAAGATACGCGGGCTCGGTCTCGGCGCGGATGACTACATCGTCAAGTCGGCCACGCCGGCTGAGGTCGTCGCGCGCATCAAGGCCGTTCTGCGGCGCGTCCGGCGTGGCGAGGCGGCGCCGTCGGCGGTCCTCGACTTCGGCCGCCTCGTGATTGACGTGCGCGCGCGGGAAGTACGCGTTGATGGGCAACCCGTCTCCCTCACCGCCCGTGAGTTCGACCTGCTGCATCTGCTCGCCGAGCACCCGCGCCAGGTCTTCACGCGGGACCAGCTGTTCGAGCGCCTTTGGGGACCGTATGGCGACCGCCACACGCTGACGGTTCACATCGGTCGACTGCGGGAGAAGATCGAGGAGGACCCGGCCCACCCCCGCTACATCACGACTGTCTGGGGCGTCGGCTATCGCTTCGAAGGGGAGCGGCAACGATGACCGGATCGCTGCCTGGCCGGACGCTGCCGCTGCGTCGCTGGCTCGCGATCGCGCTGGTGACCATCGTCATCCTGCCGATCCTCGCCACGGGCACGGTCGTCTTTCATTTGGCGGGGCACTCGCCGGATGTTGACGACATCGATCGGGCGGTCGCGCTTCTCCGTCGTGATGTCGACCGATGGAGCGATCCTGCCTGGCAAGCTCAGACGACGACAACGCTGGCCTCGGAGGGCCTTGACTTCATCCTCGTCGAGGGGGACCGGGAGATTTACCGCAGCGTCGCCGATCCGCTTGCCGCCGGGGATGCATCGAAGCGGGTGGAGCGCGTCACGATCGCCGACTCCGACCCGCCGCGGACGGCCTATATCGTCGGGGACGAGATCATCGGGCCGCCGGAAGCGGTTCGGACGTGGCTGGTACCGGCCGTCGGGCTCTCTACCCTGATCCTGACCCTCGTAGGCATCGCCTGGTTCCTGGGGAGGACGGTGGTCATGCCGCTGGCTGCCACCAGTGCGGCGGCGCTCCAGGTCGCCAGCGGCAATCTGGACGTCGAGCTTCCCTCGTCGCGGGTACGGGAGGTTGCCGATGTGAACGCGGCCTTCGAGGCAATGAGCGGCGCGTTGCGCACCTCCCTCCAACAACAGGCCACGCTGGAGCAGGAGCGGCGTCTTTTCGTCGGCGCGGTCGCGCACGATCTGCGAACTCCGCTCTTCGCCCTGCGCGGCTACCTGGAAGGGCTCCAGCGGGGGATTGCTGACACGCCGGAGAAGCGCGCCCACTACCTTGCCGTCGCTCAGGAGAAGGCGGACGCGCTCGAGCGGCTAATCGCCGATCTCTTCGCCTACACGCGCATGGAGTACCTCAACCAGACGCCGAGCCGCGAGCCAATTGATCTCGGGGCGCTCATGAACCGGCTGGTCGAAGGGCTGCGGCCCCAGGCGGATACGAAGGGTGTCCAGATCGAGATCGATACGTCCGCCGGTGGGTGTACCGTCGAGGGCGATGCGCACCTGCTGACGCGCGCGGTGGAGAATCTCCTCGATAACGCGCTGCGTTTCACGCCGAGCGGGGGCCGGGTCGAGGTCGCTTGCCGTCCTAGCGCGGAAGGGGTCCGCTTCGCGGTCGCGGACACGGGTCCGGGCATCCCCGAGCAGGACCTGCCCCATATCTTCTCGCCGCTCTTCCGGGGAGAGACCTCCCGGAACCGGCGCACCGGCGGCGCTGGCCTCGGTTTGACGACGGCTCGTCGGATTCTGCGCGCCCACGGCGGCGACCTCATCGCGCGCAACCGCGTCGAGGGCGGTGCGATTTTCATCGGGACGCTGCCGCGATCCCAGACCAAATCCCTGCCGGCGGCGCAGGGAGGTCATGACTGAGCGTTGTTGCCAGGGCGTGGTAACCTGCTGAGGCACGCGGAACAGATCGGGGGCGATCAGCGCGCACGGTCAGGCTGTTTGCACGCGCTCGGCTTCCGTCACGGCAGAGCTGGCGCCGCTCGCCGTCGGCGCGAGTGCGGCGATCACCACGCCGAGCATCGCCACGACGCCGAGCGCCCAGCGTAGCGAGATGCCCTCCGCGAGCAGGCCGATCAAGGGCGGACCAGCCAAGAAGCCGGTGTAGCCGATGGCGGTCACCGCTGCGAGGGCCGGGCCGGTCGGTATATCGCGGACGCGAGCGGCGACGCTCAGCAGCACGGGGAAGAGAGTCGCCATCCCCGCGCCGACGCCGGCAAAGCCGATCAGCGCCGTGACGGGATGGGCGATCACCACGCCGAGGCCAAGACCGATCGCGATCACCAATCCCCCGCCTTGAATCAGGCGCACGGGGCCGAGATGCGCGGTCAGCCGATCGCCGGTGAGGCGGCCAATGGCCATCGTCGCGGAGAAGGCAGCGTAGCCGGCAGCGGCGAAGCCGGCGCTCGTCTCCAGCGTGTTGCGCAAGTAGACGGCGCTCCAGTCGGCCATCGCGCCTTCGCCGAGCAGGACGCAAAAGGCGATCACGCCCAGCCAGAGGATGCCGCGTGTCGGCCGAGCGAACGCCGGACCGCCTTTCGCTTCCGGCTCGACGGGAAGGAGCCAGCGGGAGACTACCAAGGCGGAGACGCCGAGGATCACGGCCGCGCCGGTCAGGTGGGCAACCGTGCCGACGCCCTGACCGATGATCACGATCGCGAGACCGGCGCTGGCCAGCCCGCCGAGACTGAACGCGGCGTGGAAGGAGGACAAGATCGGCCGGTGGTAGCGCCGCTCGATCTCCACCGCTTGCGCGTTCATCGCCACGTCGAGCGTGCCGTTCGCCATTCCGAGGAGGGCGAGCACGAGAGTGAGCAGGAAGAGGTTCGGCGCCAAGCCCGGCAACGGCAACGTGGCGCAGAGGACCAGCGCGGCGACGCGGGTAACGTGCTCGCTACCGAAGCGCGCGAGCAACCAGCCGCAGATCGCCATCGCGCCGAGCGCACCAACCGGCACGCCGAGCAGCGCGAGGCCGAGCGTGCCATCGCTCAGCTCGAGCTTGCGCTGAACCGCCGGAATGTGCGGGTACCAGGACGAGAGGGCGATGCCGTTGATGGCGAAGATCGCCACGACCGCGCGACGGGCGGCGCGAGGAGGTGCGCTCATTCGCTCGTGTCGCCGCGCAATCGCGCCATCAGCCCACGCCACATACCCACCCGTTCTCGCCCTTTGCTTTCCGCGCCTTCGCTTGACGTCTTGGCCCGCGATTCATGCCCGAACGGGGTTCCAGCCGGTGGTCGCGAGGCCGTGGAGCGCTGTCCTTGCTCGCCCGGATTCGGAACCCGTTGGCGGAGAGGATACACTGGCCGTTGATAGTCGCTCGCTTGTCTAGGTGCGGTGCGGAGCGATGCCGACGAGCCGAGACCGAATCCAAGAAATCTATGACCGAATCGCGCCCGACTACGACCGGACGGTTGGGCGTGGCGAGCGGTTGCTGCTCGGCGATCTACGTCGCGCGTTTGGCGCGGAGCTGCGCGGGGAGACGCTGGAGATCGGCATCGGCAGCGGGCTCAACCTGCCGTACTACTCGCGGAATGTGCATCGCGCCGTCGGCATCGATCTTTCGCTCGGCATGCTGCGCGTGGCGCAAGAGCGGGCAGTGACACTGGGGCTGCCGTTGGCGGTGGCACAGATGGACGCCGAGCGTCTTGGCTTCCGCGATGGCAGCTTCGACACCGTTGCCTTCTCACTCACCCTCTGCACCGTACCCGATCCTGTCGCCGCGCTGAGAGAGGCGGCGCGTGTCTGCCGCCCGGAGGGGAGAGTCATCCTGCTGGAGCATGTCCGCTCGCCCGTTTGGCCGGTCACGATGGTGCAGCGCCTGTTGGCTCCCGCTCAGGAGCGCGCGATGGGCTGCGATCTTCTGCGGACCACCGTGGAAACGGCGGAGCGTCTTGGGTTTACGATCGAATCGGAACGTCGGCGCTTGTTTGGCGTTTTCCGCCTCGTGGTCGCGCGACCGCCGGTCGTGCGGTAGGATTGCGCCAGAAAAAGGGCTGTGCATTTGCAGCCAGCAGGAGACGAAGCGTGACGGACCAACAGACCAGCCAAATGACCCAGCAAGAGCCGGTGCGCGCGGACCAGCGCCGGATTGACGCGCCCGTGCCGCCGCCCGCGCCGGGTGCGGTCAGGGCGCCTCATCGGCCAGGGGAGGTGCCGGATCGCTCGAGCGTGCCGGGATTCCGCGGCGTGAGCGTGCCGCCCGCGCGGCGGCCGATTCTGCGGCCACTCACCCAATATGGGACGGCGCAAGAACTCTGGGGCGTGTTCCCGAAGCCGGACGAGGAGGCGGAGCCGGCGGAGTTCGAGCAGGCGACCGCCGCGTTCGAGGAGCGGCGCAAGGCGTATCCCTGGCAGACACCGCCGCTGGAGCCCACTCCCTACTTCGCGCTCGATCAGGGAGTGTCGCCGGTCCCGCCCGCGCTGCCTGGAGCGGAGGAAACGCCGGCGTTGGCGGCGGAAACGAAGTAGGACGATTCGAGCGGCGATGTCGTGCTTTCGGCCTAATCGCCGCTCGCCAGGTTTGGGATAGTCGGAGCGGACGGCAGGGAGAGGGTCGGGTACAATTCGCCGGAACCCGGCGGGCAGTGTGCCCGTCGCCACGGCCGGCGCCGATACTGGCTGGTCGGGAGTCCGCCGTGGCAGGTTCTCCTCGTTCGCACCAATGAGCGCTCGGCGGTCAGTGACGACGCGCCGGGGCGTCGGAGGCTCGCTCATGGCAACCACACGGGGCTCAGCGAAGAAGCGGCGCGCCGATGGGCCAGGTGACACGAATCCGGACGGCGTACCCGTACTCGAGCGCCGTGACACAGAAAAGCTGGTTGGCTACTACCGGCAGATGGTGATCATCCGCCTCTTCGAAGAAGCCTCCCAGCGCGCCTTTCGCCAAGGAAAAGTCGGCGGTTATCTCCACGTCTATATCGGTCAAGAAGCGGTCGCTACCGGATTTCTCGATGCTCACCGGCCTGGCGATAAGGTGATCACCGCCTATCGCGATCATGCCCACGCGCTCCTCTTGGGCTCCACGCCGCGAGAGGTGATGGCGGAGCTCTTCGGCAAGGCGACGGGCCTTGTCAAGGGCAAGGGCGGCTCGATGCACCTCTTCGACGTCAAGAACGACATGATGGGCGGCTATGGCATCGTCGGCGGCCACATCCCGCTTGGCGTCGGCATGGCCTACGCTCTTCGCTATCAGGGGACAGACAACATCGTCCAGCTCTACCTGGGCGACGGGGCGATCAACAACGGCGCGTTCCATGAGGCCGCGAACCTTGCCGGTCTCTGGGGCCGCGACGGCATGAATCCGTGCCTATTCATCGTCGAAAACAACCAGTACGGTATGGGCACGAGCGTCGAGCGGGCGACGGCGATGACCGATCTCGCGCGCAAGTTCGACTCCTACGGCATCGAGCACGAGAAAGTCGATGGGATGGATCTCGAGGCGGTGATGGAGTGCGCCCACCGCGTCGCGGCCCGCGTCCGCGAGACCGGTAAGCCGTATGCGGTCGAGGCGATCACCTACCGCATCGCTCCCCACGGCGCTGCCGACTTCCTGGAGCGCTATCGCACCAAGGAAGAAGTGCGCAAGTGGCGAGAGCGCGATCCGATCGGCCTGCTCGAGCGCAAGCTGATTGACTACGGCGTGGAAGAAGAGCGGCTCGAGGCGATCCGCGCCGAGGCGAAGGAGGTCGTGGACGACGCGGTCCGCTTCGCCGACGAAAGCCCAGAGCCGCCGCTCGAAGAGCTCTACACCGATGTCTATGCGGAGGAGTCGGTAGACGCGAGCCGCGAGGCCAGCGCCGCTCGGCGTTAGCCAGGAATGCACGGGAGGCAAGCGCCGGCGATCCTCTTTGCTGAGGATGCCTGGCGGCGGGCCGCGCGTGGCTCAGAGAAAGGACGTCCATGCCCGTAACGACCTATCGCGAGGCGCTCCGGTCTGCGATGGCGGAGGAGATGGAGCGCGACGAGTCGGTGGTCCTCATCGGCGAGGATATCGGTGTCTATGGCGGCACCCACCTCGTCACCGATGGGTTGCTCGAACGGTTCGGCCCGAAGCGCGTGATCGATACGCCGATCTCGGAAGGTGGGTTCACCGGCGCGGCGATCGGCATGGCGATGATGGGCATGCGCCCGATCGTCGAGATGATGACCTGGAACTTCTCCTTCCAGGCCGCCGACCAGATCATCCAGAACGCCGCCAAGATCCACTATTTCTCCGGCGGTCAGGCCTCGGTGCCGCTGGTCATCCGCGGCCCGAACGGCGGCGGCGTCCAGCTCTCCGCCCAGCACACGCATAGCCTCGAAGGGTTCTATGGCCATTTCCCTGGCCTGAAGGTCGTCTCCCCGGTCACGCCGCACGACGCGAAGGGGATGATGATCGCCGCGATCCGCGATCCGAATCCGGTGATCTTCCTTGAGGCCGGCGCGTTGTATGGCACGAAGGGAGAGGTGCCGGAAGGCGAGTACACCGTGCCCTTCGGCCAGGCGCGGATCGCGCGCGAAGGCACCGACGTCACCTTGATCGCCTATGGGCGGCAGGTGAACCTCCTGCTGCGAGTCGCGGAGCGGCTGGCGAACGAGGAGAAGATCGAAGCGGAAGTAATCGATCTTCGCTCGATCCGCCCCTTCGATGAGAAAACGATCGTCGAGTCGGTCAAGAAGACGAATCGCGCGGTCGTCGTCCAGGAACAGTGGCGCTGGTTCAGCGTCGCCAGCGAAGTGGCGGCGATCCTCCAGGAGCAAGCTTTCGATTATCTGGACGCGCCGGTCGAGCGAGTGAGCGGCGCGGAAGTCCCGGCGCCGTACGCCCGCAATCTGGAGCAGGCCGCTTTCCCGAGCGAGCAACAGGTCATCGAGGCAGTCCGGCGTGTCACCTATCGCGCGCGGGGGGCGTAGGAATGTCAACCGTGATCATGCCCAAAATGGGCGATGCCATGGAGGAGGGAACGCTCCTCCGCTGGCTGAAGAATGTCGGGGAGGAAGTCTCCGAGGGCGATCCGATCGCTGAGATCGAGACGGATAAGGTGACGCTCGAGATCGAGGCGACGGAGTCGGGCGTCCTCACGCAGACGCTGGTCGCGGAGGGGCAGTCGGTGCCGATCGGCACGCCGATCGCCGTCATCGGAGCGCCCGGTGAGGCGGTCGAAGCGCCCGCGCCGGCCGCGGCGGCTCCGGAGAATGGCAACGTCCCGGCCCAGCCAGAAGTGAGCGCGGAGGCAGAGACGACAGCGGTCGCTTCCGCTCCGGCCGCGGCGCCCCCCGCGAATGGTCAGGAGCGAGCGCCCGTGCCAGCGCCGGCGGCTCCGGCCGAGCCGGCTGCCGTCACGCGGGCGCCCGGTGAGCGCCTGCGGGCGTCCCCGCTGGTGAAGCGCCTCGCCGCCGAGCACGGCCTCAATCTGGAGCTAATCGCAGGAACTGGGCCGGGCGGCCGGATCGTCAAAGACGATGTGATGCCCTACATCACCGGCGCCAAGACGCTGCCCGCCGCTCCAGCCGCCGCGCCGGAGACCGTGGCTGCCCCGGCGGCCGCGCCCGAGGCAGCACCCGCTCCGCAGGTCGCGGCGCCTTCTGGCCGGCCCGCTGGTCAGCCGCGCGAGCTGAGCAGGATCCGGAAGACGACCGGCAAGCGGATGGCGGAGAGCAAGGCGGTCATCCCGCACTTCTACGTCACCTCAGAAGTCGATATGGATGCCGCGATCGCCTTCCGCGAGCAGGTCAACGCCCAAGTGCAGGACGACGAAAGCAAGGTCTCGTTCAACGATCTGATCGTCAAGGCGGCGGCGCTGGCCCTGCGCGAGTTCCCCAACCTCAACACCACGATGGAAGGGGACACGCTCTACGAGCACTCCAATATCGACATCAATATTGCCGTCGCGATCGAGGGCGGGCTGATCGCGCCGTTCATCCCGGACGCCGACCAGAAGAGCCTGGGTACCATCGCGCGGACGGCGAAGGACCTGATCCGGCGGGCGCGCGAGGGCGGCTTGCAGCCGCATGAGTACCAGGGCGGCACCTTCACGACGAGCAATCTCGGCATGTACGACGTCGAGGAGTTCGTCGCGATCATCAATCCGCCGCAGGCGGCGATCCTGGCGATTGGCTCGATCACCGAGACGCCAGTCGTCAAGGACGGCCGGGTCACGGTCGGTCATCGCATGAAGCTGACGCTCTCGTGCGATCACCGCATCTCGGACGGCGCCGAGGCGGCTCGGTTCCTTCAGGCGGTCAAGCGCTACCTGCAGAACCCGATGCTGCTCGCGCTGTCGTAAACTGGCCGCGCCAGTAACGTCATCGAACGAAAAGGCGCCGGTGGGTTGGGGCTCGGCCCGATCACCGGCGTCTTTGTTTGCATGAGATTTCTGGCCAGCCGTGCCGGTCGTCACGCTCGGCGAAGATCGGCTACGATGCCGCCCGATGCGCCGCCGCTCCCGATTCCCTGACGCCCCGATGCCAGCCACGACGGCCAGCGGTCAACTCGTGCTGAGCGAGCGCCTGGCCACGTTCCGCCGGCTCTATCGCTGGTTGAACCTGACGCTGATCCACCAGGGGATCTGGCCGCTCCTGATCCTCGTGTTCGATGCGCCAGCGTGGTCAGTCGCTCGGACGCCGTTCCCCTGGTACCTGGCGCGGCTCGGCGCACCGCTCGCTGCCGCACTCCTAGCCTGGCTCTATCTGCGGCAGCGTCCCCTGGAGCAAGGTGATGCCGCGTCACCGGCGCCACCCCGAAGCGAGGCTACGTCCAGGCTCGCCGAGCAGGCGCGGCTTTTCCTCGTTGGCGTCCCGCTGATGGTCGCCGTCGCGCGCTTAGCGGTCGGGCCTCAGGAGCCGGTGGCGAAGCTGATTGTCTTCGGCCTCGCGGACGTGGCGGCGTACCACCTCATCCACTTCGGCGTCGTCGTCCGCTCGTATCGCGATCCCGCCTATGGGACCGCCGTCGCGACGCTGCTCTTCGCGGTCTCCTGGGGCCTACGAGATGTGGCGCTCGCCGCGCTCGGGCCGGATGCTGCCTCGCTGCCGCTGGCTTTCGCTGGTGGGTTCGTCGCTGGTCTCGGAGTGGCGCTGCTCGCGCGGGCGATCCGGCGCTGGCCGGGCGGGGCACTGCCGGCCGCGGCCGCTCACTGGCTAATCGTCTATTTGATCGTCGGCTTCGCGGGCTGAGCGGCGCGTCGTCCGGTAAAGGCACCCGCCTGTTGATCTTGCGCTGATATCAGCGTGTGGCGTCGGTCACCGGTTGCCGCGTCACGCTCGCGGCTCCTCGTCCGAACCGCTGAGCCAGCGCAGCACGTCCTCGCGCCGAATGCACATGATGTGATGGTCGACGATGAAGGCTTTCAAGTGTCGGTGGAAGATCTCCGCGCGGATCGCGTTGACATCCATGTCGAGAAGTGCGGCCAGTTCCTCCGGCGTGTAGTGGTCTTGGTGCAGCAGGTCTTCCAAGGTGCGGCCGATCCGTGCCTGGATCTCCATCGCACCCTCCTTCCGTTTTGATGTTGCGTGGCCGCGATCCACCGCGCTCCTCCGTGGTGGTGAAGGAGCGTTCGATACGCATAGATACGACTGCGCGGCGCGACCGGTTGTACGGAGACCTGCTATTCCTGGTCGCGGAGCCAGGCGATGGCGTCCTCCCGCCGGATGCTGATAATGTCGTGCTCGATGATCTTGGCCTTGAGCCGCCCGGCGAAGGCAGCCTGCCGGATAGCGTTCAGGTCCATGTCGAGGAGGGTTGCGAGTTCCTCCGGCGTGTAGACCTCCTTGCGCAGCAGTTCTTCTGGCGATGGCCCTTCTTGCTGCCGTGTTTGCGTGCTCACTCGTTCGCCTCCTTCGCGTTGCGCTGATCTTCGCCGGCCGGAACGTGATCGCGCTCAGGCCTCTCCGCGCTCGATCATCTCGCGGGCGATCCGTGTCGCCGTCTCCTTGTCATCCGGCGCGAGTTCCCCGTCGATCACCAGCTCCCGTAGGTGATCCTTGATAATCGCGATCCAGCGTCCAGGCGGCCGGCCGAACAGCGCCATCAACTCGTCGCCGTCGAGCGGGCTCTTCAGCTGGGCGAGTGCCTGCTCCTCCTCCAGCCGGCGGACGCGCTCTCGCAGCGACTCGATGCGCATTGCGGCAGTCCGCTGCTTGTGCGCTCGGGCCGAGGTTACGTCCGCGGCCGCCAGATCGAGCAAGTCCTCGAGGAGATCGCCCGCTTCCAGCATCAGGCGTCGGACCGCGCTGTCGGTCCAGTCCGGCTCGTAGGCAGCCGGGCGCAGGTGCAGCTCGACCAGCCGCGCGACCGCGGTCTGCGTCGCCTTGTCGGCCTTCAGCCGACCGAGCAGCCGGCTGGCGAGCGCCGCGCCCTCGCGTTCGTGGCCGAAGAAGTGGACGGCGCCCGTCGCATCGACCGTGCGCGTCAGTGGCTTGGCCGCGTCGTGCAGCAGCGCTGCCCATCGCACAATTGGGCGAGGCGGCGTGCGATCGACCACCTTGAGCGTATGGTCCCAAACATCCTTCTCGCGGTGCGCCCGGCGTGGCCACGCGCCGCTCTCTGCCTCTGCCGCCAAGGGAGCGAGCTCCGGCATCGCCACGACGAGCAGTCCCGTCTCCAGTAAGGCCTGGAGGCCATGCGAGGCGTACTCGCCTGTTAGCAGCCGGGTTAGCTCCGAGTAGATCCGCTCCTTGCTGATCCGCCCCAGGCTTTGAGCCTGCCGCGCCATTGCTTCCTTCGTTTCCGGCTCGATCAGGAAGCCAAGCTGCGCCACGAAGCGCGCGGCGCGCAGCAGGCGGAGGGGATCCTCTTGGAACCGCTCGTCGGGGTTGCCGACCGCCCGGATGATGCCGCGCGCCAGATCGGCCTGACCATCGAACGGATCGATGATCTGCCCGGTCACGGCGTCGGCCGCCATCGCGTTGATGGTGAAGTCGCGCCGCGCCAAGTCGTCAACTAGGCTCGTGCCGAACGCGACCTCGGGTTTGCGGCTCTCGTCCGGATAATGCTCGCTGCGGTAGGTCGTGATCTCGACCTGGATCGGCGGGCCCTCGCCTTCGTCGTCCACATTGGCAAAGACGAGCCCGACCGTGCCGAACTTCGCCCCGACGAGGTAGACGGAGCTGGCGCCAGCAGCTTCGCCCAGCGCTTGCGTTCGGTCCGGCAGCGCGTCCGTCGCGAAGTCGAGATCCGATGGGAGCGGCCGCCCCAGGAGCGCATCGCGGACGATGCCGCCGACGAGAACCAGCTCGTGCCCTTCCTCAGCGAACACGCGTCCGAGCCGCCCCACGACTGCCGCTTCCCGTGGCGGCAGCGCCTCCAAGAGAGAAGAAGTCGCCGTCTGTGTCATCGCCCTCTCAACTATCAGCAGGCGGCACTCAGGCGCCTGCCGCGTGGCCGTCTGCTGCTGCCAGTCTAACGCGGATCAGGCGCTCCCTCATACGTCTCAGGCTCTGATCGGGAGGATGGGCGAGCGTGCCGGGACGGCATGCCGGGTGGGCACTTTTCATGCACGAGTACTGACCAAGCGGCTGTCGCGCGATGGTCGCGGATCGCTGCTACGGTGCTGGATTGGACGATCATGCTCAGACGATTTGCCGCTCGACTCGATGCTCGCGGACAGGCTCTGCCCCGCCGGTGGCTCGCGATGACGCTCGCGATTGGCCTGGCCCTCCTGCCGATGGCCGTCGCCGCCCATGCCCGCTGGTTTGTGGATGAGCGCGCTCAGCCCGCGACCGATTGGAGCCGGCTCTGGTCGCTTCCCATGCTCCTGGCGGTCGTCTCCGGCGCGGGCGTGATCATCCTGCTCCTCGTCTTGCAGCGGATGCTTGGCGATCCGCTTTGGCCGCGCCCGCCGTTCCTGCAGCGGCTCGAGACGGCCGCACCGGCGATTCTGGGCGTGCAGGCGGCGGTCACGCTGATCTTCGAGGCGAGCCGGCTGCATCTCTTCGTCCCGAACATCGAATTGCCCCGCAATGCCTTCGGCGTTACGCTCGCCGCGGTCGCCGTCGTGGGCGCGTTCTCGTTCATCACTGGCGTCCTCACGCGGCTCGGCGCCCTCGCCATCATCGCTCTTTGGCTGCTCGCGTTTGCCTATGCGCCCTGGGAGCAGGTCATCGAGCAGGTGATCTTCGTCGGGATCGCTATCTACCTCGTCGCGGTGGGGCGCGGCGTGGTGCGCTACGATCGTGGCGATACGGAGGATCGCTCGGCTTTGACCGATCGGCTGCTGCTGCCTGCCCTGACGATCCTCCGGGTCACGGCGGGTATCTCGGTCCTCGTCCTTGGCCTGACGGAGAAGTTGCTCAATCCTGAGCTGGGCGAGGCGTTCCTGCGCGAATACCCGCGCTTCAACGTGGCGCGGGAGCTGGGATTGGAGTGGTTCACGGACTATCGCTTCGTCATGCTGGTCGGCATCGTCGAGGTGATTTCCGGAATCGCGCTCATTTGCGGGATTCTCCCGCGGCTCGTGATCCTGGCGCTCTGGATCCCATTCAATCTGGGCATCGCCTTCCTCCCGCCGCAAGAGCTGATCGGTCATCTCCCGATCCTCTCGACGATGTATGTCCTCCTCGTGCGCGGCACGGAGGGAGTGCCCCCGCCGGAGGTGGCCGACGAGGGCGCGCCGGCACAGCGCCTAGCCGAGCTTGCCGCTCCGGAGGCCCGGGCCACTTCGTAGTGTTTTCTCTGCCGGTAGCTACAATCCTGCCGAAGCGCCGCCGGGCGGTGGACGCGCCGGCGACGTGAGACGGGGTAGCGCATGCCGGCATCGAGTCAGATTGGACTCTCAGAAGCGCGGCGCCAGGGGGAGCGGCCTCCAGCGCTGGAGATCCGCGATGTCGTCGCCAGCTATGTCGAGGGGCGGCGCGTCTTACCCGTGCTCGGCGGCATCTCGCTAGCGGTGGAGGAAGGCGAGTTCGTCGCGGTCGTTGGGCCGTCCGGCTCCGGCAAGAGCACGCTCCTCGATGTCATCGCTGGCCTCATCGCGCCGGAGAGCGGCGAGATCCGCCTCGATGGCCAGCCGCTGGCGGAGCAGGATCGTCTCGGCCGGTCCGCCTACATGCGGCAGCGCGACCTGCTGCTGCCGTGGCGGACGGCGCTCGACAATGCCGCGCTGGCGCTGGAGGTGGCCGGCGTGCCGCGTCGCGAGGCGCGGGAGAGGGCGCGCGCTCGCCTGCCGGAGTTCGGTCTCGAAGCGTTCGCCGACGCCTACCCGGCGCAGCTCTCCGGGGGCATGCGCCAGCGCGTCGCCTTTCTCCGGACCGTCCTCGCCGGACGGCCGCTGCTGCTGCTCGACGAGCCCTTCGGCGCGCTCGACGCCCTGACCCGCGTGGCGATTCAGGACTGGCTCGTTGAGTTGCTGGAGCGTGAGCGGCGGACCGTGCTGCTCGTCACGCACGATGTAGACGAGGCGATCTATCTCGCCGACCGGGTGGTCGTCCTCACGCCGCGTCCCGCGCGCATCGCGCACGTCGAGCCGGTAACGACGCCCCGCCCGCGCCACCGCCCCTTCCTGACGAGCCCGGAGTTCGTTGCGCATAAGGCGCGCATCCTGGCTGCTCTCGGGTTTCTCGACGACGGCGGGGGTGACCGGTGACGACCGAGCTGCCTCCCCTGGAGACCGATCAGGACCGGCCGCTGCGTGTCCTCCCCGCCCCGTCGCGCTTGGCGTTGGTCCGGCAGCGGCTCGCGCCAGTCGTGCTGCTCATCGCCGTGCTCGCGGTCTGGGAAATCTGGGTGCGGTGGGACAATACGCCGCGCTGGTTCCTGCCGCCGCCGAGCGTCATCGCCCGAACGCTGGTCAATGACCGAGCGTTGCTCGCGGAAAACGCCTGGGTGACGCTGCGGGAGATTCTGCTGGGCTTCGTCGTCGCTCTCGTCGCGGGCGTGTCCAGCGCCATCGCGATTCACGCCTCGCGGCTCTTGGAGCGGGCGCTCTACCCAATCCTCGTCGCCAGCCAGGCGATCCCGATCGTCGCGCTGGCGCCGCTTCTCCTAATCTGGTTCGGGCACGGGCTGACGCCGAAGATCATCGTTACGGCGCTCGTCGCGTTCTTCCCGATCACCGTCAATGTCGTTGACGGTCTCCGCTCGGCTGACCGGGAATTGCTCAATCTCCTGCGCGCTCTCGGCGCCGGACGCTGGGCGCGGTTCCGGCTCGTCACCTTCCCGACAGCGCTGCCCTATCTTTTCTCAGGCGCTCGGATCGGTATCGCTGTCGCCGTGATCGGCGCGGTCTTCGGCGAGCTTGTCGGCGCGGAGGCTGGCTTGGGCCATCTGCTGACGCTTTCCGCTGCCAATCTGCGGACCGATCGCGTCTTCGCTTGCGTCGCCATTCTTGCCGCGCTCGCCGTCTGCCTTTTCTCCCTCGTTGCCGTGCTGGAGCGACTTGTGCTGCCCTGGCGGCGCTTCCTCGTCGCCGCGCAGCCTGATGCCTGAGCGTTCGCGGCCCTTGTCCGAGTATGGCTGACTCGCCATACTCACCCGTCATGCATCATGTCGCGCCGGAGTTAGGCGGTGCTGGCCAGACACCGGCATGGACAAACGAGGACGGTGCGCAATGCGAATCGTGATCGTGGGGGCCGGGGCACTCGGCGGCTTCTATGGTGGCCTCATGGCGCGCGCTGGCGAGGAGGTGAGCTTCCTCGCGCGAGGGAAGACGGCCGAGGCGCTGCGCACGCGCGGTCTGACGGTCCGCTCCAAGCTAGCGGGCGATTTCACCATTCCGGTCACGGTCTTGGATGACCCGGCGGGAGCCGAGCCGCCGGATCTCATCTTCTTCGCCGTCAAGGCGTACGACTTGGAGGATGCGGCGGAGCGGATTCGTCCGCTGGTTGGGCCAGAAACGCTCGTCTTGTCCGTCCAGAACGGCGTGGACGCCGAAGAGCGGCTGGCGCGGATCATCGGGCCGGATGGGATCGTCAGCGGCGCGGTCTACGTCTCGGCGACCGTCGAGGAGCCGGGCGTCATCGCGCAGGTGGGCGGTCCTGGCCTGGTCCAGTTTGGCCCGTACGCGGGCGTGCCGATGTCCCGGTTGGCGGAGCTGAAGGCGTTGTTCGACCGCATCGGCGTGGCGAACGAGCTGCACGAGGATATGCGCCGGCCGCTGTGGGAGAAGTTCATGGCGATCTGCGCGATGAGCGGCGTCTCGGCGCTGACTCGGCTCACGCTGCGCCAAATCTTCGACTGCCCAGAAAGTCGCGCGCTCTACCGCGATGTCATGGCGGAGGTCACGGCCGTCGCCCGCGCGCGTGGCGTCGATCTGCCGGAGTCGGCAGCGGATCGGATGATGGAAAACCTGGAGCGAATGCCCGCTCTGCCGGAGCGCGGCTCCCTCGCCTACGATTTGATGGCCGGACGCCGTTTGGAGTTAGAGACGTTGAATGGCACGGTCGTCCGACTCGGCCGGGAGTCGGGTGTGGACACGCCCTGTAACCGAGTCATCTATGCCGCGTTGAAGCCGTACGTGGATGGCTCGCCGGACGCGCGGGACATGGCGCCGTGAGTTCCGGCGTCCTGCGCGGCAACGCGGCGGGGCTGATCGCCTCGGCGTTTTTCGGCGCGTCCGTCGTGGCGACGCGCGCCGCCGGGGACCATGTGCCGCCCTTCAGCCTGGCGGTCCTCCGCTTCGGCCAGGGCGGCATCATTCTTTTCGCGGCGCTCGCGTTGTTCCGCAGGGAGGATCTTCGGATCGGACGCGCCGATCTGCGGCGCATCGCCGTGCTGGGCTTCCTCCTTTACGGGCTGTTCCCGCTTGGATTCAACGGCGCTTTGCGCCTCACGACCGCCTCGCGCGGCGCGGTCGTCCTCGCCACGATGCCGCTCTGGAGCGCGATCCTGGCGCGGCGTGCTGGCCGGGAATCGCTCACCGTGCGCCAGCTTGCAGGAGTCGCCATCTCGATGGCGGGCGTCGTCGCTGTGATGGCCGAGAGCTTCAGCCTGGAGGGCGGCTCCCGCGCGCTCATCGGCAATCTCATGCTCGCCGCCACCGCCATCATCGGCGCGCTGTATGGCGTGCTCGCGAAGCCGGTCCTCGCCCGCCACTCGGCGATGCCGGTCACGGCCTACGCCATGCTCGCTGGATCGGCGATCCTCCTCCCCATCGCGCTGATCGAAGGGCTGCCGAACGCCGTCGTAACCATGGACCGCTCGACCGCGCTGCAAGTGCTCTACCTCGGCGTCGTCGGCGGCGCCATCGGCTACGCGCTGATGACGTACTCCCTCTCTCACCTGACGCCGACCCAGGCTACCGCCTACATCAACGTCAACCCTGTCGTTGCCACCGCGCTCGGCGCGCTCCTCCTCGAGGAGCGGCTCACGCCCTGGTTCGGCGTCGGGTTCGCGCTCGTCGCGACCGGGCTCGTGCTGGCGAACTGGCCGGGTGGATCACCGCAAGGCGCTCGCACGGGGATAAGCGAGCCGGCGGTGGAGCGTTCGGCCCGCTAAGCTGTTCTCAAGGCGTACTCATCGGGAATTCGCCGGCCGCGTGCCCGTGGTAGGCTGCTGCCGGTGAAGGAATGTGATTGGCTCGGAATGCGCTCGCCCGCGCCGCGCCCGGCGTAGCCACCGGGCGGCGATCCAGCGTGGGCGGCGTCTCAGGGAAGAAGGAGAGAGCAGCCGGTGCAGCGGGAAACGAGTGGGTCGCTGTCAGGACGGGTGGCGCTCGTCACGGGCGCTGGCTCCGGGCTTGGGCAGGCGAGCGCGCTGGCGCTGGCCAAGGAGGGCGCTCGCGTCTTCGTCACCGAGTTGCCGGATCGGCTGGAGCGTGCTGAAGAGACAGTGGCGCGGATCCGCGCGGCTGGCGGCGAGGGCGATGCCTTATCTCTCGATGTCCGCGACCTCCCAGGCATCACGCGCTGTGTCGAGGAGGCGGTCGCGCGGGCTGGCCGGATTGACGTGCTCGTCAACAACGCGGGCGTCAACGTCCGGCGCATGGCGTTCGATGTCAGCGAGGAAGATTGGGACGCCGTACTCGATGTCAACCTGAAAGGGGTCTTCTTCGTCGCGCAAGCGGTCGGCCGCGTGATGCGCGATCAGCAGCCCGCTGGCGGCTGCATCATCAACATGGCGAGCATCATGGGGCTGACCGGCTATTACCAGCGGGCGGCCTACTGCGCCAGCAAGGCGGGCGTGGTCAATCTGACGCGAGTGCTGGCGATCGAGTGGGCGCAGTACGGCATTCGCGTCAACGCGGTTTGCCCCACCTTCGTCGACACGCCATTGACGCGACCGCTGTTCGAGCGGGAGCCGGCGATGCTGCAGGACATCCTCAATCGCACGCTCCTAGGCCGGTTGGCGACGCCGGAAGAGGTCGCCTCCGCGGTCGTCTTTCTCGCCGGTCCGGGCGCGACGATGATCACCGGACACGCGCTCGCGGTCGATGGCGGCTGGACGGCGATTTGACGCGATCGAGGGGTGTTGATGGGAGCTTGGCCGCCTGAAACGCTACAATGGCCCCTGGCGAACGATCGGTCAAGACTGGCCACTCAGTCTTTTCTGATGCTACGAGGCTTGCACC
Source organism: uncultured Chloroflexota bacterium (assembly GCA_937901745.1). Taxonomy (GTDB): domain Bacteria; phylum Chloroflexota; class Chloroflexia; order Thermomicrobiales; family UBA6265; genus CALGSZ01. Next base: position 37,815 of record CALGSZ010000064.1, on the reverse strand, counting down.
GCATCGTAGCGCCTTTGGTGGCCTTGGGGGACCGATCGTGCTGAATTCTATATACGAACGTCCCCCTCTTTCGCTGCTACGGGGCACGCGGCTGTGGTACGGTACTACGGCTGCCTGCTGCTTCCCCGCGAGAAGTCGCCCCGCCGTGTTTCCTGAGTCGCGCGCCGAGCGTGACGTTCGGTGGCTTACGACGACGCAGGGAGCGCGAAGCAGCGAGACGCCGGATCATGACTCGCTTTGGAGTCACTGGCCGGCGTCCTAGAGAGCGAAAAGGAGGAGTGCCATGGACAGTGTAGTCTCCTGGCACACGTCAAGGCCGACCATCGATGAACCGATGAGTCGGCAACAAGCCAGCGGCGATACCCTGTGCTTGCCGGTTCTCGAGCCCGGGACTCTGCTCGAGCCGTATGGTGTCTACCTCGATCTCAACAACCCAGCGCGCGGCCCCTTCCGGGCGATTGCGGGTCAGGTCGCTGGGTCCGGCAACCGGTACGTCGCCCAGCGCGATGTGCCTTGGGAAGTCTGGCAGCAGCTTGTCGAGCGGGCCGCGATCGCGGCGATACCGGAGGAGAAGAGCAAATCGGCGACTCGTCGCCCGATTCTCGAAGCCCTTCTTCGGGCCGGCGAGATGAACGCGGTCGCTGACTGACACGCGGCCGTTTCGGCGGCGCGCTCGATCGCGTCGCAAGTGCAAAACGCGTGAAACATCATCGTAAAGGGCCGGTTGTTCCGGCCCTTTATGTGTCGCGCGAAAGCTCGCCGTAGTCGTAGTTGGGCAAGAAGCCGATCGCGTCGAGCGGCCAGTTGGTGAACCACGCCTCGCCGATGATGTTGTCGATCGGCACTGGTCCGAAGGAGCGGGAGTCGGTGCTGTTCCCCCGGTTATCGCCGAGCACGTAGACATGGCCGGGCGGCACCGTCCCCTCGTAACAGGTGCGGCCGCGATCGCACCGCGTGATCGCCCCGTTGATGTAGGGCTCGTCGAGACGCACCCCGTCCACATAGACATAACCGTTCCGGAAGGTGATCGTCTCGCCAGGCAAGCCGATGACGCGCTTGATGTAGGGCTGGCTAGACGGGAACGGCGGGTGAAGCACGACGACATCGCCGCGTTGTGGCATGTGGAACGGGAAGACGATCAATTCTCCCTCGCGCTCCACGCCAGGCAGGAGATTCAGCAGCCGGTTCAGGTCGAAGTGGAAATAGACACTGCGATTGACGAGCACGCGGTCCTGGTCGTGGAGATTCGGCGACATGCTCGCGCCTTCGACCTCGAAGGGAAGGAGAAAGACTCGAGCAATCGCGAGCACGATCACCACGACGAGCAGCGTCTTGATGATCTCTGCGACGCCGTTCCGAACGTGCCGCATCGGTGAAGCGCTTCGGCGTGGCTCGCGCTCGTCGAGGGGATCGGTCAGGATGATTGGCGCGGTGTCGCCGGCCGGATCAAAGCTCTGAGGTTCCACGTCTAGCGTACTCCTGTGCCGCGCCGGCTACACGAGCGCCCGCCGGCAAGGTTGCTGGCGTTGCAGTCAGCTACGTCTGTCTCAGCGCAGCGCATCTTTATGGATGGTGTACAGCAGGCCGCCCCTTCCTGCAAGCGGGCGGTTGGGCAAGATAGTTCAGGCGAGCGAGGTCGCGCCGCTGGGGACTGTCGGGAGCTGCGCGCTGATGTCCATCATGCCGGTCCGCGCCGCGGAGGCGACCGCCTCTTCGCGATCGGCCGCGCGTAGCTTCCGCAGGAGCGACTTGCCGTGCTCGGCGATCGCCTGCTCGACGAGGCGAAGGTGCGCGGCGATCTCGTGGCTGGGGATGCCGCGAATCAGGCCATCGAGTATTGCGATCTCATACCCGGAGAGGAGGGGATGCTTATTGCCGTTCTCCGCCTCGGCCACCGGCTCGGAGGCTTGAGCCGTGTCGCGGATGCGTTCGACCACGCTGGGTCGGAGGCGGGCAAGCTCTAGCAACGGGCGCGCGCCGGCGATCGTTCTTCGGATGGCGGCGATCAGCGCCGAGCCTTCGATCTCGGCCGGCAACAGCGCGTCGACGCCGTGTCGCAACGCCGCCTCGACGCGACGATCGCTGAAATCTTCGGTCAGCACGAGGATGGCAGCGCGCGGCGCGAACTCACGCACGGCGCGCGCCGCGATGATGCCGGCCACGCCACGCAGCGCGTCTTGAATCAGCACGACGTCCGGCTGGTGAGCGATCGCCGCGGACGTGGCCTGCAGGCAGTTCTCAGCTTCGGCTACGACGGCGTAATCGCCGGTGGACTCGAGCACGCCTTGGATGCCAATCCGCAATACGGGCGATTGAGCGACAAGCACGGCTCGCGTTCGCATTGCATTCCTCCGCCGGCGACTTGGAAGTTCCCACCCGGCGCTCCGGTCACCACCCTCTCAAGTCGAGACCGGATTTTGAATCGCCGCGCCGATTCGCGGGGCCGCACGACCGTACTAGGTCGGACGGTTGCAATGGTATACGCCATTCGGTCTGAACCGGATGGTGGACCGAGTCCATTGTGCTCGCTCTGGTCCTGCCGCGCAATCCCTGGAAATCGTAAATTGGCATGCGAGCAGATTCGCCCTAGCCGCCGAGCACCTCGGCGAGCGCGCGGCGGTACTCCACTGGCGCTTTCTCGTGGATTGAGTGCCCAGTCTCCGGGATGACCACCAGCGTCAGCTGCGTGAAGATCTTGCGCAAGCCCTCGACGCCAGAATCCGCGAGGCCGCGTTGGTCCGGAATCGCGCCCTGGAAGAGCAGCGTCGGAATCGACACCGTCGGTTCCGGATCGAGGAGGTCATAGCCGCCGAACGTCTGGTCGGCCACGGCCTTGAACACGCCGTCCGCGACCTCGGCCAATTGGGTGGCAAGAACGTCCGCGATCTCCGGAGTGAGATCGGGTTCCATCTCCTGCAGCTTCGCGACGATCACCTCGTGCGGCTGGTGCTTGAGCGCCAGGATGCCCAGGAGCCACTCGAGCAGGGACTGCCAGAAGGGCCCCAGGTTCGACATGTCGGTCGGGATTGGCAGCGGCGGTTCCTCCAGCGAGAGCTTCTCGATGCGGTCGGGCACGGCGCGGGCGACGGCGATCGACGTGAGGGCGCCGAGCGAGTGGCCAAGGAGGATGATGCGTGGCGCGCCGAGTTGCTCGATGAACGCGATGATGTCCGACTTGTAGTCGTTGAGGGTGTAGCCCGTTTCCGGCTTGTCGGACCCACCGTGGCCGCGGAGATCGACCAGGTAGAGGGGATGGCCCGCGAAGATGTTGGGATCAACCGCCAAGAGCGGCAGCCACATGCGCCATGATCCCCCAATGCCATGGATGAAGACGACCGGCGTGCCGCTACCTGGCCGCTCGGCCGCGTGAAGCCGGATGCCGGTGGGTAGCGAGAACTCTCGGTGTTGCAAGCCGAACGGCTCAGTTAGCCCCATGATGAGCATCTCCGGTCTAGCGTCCCGCCAATTGGGAGTATTGTGCAGAATGCCTGCGAGATTGTCGATATCGACGAGGTCGGAACTCATTGGGGTAAGCTCGGTGATTCATATAGGATCGTATTGGCTGGCTCAATCAGCCGTCGGGCCGGTGGAGAAATTGTTTGCGAGTGCACCTGACCAGGAATCGAGGCACATGGACGCATCGAGGGGGACGACGCTAAAGCCACGGCGCGTTGTCCCGGTTCTCCCGGAGGGCATCGTTGCCTGTCTCTTCGATCTCGATGGCGTGCTGACGCGGACGGCGAACCTGCACGCGATGGCCTGGAAGGAGATGTTCGACGCCTTCTTGCGCGAGCGCTCTGAGCAGACGGGAGAGTCGTTCCGCCCCTTCGAGATCGCCACGGATTACACGCGGTACGTTGACGGCAAGCTGCGGCAGGACGGCGTGCGCGCGTTCCTGGCGTCGAGAGGAATCGCCCTGCCGGAAGGCTCGCCCGATGACCCGCCGACGGCCGACACGGTGTACGGCCTGGGAACGCGCAAGAACCAGCGGTTTCTCCAGCTGCTTGAAGAGCGCGGCGTGGAGGTGTACGAGGGCTCGGTGCGCTTCCTGGAGGCGGTTCGCGACGCCGGATACCGGCGCGCGGTTGTGACGGCGAGCAAGAATTGCCAGGCGGTGTTGGCCGCGGCTGGTCTCGAGGATCTCTTTGAGGTGCGCGTAGACGGCACCGTGGCCGCGGAGAAGGGGCTGCGCGGGAAGCCCGCGCCCGACACGTTCCTCGCCGCGGCCGATGCGCTCGGCGTCGAGCCGGCGAATTGCGCCGTGTTCGAGGACGCCATCGCCGGGGTGGAGGCAGGGCGCGCTGGCGCGTTTGGATGGGTCGTCGGCGTCGACCGCGTGGGACAGGCGGAGGCGCTACGCGGTCACGGCGCCGATATCGTCGTTCGCGATCTGAGTGAGTTGCTGGAGGAGCGGTGATCGAGCCAGGCGTCTTTACCGTCGATCCCTGGACGATTGCGGAGCCACAGCTGCGGCTCGATCTCTTGGCGCAAACCGAGGCGATCTTCGCCTTGTCGAACGGGCATATCGGTCTGCGCGGCAACCTCGACGAGGGCGAGCCGCACGCCATCCCCGGCTCATACCTGAATGGGTTCTTCGAGTCGGTGCCACTCCCCTATGCCGAAGCGGGGTACGGCTATCCCGACGAGGGGCAGACGCTGATCGACGTCACGAACGGCAAGCTGATCCGCCTGCTCGTCGACGATGAGCCGTTCGACGTGCGCTACGGCACACTGTGTCGCCATCAGCGCCTGCTCGATCTGCGCAATGGCGCCTTGCGGCGCGACGTCGAGTGGATCTCCCCGGCCGGCCAGGCGGTTCGCATCCACTCGACCCGGCTCGTCTCGTTCGTCCAGCGCTCTGTGGCCGCGTTCCGCTTCGAGGTCGAGGCCGTGGATGAGCCGGCGCGCATCGTGGTGCAGTCCGCGCTGGTCGCTAATGAGCCGGTGCCGGAGCAGACCGACGATCCCCGCGCGGCCGCCGCGTTGCGCGCGCCGCTGATCAGTGAGTTCCACACGCATCATGACCTGAAGGCCGCGCTCGGTCACCAAACGCGGCGCAGCCGGCTGCGAATGGCAGCGGCGATGGATCACATCGTCATCGGCCCGCCGACGACAGTCACGACGTCGGATAGCGAGCCGGACCTGGCCCGCGTCACGATCAGCACCGAGCTGGCGCCCGGCGAGCGTCTGACGGTCGTCAAGCTGCTGGCGTATGGCTGGTCGAGCTCGCGGTCGATGCCCGCGCTGCGCGATCAGGTTGACGCGTCGGTGGCGGCAGCCAAGCACACTGGCTGGGACGGCCTGTTGGCCGGGCAGCGCGCCTTCCTAGATGACTTCTGGGAATGCGCCGACGTCGAGATCGAGGGCGACCCGCAGCTGCAGCAGGCGGTGCGCTACGCGATCTTTCAGGTCGTGCAGGCCGCTGCCAGAGCCGAGCGGCGAGCGATTCCGGCCAAGGGGCTCACCGGCCGCGGCTACAACGGGCATGCCTTCTGGGACACGGAGGCCTACGTCCTGCCCGTCCTGACCTACACCGCTCCCAACGCCGCGCGCGATGTCCTCTTGTGGCGGCACTCGACGCTCGATCTGGCGCGGGCACGAGCGCGGGAGCTGCGGCTGCGGGGGGCCGCCTTCCCGTGGCGCACGATCCGCGGCGAGGAGTGCTCCGGCTATTGGCCAGCCGGCACCGCGGCGTTCCACGTCAACGCCGATATCGCCGAGGCGGCACGTCGGTACATCGCCGCGACCGAGGACACCGAATTTGCGCGCGGGCCGGGCGTGGATCTCCTCGTCGAGACGGCCCGGCTGTGGCAGTCATTGGGGCATCACGACGCCGCTGGCCGCTTCCGCATCGACGGGGTTACCGGACCGGATGAGTACACCGCGCTGGTCGACAACAATGTCTTCACGAACGTGATGGCGGCGCGTAATCTCCGCGCCGCGGCGGACGCGGTCCGCGCCTACCCGGAGCGAGCGGCGGAGCTAGGCGTCGAAAAGCACGAGGTCGCGGCTTGGCTCCGGGCGGCAGATGCGATGGTCATCCCCTTCGATGAGGAGCTTGGCGTGACCGCGCAGTCGGAAGGGTTCACGCGCTACCGCCGCTGGGACTTCGAGGCGACACGCGACGACGAATACCCGCTCCTCCTCCACTATCCCTACTACCTGCTCTACTCGAGTCAGGTCGTGAAGCAGGCCGATTTGGTGTTCGCGCTATATGTCTGCGGAGACTGCTTCAGCTTGGAGCAGAAGCGGCGCGACTTCGCGTACTACGAGGCCATCACCGTGCGCGATTCGTCCCTCTCGGCCTCGATCCAGGGGATCGTCGCCGCCGAAGTCGGCCACCTCGACCTTACCTACGAGTACTTCCGCGAGACGGCGCTCGTAGACCTGCTCGATCGGGCGGGCAATACCGCGGACGGTTTGCATCTCGCCTCGCTGGCCGGGGCCTGGCTCGTTGCCGTTGCCGGCTTCGGCGGCATGCGTGACTATGGCGAGACGCTCTCCTTCGCGCCACGCTTGCCCGCGGCGCTCAGTCGCCTGCGGTTCAGGCTCAACTATCGGGGCCGCAAACTCGGTGTCGATATCCAACCCGGCCGCGCTCGCTACGAGCTGATCTCGGGCGAGTCGCTCGAGGTGCTCCACTTTGGGACGCCAATCACGCTCGCCGTGGGGGAGCCGCATATCCACGAGTGTCCGCCGGCGCCGGAACCGCCGCCAGTCGAGCCGCCGCCTGGCCGGGCGCCCGGAAAAATGGGCGTCGGAATCGAGACGAGTGCCAAGGAGCTGGCGGAAGAGCGCATCCGGCGGCAACAACGAGCGTGAGGCGAGCGTGCATCGCGCTGAGGGGAGCGAGGAGCCGACCTTAGGGTATCAGTCCCCCGTCGAACAAGATCTCAGGCGACGCGGGATCCAATGAGACGCGATCGCTTTCACTCCTCGTCGCGTTTGTCTCGTCGCTATCTGATTGGTCGACCCGGAGGACCAAGATCGGGCACGGAGCCTCCTCGAAGGCTCGCTTGAGGACTTTGGCCCGGTTCGGTCCCAGATGTCCGTGCCAAGCCAAGACGAGCAAATCGCCCTCGCGCTCGCTGGTGAACCGCAAGATCTCGGACTCTGGTGTCCCTCGTCGCAGGAAGATGCGCGGGCGGATCGAGAACGTGTGGCCGCACAGCCCCTGTGTCCGCTCCACGAATTCGCGCGCCCACATCGGCCACTCGTGCTGGGGTTGGTCCACGTAAAGCGGCGCGGTCACGGTGTCGGGCGCGTCTGGCAGATCCAGCGTCGGCACGTGAAGCATGTCCAAGTCGGCTTGGGAGCGCTCGGCGAGTTCGATCGCGGAGTGCAGCGCCGCGGCGGTCCCCGGCGTGCCGTCATGCGGCACGACGATTCGTCGCAGATCCCAGGGCACGCGCCCGCGTTCCGGCCGGACGAGCACCACGGGGCATGGCGCATGGAGCAGCACATGCTCGGCGACGTCGCCCAGGCGCCCCCGCGGATGCCCGAGATGGGTGCGGGTGCACATCACGATCAGCTCGCTCTGCCAGTCGCGCGCGGCCTGGACAATGCGCTCGGCCGGGTCGCCGGTCGTCTGCTCCAAGACGATGCCTTGAACGTCGTCGGGCGTGAGCCCAAGCGTGGTGACCAGCGACTGCAGCGGCAGCTGAGTCGCGCCGACGTGCAGGACACGCAGAGAGGCGTCATGCTGCTTTGCCAGGGCGCGGGCCACGGGCAGCGCCGCCATGGCGTGGGTCGAGCCGTCCAGAGGAACGAGGACCGATTTCATTCTGGCACCTCCTGCCACTCTTCCCATCGCCCGCTTGTCCGGCGAATCTGGAGCCGTTTCCCTGGGATCAGCGTCGTCGCCGGCCCATCGGCGAGACGGACGTGCATCGGCTCGCCTTCCAAGGAGATCGCGATCGCCTCTGGCTCAGCTGTAACGTCGAGGCGAAGCTTGCGCTGCCTCCACTGGAGCGGGAAGGCCAGCCTGCGCCATCTGGGCGGTAGATGCGGGTCGAGCACGAGGCAATCGGGTTCCCAATGCACCCCCGCAAAGCCAAAGACTACCGCTTGCCAGAGTCCGCCGAGCATGGCGATGTGCACGCCTCCGGCAGTGTTGCCCATTGTGTTGCCCAAATCGATCTCGGCCGCCTGCTGGAGGTAGCGAAGGGCCAACGTCGTGTCGCCCAGGCGAGCGGCCATCAATGCGTGGATCGCCGGGCTAAGCGAGCTGCCATGTCCGGTTCGTGGATCATAGTACCGGAAGCACGCCTCGCGCGTCCGTGGCAAGAAGCGGTCCCAGAGTAGGTACAGCAGTAGCACGACATCTGGCTGCTTGATGACCTGGCTGCGCTGGATGCGCTCCCGCCCCAGAATGACGTCCATCGGCAATTGGCGGCCGGCAAACTCGTTGAGATCGATGTATTCGAGGTCGAAGAAGCCATCGAATTGCTCGATGAGTCCGGTGTCCGGATCCACATCGAAGTACATGGCGTTCGCCAGCTCTTCCCAACGACGAATCTCCTCGTCGGAGAGGTCGAGGCGCCTGGCGAGGTCTTGCCAGCGCTCCGGCCAGCGTTCCGCCAGAATCCGGGCGGTCTCCGCGCCGCGCTCCAGATTCCACTGAGCCATGCCGTTGGTGAACGCGTTGTCGTCGACGTCCTCGTGATACTCATCCGGGCCGATTACCTGGCGGATGTGATAGCGCCCGTCCGACTCCAATTGGCCGCGGCTAGCCCAGAATCGAGCTGTCTCCAAGATGATTTCCGCGCCGGCGTCGCGGAAAAAATCGTCGTCGCCCGTGGCTTCCCAGTATTGCCAGACCGCATAGGCGACGTCGGCGGAGATGTGGTGCTCCAACTCGCCGGTGAGAATGCGAATGACTTCGCCCGTCGGAGAGAGGACCATGGATGGAGTCACGTCCTCGCCAGTGTCTGCCGACTCCCAGGCGTAGAGCGCCCCTCGATACCCCATCTGGCGAGCCCGCTCCCGCGCGGCTGGCAGCGTCCTGTACCGGTAGCAGAGCATCGCCCGCGCTGCGGCCGGCCAGGTGTAGGTAAAGAACGGCAAGAGGTAGATCTCGGTGTCCCAGAAGACGTGGCCTTTGTAGCCGGGGCCCGTGAGCGCTCGCGCGCCGATCGAGACTGCCTGATTCTCCGGGTTCGCGGCGCTGGTCAGGTGGTAGATAGCGAAGCGAAGCGCGATCTGGGCCAATGGATCGCCCTCGATCACCACATCCGCCGCCTGCCAGCGCTGCTGCCACGCCTCGACGTGCGCCGCCACCAGGCGATCTACGCCCTCATCTCGCAGTCGCAGCATATGCGCAGCCGCGTCCTCGTCCGGCTGCTTGCTGTTGCGCGAGGTGTAGATCGTCGCTATCCGGTCGAGGCGGTACGTGGAGCCGAGCGTCGCCTCCCATTCCCACCGATGCACGATCTGGCCGTCGTCTTCGACGGTGATAGGCGAGATCGGATCGTCGCTTCCGGCTCGTAGAATGCCGCTCGTGACCAGCGCGATTGAGACATTCGATCTCGCCGTGCGCCACACAACCATGGCCGGATCGCTTGGCGAGCGAGAGGCGCCCGCGTTCGACTCGATGACGGCCTCGACGCATAGCGTGCCGCTGTAATTCACCGGCGTGATAGTCAGGGATTGTGCCAGCGCATGGCGGTCGGCGAGGGAGGCGAGGCGCAGGAAGTGAAGCTGGGTGATCCGCCCGTTCTCGTCGCGGTGCCGCCACTCGCGCCAGAAGATTCCCTGCCGCAGATCCAGCACGCGGCGGTGCTCGACGATGTGGCCAGCTTCGAGCGTCAGTGGACTGCCTTCCACCGAGATCCGGAGGCAGGTCCAATCCGGCGCGATGACCAGCTCAGGGACGCTGTTCGTGGGATTCCCGTTCGAGACGGTGTCGAACACGCCGGCCACGTACGTCGCGGGCGCGGAGAGGCGCGAGCCCTCCGGAAGGGAGCCGCGAACGCCCACGTAGCCGTTGGATACGGCGAATCGCGACTCCACTTCGTGTTCGCGGGGGAGGGTGAATCCCTCCTCGACCAAGACCCATGTCGGATCGGTGGTGAGACTGGCGGGAAGATCTACGCCGTCTATGGCGATGCCCCAACGGGGTGCGGCGCCCGAGGTGCTCTTAGGCTGTTCCCTCGTCCCAGATGACCGAGGTCCTTCAGCGATCGGCTCCGATCTTGATCTCATGAAGGCGCCTCCATCGTGAGTCGCTCACGTGCCCCTTGCTGGAGCCGCGTCGCTCCAGCATCGGCAGGCTACCGGACCAGCCATCGCTCGACCAGCTTCTTGGCTTCGTCTGCCCACAGCACGGCGCTCGCGAGCGCGGCGCAGAGGAGCCAATCGTCCAGCGAGAGCGGCGTCGTGCCGAAGGCGTCGTTGAGAAACGGCAACTGCACGACAGCGATCTGGAGAGCGAACGAAACAGCGATGGCGAGCCACAGGGCCGCGTTCGTGAACAGGTGAGAGAAGGCGCTAACCCGATCCGAGCGCGCATTGAAGCAGTTGAAAAGCTGGGCGAGGACGAGCGTGGTAAAGGCGACGGTTCGCGCCTCGGTGATGTCTCCGGAGCCGCCGAGGATGCCACCGTTGAGGCGGAGATCGAGCGCCGCAAGGGTCGCCACTGCCATTACGAAACCGATCCAACCGATGCTGATCCACATCTGCCGATCGATCACGCGATCGGTGAGGCGGCGAGGCGGGCGGCGCATGATGTCGTCCGGCGGCGGATCGACGCCCAGCGCCAGCGCGGGAGCGGCGTCGGTCAGGAGATTGATCCAAAGAATCTGGGTGGCGAGCAGCGGAATGGCGAGCCCTTCGTCGGCTTCATCGAGACCGATGATCCCGGCCAGGAGCACGCCGAGGAACATCGTTAGGACTTCGCCGATGTTCGAGGACAGCAGGAAGCGCAGGAATCTCCGGATATTGGCGAAGATGACGCGGCCCTCGCGGATAGCGGTGACGATCGTGGCGAAGTTGTCATCGGCGAGGATCATGTCCGCGGCTTCCTTCGCCACGTCCGTGCCGGTGATGCCCATGGCGATGCCGATGTCCGCCGATTTCAGCGCCGGTGCATCATTCACGCCGTCCCCGGTCATCGCGACGATCTGCTGATTCGCCTGCAGCGCATCGACGATGCGGAGCTTGTGCTCCGGCTCGACGCGGGCGTAGACCGAGACGTCCCGAGCAGCTTCCGCGAGTGTCGCGTCGTCGATCTGCGAGAGCTCAATGCCGGTTATGACGCGCGACGTTCGGTCCGCGATGCCGAGATCGCTCGCGATGCGGATGGCGGTGCGGGGATGGTCGCCGGTGATCATGATGACGCGGACGCCCGCGGTGTGAGCCACCGCGATGGCCTCGCGCGCTTCCTCACGCGGCGGATCGATGATCCCGACCACGCCGAGGTAGACCAGGTCGCGCTCGACCGACTCGTCTACCGGTACCGGCGGATCGCAGGGAACGGGGCGATAGGCGACGGCCAGCGTGCGTAGGGCGAGGTCGGCCAGACGGTCGACTGTTGCGAGAATCTCCGCCCGGCGCGCTTCCGTCAGCGGTCGAACCTGACCAGCCACCCACTCTTCCGCGCAGCGCATGAGCAGGGCATCGGGCGCTCCCTTGGTGAAGACGATGGGCGCGCCATCGCGAGCCCGATCGACTTGAACGGTACTCATCAGCTTGCGCTCGGAGCTGAATGGAATCTCGCCGATCTGCTCGAATCGCGCGGCTCGCTTTTCGGATAGCCCTTCGATCTTGGCCTCTGCGACGAGGAATGCGGCGTCGGTCGGATCGCCGTGGATGATCCACTCGCCGTTCACCTCGCGCAGGGAAGCTGAACTGGCCAGGCAGCCGCCCGCCACCACGAACTGGACCTCTTCGAGCAGGATGGGATCATCGAGCGGGCGACCGTTGACGCGCAGCTCACCTTCCGGCCGGTAGCCGGCCCCGGTGACCTCGACCTCGCCAGAGGCGGTCACGATCTTCTGAATGGTCATCTCATTCCGCGTCAGGGTGCCCGTCTTGTCGGAGCAGATCACTGACGCCGATCCGAGCGTCTCGACCGAGGAGAGTTTCTTGACGATCGCGTGTCGGCGAGCCATTCGCTGGACGCCAAGGGCGAGGACCACGGATAAGATCGCCGGCAGCCCCTCGGGAACGGCCGCCACCGCCAGCGAGACACCGACGAGGAAGATCGCGACGATATCTGATCTGGTCTCGATATCGCTGGTGAGCAGAATCGCGGCGACGACGATGACGGTGATCGCCACGACGGCGATGCCGAGCGCTCGACCGACCTGATCGACTTCGACCTGGAGCGGCGTGCGCTCGTCCTCCGTGCGCTCGAGAAGCTGGGCGACGTTGCCCATCTCCGTGTGCATGCCGGTGGCGGTCACGACCGCGCGGCCCGATCCGCGTGTGACGGCCGTGCCGCTGAAGACCATGTTCACACGGTCGCCCACGGCAACCTCGCCGCTCAGCGGCTCGACGCTCTTGAGGACCGGCTCGCTCTCTCCCGTCAGTGACGCTTCGGAGACGGTGAGCGACGCCGCTTCCACAAGGCGGGCATCGGCGCTGACGACGTCTCCCTCGCGGATGATGAGGATGTCTCCGGGCACCACATCAGCCGCCGGAATGCGTTCCTCGCGACCATCGCGGACGACGGTCGCCGTCGCGGCGGCCATGCGCTGGAGCGCCGCTACTGCCCGCTCGGCGCGTGATTCCTGGACATAGCCGAGCACCGCGTTGAGGCCAACGATGGTGATGATGACGATCGCTTCATAGGGAACGCCATCGCCGCCTTCGACGAGCCAGACGGCAAGCGAGACCCCGAACGCGGCGAAGAGGAGATAGATTAGAGGGCTGGCGAGCTGGGCAAGGAATCGTTTCCAGGGCGGAATCGCCGCCGTGGCCGTGAGCTGGTTCGGGCCATAGCGAGCTAAGCGCGTGGCCGCCTCAGCCTGGGTTAGGCCACGCCGAACGTCAGTCCCTAGCTCAGCGGCAACCGTCGTCGCGTCTTGGAGCCAGGGCGCTGCGCGCGTGCCGGTCATCGCCGCGCTCTCCTTCCACGCACGAACGATAACAGGCTGAGCGCGGGAGTCACGCGGGTCACCACCTGCTCAGACGGGGCCATTCGATCGTCTAAGCAAGGGGAGAGGCTTTGGTTCATCCTGATCCGCTGGCACTAGGTCGGCGTGAGGGCGTCGCGGTTCCGGCTGGCGTCTCGAGTGGGAGGAAGATCGCCGCTTCCCCCTCGTCCAGGCTGATGCCGGTCGCGCCCTGGATATTGAAGAGGTGGCTGACGAGAACCGTGTTCGTTCCGGGCTCGGGCGGAGTCGCCAGGAGGCGGCGCAGCGCCTCGATCCGCTCTTGCTCTTCTGCCTCTGTCGCGGTCGTCCGCAACGATGATAGATCCGGTGTCAGCGTCGCCCGGCCGAAGGCGAGCTCAGCGGTCTCCCGGCAGCGGCATAGCTCGCTGCTCAGCACCTCGCCGATCGGGATGCCGAGCGCGGCGATCGCTTCTCCGATCTGCCGCGACTGGGCACGCCCTTCCTCCGAGAGATTGCGCTGCGTCGCGCAGTCGGACAGATCGATCGGATCGCTGTCGAGCTGGGAGAAGTCGGTATCGGCATGCCGGAAGAAGATGACCAAGCCGCCGGAGCGCAGCGCTGCCAGCAGCTCCGCCCCAGCGAGCGCCTCGCCCGCCGCCGGCGTCGCTTGTGACATCGCCAGCCCTGCCCACTCGTCGGATTTGACCCGCGCCAGGAGCCGGAAGGCCCGTGTTTCCGGCGTGCCGTGCGCCTCCGGTGTCTGCGCGGCGACTGGTGACGCGATGAAACTAGTGGCGATTGCCACGACGAGGAGTCCGAGGAGGATCCGGGAGCCGAGTCTCGGCCGATGCTGCAGGGTCATGGCCACTCTCCTCGTCATCGGTCGCCGGCGTGTGCCGACGTGAGCCCGGCCGCTCCGGCGGCCATGCGGGTCGGCGTATCGCGTGGCCGGAGGGCCCACACGGTCACCAGGATACCGAAGATCATTGCGAAAGCACCGGCTAGAGCGGGTGGGATGGGCTACGTCTGCCCAAATTAGGCGCTTTGCGACTGATCGCTCTCGGCGTCGGCCGGCTCCTTGCGGACCGTCGCGGCGCGTTCGGGAATCGTCTCGACGACAGTGCCGAGAACGCCATTGACGAACCGGCCGGAATTGTCGCCGCCGAACCGCTTGGCGAGCTCGATCGCCTCGTTGATCGCCGCCTTCGTCGGGACATCCGGCTCGCGCAGGAGCTCGTAGATCGCGAGCCGCAAGACGTTGCGGTCGACAGAAGCGAGCTGGGGGACGGGGAAGGCTGGCGCCGCTGCCTCGATGCGGCTGTCGATATCTGGCAGGTTGGCGAGTGTGCCGCGCACGAGCCGCTCGACGTACCGGCGCGTCTCGGGCGGCGCCGGTTGCTCCTCTAACGTGCGCGTCAGCACCTCTTCCACGTCGTGATGCGCGAGATCGACCTCGAACAGGATCTGCAGAGCGAGGATTCGCGCTTGATGGCGGATGGTCCCCGGAGATGGACGCGCCCCGCCGCGCCGGCCCTGCCCCGCCTTGCCGCGCGATGGGGAAGACGACCGGCGCTCTCGTCGTGCGCGTGCGTCGCCATCAGTCATCGCTCGCTCTCCTCTCCATCGCCGTTGACGCGGGTGTTGTCGGCGCCAGGCTTCTGCCCGCGATCATTGGGACAAGCTCATCGTCCCGTCGTACCGTTTCGATCCGACGTCTGCCCGCTCGTGATAATGCGCGCTGTCTGTGCCGATCCAGTCGCGGACCCTCAGTGGTCCGACTCGCGGCTCCGGTCGCTGTGGCCGGCGGTGGCCGAGGCGCCCCGGCGCTCGAGAAATTCCTCGATGAAGCCGGTGTGAACGTCGCCTCGCTTGAAGGCTGGGTCTGCCACAAGCTCCCGTAGGAACGCTGCCGTATGCGTGATCCCGGCGATCACCGTTTCGCTCAACGCTCGCTCCATTCGGGCGATCGCCTCGTCACGCGTTCGTCCCCATGCAATCAGCTTACCAAGGAGCGAATCGTAATGGGACGGGACGGTGTAGCCAGGGTAGAGATGAGAGTCGAAGCGGATTCCCGGTCCGCCGGGGCCGATCACGGTTTCGATGGTGCCGACGTTCGGCGTGAAGTCGTGGGCGGCGTCTTCGGCGGTGATGCGGCATTCGATCGCGTGGCCATCCGGCTCGATCTCGCGATTGTCGAGATGGAGCGATTCGCCGGCGGCGATCCGGATCTGCCAGGCGACCAGATCGAGCCCGGTCGTCTCTTCCGTGACCGGGTGCTCGACCTGGATGCGGGTGTTCATCTCCATGAAATAGAAGTGCCCATCCCGGTCGAGGAGAAACTCGAGCGTCCCCGCGTTGCGGTAGCCAGCGGCCTTGGCGCCTTTCACCGCTGCCCGCAACAGGTTCTCGCGCACCTTGCGGGGCAGGTTCGGCGCTGGCGCTTCCTCGATGACCTTCTGATGTCGCCGCTGCAGCGAGCAGTCGCGCTCGCCGATGGCATAGACATGCCCGTGGTGATCGGCGAGCACTTGGACCTCGACGTGGCGCGGCCGATCGAGGAACCGCTCGAGGTAGACGGCGCCGTTACCGAAGGCCGCCTCGGCCTCGGCTTGCGCCAGCGGGAGGAGGCGCGTCAGCTCCGCGTCGCTGCGCGCCACGCGCATGCCGCGTCCGCCGCCGCCTGCGACGGCCTTGATCATGACCGGGAAGCCGATCCGGCGCGCCGCCTGCCGCGCCTCGCCCAGGGTCTGGATGGCTCCTTCCGTGCCGGGCAGGAGCGGCACGCCCGCCTCGCGCATCAGCTTGCGCGCTTCGGCCTTGTCGCCCATCTTGGCGATCACCTCGGCCGGCGGGCCGATGAAGGTGATGCCGACTTGCTGACAGACGTCGGCCAGGTAGGCGTTCTCGGCCAGGAAGCCATAGCCGGGATGAAGCGCGTCGCAGCCGGTGACGAGCGCCGCGCTGATGACCGCCGGGATGTTCGTGTAGGACTTGGCTGCCGGGGCCGGGCCGATGCAGACCGCCTCGTCCGCGAGCCGCACGGCCAGCGAATCGCGGTCGGCCTCGCTGTAGGCGACGACCGCCGGGATGCCGAGATCGCGGCAGGCGCGCAGGATGCGCAGCGCGATCTCTCCCCGGTTTGCGATCAGGACTTTTCGGAACATCGCCGATAGCTGTCCGTCGAGCTGACTCTCGTCCCGCCGCGTCGCATCACCCCGCGCCGCGCGCTGGGCGACGGAGACATGCGCGAGCGACCCGCGGACGCTCCGGTGACGGGCCGCTCGGCCTGGCGCTCCTCCCCTTCGTCAGTCGGGGATGGGCTGGGATCGGAGGTCATCTCGGCTCCCGGCTCGTTAGGCCATGAAGAGGCCACCGTCCACTGTCAGCACGTGGCCGGTGATGAAGGACGCGTCGTCCGAGACCAGGAACGCCACCGCGCCGGCAACGTCCTCTGGCGTGCCGAAGCGGCCGAGCGGCGTGTTCTTCAGCAGCATGTCCTTGATCTCTTGCGGCAGGCTGTCGGTCATGCGCGTCTGGATGAAGCCGGGAGCGACCGCGTTGACAGTGATGTTGCGCGAGCCGACCTCCTTCGCCAGCGCCTTCGTGAAGCCGATGATGCCCGCCTTCGCCGCCGCGTAATTCGCCTGGCCGACGTTCCCGACCTGGCCGACGACGGAGGAGACATTCACGATCCGACCAGACCGCTGGCGGATCATCGGGCGGATGGCGGCTTTGGAGCACAGGAACGCGCCCTTCAGGTTTGTCGTCAGCACCGCGTCCCAGTCTTCTTCGCTCATCCGCATCAGGAGCGTATCGCGGGTGATGCCGGCGTTGTTGACCAGCGCATCAATGCGCCCGAAGTGCTGCATGGCCGCTTCGATCACCGAGCCCGCGCCATCGGCGGTCGAGATGTCGGCTGCCATCACCTCGATGCGGCACCCGGATTGCTCGAGCTCAGCGCGTGCCTGCTCGGCCGTGGCGTCGTCTCCCCGGTAGGAGATGACGAGATCGAAGCCGTCGCGCGCGAGCCGCCGGGCGATCGCCAATCCGATGCCACGCGTGCCACCCGTGATGACGGCGACCTTGCTGGTCGCCGCAGCGCCTTCCTCTGCCACCCCTTACCTCCCGTTCGGAGAACCAGTCGTCGCGCCGGTGACAGCTGTCGCTCCGCTGACCTGCTGGGACCGCGCCGATCTGCACGAGGGATCGCGGCAGACGCCGGCCGTTCCCCATCGGACCACGCCGGCCGCCCAGGTCAAGCCGCCACCGAAGGCGACGAAGACGAGATTGTCCCCTTCCTTGAACTGCCCGGCGGCCTCCGCCTCGCAGAGCGCGATGGGGATGGAGGCGGCGGAGGTGTTGCCGTACCGATCGATGTTGACCCAGACCTTTTCGCGCGGGAGATCGAGCCGGCGGGCCGCGGCATCAATGATCCGGACGTTGGCCTGGTGCGGGATGAGCATGTCGATCTCGGAGAAGCTCAGGCCGGCCTTCTCGACCGCTTCCGCGGCGGCGTCGCCCATCATCCGCACGGCGAACTTGAAGACCTCGTTGCCGTTCATCAGCAGGTACGGGCGGTACTCCGGGAAGATCCCGGCGGATTCCGGGACGAACGCGCCCCAGCCGGGGATGTAAAGATGCTTGTAGCCCGCGCCGTCCGCGCCGAGCACCGTCGAAAGGAGACCGCGCGGCTCCTCGGTCGCCTCGATGACGACCGCGCCCGCGCCATCGCCGAAGAGGATACAAGTAGTGCGGTCGGTGTAATCAACGAACCGCGTCAGGGTATCGGCGCCGATGACGAGGATGCGGTCGTAGGTCCCGGTCTGGATGAACTGCGTGCCGACGGAGAGCGCGTAGACGAACCCGGAGCAGGCCGCGCCCAGATCGAACGCGCCGGCGTTGCCGCCCAGCTCCGCCTGGACGAGGCACGCCTGCGAGACGAGGAATTGGTCTGGGGTGCACGTGCCGACGATGATGAGGTCAATGTCTTCGGCGGTGAGGCCAGCGCGATCGAGCGCCTGGCGGGCGGCGGCGACGGAAAGCGAGGTCGTCGAATCGTTCGGGCCGACCACGCGGCGTTCTCGAATGCCGGTGCGGGTCACGATCCACTCGTCGCTCGTCTCGACCATCCGCTCGAAATCGGCGTTGGTCAGGACGCGCTCCGGGACCGCCATGCCCCAACCGGTGATCGCCGCGTACCGCATCGCTATCTCATCTTCCGAGAGCCGAACGCCGCATCGTGCCCTTGGTGGCCAGCCGGTTCACCCGATCGAATCTGGTGAGGGCGCGATGGAACCGGTGATCCTGCGCAGCCCGCTGTGGACCGCCGGGTGATACACGCAGTGTGACGCGAAACGGGGCAAGAGCGCAACATCGCCCTCGCCCCGGTCAGCTGCGAGTGAAGTTAGGAACTACGCCTGGCGGCGCGTCCGCTCCTCGATCACGATCACCTGCCGGCCGCGATAGTAACCGCAGTTCGGGCAGACGTGATGAGCCCGCTTCATCTCGTGGCAGTTCTTGCACTCCACGAGGGTCGGCGGCTTCAGGAAGATGTGCCGTCGGCGATTGCCCTGCCGGTGGCGGCTAATTCGTTGCTTGGGAAGGGCGCCCATCCGTGTTCTCCTCTCTCTGCCGTGGGGGCGGCGCGCCCACGCCGCGACCCGTTAGCCTGCTTTCGATTACTCCTCGTCGCCCGCTTGAGCATCGAGTAGCTTGGCGAGCGCGGCGAAGCGGGCATCCGCCGGCTCTTCATCCGTTGGTCCAACCTCGGTCACGTCTGGCCCTGGGCAGGCATCGCCACATGTTGGCCGCATCGGCAGGGCGAGAATGATCTCTTGTCGCAGCGCCTCCCCGAAGTCGAGCTCGTGCGTCGGGCTGATCGTGAAGCGCTCGTCGTCCGGGCTCGCCTCGATGCCGTATCCGGTGCGGACGTCGTGCGCGATCCGGAATTCCTCGCTGAATGACACCGAGAACGCCTGCTCGTAGTGCTGGAGGCAGCGGAGGCACTGGAGAACCGTGTCCCCGCGAACCTCGATCGAGGCCATGACGGCGTCGGAGAGGCGCGTCAGCTTGACGTCGCCGCTCACGTCAGTCGCCGTCAATTCGGTGTCGAGCGCGAGCGCATCGAGCCGCAGCGCGTAGAGGCGCGTCGTCCCGACCGCGCCCTTGAGCAGGGCCGCGACGTTGACCGCGGTCTCGTTGTGAAGGTCCATCGTCGTATCGAGTGCCAGCATGCTGGCAGTGGGCGACCCAGCGCGGGGCGCGGATCGTCCCCAAGAACGCCGCGGTGTCGCGTTGGCACGTTGCAACCGCGGCAAGCGCAAAAGACGCCGGGAAACTCCCGGCGCAACAGGCACAGTATACCGGGCGCCGTTCCCCGGCGTCAAACGCTGGCCGAGCCGCGCCGCCTCTAGCCGATCACCCGCTCGATCAATCGGCGCTTGACCAATTCGGCGTTGTTCAGCGCGAGCTGCAAGGGATCGTCTGGCGCCAGGTTTCGGACGCGGGGATGGCGATACTCGATCATCGGGAAGGTCGTCAGGTTCCCGCGCGGCGTGTACTCCATCAGGATGAAGCCGGCGTGCAGATCCAGCACCTTGGCGAGCGTGTCGATGATCTCTGCCGTCGCAAGCTCATGCGAGATGTTGCGCTCGCGGAACGAGTTGAGCCACAGCTTGAGGTGCTTGAGCTCGACGACTTTGCGGTTCGGCACGGTGATCAGATGGACCGTCGCGAAGTCGGGATATCCCGAGCGGGGGCAAAGGCAGGTGAATTCCGGGAATTGCTGGTAGAGCACCTCGGGATAGTGCTCCGGCGCCGGCCAAATCTCCCACCGCGACGGGTCGGCGGCCTCAACGATGGCCCGCGTGCCGTAAAGGGCAGGGGGCTGGTTCTGCTCGGTCATGGTGTGTCCTCCTCTGTTCGTCGCTCGCGCTGCGTCATCGCGACTCGGTGGCCGAGCGCGCTGGTTGCGTGAGCGCGAAGGGATTGAAATCCGCGTCGTAATCGTAGGCGTCTTGCCCTTCGATCCGTTTCAGCGTCGAGACGACGAGGTAGGTCAGCGGCGTGGCGATGACCTCGTAGGCCGTCTTGATCAGCCATTGCGTCACGATCGTGCGGCGCAGGCCGTCCAGGTCCATGCCCGCCGTGCCGGCGAAGGCGATAGTGATGAAGACCAGGGAGTCGAGTCCCTGCCCGATCACCGTCGAGGAGATCGTCCGCAGCCAGAGGAAGCGGCCGCCGGTCATGACCTTGAGCCGGGCCAGCACGATCGCATTGGCAAACTCCCCGACGAGATACGCGGCGAACGAAGCCGCGAGCAGCCGCCAGGTATAGCCGAGGATGCGGTCATAGGCGGCCTGCCCATCCCAGAAGTCAGGCGCCGGTAGCTCGCCGGCGATGGCGACCGCGGCAACGACAAGCGCGTTGCAGGCAAAGCCGAGCCAGATGACGCGCCGTGCCGACGCGTAGCCGTAGACCTCGGTCAGGACGTCGCCGACGATGTAGGCGATGGGAAAGATGATGACGCCGGCGGGAACCGTCCATCGCAGCACGGTGATCAGCTTGACCGAGATGATGTTCGCGGTGATGAGGCAGGCGATGAAGGCCGCGACGACGACGACGAAGGACCAGGAAAGTCCTGCCCCAGTTCTGCCTTGCTGCGCTGGTAACCCTTTCCGCTCCATAACCTGCCGATCCCCATCCAACCCGTGACCGTTGCGATCTCCGTCACCACGAATGCGCGAATTGTGCAGCGCGGCACGGTTGCACAGAATTTTCAAAGGAGTGGCCGCGACGTACTCCCCCAACCGATGGTACGATCAGGACGAGTCTTTATGCGAGCCGCAACCCCGTCTTGGCTCGGGCTCAGTTCGCAGTCGTGCCTCATCGAATTCGCGGAGCGCCCCATGGAAACTTGGGTCAAGCGATTGGCGGTCGTTGCGACGGTCGGGATGTTCTTGGTGCTCTTCTTGGGAGCCACGGTGACGAACACCGGCTCGGCCGAAGGATGCGGCCGGTCTTGGCCGCTTTGCCATGGGGAATTCATTCCGTCGTATGCCCTCGAAACGGCCATTGAGTTCAGTCACCGCGTCGTGACGGCCATCGAGGGCTTCTTCATCGCGGCCGTCGCCATCGGCGCGCTGCGGCTGCGGCGCGGCCACCTGGAGACGAAGATCTACGTCGGCCTGATGGTCGGGACGCTGCTGCTCCAGTCCGGTCTGGGCGCATCGGCCGTCCTCTGGCCACAGCGGCCAGCGATCATGGCGGTCCACTTCGGTATCTCCCTCGTCTGCTTCGCCAGCGTGTTCCTCCTGACTCGCCTGCTCTACCAAACGTCAGGCGGGAATAGTCGCCCAACCCCGAGCGCGGTGAGCATGTCTCCCTGGTTCCGTCGCGCCACCTGGTTGGCGCTGATTGGCGCGCTCGGCGTCGCCTATCTCGGGGCGTACATGCGGCACGGCAAGGCGGAACTGGCCTGCTACGAGTGGCCGCAGTGCACGCGTGATGGGTTCATCCCCACGCTGAGCGGGCCGGTCGGCATCGCGCTCGGGCACCGGTTGGCGGCCGCGGCGCTCGTCGTCCTCGTGGCCGGGCTCACGTACGTTGCCTATCGGCACCGGGAGACGCAGCCGGAGTTGTTCCGCGTCAATCTCGCGGCGCTGATTCTCCTGCTGCTGCAGGCGCTGGCCGGTGGCTTCGTTGTCCTGACTCGCCTCGAGCTGTGGACGACGCTCGCTCATGCTGGCCTGATGGCGCTCTTCTTCATCTGCGTTGCCGATGCCTGCCGGCAGGTACGGTTGCGCTCCGCGCCGTCGTCGCCGGCTGGCCGGGTGGTGCTGACGCCGGCTTCAGGCGCCGCGGGAGGCTCGGCCTAGATCCCAGCTGCAAACGCAATTCGCTCGTGCTCAGCTAACTCCGAGCGCGGGAAGGGGTTGGGGGTGTCGTCAGCGACGGCACCCCCGTCGTTCCTACCACTCCCGATTAGGTATATATGTGCTAGCCTCTATACATTGCGACAGGCGCGGAATCCGGTCCCGTTCGTTGCAGCGGACAGGGCCATATGGGTCCCGCGCGGCGAGTCGCCGTTCCACGTTGGGTCGCTCTTCGAGGAGCGGCCGCGCAAGAGGGAAGGGGGTCCCATGCGCAAGTCAAGTCTTGCCCGGATCGTCGGTTTCTTGGCCGTGGTGGGCCTGCTCGCTCCGGTCGTGCCGACGGCAGCCGCGCCCGGCGCGCCACCGGTCTCCATGGACGCCGTGGCCATCTCCGCGTCGCAGTACTCGCCCGATGCCCAGGAGTGCGCGATGCTGGCGAAGATCAACGCCTACCGCAAAGCGCGTGGCAGAAAGCCACTCTCGCTCAGCCGAACGCTCGGCGCGGCGGCCGAGCATCACTCTCGCGACATGGCATCCAAGAATTACTTCAGCCACACGTTGCGCGGCGGCATCTCCTGGTCGCAAAACATCACCAACCACGGCTACCCGACCAACACCTACCGGGCGGAGAACATCGCCGCGGGCAATTCGAGCGCGTCTGCCACCTTCAACCAGTGGGTGAACTCGTCTGGTCACCGCGCGAACATGCTCAGCAGCAAGTACACGGCGATCGGGATCGGCCGGGCGTACAACAGCAAATCAACCTACAAGTGGTACTGGACCACCACCTTCGGCAGCGCGAAGCATTCCACCATTCGGTGCTAACGGGAGAGTCCATCTCATGAACGTCGTCGCCGGCCTGGCTTAGACACCGGGCCGGCGACGGCATGACGGATGATGAGCGCGGTCGCGCGACTGTCTGCTCAGACGTCGCGGCTGATCTCGCCGAGCGCGGCATGGGCTGCAGCGAGCCGCGCGACCGGCACCCGGAACGGCGAGCAGCTCACGTAGTCCAAGCCGATCTCGTGGCAGAACTCGATGGACGACGGCTCCCCGCCGTGCTCGCCGCAGATGCTGACCGTGAGGTCGGGCCGAGCCGCCCGGCCCCGCTCGGTCGCGATCCGCATCAGCTCGCCAACACCCTTCCGATCAAGGACCTGGAACGGATTGTCCGGGTAGATGCCGCGCTCGACGTAGCCGGGCAAGAAGAGCTCCGCATCGTCGCGGCTCATGCCCAGCGTGGTTTGGGTGAGGTCGTTGGTGCCGAAGCTGAAGAAATCGGCATGCGCGGCGATCCCAGCGGCGAGCAGGCAGGCGCGCGGCAGCTCGATCATCGTCCCGACGTGGTAATCGACGCGGCGACCGAGCTGGGCGAAGACTTCCTCCGCCGTCGCGGTGATCAGCTCGCGCTGGTCGCGTAGCTCTGCCGGATCGTTGACCAGCGGGACCATGATCTCCGGCTCGACCCGCACCCCTTCGGCCGCCACCTGAACGGCGGCGGCGAGGATGGCGCGCGCCTGCATCCGGGTGATGGCCGGGTAGGTCAGCCCCACGCGGCAGCCGCGCAGGCCAAGCATCGGATTCGCTTCCCGGTGCGACTCGATCGCTGCCTGGACCCGCTCGACGCTGATGCCGAGGTCCGCCGCGAGCCGTGCGATCTCCTCAGCGCTGCGCGGCAGGAACTCGTGCAGCGGCGGATCGAGGAGCCGGATCTTGACCGGTAGGCCGTCCATGACGCGGAAGATCTCGACGAAATCTTGCGTCTGCAGCGGCTCCAGCTTCGCGAGTGCCGCCTGGCGGGCCTCGTCATTCTCCGCCAGGATCATCTCCCGCATCGCGTCGATCCGGCCCTCACCGAAGAACATGTGCTCGGTGCGGCAGAGGCCGATCCCCTCCGCGCCGTACTCGCGAGCGCGCCGCGCGTCTTCAGGCGTGTCGGCATTCGCCCGGACCCGGAGCTTCCGGAACTCGTCGGCCCAGCGCAGCAGCGTCTCGATGCCGCCTCCGAGGCTCGGTGCAATCGTTGGCGCCCGCCCGAGGATCACTCGCCCGGTGCTGCCGTCGATCGTCAGATAGTCGCCCTCGCGAACGACGACACCGTTCGCCTGGATGACTCCCGCGTCGAGGTCGATCATCAGCGCGGAGCAGCCGGTGACCGCTGGCTTGCCCATGCCACGCGCGACGACAGCCGCGTGGGAGGTCATGCCGCCACGGGCAGTGAGGATGCCGCGAGCCTTCTCCATTCCCGGAAAGTCGTCCGCCGAGGTCTCGGGGCGAACGAGGATCACGTCGTTGCCGGCTTCGCCGAGCGCGCGTGCTTCGAGCGGATCGAAGACCACCGTCCCGCTTGCCGCGCCAGGGCTGGCCGGCAAGCCGGTCGCGATCACCTTCAGCGGCTGCGACTCATCGATCCGTGGGTGCAGGAGCTGCTCGAGCTGCGACGGTAGGACGCGCAGAACTGCTGTCCGGCGGTCGATCAGCCCTTCCTCGGTCATCTCCACCGCGATGCGGACTGCTGCCGGCGCGGTCCGCTTCCCCGTTCGCGTCTGAAGCATCCAGAGCTTACCGCGCTCGACCGTGAACTCGATGTCCTGCATGTCCTTGTAGTGCGCCTCGAGCCGGCCCGCGAGTTCGCGGAGTTCCTGGTACGCGCTGGCGAAGGCGGGATCGTCCGCCATCTCCGCGACGTGACGCGGCGTGCGCACCCCGCTGACGACGTCTTCGCCCTGCGCGCTGACGAGGTACTCGCCGAAGAGCACCTTCTCACCCGTGCTCGGGTTGCGGGTGAAGGCGACTCCGGAGGCGCTATCCGGTCCCAGGTTGCCGAAGACCATCGCCTGGACGTTCGCCGCCGTGCCCAAGTCGTCGGAGATCTTGTTGGCGCGGCGGTATGCCTGTGCCCGTGGCGTATTCCACGACTGGAAAACGGCGAGGATCGCGCCCCGAAGCTGATCCCACGGCTCCTCCGGGAACACGCGGCCGTACTCGGCGATGATCCCCTTGAAGCGCGTCACCAACGCGCGAAGCGCTTCGGCCGACAGCTCGTGATCGAACTTCACCCCGGCGCGTTGCTTCGCCTCGGAGAGCGCGGCCTCGAAAAGGTCGGCGTCGACATCGAGCACGACCTTGCCGTACATCTGGATGAGCCGCCGGTAGGCGTCGTAGGCGAAGCGGGGATCGGTTTGCGCCGCCAGCCCTTCGACCAGCGAGTCGTTCAGCCCGATGTTCAGGACGGTATCCATCATGCCGGGCATCGAGAACTTCGCGCCGGACCGAACCGAGAGGAGGAGCGGAAACGACGAATCGCCGAAACGGCGTCCCATTTGCTCCTCGATGTCGCGTACCGCCTCCTGAACCTCGGGCCACATCCCTTCCGGCGGTTGGCCTCCCGAGGCGAGGTAGGCCCGGCAGGCGTCCGTCGTGATCGTGAAACCTGGCGGCACCGGCAAGCCAAGCCGGGTCATCTCGGCCAGGTTCGCTCCCTTGCCGCCCAGGAGATCACGTTGCTCGGCTCTTCCCTCACGAAAGAGGGACACCCATCGCCTTTGCATCGCGCGCTCCTTTCCTTTGCGCTCCTGTTGGCTCCGCGAACGGCACTCACCGGTGGCCGCGCGGAGCGGATCTCTAAGGACGAGGGTATTGGTCAATGCGTCACACGCGTATCTGCGGCGGCCGGCGAGCTGTGACAAAGCCGTCGCAGCCGAGATTGGTCCGGAGCCTCGCGTCATGCAGAGTTGTTGCGCGCCCGTTGCAGCGCCCGCGGCGCCGTGGCGTATCTGTCGCGGCTGCCGCCCTAACCTCTGGGCGACATACGCAGGAGGTGCGCGATGAACGCTGCAATGCAAGGTAAAGTGGCAGTCGTAACCGGGGCGGCGTCAGGGATTGGCCGCGCCACCGCGCTCGCGTTCGCGAAGGAGGGCGCGCGGGTCGTCGTCTCCGATGTCGACGCCGAGGGCGGCGAGGCGACCGTCCGGATGATTCGGGAATGCGGGGGCGAGGCGATCTTCGTCCGCGCCGATGTCTCGCGGACCGCCGAGGTGCGGGAGCTGATCGCCACGGCGGTCGGCACGTTCGGGCGACTCGACTATGCGTTCAACAACGCGGGCATCGAGGGAGAAAGCGCCCCAACCGCCGATGCCACGGAGGAGAACTGGGACCGGGTCATTGACATCAACCTCAAGGGCGTCTGGCTCTGCATGAAGCACGAGCTGCCGGCGATGCTCGAGTCCGGCGGTGGCGCGATCGTCAACTGCGCGTCCGTCGCCGGCCTGGTCGGCTTCCCCGGCATCGGGCCATACGTCGCCAGCAAGCATGGCATCGTCGGGCTAACGAAGACGGCGGCGCTGGAGTACGCCACGGCCGGTATCCGGATCAACGCCGTCTGCCCCGGCGTCATCCAGACGCCGATGATCGACCGCTTCACTGGCGGAGCGAAGGAAGCGGCAGAGGAAATGGTGGCGATGGAGCCGGTCGGGCGGTTTGGAACGCCTGAGGAGATCGCCGCGGCAGTCGTCTGGCTTTGCTCGGATGCCGCGTCGTTCGTCACCGGCGTTGCTCTGCCGGTGGACGGCGGCTTGGTCGCCCGCTGATAACGCTTGTCGCAGCCTGACAGGGGAGGGGCTGGAGGCAGAGGCGGAGTTCAGATTGCTCCGCCTCTGTCGTTCCTGTTTCGATGTTCCGCCTGGCGCGTTCGGCGCGCTGGTGACTAGGGTGCGATCACCTGGGCGACGGTCCCGAATGCGTAGCCGCGGTTGCGCAGTGTGCGGATGATCCGCTCCAGTGCGTCGACATCGCGCGAGGCGCCGCCGACGTGCATCAGCACAATCACCCCGTTGCCGGCGTTGTCGACGACCTTGCGGTAGATCTGGTCTGGCGTGGCGCCGGCCCACCCCATCGTGTCGACCGTCCAGAGCACCGTCCGGCTCCAGCCGGCGGAGCCCACGTCCCGCAGCACCCCGGAATCGATATCGCCATAGGGTGGGCGCCAGTAGGGCTTGCTGGAGACGCCGGTGGTCGATTGGATCAGCGTCTCATTGGCCACGATCTGACTGAGACGCTTGGCCGGGCTCAATGCGCCGCCACCGGTCGAGTAGCCGGTGTAGGAGGGATGATTCAGGGTGTGGTTGATCACCTGATGCCCACTGCCAACGACCCATTTGGCGTAGCCGGGGTACTTCTTGATCCACGAGCCGCAGAGCCCGAAACTGGCTTTGACTCCGTACTCGTCCAGGATCGATAGGATGCGCTCGGCGTGCCCAAGGTCCGCGCCGCAGTCGAAGGTGAGCGCGATCATCTTCCGGTTGGTGTTCCCGCGGTAGATTGCCTTCGACGATGGGCCGCTGAGCTTGACGTACCACGAGTTGACGTACCCGGTCTTGCCGAGAGCCTTCACCTTGAACCAGTCGCTCGAGGTGCCGATGATCGTCAGATTGGTGCCGTGCGGCAGCGTGGCGATGACGCGATATTTCGTGGATGCTCCGGAGCGGAGTTGGAGCCCGGCCGGCGCGTTGACGACGCCACGGACGTTGGGGAGCGCGACGGCACCGGCCGGGGCGGGGTTTGCCGCGTTGACGAGGAAGAGCGGGAGCGCAATGGCGACAACGAGCGCCAAGCGAAGGACGATGTACTGACCGCGCGCTTTGCCGTCCATGACGCACCTCCGCGATGAGAGCAAGCGGCCCGATTCGATCAAGCCTGGCTCATCTTCGATGCGTCTCTTCTATGGCCGCCGGCATGCCGGGAGTATGTGTTCGGTCGTATTGGGTGCAACGAATCCGCAACAAGGCAAGACTGCCGGACCAGTCGCCGATCGTGATCTCCGGTCCGGGCTGGATGTGTCGGCCGATGATTGGGTGTCTGGTGGGCGCTACGTTTTCGGCTTGGAGCGGCTCTCTTGCGCTTCCGGATCTGCAGGCGGCGGCGCCAGCGCCGGGATGCCTGATTTCGCGACGAGCGCGTTGAAGGCGGCGACGTCCTCCTCCAGCAGCTTCGCCAGCGCCGCCAGGTGGGTATCGGTCTTCGCGATCAACTCGTCGGCAAGCTCGCGCTGAGCGGGCGTCGGCGCGGCTTCGGCCATGTCAATCCCGCCGAGCAGAGCCGCGATCTTGGTGTTCAGCTTGACCGAGTAGTTCAGGCTGTCCTGCGGCGACTCGATCTTGACCTGGATCAGCTCTCCCTCGATCGCGTCCAGCTTCTCCTTGAGCGCCTTCGCGGCTTCGATGATCGGCTCGCTCCCCTCGCTCCCTTTGACGCGCCGCGCCCAGTCCTCGGCCTGGCGACGCAGCGCCCGGATCCGGTTGACCGCCTGGTTGATCTCGGAATGCTTGCGGTGGAGCCGCATGCAGAGCGCGTACTGCTCCTCGAACTGTTCCTGAGTGGTCGCAACGCGCGGATCCTTGACGAGGCGGAAACTCGCTGTCCGCGTCTCGCCGGAGGCGGTAATGCGGACCTGATACTCGCCGGGCGGGACGCGCGGGCCGGAGCGGCCGGGCTTGTCGCCCCCCTTGCCCTCGATCTTTGTCGCGTCGTCCGGCCGCAGGTTCCAGATGAAGCGGTTGAGCCCGGCTTTCCGGCTCAGATACGGCTGCTCCTCGACCTCGGTCAACGACTCCTCGACCGGGGCCGGGAACTCCTTCTCCTCGTCTTCGGCGGCGGGTTTCTCTTTCGTGCTCTTGACCGTGCGCAGGACGGCGCCGCCGGCGTCGAGGATCTCTAGGACGATCTCGTCCACCTCGGCGGCGAGCTCGTAGTGGATGATGGCGCCGTCCGGCGGATTGGCGCCGGCGTCGAGCCAACGGATCTTGACCTCGCCGTCCGGCAACTTCTCGAAGTCGTACGCCGGGTGCTGCGTCGCGGCGAACGCGTAGTTGAGTCCTTTGACCGGCGCGAAGCCAAAGGCCGGCAGCCCGCCCCATCGGATCGTCTCTCGCGGGGTGAAGAGCCGCAGCGCGCCGTCGAGCTCGTGCTGCTCGGCGACCTGGCGCAGCAGGGTGATGTCGTCCAGGATCCAGAACGAGCGGCCGTGGGTAGCGACGACGAGATCTGTCCCCGCGATGACGAAATCGTGGATTGGGACGGCCGGCAGGTCGCCGCCGAGGCGTTGCCAATTGACGCCGTCGTCGAACGAGACGTAGATGCCGGTCTCCGTGCCGGCGAAGAGCAGGCCGCGGCGCTGCGGATCCTCCCGGATCACCCGCGTGAAGTCATCTTCCGGGATGCCGCCGGTGATCTTCGTCCAGGTTTGGCCGTAGTCGGTCGTCTTGTAGAGATAGGGTCGGAAGTCGTCGAACTTGTAGCGCGTGGCCGCTAGGTAGGCGACGGCCGGATCGTGCGGCGAGGGCTCGACGATGCTCATCAGCGCTCGCTCCGGCAGATCCGGGGGCGTCACCTCGGTCCAGGTCTCGCCGCCATCCCTCGTTACGTGCAGTCGGCCGTCGTCGGTCCCGGCCCAGATGAGCCCCGGCTGCTTCGGCGACTCGGCGAGGGTGAAGACGGTGCCGTAGACCTCGGCGCCGGTGTTGTCTTTCGTGATCGGGCCTCCGGATGGCCCCTGCGTCGCGGGGTCGTTCCAAGAGAGGTCCGGGGAGATCGGCTCCCAGTGCTCCCCCTCGTCGGCGCTCTTGAAGACATGGTTGCCGCCGACGTAGAGGATGCGGGGATCGTGCGGCGAGATGACGATCGGGTACGTCCACTGGAAGCGGTACTTGTAATCCTTCGCGCCGTGCCCGGAGTACTCCTCGGGCCAGACCGAGATCAGGCGGGCGTGACCGGTGGAGCGGTCGTAGCGCGTCAGGATCCCCATGTACTCGCCGGCGTAGACGATGTCCGGGTTCTCCGGATTGACGGCGATATAGCCGGCTTCGCCGCCGCCGACCTCGTACCACTCGCTGCGGGTGATCGCCCCGTGATCGGAGCGGCTCGGCACGCTGATGGACGTGTTGTCCTGCTGGGAGCCGTAGACGCGATAGGGCGTTCGGGTGTCAACGGTGACGTGGTACATCTCGGCGGTCGGCTGGCCGTATTGTGACGTCCACGAGACGCCGCCGTTGAGGGAGATCGTCGCGCCGCCGTCGTTGCCGAGGATCATCCGCAGCGGGTTGGCGGGATCGATCCAGAGGTCGTGGTTGTCGCCGTGGGGCGCGGTGACGACGTTGAAGGTCTTGCCGCCGTCAACGCTCTTGAAGAGCTCGACGTTCAGCACCCAGACCGTTTCCGGATCGCGCGGGTCGGCGACGATGTGGGAGTAGTACCAGGGGCGCTGGCGGAGACGGTGGTCGTTGGTCAGCTTCTCCCAGGTTTCGCCGCCGTCATCGGACCGGAAGATGCCGCCGTCCTTGGCTTCGACGATCGCCCAGACGCGGCCGGAGCGAGCGGGCGAGACCGCGACGCCGATCTTTCCCTTCAGTCCGGTCGGCAACCCAGGCCGGTCGTTCAGCGAGACCCAGGTGTCGCCGCCGTCGGTCGAGCGCCAAAGGCCGCAGTCCTCGCCGCCGCTGGTCAGATAGTGCGGGCCGCGATGCGCTTCCCAGATGGTCGCGTAGAGGATGCGTGGATTATTGGGGTCGAGTGAGCAATCAACGGCGCCCGCCTTGTCGCTGACGTAGAGGACGCGCTCCCAATTCCGGCCGCCATCGGTCGAGCGATAGAGCCCACGCTCCGGGTTTGGGCCGTGGGCGTGGCCGAGGGCGGCGACGTAGACACGATCGGGATCGCGCGGATCGATGCGGACCTTCCCGATATTGCGTGTCTCGGCGAGGCCAAGGTGCGTCCACGTCTGGCCGCCATCGGTCGATTTGTAAACGCCATCGCCGTGGGAGACGTTGCCGCGAATCGTCGTCTCGCCCATGCCGACGTAGATGACGTTCGGATCGGAGTGGGCGACGGCGATGGCGCCGACCGACGCTCGCCGGAAGAAGCGATCGGAGACGTTGCGCCAGTAGGCCCCGGCGTCGACGGTTTTCCAGACGCCGCCGCCGGTGGAGCCGAAGTAGAAGACATTCGGGTCGGTGGGATCACCGGCGACGGCGACGCTCCGCCCGCCACGGGTGGGGCCGATGCTGCGCCACGTCAGACGATCGAGAAGAGACGGCGAGCCCGCGGTCATCTTGCCCCTCCCGTGCGTGTGGAGCCCCACTCCCGAAATCCGTTGTCGGGCCGCGTTGGACGCGAGCGGGTCTCCCTGCCTCGGGCACGGGAGCGGCGAAGCTTCGCTCTGCCGTTCGCGCTAGCGCGGCTCGTAGCGGCGGAAGACGGCGACCGCGTTCTGCCCACCGAAGCCGAAGCCGTTGGCCAGGGCGACGTCGATCTTCATCTTCCGCGCGGTGTTCGGCACGTAGTCAAGGTCGCACTTCGGGTCGGGATCGGTCAGATTGATCGTCGGCGGCGCGATCTGGTCGCGGATGGCGAGGACGCACGTGAGCGCGGAGACCGCGCCGGCCGCGCCGAGCAGATGCCCGAGCATGGACTTGTTGGCCGAGACGGCCAGCTTGTACGCGTGATCGCCGAACGCCTTCTTGATGGCGTCCGTCTCCGCGATGTCGCCAATTGATGTCGCGGTGGCGTGAGCGGCGATGTAATCCACGTCGGTCGGCTCGAGGCCGGCCCACTTGACCGCGCGGGTCATGGCGAGCGCTGCCCCGCTCCCCGTCGGATCGGGCGCGGTGATGTGGTAGGCGTCCGAGGTGTAGGCGCCACCGAGCGCTTCGCAGATAATCGGAGCGCCGCGATTCAGCGCGTGCTCCTCCGCCTCCAGAACGATGACTGCCGCGCCTTCGGAGAAGACGAAACCGTCGCGGCCCAGGTCGAAGGGGCGGCTCGCGCCGGCCGGGTCATCGTTCCGCTTGGAAAGCGCCCGCATGTTGGAGAGGCCAGCCACGGCGACGGGCGTGATGCCTGCCTCGGTGCCGCCGGTGATCGCCACGTCCACCTCGCCCCGCCGGATCATGTGGACCGCGTCCACGAACGCCTGAATCCCCGAGGCGCAGGCCGCCGCCGCGGTGATGGACGGGCCGCGCAGGCCAAAGGCGATCGAGACCTGGCAGCTTGCCATGTTCGGGGCAAAGATCGGGATCAGGAACGGGCTGACCGCCTTCTGCCCCTTGTTGTACATGTTCAGAACTTCGACTTCGATCGTTGGGATGCCGCCGCCGCCAGTGTTGATGACGGCGCCGATCATCTCGCGGTTCTGATCGTTGATCGTCAGGCAGGCGCCTTCGATCGCCTCGCGAGCGGCAGCCACCGCGAATTGCGCGAACCGGTCCATGCGCTTCGCGGCCTTCGGGTCCATGTGGTCCTTCGGATCGAAGCCCCGGACCTCACCGGCGATTTGGACATCGAGTCCAGAGGGGTCCCAGGCTTGGATCCGGCCGATGCCGGAGCGACCGGCCACCATTCCTTCCCAGAACGCCTTCGCGCCGATCCCGAGCGGGGTGATCGCACCCACCCCGGTCACCACCACCCGTCTCACCGACTGGATCTCCTCCCTGGCATGGCCGCCCTCTGGCGCCCTATTCCTGACGATCGAGCGAGCGCATAGTGCCCACGCGATCGGTTACATGCTGCACGAAGTGTACGGGACGAAGGCTACTACCATCACGAACTGGTATCGGCTCGGTTGCCGCCCTTAGTCGACCGGGGCGTCGCCGGCTTAGCGGGCGATGATCGGCGGCAGCCCGAGTCCGAGATCGCCGATGCCGACGACCTTTGCCTCGCGATCGATCCGGCGGATCAGCCCCGTCAGCACCTGGCCGGGACCGATCTCGATGAACGTCGTCACGCCAGCCTCGATCATCCGGCGAATGGAGCCGGTCCAGTTGACCGGACTCGCGACTTGGCGGGAAAGCTCCTCGCGGATCGCGTCAACCGTCGTCAGCGGCTCAGCCGTGACGTTCGCGACGATTGGCACCTCCGGCTCGCGCAGCGGCGTCTCCGCGATAACCTGGGAGAATCGCTCGGCGGCGCTGGCCATCAGCGGCGAGTGCGAGGCGATGCTGACGCCAAGTCGCGCGACGCGCTTCGCACCGCGTTCCTTGGCCAGCTCCATCGCTCGCTCCAGCGCGCGCACCTCGCCGGAGATCACCGTCTGACCGGGACAATTGGCGTTCGCCAGGACGACGATGCCCTCCGCGCTCGCCTCTTTGCAGACCTCGGCGAGCACCGCGTCGTCCAGGCCGAGCACGGCAGCCATCCCGCCCGGCGCCTCTTCCCCGGCTTCCTTCATCAAGCGGCCCCGCTCGCGAACGAGCCGCAGCGCCGCCGGGTAGTCCAGCGAACCGGCCGCGACCAGCGCCGTGAACTCACCGAGGGAATGCCCGGCCACCATCGCCGGCGTGAGCGTCTTGCCCTGCTCCGCCAGCCTGTCGCGGACGGCGGCGAGAGCGGCGACGCTGACGGCGAGAATCGCCGGCTGCGCGTTGATCGTGTCTTCGAGCGTCTCCGCTGGGCCATGGAACATCAGCTCGGTGAGCGGGAATCCGAGGATCTCGTCGGCCTGGTTCAGCACCTGCTTGGCGACTGGCGAGAGAGCGGCCAGCTCCAACCCCATGCCAACGAACTGGCTCCCCTGTCCAGGGAAGACCAGCGCGACGTTCCCCTCGAGCAGCTCCCGGTCTGTCATCCCTATCTCCGGCGCGTATCGTGATCCAATCGATCTATTCAAGCGCGGCTTATATGCTGCGCTTGGACGAAAAACCGGCCGATGATAGCACGCCGCCGCGCCGATGTCGGATTCAGCGCGGCATGGCGGTATGACCGGAGTTGGTGGTCGCGGCGGTGGGACTTGGTGAAGACGGGCAGGCTACGCCGAGCGGAACCGGCTCAGGAACGCGCGCAGCCGCTCGCTTTGCGGATCGTCCAGAACCTGCGCGGGCGGGCCCTGCTCGATGACGATGCCCTGATCCATGAAGACGATCCGGTCGGCGGCTTCGCGAGCAAAGAGCATCTCGTGAGTGACGACGATCATCGTCACGCCGTGACTGGCCGCCAGATCCTGCATCACGGCCAGCACCTCGCCGACCAGCTCAGGGTCCAGCGCCGAGGTGACCTCGTCGAAGAGCATCACCTTCGGCTCCATCGCGAGCGCGCGGGCGATCGCCACCCGCTGCTGCTGTCCGCCGGAGAGATGCGCCGGGTAGCTGTCTGCCTTGTTTGCCAACCCGACCCGCGCTAGCAGCTCCATCCCCCGTTGCCGGGCGACATCCTTCGGCACCTTGCGCACCTTGATCGGGCCGAAGGTGACGTTCTGGAGCGCGGTCATGTGCGGGAAGAGGTTGAACTGCTGGAAGACCATGGCGGTCTCGGTCCGCAGCCGGGCGATCTCCTTCTCCGAGGCCGGCACGAGCTTGCCGTTGCGCTCGCGGTAGCCGACGAGCTGACCGTCTACCCAAATCCGCCCTTCCTGATACGTTTCCAGGAAATTGATGCAGCGGAGGAGTGTCGTCTTGCCCGAGCCGCTCGGCCCGATGATGCAGACGACCTCGCCGGTCTGGACATCGAGATCCACGCCCCGCAGGACGTGCAGGTCACCGTACCGCTTGTGGACCCCGGCGATCCGCACCATCGGCATCGTGGCGGTCGCTGCGGTCGTGGCAGGGGCGACTGCCTGTCGGCTATCGCTCATCGAGCGCTCCTTGCCGGTCTGTTCCGGACGTGCTGCGGCATGAGATCACCGCTCACTTAGGCTAGCCCAATCCGCGTTCGCCGGCTCAGCCAGGCGCCAGCGCGGGAAATGGCGAAGCAGCAGACAAAATAGACGACCATTGCGGACATGTAAAAGGCGAGGTAGTGACCTCTGGCGCTCGCCCGCTTCTGCACGGAGAAGAGAAAGTCGGCCTGGCTGACGAGCACGGCGAGCGATGTCCCCTTGAAGATATCCACCGCCAGGTTCGTCCAGGGCGGGATCATCAGCGGCAGCGCCTGCGGCAGCACGATCGAGAACAGTCGCGGCCAGAAGGTCAACCCGAGCGACTTGGCGGCGTCGATCTGGCCGCGCGGGATCGTCGCGATCGCTCCCCGAACGATCTCCGACATATGCGCCCCGGCAAAGATCGCCAGCGCGAGGGCGATGGATTGAAACGAGCTGAGATTGATGCCGTAGGCGACCGGGCCGTAGAAGAGGATGAAGATCGTGACGATCAGCGGCATGCCGCGGATGATGTCAACGTAGGCTCGCAGCAGCGCGCGAATGATCGCGTGACCATAGAGCAGGCCGACGCCACCGAGAATGCCGATCGCGGTTCCCAGGACGATCACCACCGCAAAGAGCCGCAGGGTGTATTCAAGACCCTGCCACAATAGCTCTCGGCTTTCCCAAACGACTTCCACCGCTTATACCCCCATCACCCACAGGCCGCGGCTCAGACCGTCCATTTGATCCGCCCTTCGAGGAAGCGCAGACCGAACGCGAGGAACCATGCGGTCACTAGGTAGAGCAAGCCAGCCGCCGCCCAGCCCTCGATGGGGCGGAAGAAGTCGGTGTTGACCCGATTCGCGGCGAAGCTCAGCTCCCGCACGCCGATGAAGAAGGCGATGCCGGTGTCCTTGAAGAGCGAGATGAAGGTGTTGCTCAGTGACGGCAGGACGGTGCGGAGCATGATCGGCAGCGTGATCGAGCGGGCGATCTGCATGCGCGTCAGCCCGAGCGAGCGGCCAGCATCGAGGTATCGCCGGCCGACCGACAGGATGCCGGCCCGGAAAATCTCGGTGAGATACGCGCCGGCGTAGATCGAGAGCACGACCATGAAGGTCCGTTCCGGCGTGGGCAAGAGATCGAGGACGAGCTCCTGCCCGGTCGAGCGGCGCGGGAACGCCTGCGGCAGCCCGAAATGGAAGATGAAGACGAGGAGCAGGAGCGGAACATTGCGGATCAGCTCGACGTACGTCGTGACGACGGCGACGGCGACGCGATTCCCAGAGGAGTGCAGGAAGGCGCAGATCAGCCCGATCACTGACCCGAACGCCAGGCCTATCAGCGCCATCTCCAGCGCGAGCAAGAGCCCGTCGATGAACCAGTCCTTGTTGTTGAGCACGTATTCCCAGCGCAGCTGATAGGGCAGCCGGATGCCCCAGATCAGCGGCGGGGGAACGAGGTTCAGGTGGTCGGGAATCATGCGGAGATCCTCAAGCCGGAAGGTTCAGACGTGCGCGTGCCGCCCGTGGGCGGGGCGGCACGCGTTTCAGCGCAGAGAGGCTACTTGAACTCGACCGGGAATCCAGCGGCCGGATACGGCAGGTCCGCGCCGAACCACTGCTTGAACGAGGCCTGGTACAAGCTGAAGTCGACACCAACCAGCAGCTCGTGGATCGCGGCGTTGAGGAAGTTCAGCCAGATCTGATCGCCCGGCTTGACCGCCGCGGCGTAGGTCTGCGGCCACCACGACTCTGGCGTGTACTTGTACTTGTCCG
This sequence comes from uncultured Chloroflexota bacterium, assembly GCA_937901745.1. GTDB lineage: Bacteria > Chloroflexota > Chloroflexia > Thermomicrobiales > UBA6265 > CALGSZ01. Next base: position 1,484 of record CALGSZ010000064.1, on the reverse strand, counting down.
GGTTCTGCGCGCTGAACCACTGGCCGGTCGAGAGGTCAATCGCCGTGGCGTCGACGCGGCCGGCATCGAGCGCGGCCACCGAGTCGGCAACCGACGGCACCTGGATGACCTCCGCGTCCGGTATGCCGGCCCAGACAAGCTCATCCGCGCCGACGTTCTGGAGGATCGCGATCTTCAGGTTCTTGCCCTGCAGGTCGGCGAGGGAGTTGTACGGCGAGTCCGTCAGGAGAAGGACCGTCACCGCCTCGCGGTAGTAGGGGATGGTGAACTCGACCTGTGACGCGCGCGCCGGATTCACCGTCATGAATTGGATGACGACGTCGACCTTGTCCGTCAGCAGGTTCGGAATCCGCTGGTTCGCCTCCTGCACGACGAACTCGACGTACTCGAGCGGCTTGTCGGTGCGGCGCTCTTCCAGGGACAGGCCGAACAACCCGCCGGCGATGTGCTTCGCCATGTCAATGTCCATGCCGATCAGGTTGCCGGACTCATCCTCGAAGTGCCAGGGCGGGTTGGCGGCGCCGGTTCCGACAACCAGCTTGCCGCGATCGAGGACGGTCTTGAGCCGGCTGTCATCGACGCTGTCCAACGCCAGCGCGCGATGACCGGGGAGGCCAGCAGCCGCGACCGCGGCGCCGGTGGCTGCCGCCCCGGAAGCGAAGAGCCGGCGGCGGCTGACGAGCGAGCTAAAGCGATCCGAAGACATGGCACACCACTCCTCTCGTTGACGACCATGACGCCGTTCCGGGAAACGTCACGGCTACGTTGCCTACCCCAGAACTGAGGCGCGACATTCTCACCAGGATCTGACGTGGAGTCAATATCTCACATGATGCTGGAAGTGCAGGTATGCGAGGACCGGCTCGCACTCCTCGCCGGTATGCCGGCCCCGCGCTCGTCTCACGAATCACGCTCAGATCCACAGGGTTGGCTTGACAATTTCACCTGGCACAGGGGATCGTAGCAGCGAGCGCCGGAGCGGTAGATCGTTGCCCGGAGCCCGGCGCGGAGAGCGGAGGGCATATCATGCGTGCACGGTTCATCGGTCGAGCGGCCAGTCTCGCGTTCCTCCTTCTCCTGAGCGTTACGGTCAGCCTGGCTGGCCCGCGATTCGCAAGCGCGCGTCTCCAGGAAGAAGCCGATGCCACGCCAAGCGCGGAGGATCAGCCTTCCCGCGAGCGGCTCGTGACCCTCGTCGCTTGGTATGCGCCTGATGAATCCGGGGACTTCCTGACGATCGGGCCGCTCGATACGAATCAGTTCCTGGTTGCCGGACCGAACAACCAAGACGATCGCGCGCTGACCGGCCGCGCCGACTTCGAGGATCCGGACAACGACGGATTGCCGCGCATCACCCTCGGCGAATCGGTCTTCGACGCCTATCCTGTCTACGAGGACGATCCCGCGTCCGTCTTCCGCTGGCTCTACTTCAATGACGAGCCGGGCGAGCGGCCTGGTACGCTCGTGATGCAGATCGAGGCGAC
>CALGSZ010000063.1 GCA_937901745.1 uncultured Chloroflexota bacterium | reverse complement strand
TGGCGGCATGAGCCGGACGCAGGTGGTGCCGATCACGTGCAAGACGGCGTTGAACCGGGTCAGCGGGATGCCGTTCCGGTGGTCGCTGAACCCGTATCGTGGCTGCGCGCACGCCTGCCAATATTGCTATGCCCGCGCGACGCATGCCTATTTCGGGCTGAACGCTGGCCGGGATTTCGAGACTACGATCTTCGCCAAGATGAACCTGGCCGAGGTGCTGCGGCGGGAACTGGCGCGGCCATCGTGGCAGGGGGAAGCGGTCGCGGTTGGGACGGCGACCGATCCGTACCAGCCGGTCGAGGGGCGGCTGCGGCTGACGCGCCAGGCGTTGGAGGCGTTTCTGGCGTATCGGAACCCGATGAGCCTGGTCACGAAATCGACGCTGGTGGTGCGGGATCTCGATCTGCTCGCCGAGCTGGCTCGAGTGGCGAGGGTCAGGGTCTATCTGACGGTGACGACGCTCGATCCGGAGCTGTGGCGCGCGATCGAGCCGGGGACGCCGCCTCCGGGCAAGCGGCTAGCCGTGCTCTCCCGGCTGGCCGAGGCCGGGGTGCCGTGCGGGGTGATGATGTCGCCGATTCTGCCCGGCCTGAACGATTCGGTGGCTTCACTGGAGGCGGTAGCGGAGGCGGCGGCCGCGCACGGCGCAATCGCGCTGCACGCGGGGACGCTGCGGCTCGCGCCGCTCGTCAAAGAGCACTACTTCGGATTCCTCGACCGGACTTTTCCGAATCTCCTGCCGCGCTATGCCCGCGCCTACACGGGCGTGAATGCGCCGGCGGCCTACGTGGCAGCGATCGAGGGGCGAGTCGCCGCCGTTCGCGCTCGCTATGGTTTCGGCGAGGACGCGATGCGCGAGCGGCAGCCCACGATGCCAGCACGAGACGGAGCGGCGTCGCCGGAGCAGCTACGCCTGGCGCTGTAACGCGAAATACGCGAAGCGGCGCTGAGGGCTGGCCACCGACCTGGCCACGTAACGACGTGGTAGGATAAGGTGTAACCCCGTAACAACGCCCCGTTCTAGCGCCCCATCGCTGCCGAGCCGCGGGGCGGGCGCATTTGGTCGCGCCGGAGAAACCGTGGCTGATGTCCCGCGTTGAAACAAGTGAAGATGCGCCGACACGGCAGCAGGGGCTAGCGACGGATGAGGGGCCGTGGCAAGCCGAGGGCGGCCGGGCGCGGTTGCAGACGCGGTTCGGCCGGGGGGAGGAAGACCATGAACCAGCAGAACGATCAATCAAGGCTGAGCGGGCGTTTGCTACGCATGGCCGTGGCGGTCATCGCGTTGCTTGCGCTCGTGCCGTGGACGGGCAACCAGGTGGCTGCCCAGGGGACGGCGACGATCGTCGTCACGACCTACGGCGAGGATGGCAGCACGCCGCTGCCGTTCGTGCGGGTGCAGGTGACGGATTCGAACGGTGTCGTCTATGGGCCACTGGAGACGCCGCCGTCTGAGGCCCAGGTCACCTTTGAGGTGGAAGCCGGCGATGGGACGGACTTCGAGGTCATCGTCGAGACGCCGCCGGCTTGTGGGACCGCGCCCGATCCGGTCGTGATCGAGAACCTCGCGGCTGGCGAGGAGGCGACCGTCGAGTTCGAAGTGCCGGTCGAGGACGGCTGCGATCTCGGCGCGCTCTCTGCCTACACCTACATCTGCCCGGACGGCTTCGATACGAGCGCGACTGACTACGCCGCCTGGCGCGATGGCTGCTGGGAGCCGATTGACGGGCATGAGATCCGGTTCCGCAGCGGCGATGGCAGCGGCGAGTGGATCAAGACGACCGGTCAGCATGGGATCGCTGGCCGTGCGCCGCTGGTCGGACTCTACGCTGGCGAGTACACGATCGAGGATCTCGACGCCGAGGTGACGCCGGTCGTCTACTGCCTCTGGTTCGAGTCGTCGAACCCGATCGAGGCGCCTGCGCCGGGCACGATCGAGCCGATGGAGGTGGAGGACGGCGCGGTGCGCGTCGGGCTCGGAGCGGATGAGCGCATCGCCTGCGACTTCTTCTACGCGGCGGAGGGTGCGGCGCCGAGCGACGACGAGTCGGACGACGATGAGTCGAGCGACGAGGGGCCAATCACCAGCGCCGAGTCGGGCACCGGCATGATCGAGATCCACAAGGCGGTCTGCCCTGCTGGCTACGAGCCGAACCCGGAGATCTTCAACGACTGCCATGGCGATGGTCTGGAGGATGTGACGTTCACGATCACGGGGCCGGATGACTACGAGGACAGCGCGGACACCGTGATCGAGGAGTCGCCGGGTCCGGGTATCGTCCGCTTCACCGAGCTGGCAGCCGGCACGTACACGATCAGCGAGGATGTGCCGGACCACGACACGACGATCTTCGTCTACTGCTCGCTGGCCAACGCGGACGATCTGGTCGACTTCAGCTACAACGACGACGGCAGCATCGATCTCCCGCTCGGCGATGGAGTTCAGGTCATCTGCGACTGGTACAACATCCCGATTGATGCCTCCGGGGAGACGTCCTCGCTCTTCATCCGCAAGCTGATCTGCCCGCCGGGGACGACCGAAAACTATTACGAGACGTGCTTCGATGACCGGCTCGCGGACGTCACGTTCGAGCTTGACGGGCCGGGCGACTTCACCGACAGCGGCGTCACCAATGACGACGGCGAGGTGTATTTCCCGGAGGTGCCGGCCGGCGATTACCGGATCAGCGAAGACATCCCGGGCGGCGGCAACGACATCTTCGTCTATTGCGCGATCATCGACGGCGACCGGCTCCCGGTGGAGTTCAACAATCAGGGCGGGATCGACATCACCATCCCGGGCGGCGCGCAGGTGGCGTGCGACTGGTACAACATCCCGGAAGAGCAGCCCGAGCCAGCGAACCTGACGCTGCAGGCGTTTGCCTGTCCGGAGGGGACGAGCGGCGACTACGCGGCGCAGTGCACGGAGCCGCTCCAAGACGTGACGTTCGAGCTCGGCGGCGATGGTTCCGGCAGCGCCGTCACGGATGAGGACGGCGAGACGGGGTTCTCTGACTTGGCGCCGGGCGAGTACGTGGTGACGGAGCTGCCGCCTGCCGGTGTCAATGTCGCGATCTACGTCGTCAGCTGCGTGGCGGACGGCGCGAGCCACCCGTTCACGTACGACGACTCGACCGGGCTGCGGATCGTTCTCGAGCTTGACTCGGGCGACGACGTGACCTGTGCCTGGTACAACATCCCGCCGAGCCGTCCGACGCCAACGCCGACTCCAGTTGAGGGCGGCTCGATCACGATCTTCAAGTACCTCTGCCAGGGCAAGGAGTCGAACGAGTACGACTGGTTCGAAGAGTGCGAGGCTTGGGGCGACGGCGCGGATTTCGCGCTCCTCGACCGAGACGGCAATGAGCTCCAGACGGGCACGACCGACAGCGACGGTAAGCTGGTCTTCTCCGGGTTGGACGATGGCTCCTACGGTTTGGATGAGATCAGCGGCGACTGGTGCCACGCCGAGGCGGATCGGGTCGATTCCCGGGGCGCGGTGATCGTCGCCGACGGTGGCAACACCGACGTCTTTATCTTCAATTGCTCGGCGAAGAAGATCGACAGGCTACCCGCCACCGGCGTGGGCGAGGCTGGCGGCGCGCCACTTGGCTCGCTCTGGCTGCTGGCTGGCGCGGGGTTGGGCGTGGCTTCGCTTTTCGCGCTGCGGCAGCGGCTACGCCTCCGCGTCGCGCGCTGAGTCGAACTCTCGCGGTAGCCGGTCGCTTCCTGGCCGGCTACCGCTCTCCTTCGCCGTCGCGGAACTCTTCATCCTCATCCGCGAGCTTGGCGGCGTTGACCTCGACGCGGACGCGAGAGACGCGGTAGCCGTCCATCGCCCGCACCTCTAGCCGCAGCGGGCCGGTTTCAACGGTATCCCCTTCTTGCGGAATGCGGCCGAGCCGGTCGGCGATCAGCCCGCCGACTGACTCGGCTTCGATCGGCTCGAGCTTCTCGCGCTGCAGGTCCAGGCGGTCGAAGAGATCGAGCAGTGACACCCGGCCGTCGACCTCGAGCAGGCCCGGCCCGATCTCGTTGAACGGCTCGTAGCCGGGGTCAAACTCGTCCGAGATCTCCCCGACGAGCTCTTCGATCAGATCCTCGAGCGTGACGATGCCGGCCATGCCACCGTACTCGTCGACCACGATCGCGATGTGCGTTCGCCGGGCGCGCAGCTCGGCCAGCAGCTCATCAATCGGCTTTGTCTCCGGCACGAAGTAGGCGGGCCGGATGGCTTCGGAGACCGGCTTCGAGGCGGCATTGGGATCACTCCACACAAAGCGGAAGGCGTCCTTGACGTGGAGGATGCCGATGATGGTGTCCTGGGAGCCGCGGTAGACCGGGAGACGGGAGAAGCCGGTCGAGAAAAAAATGTCAATCGCCTCGCGCAGCGGCGTGTCGGCCGAGACGAGGACAACATCAACGCGGGGCACCATCACGGAGCGGACAACGATTTGGCCGAAGCCGAGCGCTTCCTCGACGAGCTCGGCCTCCTCCTCGGCGACGACACCCTCATCCTCGGCCGTCTCGACCATCGCCAGGATCTCTGCCTGCGTCACCGACGGGATGCGTGCCCGCTCGCTGACGCCGGCGATGCGCAGGATGAGATTCGTGGTGGAAGTCAGGAGCCAGACGGCGGGGCGAGCGATCTTTGCCAACGCCTCAATCGGCCGGACGACGCGCAACGCGATTGACTCGGCGCGAGTGACGGCAAATGTCTTCGGGACCAGCTCACCGAGGACGATGCTGATGAAGGAGATGAGCGCGGTGACGAGGATGAGCGCGATTCCGTGCGCGTTGTTGGCGATCACGCTGACCGGCGCGTCGCTGAGCCAATTGCCGACGAGCTTGACGAGGCTGACCGCGCCGACCGCGGCCGAGAAGAACCCGGCAAGCGTGATACCCACCTGAATCGTCGCCAGGAAAGAGCCGGGAGATTCGACGAGCGCCAGGATACGGCGGGCGGCCCGGTTCCCATCATCCGCCAAGGCGCGGAGACGGACTTTGCGGACGGAAACCAGCGCGATCTCCGACGCGGCAAGGAAGGCGTTGATCGCCAACAGAATGGCGATCAGCACAAGCTCAACAGTCACATTACCCATGCTGGTCTCTTTCACTGTGCCACCGTGGTGCGCATATGCGTATTGTCCCAGGCGGCCGCGTTCTTTGGCAGGGGGAGAGGGGTACTGAGCGATGTCGAGAATTTAGACAAGGCTAATCTTGAAATTAGCCATTCGATGACTTAGGATGCGGACGGGCTCGGTCATGCATTTCGGCCGAGACCGGGGAGCGAGTTATGAGTCTGGCCCGATTACGCGCACTTCACCTGAGTCTCGCGCTCGCGATCGCCATCTCGCTGCTGCCGTCGGCTAGCGCCGCGGACGAGGAGCGGATCAAGGTGGTGGCGACGATCGGGATGATCGCCGACATCGTCAAGAACGTCGGCGGCGACCGCGTCGAGGTGCGGGGGATGATGGGGCCGGGCGTGGACCCGCACCTCTACAAGGCGAGCGAGCGGGATGTCATCCGCCTCCAGGAAGCCGACGTCATCTTCTACAACGGCCTGCATCTCGAAGCGAAGCTGGCGGACGTCCTGGAGAAACTCGGCAAACGCCGCCTGACGGTCGCGGTCACCGATGGCATCCCCCGTGATCTCCTCTTGACCCCCCCACAGTTCGAAGGCAATTACGATCCCCACATCTGGTTCGATGTCACCCTTTGGATGCGCGCGGTCGAGCGCGTGCGCGACACGCTAATTGAGATGGACGGCGAGCACGCGGCTGAATACACCGAGCGGGCGACGGCCTATCTGGCGGAGCTCGAGCGGCTGGATGCGTATGTCCGAGAGCAGGCCGCGCGCGTGCCGGAGGAGCGCCGCGTCCTGATCACCGCGCACGACGCGTTCAACTACTTCGGCCGCGCTTATGGTTTTGATGTGCGCGGTCTCCAGGGCATTAGCACCGTGACCGAGGCGGGGGCGGGCGATCTGCGGGAGCTGGCCGACTTCATCGTCGAGCGCCAGATTCCCGCGATCTTCGTCGAGACGTCCGTCTCTCCGCGGACGATCGAGGCGCTGCAGGCGGCAGTGCGCGACCGCGGCTTCTCGGTCCAGATCGGCGGTCAGCTCTTCTCGGATGCAATGGGCGACCCGGATACGCCGGAAGGGACATACGTCGGGATGGTGCGACACAACATCGACACAATCGTCTCGGCGCTGCTTGGAGAGGCGGCGCCGGCGGAGGGAGATTAGCGAGATGGCGCGCGACCTGACGGCTCCAGTGCGGGTCGGCGAGCACGCGACCCCGACCGACGGCGCCCACGCGTCGTTCACGGGAACGCCCGCGATCGAGGTTACGGACCTGACCGTCGCCTATCGCGACCGGCCGGCGCTCTGGGACGTCGATTTGACCGTTCCGCCGGGCGTGCTGATGGCGATCGTCGGGCCGAACGGAGCGGGCAAAACGACGCTGATCAAGGCGATTCTCGGGCTGATCAAGCCGGTCGCCGGGCAGGTCCTGATCTACGGCAAGCCGTACCGCGAGCAGCGGTCGCTCGTCGGCTATGTCCCGCAGCGCGGCAGCGTTGACTGGGACTTCCCGACCAGCGTCCTGGACGTGACGATGATGGGCCGCTACGGAGCGCTCGGCTGGATTCGGCGGCCGGGCCGGGCGGAGCGGGAGGCGGCGCTGGAGGCGCTCGATAAGGTTGGGATGCGGGACTTCGCCCGCCGGCAGATCAGCCAGCTTTCGGGTGGGCAGCAGCAGCGGGTGTTCCTGGCAAGGGCGCTCGTTCAGGACGCGCCGATCTACCTGATGGACGAGCCGTTCCAGGGCGTGGACGCCACGACGGAGCGGGCGATCGTCGCTCTACTGCGCGATCTGCGCGCCGCTGGCAAGACCGTGGTCGCCGTGCATCACGACCTGCAGACTGTTGAGGAGTATTTCGATTGGGTGACGCTCCTCAACGTGCGACGGGTCGCGAGCGGCCCAGTGCAGCAGGTCTTCACCGATCAGAATCTGCGGCTGACCTATGGCGGGCGCGTGGCCTTCCTGAACCGGGGCGGCGAGAGCGCCGTGGCCAGTTAGGTGGGGCGCGACGGCATGGATGCTGGCATTGCCACCGCGATCCAAGGACTCGTGCTCCTCGGATTGCCGGAAATCCTGCGCGACATCGTCACCGACTACACCTTGCGAACGGTCGCTCTCGGCGCGGCGGTGCTCGGCATCGTCAGCGGCGCGCTCGGCGCGTTCGCCGTGTTGCGGCGGCAGAGTCTCGTCGGGGATGCGATGTCGCACGCGGCCCTGCCGGGGATCGCGCTGGCGTATCTCCTGACTGGAACCAAGACACGGCTGGTGCTGCTGATCGGCGCGGCGATCGCCGGCTGGGTCGCCACGCTGCTCGTGATCGGGATCGTCCGCACAACGCGCGTCAAGTTCGACAGCGCGCTCGGTCTCGTCCTCTCGGTCTTCTTCGGCTTCGGCCTGATGCTGCTGACCTTCATCCAGCGTCGTCCGGATGCATCGCAGGCCGGATTGGAATCGTTCCTTTTTGGCCAGGCGGCGACGGTGCTAGAGCGCGACGTGATCGAGATGGCGGTGGTCGGGGCGATCGCGGTGCTCGGCGTGATCCTGCTTTGGAAGGAGTTCGCGCTGCTCAGCTTCGATTCCGACTTTGGCGCGAGCCTCGGCTTCCCGATGCGGTTCCTCGACGTCCTCCTGACGACGCTGATCGTGGTCGCGATCGTCGTCGGCCTGCAGATGGTCGGCGTCGTGCTGATGAGCGCGATGATTGTCGCGCCGGCCGCAGCGGCTCGCCAGTGGACTGATCGGCTCGGGGTGATGGTCGTGCTGGCGGCGCTCTTTGGAGCCGTCGCTGGCGTGACCGGCGCCACGATCAGCGGGACGGTCGAGCGCCTGCCGACGGGGCCGACGATCGTCGTCTGCATCTCGGCGGTCGTGCTTGTCTCACTGCTCCTCGCGCCGAATCGCGGCGTGCTCTGGAATGCGGTCACGCAACGGCGCGCGCGTCGCCGGCTGCGCGCCGAGGCGGTCCTCGCCGATCTGGCCGTGCTCGCGGCGCAGCATGCCACGCTGGAGCATGGTCATTCGGTGGCGGTCCTCCGCGCGATGAACCCGGGGCGGGGCGGGCTGGAGCAGGCGCTGGCCGATCTGGCCGGCCGGGGCTGGGCTCGGCAGGTCGGGGACGAGAGCTGGGCGCTGACTCCGGAGGGGCGGGAGGAGGCGAAGCGTCATGTCGCGCGCAACGTGAATGGCGACCACCTCGCCCTCTTCGGCGAGGCGGCGGCTGAGGCCGGGGATCAGGGGCAGGCGAGCCGAGGCCTTGGCGAGGACGGGCAATGAGCGAGGTTCAGATCGAGATCCAAGCGATCGCGGTCGTTACCGCCGCTGCTTGCGCGCTGCCGGGCGTCTTCCTCGTCTTGCGGCGGATGGCGATGATGAGTGATGCCATCAGCCACTCGATCCTGCTCGGCATCGTCCTCGCGTTCTTCGTCGTTGAGAGCATCGCCTCGCCGCTGCTGATCGTCGGCGCGGCGCTGACGGGGATCGTCACGGTCAGCCTCGTCGAGGTGCTGCATCGCTCCGGCAGGGTGCGGGAGGATGCCGCGATTGGGCTCGTCTTCCCGCTGCTCTTCAGCATCGGGGTCATCCTCGTCTCGCGGTACGCCGGGAACGTCCATCTCGATGTCGACGCCGTGCTGCTGGGTGAGCTGGCGTTCGCGCCGCTCGACCGCTTCGAGATCGGCGGCCGGGACATCGCCCCGCAGGCGCTCGTCGTGATGGGCGCGATTCTGCTACTCAATCTCCTGCTCCTGTTGCTGTTCTACAAGGAGCTGAAGCTGGCGACGTTCGACGCCGGGCTCGCCGCGGCGCTCGGCTTTTCCCCGGCGCTGATCCACTACGGGCTGATGACCACGGTTTCGGTCACGGCGGTCGGGGCGTTCGAGGCGGTCGGCTCGATCTTGGTCGTCGCCTTGATGATCGGTCCGCCGGCGACGGCTTATCTCTTGACCAACCGCCTCTCGGTCATGGTCGCGCTGAGCGTCGCGATCGGCGCCGCATCCGCGGTGGCGGGCTACTGGCTGGCGCACGCGCTGGATGCCTCGATCGCGGGCTCGATGGCGACGATGGTCGGCGTCGCGTTCCTCCTCGCACTGTTGCTCGCGCCGGAGCAAGGGCTGGTGGCGATGGCGGTCCGGCGGGAACGGCAGCGCTGGGAGTTCGCGCAGACGATGCTGGCGATCCATCTGTTCCACCACGAGGGGTTGCCGGAAGCCGCGGAGGAGAACCGGGCGGATCGCCTGGATCGTCATCTCCGCTGGGATCCGCGCTTCGCGGCGCGAGTCGTGCGCCTCGCCGAGCGGCACGGCCTGGTGACGAACCGGTCCGGGCTGCTGACGCTGACGGAGCGCGGCCGGGCGCGGGCGCGCGAGGCGATCGTGATGCCGTAGTCGCTGGCGCGGCTCAGGGCGCCTGGGGTGTGGCGATCTCCTCGCCGCCGGGTACGAGGCGAAGGTCGGCGAGCGTCACCAGCCGGCCCGGCTCGGGCGCGTAGAAGAGGTGGGCCGGCCGGGCGTCAGTGGCGATCTGGAAGACGACTTGCCCGGTCAGGCTCTCGCCGGGCGCGACCGACGCGGAGCCCGGTCCGGATGTGGCGGCGTCCGGTGCGAAGGGCAGGGCAGCCTGCGTGCCGAGGAATCCCCGGTCATCCTGCAGGAGAAAATCGAAGGGGTTGATGGTCAGCGGCTCCGTCCCGGTGTTGGTGACCGTCAGCTCGATGGCGATGAGGCGCGTGCCGGGGGCAGGGGTGACGGAGAGCGAGCCGTCCTCGACCGGATCTGTCACGCTCTCGACGGTGAGCGCGGCGCGCTCGACGCCGTCTTGGCCGAGAAACGGCACGCGGTCGCCGATAGCGGGATCGCCTGAGGCGGGTGTCGCCGATCCGGACGTGCTGGCGTCGTCTACCTGCGCCGAGGCGGCGAGGAGACTTCCTCCTGCGAGGACGCCCATCAGCAGCACGATTGCGGCGATGAATCGCTCGCGCATTGCGCTCCTCCGCTGAATCGGTGGGCAGAGCCGCGATTCTTGGCGCGGCAGCGGGACGATGCTCGGTCTTTGGGGCAAGTGTACTCGCGGGGTTGGTGCTCGGGTGGCGCCGAGGGGGCTCCGAATCACGCGGCCTTGACAGCCGAGCAGGCGGCGCATACGTTGCATCCTGACAGCAGACGGTGCAACGAGGAGACGGTTGAGAAGAGTGCGGGCGTTCGCATCAGCCGCGGCATTGGCGGGATCGGGGCTCGCGGAATGGAGGTGAGCGGACCGGGGACGGGTCCGATACCGGAGCGAATCGGCAGTTGGAGGACGATCGTCAGGAGGGTACGCGAAGATGCGACTTCACCGGCGGAGGTTCTTCGTTGTGACGGCCGGCGCGGCGACGTTGCCGGTACTGGGCCGCCTCAGCGCGGGCGCGCAGGAAGGGACACCAGCGAGTTCCCCAACTGGCTCTCCGACACCCGAGGAGTTGCTCGATCTCGACCGGTTCGGACCGGTCCAGGCTTCGCGAGCCTACAGGCTCGCCTTCATGCAGCCCTATCCCAACAATGAGTTCTGGCAGCGGCTCCAGCGAGCGGCCGAGAACCGGGCGCAGGCCGACGGCGTGACCCTCGAAGTGATCGCTCTTGGCAGCAACGAGGTCGCCGATCAGGTCTCGCAGATGGAAGCCGCCGTCGCTCAGCAGTACGACGGGATCATCCTCGGCACGATCAACGCGGCCGGGATCGTCCCGGGCGTGCAGGCGGCGAACGAGGCGAACATCCCGGTGCTGGCGGTGGATACGGCGCCGGCGGGCGGGGAGCTGATCAACCTCTCGCAGACCGACAACGTGCCGGCAGCCGCGACCGGCGGCGAGTTCATCGCCGAGGCGATCGGCTTCGCCGGCAAGGTGCTCAACCTCCAGGGCGACATGGGGAACCAGACGGCGCAGGCGCGCAACGAGGGACTCCACCAGGCGCTCGACAAGTACCCAGACATCCAAGTGATCGACCAGAGCGCGCACTGGACCCAGGAAGAGGGCCTGGCGATCACCGAGAACGTGCTGACCTCCGATCCGGACCTCAAGGCCGTCTTCGGCGCGAACGACCCGGCGGCGCTCGGCGCGGTGCAGGCGTGCAAGGCGGCGGGACGGTCGGACATCGTCATCGTCGGCTTCGATGGCAATCCGTCGGCGTTCGAGGCGATCAAGGCTGGTGACCTGGCGGCCGACGTCGCGCAGTTCCCGGAGCGGATGGGGACGTATGGTGTTGACCTGATGGTACGCCACCTGAATGGCGAGGAGATTCCGGAGTTCGTCGACACCGGCACCGCGCTCGTGACGGCCGAAAACGTCGATATCTTCCTGGCGATGGTCAGCGGTAGCTAGCGGAGGCTGGGGGCGAAAGGCTCGGGGCGGGGAAGCTCCGTCCCGAGCCGCTCCAGAGAGGGAGTGTCGAGATGGAGCGCGCCGATACCGACGCGGCAATGCCTGCTCCGCGGCCCTCAGATTCCAGCTCTCCATCGGATGCTCAGCCGGTCCTCGAGTTGCGCGGCATCTGCAAGCGGTTCCCTGGCGTGGTTGCGCTCGACCATGTCGGGTTCGACCTGCGGCTTGGCGAGGTGCACGTCCTGGTCGGGGAGAACGGGGCGGGGAAATCCACGCTGGTCAAGATTCTGTCCGGCATCTACCAGCCGGACGAGGGAGAGATCCTCCTCGATGGGCAGCCGGTGACGCTGCGGACGCCGCACGAGGCGCAGCGCCTGGGGATCAGCACCGTGCACCAGGAGCTGAACCTCGTCCCGCATCTCGATATCGGGCGCAACATCTTCCTCGGGCGGGAACCGACCCGTGGTCCGGGCGGTCTCGTTGACTATCCCACCCTCTACCGCCTGGCGGAGGAACAGCTTCGCGCGCTCGGCATCGCGATCGATCCGCGCCGGCGTGTGCGAACGCTGGGCGTCGCGCTCCAGCAGATGGTCGAGATCGCCAAGGCGCTTGTCGCGGACGCGCGCGTGCTGATCCTGGACGAGCCGACGGCGGCGATCACCGCTGAGGAGGCGGAGCAGCTCTTCCGCATCGTTGACCAGCTTCGGGCGCGGGGGACGGCGATCATCCTCATCTCTCACCACTTGGAGGACGCGACGCGGGCGGGCGACCGGGTGACGGTTCTGCGCGACGGGAAATGGGTGGCGACGATGCCGATGGCGGAGACGTCGCCGCGCGAGATGATCCGCCTGATGGTCGGGCGGGAGCTGACGCAGCAATTCCCGAAGGAAGAGACGAAGCCCGGCGAGGTCGCGCTGCGCGTCGAGGGGCTGACGCGGCGCGGGGTGCTGCACGACGTGACGTTCGAAGTGCGGCGCGGGGAATTGCTCGGGATCGCGGGGCTGGTCGGAGCGGGCCGATCTGAGCTGGCGCGGGCGATCTTCGGCATCGATCCGATCGACGCGGGCACGATCACGATCCACGGCAAACCGGCACGCATTACGAGTCCGCGAGAGGCTATCCGGCATGGCTTGGCGCTGTTGCCGGAGGATCGCAAGCAGCAAGGGCTGGTGCTGCCGCTCTCCGTCGCGGACAACATCGTCCTCGCCGCGCCGAACCGCATCGGCACGAAGGTCGGAGCACCACCGGCAGCGCGCCAAAGTGTCGCCCGCCGGTTCATCGGGGCGCTGCGCATCCGGACGCCGAGCGCGCGGCAGCCGGTGCGGCTCCTCTCCGGAGGCAATCAACAGAAGGTCGTGCTGGCCAAGTGGCTGCTGACCGAGGCCGACATCTTCTTTTTCGATGAGCCGACGCGGGGAATCGACGTCGGAGCGAAGGTCGAGGTTTACCGGCTGATGAACGAGTTGCTGGAGCGCGGCGCGGCGATCGTGATGATCTCCTCGGAGTTGCCGGAAGTGCTGGGGATGAGCGACCGCATTCTGGTGATGCGCGGCGGCCGGATCGTCGCGGAGCTGGACGGCCGGACGGCGACGCAAGAGGAGATCATGGCCCACGCGGCCGCGGCGGACGAGTCGATGGAGGCGATCGCATGAGTGGATCGGCGCGGATCGCGACCGAGGGCGCGGCGGCACGACAGGCGCGCCTGCCGGCAATCGGCTCGTTCTGGCAAACAGCCGGCCCGCTCGCCAGCCTCTTCGTCCTCGGGTTCGCGATTTGGCTGGTCGAGCCGGTCTTCCTGAGCCAGACCAATCTGCTCAACGTCGCGCGGCAGGCATCGCTGACGGCGATCCTGGGGACGGGGATGACCTTTGTCATCCTCACGGGCGGTGTCGATCTCTCGGTCGGCTCGATGGTGGCGCTGGCGTCGGTGTCCGGCGGGTACTTGATGATCCAGCAGGGCTGGTCGATGTGGCCGGCGGTGGCGGTGATGGTCCTCGTCGGCGGGCTGTGCGGGCTGTTCAACGGGCTCGTGATCACGCTCGGTCGCATCCCGCCGTTCATTGCCACCCTCGGCACGATGCAGATCTTCCGCGGCGCGGCCCTGCAGCTGACCGCCGGCAAGCCGTTCTTCGACATCACCAAGACACATCCGCAATTCGACATCTGGGGGACGCGGGAGTATGCCGGCATCCCGGCGCCGGTGATCATCACCCTCGTCGTCTTCACGATCGGATTCTTGATCCTGCGTTACACCCGCCTCGGGCTTTACACCTACGCGATCGGCGGCAACGAGCAGGCGACGCGCTTCTCTGGCGTCAACATCAACCGCTACAAGCTCGGCGTCTATGTCCTGATGGGGCTGGCGGCCGGGGTGGCGGCGGTGATGTGGAGCTCTCGGCTCAACTCGACGCAGCCGACGGTGGCGACCGGCGAAGAGCTGAACGCGATCGCGGCGGTGGTGATCGGCGGGACGAGCCTCTTCGGCGGCGAGGGGACGATCGTCGGCACGCTGATCGGCGCGTTGCTGATGGCGGTCATCCGCAACGGGTTGACGCTGATGCACGTCTCCGCCTTCTACCAGCAGATCGTGATCGGCGCGGTCGTGATCCTCGCCGTGCTGATCGATCGGCTGCAGCGGCGGAACGCGTAGCGGGATCAGTGCCGCTCAGGCTACCCGAAGATACCGGGCGAAATGCGCAGAATCTGTTGACGCACATGTAAACGTGTGCGATAACGCCACGCGTCACCACGAGACACACCCTGAGACCGATGGCTGCGGTCGTTGAAGGGGTGACTCGTTCGGTTACCCGGCGCCGCGGGAGGGACGGCGACCGGAATCCCTGAACTGCGGCTCCACGCGAGCCGGAAACACACAACGGTATACCCGAGCCGCGATCCGCGGTCCCCCGCGCCGTGTGATTGCCGGTGCGCCGGCTTCCCGTGTTGGGAGCCGTCCCTTGTCATCGCCGATCGCCGGCTCGGAAGAAAGGAGCGATCGGCCGTGTCCAAGCCCCTTAGGCCCTACCCGGCAGATCCGCGCGCGGGCGTTGCTCGAATCTTGGTGACCGTGGTCCTCGTTGCCGCGTTCCTCGCGCCGCTGGCGATGATCCGCGAGGCCGCGTCCGCGCGCGGGGCGGTGACGACCAGCTACCTCAACTTGCGGTCCGGTCCGCGCCTGGATCAACGCGTGCGGCTGGTGATGCCGCCTGGGGCGTGGGTCGAGGTGATCGGGGGGCCGCGCCGCGGGTTCTACAAGGTCGTCTACAACGGCCGACCCGGTTGGGCGCATGGGGATTACCTCGACTTCGACGATGACGGCGGTGGCGGTGGCGGCGGTGGCACCGCGACGGTGATTGACGGGGCGCTGAACCTGCGGGCCGGGCCGAGCACGGCAGATCGCGTGCTCCTCGTCATGCCGGACGGAGCGCGCGTGGAGCTGACGGGAGAGAGCGCCAACGGCTTCCTAGGAGTGATCTACCAGGGCACGCGCGGCTGGGCCTACGCCGCGTACCTCGATACGGGAGGCGGCGGCTCGTCAAGTCCCGGCGGAGGTGGAGGCGGCGGAGGTGGCTCCGCGGTAACGACGACGGCGCTCAATTTGCGGTCGGGGCCGAGCACCTCGGATTCGGTGATCGTCGTCATGCCGGCCGGGGCGACGGTCGAAGTCACCGGCGATCCGCGCAATGGCTTCTACCCGGTGACGTACAACGGCCGCAGCGGCTGGGCCTACGGGGACTATCTCTCCTTCGGCGGCTCGAGTCCGGGCGGCGGAGGCGGCAGCTCCAACATCATCTGGCCGTTCTCGGGCGGCGCCTGGGAGATCATTCAGGGGTACAACGGCGGCACGCACCAAGGGCAGTACTACTACGCGTTCGATCTGGCGCGGACGGACGGCAACACCGCCGGACAGGACATCTACGCGCCGGTCTCTGGCACCGTCCTCTGGAACGATCCGAACTCGGGAGGGCTGGCGATCAACATGGGCAATGGCTACGCCCTGGCGATGTTCCACGTCACCTTCCGCTCCGACCTCGGGCGCGGCGACTGGGTGACACAAGGGGAGTACCTGGGGTACATCTCGCCGCCCGGCGGCGCCGGCTACCAGGTGACGCCGCACGTCGACATGACGCTCTGGGACATCAGCGGCGGCGGGCGTGTGGCCGCGCCATACGTCGGGCAGAACGCGATCTCCGGGATGGAGTTCCCGGACGTCGGCGGGTGGAATCAGTACGGTGGGCGGGTGATCCGTCCGTGAGGCGCCGCTCTGCTTGCGCTCGCTCGCATGGCGGCAGCGACGCGCCGCGGGCCTGCTAGCAACGAGCGCGAGCAGGGGCCTGGCGGCTTCGGGCTATACTCGATGGTCGGTATGTGACGATTGCACATGACTTAGGACGAGCACTCGATGACGACTGATCAGCCCACACCGACCATCGACCCGAATCTGCCCGTTGTGCGCGTGCGCTTCCCACCGAGCCCGACCGGGTTGCTCCACGTCGGCGGGGCGCGGACCGCGCTCTACAACTGGCTCTTTGCCTACGGCCAGGCCAAGCGCGAGGGAAAGCCCGGTCAATTCATCATCCGGATCGAGGACACCGACCGCGCGCGCTACGTTCCCGGCGCGGCCGAGGCGCTGCTCGACATCCTCGAATGGTTCGGGTTGACGTGGGACGAGGGGCCGGACAAGGGCGGTCCGTATGGGCCGTATGTGCAGAGCGAGCGGATCGAGATCTACCGCGAACATGCTGAGAAGCTGGTCGAGAGCGGCCACGCCTATCCGTGCTTCTGCTCGCCGGAGCGACTCCAGAAGCTGCGCGAGGAGCAGCAAGCTCGCGGGCTCCCGCCCGGCTATGACCGGCACTGCCGCAACCTGCCGCGAGAAGAGGCGGCGGCGCGGGTGGCGGCTGGCGAGCCGCACGTGATCCGCTTCGCGATGCCGCGCGAGGGGGAGACGCGCATCTACGATCTGATCCGGGGGGAGATCGTCTTCGAGAATGCCAAGCTCGAGGATCTGGTGCTCCTCAAGTCGGATGGCTTCCCGACGTACCACCTCGCGAATGTGGTGGACGATCACCACATGCGCGTGACGCACATCATGCGCGGCGAGGAGTGGATCCCAACGGCGCCGGTCCATGCGCAGCTTTACCGCGCCTTCGGCTGGGAGATGCCGGCGATCGCGCACATGCCGCTGATTCTGGCGCCGGGCGGCGGTAAGCTCTCTAAGCGGCACGGCTCGACGGCGCTGGAGGAGTTCCGGGCGCAGGGTTACCTGCCCGAGGCGCTGATGAACTACCTCGCGCTCGTCGGCTGGAGCTTGGATGGCGTCACTGAGATCTTCTCGAAGGAAGATCTGCTCAAGGTGTGGTCGCTCGAGCGAGTCAGCCCGTCGCCCGCGACGTTCGACTACAAGAAACTCCTCTGGTTCAACCAGTACTACATCAACCACATCATCAGCCTCGACGATCTGACCAGCCGCGTGGTGCCCTTCCTGGCGCGCGAGGGCTTGGCCGATCCGGCGGCGGCCGATCCGTCTCACCCGGACTTTCCTCGAATCCGCGAGGTGGTGGCCTTGTTCAAGGACCGGCTCGAGACGTTGGCGCAGGCGCCGGAGCTGATGAGCTACTTCCTGCGCGACGAGCTGGAGCCGTATGACCCGGCGCTGCTGGTGCCGAAGAAGACGGAGCCGGCGGCGGTGCTCGACGCGCTGGTGGCGACGCTGGCCATCCTCGAGGAGATGGATGTCGCTGACGAGGCGGGCGTCGAGGCGCGGCTGCGCGCGCTGGCCGAGGAGCGGGGCTTGAAAGCCGGTCAGCTCTTCATGCCGATCCGCGTTGCCATCACCGGGCGGGACAAGTCGCCGGGACTCTTCGAGACGATGCGCGTGATCGGCAACGAGCGGGTGCGGTCGCGGCTCGCGGCGGCGATCGAGCTGCTGCGCGAGAGAGTGGGCGCTGGCATCGGGAGCGATTGAGCGGCGCCGCGCCGGCTCCCGCTCGCGGGAGGGATGGCGATGGATCGCCTCGCCTGGCTTCGTGTCATTCTCGCCGCGTTTCTCATCACCGCGTGGCTTGGCGCTCCGCTGGCGCGCGCCGAGGAGGCGAGCCCGGAGGCGGACACGGGCTACGCGCACCCGGAGTGGCTCGCCGACGCCGCCTGGCTGCGCGACCGGTTGAATGACCCGATCCTCAAGATCATCGCATTGACGCCCGCCGGGGAGTTCGAGGCAGGGCACATCCCCGGCGCGGCGCAGATCGACTGGCCGGCGCTCGAGATCGTCGAGACGGGCGAGCCGTCGGTGGAGCGGTGGCGGTCGGACGTTGAGCGGCTGCTGACCGATCTCGGCGTGCGGCGGGACCAGACAGTGGTGGTCTACGACGGCGGGACGCTCTACGCGGTCCGGCTCTGGTGGATTCTCCACCAACTCGGGCACGCGGACGTCCGGATCCTCAATGGCGGTTTGCCGGCCTGGGTGGAAGCCGGGGGTGAGCTCGCGACCGGTCCGGCCGAGCCGGAGCCGGCGCCGGAGCCGTACGTGGGCGAGCCGGATGAGGCGGCGATCGCGACGCTGGCGGAGGTCGAGGCGGCGCTCGACGATCCGGATGTGGTGTTGGTTGATGCGCGGTCGCCAGAGGAGTATGCGGCGGGGCACATTCCCGGCGCGATCAATGTCGAGTTCGCGCGCAATGCCGAGGCAGATCAGCCGCGGTATTGGAAGTCATCAGCCGAGTTGCGAGAGATGTATGCGTCGCTCGGTATCACGCCGGAGAAGCGGGTCATCCCGTATTGCACGAGTGGCGTGCGATCGGCGGCGACGTATTTCACGTTGCGGTTGATCGGATACGAGCGGGTGGAGTTGTTCACCGGTTCGTGGCAGGAGTGGAGTAGCCATCCGGAGTTGCCGTCGCGGACGGGGGATGCGCCGTAGCGGGGCGTCGCCCGCGTTCAAGGGATGACGATTGCCACACGCGGAGACCACACCGTCGCCCGGATTCGCGGACCCTTTAGGAACGACGCGAAATCACCACATTCGTAGGGGCGGACACAGGTTCCGCCCCTACGAACGCGTTGCGAAATCCGGCGCGTTTCTAGGGGCGTCCGCCGTGTCCGCCATACGCACGCCTGGTGACGGCGAGCGCGTATTCCAGGGGTGCATATGATGATTGCCGCGGCCGCCCCTGAGAGGTGGGGCGGCGCGGTTCGTGGTTTCAGGGAATTGGCGCCGATAGGGCCGTGCCTGAGGTGGGCTAGGCGAGGCCCATGGCTTCGACCATGGTGTGGAAGAGGTCCGTATTCTCGTGCTGGCCGGCGAGGCGGTCGGCGTGCGGGCCCATGGCGGTGACGGGGACGTCGGCGTCGGTGTGGCCGGTCGTTGCCCAGCGGAGCAGGGCCTCGATATCGCCCTCGAAGGGGCCGTCCGGGTAGCTATCCAGAGCGAGGCCACCGCACTCGTGGTCGGCCGTGACGATGACGAGGGTTTCTCCATCCTCTTCGGCGAACGAGCAGGCGACGCGCACCGCGCGGTCGAGCTCGTGGACGCCGCGGACGGCGAGCGGGGCGATATTGCGGTGACCCATCCGATCGATCGCCGCCTCTTCGACCATCAGGAAGAACCCACCTCGGTTGCGCGAGAGCGTCATGATGGCGGTGCGGGTGAGCTCTTCGAGGGTGACTGGCGGCTCGTAGCGGGCTGCTTCCGGCGGGTCTTGATCGAAGAGCTCCGCCTCGGCGAGCAGCGCCAATAGCCGCGGATCTCGCTCCGGGCGAAGCTCCGTCGGCTCGGTGGCGACGGAGTAGCCGAGGTCGCGGGCGCGGCTCGTAAGATCGGTGCTGGATTCGCCGTTCGGCACCCACCAAGTGCGACCGCCGCCGAGGATGACGTCAACCGCGGCATCTTCGATGAATTGGCGCGCGATCTCCCGCTGGTCCACGCGGCTGGCGACGTGGGCGGCGAAGGCGGCGGGGGTCGCGTCGGTCACGTTGCAGGTAGTGACCAACCCAGCAGACTTGCCGGCCTCTTTCGCCAGCTCGAGAACCGTCCGGACGGGTTTGCCGTCCGGCCCGACGCCGATTGCCCCGTTGTAGGTCTTGACGCCAGTCGCGATCGCCGTTGCCGCCGCCGCGGAGTCGGTGACGTTGCCCGCGGGATCGACGCAGCTGGTGGCGATGCGACCGTGGACCGGCAGCCGGTCCATGTTGAGCGGGCGGCCGGCGAGGAGACGGGCGGCGTCGCGCTGGGCGAAGCCCATGCCGTCGCCGATCAGGAGGATGACATTCTTTGCTCTGGTACGGGATCCACCGATGGCGATCATTTGTCTTCCTGGCATGAAAGCGCGCGGTCTACATCGCGCGAGGAGCAGACCGCGCGCACGCGATCTCGGGATTACATCTTACCATGCGCATATCGTGAAGATCATTTCCTCAGCGATTCGCATGGTCATCGGCGCAACTCGTCGTGATTAAGGAGCCACACGAAGCCGTTGGTACGTACGCGGACTTCGCCAAAGGAATGGGAGATAAGGTGCGTCGCGGGGAGGGGAGCGGTGAGGCCGCGTGGGTGGTTGCCGCGCGGTGTTGACATATGCAGCTGTCATGTGTAAGTATTTCCTGACAGGTGGAGGTGGTCGGCATCGATACTGCGAGTTGGACCGGTGATGATCTGATGCGGGCGCTGGCAGCGTTGGCCAATCCCCACCGGCTGCGCATCATCGCGGCGCTGGTGGCGAGGCGAGTGCATGTCAGTCAGCTCGCCCGCGACTTGGGCATGAGCCGGCCGCTGCTCTACTTGCATCTCCAGCGGTTGGAGGCGGCTGGGCTCGTGATTGGGACGCTCGAGCTGGCGGAGGATGGCAAAGCGATGAAGTTCTATGAGGTGGCGCCATTCAAGCTGGAGCTGACGCCTGAGCGGATCGCCACTGCCGTGCAGACCTTGTCGAGCACGGAATCGTAGGAGGGGGAGGCATGGAGTGGCCGGAGGCCATGATTGCGACGGCCGGAACGCTCGCTGTCTTTGCGGTCGCGATCGT
This sequence comes from uncultured Chloroflexota bacterium, assembly GCA_937901745.1. Lineage (GTDB taxonomy): Bacteria > Chloroflexota > Chloroflexia > Thermomicrobiales > UBA6265 > CALGSZ01. Next base: position 23,130 of record CALGSZ010000063.1, on the reverse strand, counting down.
TGCGGTTTGGCAGGGGTTCAAGACGTGGCAAGCGAAGGTGGCGGCGCGGGTTGAGGTCGCTCAGGACGAGGCGTACCGGAAGCTGGCCGAAGAGACACTGGCGGCGCAGCGGGCACTGAAGTCCGAGCTGGCCGATTTGCGCGAGCGCGTCGTCACGATCGAGAAGATGCTGCGCGAAGTTGGGTAAGGGGTCTTGACAAGAGTGTTTTGATCCGTATACTCGTCGCCGAGTAATAGGAAGCGAGTGATGGCGACGAAGCGAACACGGTCTCTTTCAAACCCACTGGCATTGGCAATCCTCGCTTGTCTGATCGAGCGGCCGATGCACCCGTACGAGATGGCGCAGACCATGCGGGAGCGCCATAAGCATGAGAGCGTCCGGCTCAACTACGGATCGCTCTACACGGTGGTCGAGTCGCTGGAGCGGTCAGGACTGATCGTTCCGCAGGCGACGGAGCGCGAGGGGCGCCGACCGGAGCGGACGATCTATGCAATTACGGAAGCTGGCCGCGCAAAGTTCTTCGGCTGGCTGCGAACGCTCATCAGCAAACCTGTCAAGGAGTATCCGCAATTCGCCGCCGGGCTCTCTTACATCGCAATCCTGGAGCCGGCGGAGGCAGTTTCGCTCCTCGAGGAGCGAGCACAACAGCTGGAAAGTCAGATCGCGGAAGCGCGACTTCTCTATGAGGCGGTCCGCGCTGGCTCACAGGATCGCCCGCCGCTGCCACGGATCGTGCTCATCGAGAACGAGTACGAGCTGCGGATGAAGGAGTGCGAGCTAGCCTGGGTTACCCGGCTCGCCTCCGACATCGCGAACGGCGCCCTTGCCTGGCCGCGGTTCGTGATGCGCGACGGGCACCTGGATCTGGTTTGGGACGGTGAAGACAGAAAGGAGGGGAGTGAGGAAACGAATTTGACTGTTGCCACTGAGTGAAGTGCCCCAGCAGAGTGCTGCCTCACTCTGCCGGGGCATGACCTCAAGGCGGCTCCGTGGAGCGGATTCCTAGCCTTGCAGGCGCACACTGCTAGGATAGCCGGAATTCCTCCGCGGGCCAAGCACTCATTGCATTGATCTTGTCGCCTGCGCTTCGGGCGTTTCGCCCGGAGCAGGGGGAGGGTTTGTGTCCTCATGGCTATCCAGCATCGTTCAGATCCTCGTTCGGCTTCCCCGCCCGATCGCGGCGGATTCCTCTCTCGACTCGCCGGTATTCCAGCCGGTCGGCGCACCAAGTGGATCGTTCTCGTCGTCTGGCTCGTCGTCTTGGCGGCGGTCAGCCCATTCGCCGGCAAGCTGTCGGAGGTGGAAGAGAACGAGACGTCGGCATGGCTGCCGGAGAGCGCGGAGTCGCTCAAGGTTCACAATCTGCTGGCTGAATTCCCTGAAGGGGAGACGTTTCCGGCAGTCATCGTCTACTACCGCGAAGAAGGCTTGACCGACGCGGACCGGGCGCGCATCGAGGCGGATCGTCAAACCCTCGTTGACCTATACCCGGAGGCGCCGGCCAGCCCGGCCATCCCCTCTGAGGATGGCAAGGCGGTAATCATCACCGTCCCGTTCCCCAGCCAGAACAACGAGCAGCTGGAGCGGGCCAACGACGCGGTGGAAGAGATCCGCGACACGCTCGTCGAAGGGGATGGGTTACAGATCAAGGTCACCGGTCCGGCGGGCTTCACGCACGACCTTGCCAACGTCTTCTCCGGGATCGACTCGACCTTGCTGCTCGCGACCGCCTCGGTGGTGACGGTTCTGCTGCTCCTGACCTATCGCAGCCCGTTCCTCTGGCTGATCCCGCTGCTGACGGTGGCGTTCGCCCATCAGTCGGCGACGGCGGCGGTCTACGGGCTGGCGAAGCACGCCGGGATCACGGTGAACGGGCAGAGCGGCGGCATCTTGCCGGTCCTCGTCTTTGGCGCCGGGACTGACTACGCGCTGTTGCTGATCGCCCGGTACCGGGAAGAGCTGCGCCGCCACGAGGACAAGCACGTGGCGATGGCGCGGGCGCTGCGCCAGGCCGGTCCGGCGATTCTCGCCTCGGCGGGGACGGTTGTCATTGGGCTTCTCTGCCTGCTCGCGGCGGATCTCAACTCGAATCAGAGTCTCGGTCCGGTTGGCGCGACCGGCATCGTCGCCGCGCTGATCGCGATGATCACGCTCCTGCCGGCGTTCCTGGTCATCTTCGGTCGCCGGATCTTCTGGCCGTTCGTCCCGCGCTATGGCTCGGAGTCGCATGAGGAGTCGGGTCTGTGGGCGAAAGTCGGGCGCTGGGTCGGCGGTCGGCCGCGCCCGGTCTGGATCGGGACGGTCGCGGTGCTGGCGGTTCTGGCGCTGGGACTGATCGGCATCAACACGAATCTTGCGCAGGCGGATCAGTTCCGGGATGAGCCGGACGCGATCACGGGTTCCAAGCTGATCGCGCGCAGCTTCCCGGCCGGCGCGAGCCAGCCTGCGACGGTGATCGCCAACCGTGAGGCGGCCGAGGCCGTCCAGGCGGCGATCGCAGAGACGGCGGGAGTTGCGCGAGTCGAGCCGGCGGGCGAGACGGAGACGCTGGTCTCCTTCTCCGTGACGCTCGATGCCGAGCCGGCGAGTGACGCGGCGTTCGAGACGATCGATCGGCTGCGCGACCGGGTTCATGCCGTGCCGGGAGCGGACGCGCTCGTCGGCGGGCCGGATGCCGAGAGCCTGGACGTGGCGCGCGCCAACTCGCGTGACCGCGAGATCGTCATGCCGTTGGTGCTGGCGGTCGTGCTCGTGATCCTGGCGGTCCTGCTGCGAGCGATTGTCGCGCCGGTGCTGCTGATCGCGACGGTGGTCCTGTCCTACGGCGCGGCGCTCGGGGCGAGCACGCTCGTCTTCGATCACATCTTCGGCTTCGCGGCGGTTGAAGGATCGGTGCCGCTGCTGGGCTTCGTGTTCCTGGTCGCGCTCGGCATTGACTACAACATCTTCCTGATGAGCCGCGTCCATGAGGAATCGGCCCGACTGGGCACTCGGTCGGGCATGTTGAAGGGCCTGGCGGTCACGGGTGGCGTCATCACCTCGGCTGGCCTGGTGCTGGCGGCGACCTTCGCGGTCCTCGGCGTCCTGCCGCTGGTCTCGATGACGGAGATGGGCTTCCTCGTCGCGTTCGGCGTGCTGCTCGATACCTTCATCGTCCGCTCGATCCTCGTGCCGGCGCTCACGTTCGATCTTGGCCGGCGCATCTGGTGGCCGAGTCGCCTGTCGCGCCGGACGGCCCCGGTGACCCAACCGGCGATGACCGGACAGCGGGTGCCGGCGGAGCAGTAAGGAGCGAGCGATGCGACTGACACGTCGCCGCGTGCTCAAGTACGGACTGATGGGCGGCGCTGGCGTCGTCGTGCCGGGCTGGATCTGGCAGGATGGGCGATCCCGCCGGCGCTCGCCCGAGGTCCCGCTCTTCTCCGTCCCGCTGCCGGTGCCGCCGGTGCTCGAGCCGGCGCGCACCGATGGCGACGCGGACATCTACGAGATCACGCAGCGGGAGGCGACGGTCGAGATCCTGCCGGGGCGGCAGACGAGGATCTGGGGCTACGAGGGGATGTTCCCCGGCCCGACGATCGAAGCACGGCGCGGGCGGCGGGTGATCGTCCGGCAGACGAACGCGCTGCCTGTCCCGACCGTCGTCCACCTGCACGGCGGGGTGACGCCGCCGGAGAGCGATGGCTACCCGACGGATTACATCCTGCCGCTGGAGGAGGGCCAGCCGGGACGCAGCGTTACGGCCGCGCACAGCGCGCATGGCGGGGGCGGTGACGTGGCGCACGGAGTCCGGGAGTACGTCTACCCGAACGAGCAGCGGGCAGCGATGCTCTGGTACCACGATCACCGGATGGATTTCACCGGGCCCCAGGTTTATCGCGGCCTCGCTGGGCTCTACATCATCCGGGACGAGGTCGAGGATGCGTTGCCGCTGCCGCGCGGCGAGCGGGAGATTCCGCTCGTCATCACCGATCGCCTCTTCGCGGAGGATGGCTCGCTCGTCTATCCCTCGCGCGATCCCTCGCTGCTCGGTGAGCCGGGGGTGACCGGGCGGGCGCGGAATGACGGCATGCTCGGCGACACGATCCTGGTCAATGGCGCGCCGTGGCCGGAGCTGGAGGTCGAGGCGGCTCGCTATCGCTTCCGGGTGCTGAATGCGTCGAACGCTCGGGTCTATGTGCTCGGGTTGGATCCCAGGCCGGACGGGGACGCCTTCGTGCAGATCGGGAGCGATGGCGGGTTGCTGGAGATGCCTATCGGGCGGTCCACCGTCCGGATCGTGCCGGCCGAGCGGTTCGATCTGATCGTTGACTTCTCTCGCTATCGGGTCGGAGAGACGGTGACGCTGCGCAACTTGGCGGTGCAGGACCCGCTCGACAAAGGCCGCACGTCGCGGATCATGCGCTTCCGCGTCACGAGGAGCGCGAAGGACGAGAGTGCGATTCCGGATCGCCTGGCTCCCGTCGAGGATTTGCCCGACGCGGGCAGCGCCGAGCGGACGCGACGCTTCTCGTTCACCCGGAGCGGCCGGCACTGGAGCATCAACGGCCGGCCGTTCGATCACGAGCACATCTGGGCGGACCCGCGCCTGGACGCGACCGAGATCTGGGAGTTCACCGGCGGCCAGCTTCACCCGGTTCACCTGCACCTGGTCCACTTCCGCGTCCTGTCTCGGAACGGCCGCGAGCCTCATCCATCTGACGCGGGGTGGAAGGACACCGTTTTACTCAACGGCGGAATCTTGCGCGTGGCCGCTCGATTCTCGGGCTATCGCGGCCGGTACGTCTTCCATTGCCACAACCTCGAACACGAGGACATGGCGATGATGGCGAACTTCGAGGTGGTGTGAGATGACGGCTGGAGCCGCGCGGACAAGGCAACGAGGACGCTTTCGGCGTCGCGTGGCATCGTTCGTACCGCGGCTGATCGCGGCGGGGCTCGCGTTCGGAGCGGAAGGCATTCATCTCTCGATCTTGGCCGATCAGGCAGCGCTTTGGTGGGGCTATGGCGTGTTCTTCCTCGTGGTCGCTTCGGCGCAGGGGCTGCTCGGGGCGAGTCTGCTCTTCGGTGCCCCGTCGCGCGGGCTGGCCGGGCTGGGCGCGGCGTTCAGCCTCGGTCTAGTCGCCATCTGGGCGGTCACGCGAATCGGCGGCATCCCGGGCGTCCGGACCTTCTATCCGCTTCCGGTCGAGGGAGTCGACTTAGCGGCGGCGCTGATGGAGGTGGGGCTCGCGGCCATGCTGCTCTTGATGGGGCGGCGGGCGCCGGTCTCCGGACGCGACAAAGATCAGGTTTCGTTGGCGGCGCGCTCGACCGTGGCGCGCGGCGCATGAGCATAGAGGAGAGTATCGGCAATGAAGGGAGGAACGATCGGAGCCTCCACGACGGCAATCGAGGCCAAAAACCTCGTCAAGACCTATCCCGGCAATGTCAAAGCACTCGATGGCCTCAGCTTCTCGGTTCCGGCTGGCACGATCTTTGGCCTGCTCGGGCCGAACGGGGCCGGGAAGTCGACGACGGTCAAGATCTTGACCACTCTTTCGCGGCCCGATTCGGGCGAGGCGAGTGTCGCTGGGTTCAATGTGCTTCGCTCGCCAGACCGGGTGCGACGGATGATCGGCGTCGTGGCGCAGAAGTCCGGCGTCGATTGGGAGTTGACCGGCCGGGAGAATTTGACGCTCCAGGGCCAGGTCTATGGGATGAGCGGCGCGACGCTCAAGAATCGCGTGACGGAGCTCCTCGCGCAGTTCGGCTTGGCGGATGCGGCGGACCGGGTTACGAGCACCTACTCCGGCGGGATGAAGCGGCGGCTCGACATCGCCATGGGGCTCGTGCATCGGCCGCGCGTCCTCTTCCTCGATGAGCCGACCACGGGTCTCGATCCCGAGGTGCGCGCGGCGCTGTGGACCGAAATCGAGCGGCTGGCGCGCGAGGAAGGGCTGACCATCCTCCTGACGACTCACTACCTGGAGGAAGCCGATGCGCTCTGCGAGCGCGTGGCGATCGTCGATCGCGGCCGTGTGGTCGTGGAAGGAGCGCCGGAGGAGCTGAAGGCGCAGCTACGCGGCGACGCGATCCAAGTCGAGCTGGCCGCTCCGGAGATGAATGGCCGTGTCCATGACGCGCTGAACCGGCTCGAGCTTCTGCGCGAGGTCACGGTTGACGGGCGCCATCTGCGCGCTCGGGCCGACAGCGGCGCCAGGGCGGTACCGGCGGTGCTGGCCGCGCTGGAAGAGGCGGGTGTGCAGGTCGCCGCGGTGACGGTCGCTCGCCCGTCACTTGACGATGTCTATTTCCGGTATGCCGGTCGCGCCTTCGCCGAGGCGGACAAGGAGGCGAAGTGATGTTGGCGATTCAACACTCTTGGTACATGACGATGCGCCACCTGCGGGCGCTCGCGCGGCAACCGTGGTACATCGCGTTCAGCCTGCTGCAACCGATTATCTATCTGCTGCTCTTCGGCCAGCTCTTCAAGCGGGTCGTCGAGCTACCGGGGTTCAGCACGACCTCGTACATCGCCTTCCTAACGCCGGGCATCGTCATCATGAGCGCGCTGTTCGGCGGCGGCTGGAGCGGAATGAGCATCATCGTCGATCTCGACCGAGGCGTGCTCGATCGCTTCCTTGTCACGCCGGTCAATCGGGGCGCACTGATCACCGGGCGCATCCTCCAGCTCGCGGTTGTCACCATCGTCCAGGCGGCGATCATCTTCGGCCTGGGATTGATTCTCGGAGCGCGCTTCTCGGGCGGGGTGCTTGGCGCGGTGATTCTCGTCCTCCTCGCCATCCTGCTGGCGGCGCCGTTTGGGGCGCTTTCGAGCGCGATGGCGTTGATGGCGCGGAAGGAGGAGTCGGTCATCGGGGCGGTCAACTTCCTGCTGCTGCCGCTCTCCTTCCTCTCGACCGTCTTCATGGATCAGTCGCTGATGCCGGGCTGGATCCGCACGGTGGCCCGTCTCAACCCCGCGAACTGGGCCGTGCAGGCCGGGCGGGAGGCGTTGAGCGCGAATCCCGACTGGGCGTTCATCCTCGTGCGCGGCGGGTTGCTGCTGGCGCTCACGATCGTCTGCGGCTGGCTGGCGACTCGCGCGTTCCGCTCCTACCAGGCTTCGATCTAATGTCGGCTTCACGCGGGCCGGGAGCGAGGTATGTCACCGGCTCCCGGCCCTGCCCCGCTCCCATTGCGGGGTGAGCGACACGCGGAGGCAGCAGGATAGCCAGCGCGACGCTCAGCGAGCTGCCTCCGCGAGCGCCAAGAGCGCCGGCAGCGCGACATCCAGGCGGCGCCAGGTGTCGCCGGCATCCTCACTCAACCACAGCTCACCATGCTGCATCCCGGCGATGATCGCGCCGGGATGATTGCGTGGCGCGACGAGCGAGTACGGCATGTAGGGCAAGGGTGATGGCAACCCGCCATTCTCCCCCACGGGCTCCCAAGGGCCGTCGCCGCGCTTGCGATAGATGTGCGCTTGGGCGTTGCCGTCGCGGCGGTGCGCGGTGCGGGCGCTGAAGGTGGCGGAGACGTACCAGAGGTCGGGGTTGGCGGCGTCGACGGCGAGTCCCCAGGTGTAGTGCCGATCCTTCCCCGCGTCTACGGCTTGCCACGTATGCCCGGCATCGTGGCTCCACGCGACGCCTTCCCCGGCCGCCTCGTAGACGCGATCCGGGTGGGCGGGGTGGGTCGCCAGGCAATGGCTGTCGTGGTAGGAGCCGGGCTTGCGGTCTTCCCAGGTCCGGCCGCCGTCGAGCGAGCGCATCACGCCGCCAAGCTCGATGCCGACGTAGACGATCTCCGGATCGGCGGGATGCGCGGCGATCCACCGCACGTGGCTCGTCCACGGCCGAGGCGGGAAGGACCAGGTCGGTGCGCTCGGCAACTCGCGCAGCGCGGGGAACTCCTCCCAGGTCTGCCCGTCGTCCTCGGAGCGGTAGAGGTTGCTCGGCTCGGTTCCGGCATAGATCGCCGCCTTGCCGCCGGCGCGCCGGGCGGGGGCGAACGCGACGGAGAGGACGCGACCGTGCGGAATCCCGGCGCTGACGTTCTCCCAGGTCTGACCGCCGTCGCGGCTGCGGAATAGACCCTGGTCGAAGGTCCCGACGTAGACGCGATCCGGGTCATCGGGATCGGCCGCGATGCACTGGGCGCCGCTCCCTTCGAGCATCATGGTGACCTCGAAACGCTGACCATCGGGGCTGGCGATCCGGGCGACGGCGTCGCCGGTGGTTGCGTAGAGATGGATCGGGGGCATTCAGCGGCTCCTTTCGCGATCGTTGGCACAAGCCGGTGGCATCGCGCTGTCGCGGGTGTCTCAGCATGCAGGCTACGCCGGTTACGCGGTGGGAGTCCAGCCGGCCGGCGGGATGGCTAAGGCGGGACCTTTTGCGCCGGAACACGACGTAGACGCGCGCCAGCCGAACGGTTGACAATAGTGCCGCATGGTTTGGCAGGCAGACGGGGTAGACACGAGCATGCGACACGCCCCGATGACCTCAGGGAAGGACGCGCCGATGGCGACCACGCAGACTTGGAACACCGCGGAACTCGTCGAGAAGGCGAAGAGCCACCTTCTCCACCCGGTGTCGAACTTAAAGGCGATCCGCGAGCACGGCCCACTGGTGATGGCGCGCGGCGAAGGTGTGTACCTCTGGGACACGGACGGCAAGCAGTACATTGACGGATTCGCGGGGCTTTGGAACGTCAATGTCGGTCACGGCCGGCATGAATTGACGGTCGCCGCGGCCGAGCAGATGGACGAGGTCGCCTTCGTGCCGACCTTCTTCGGGCTTGCCGCCCCGCCGACGATCGAGCTCGCGGCGAAGCTGGCCTCGATGTTCCCCGGCCCGCTCAATCACATCCACTTCACGTCCGGTGGCGCAGAGTCGAACGAGAGCGCGCTCAAGATCGCTCGCTACTACTGGTACCTGAAGGGGAAGCCGGACAAGGTCAAGATCATCTCGCGCAAGCACGCCTACCACGGGATCGCGATGGGGGCGCTCGCCGCGACCGGCATCCCGACCTACCACGAGGGATTCGGGCCGCAGGCGCCTGGCTATCTCCACGTGACGTCGCCGTACCCGTACCGGTTCGGCGAGGGGCAGAGCGACAAGGAGTTCGTTGACCGGCTCGTCGCCGAATTGGAGGAGACGATCGCGCGCGAGGGCGCGGAGACGATCGCCGCGTTCATCGGTGAGCCGGTCCAGGGCGCGGGCGGCGTGATCGTGCCGCCGGAAGGCTACTGGCCGGCGGTGCAAGAGGTGCTGCGCCGGCACGAGATTCTGCTGATCGCCGATGAGGTGATCTGTGGCTTCGGCCGGACCGGCGCGATGTTCGGCTGCCAGACGTACGGCTTCCAGCCGGACCTTGCCACGTTCGCCAAGGGCGTCACCTCCGGCTATGTCCCGCTCGGCGGCGTGGCGGTCTCCGACGAGATCTTCGACGTGATGAGCTCCGCGGACCGGATGTTCATGCACGGTTTCACGTATTCCGGACACCCGGTCGCCTGCGCGGTCGCGCTCCGCAACCTGCAGATCATCGAGGAGGAGAACCTGCCGGCGAACGCGGCGGCGCAGGGGGCGTACCTGCTGGCGGAGCTGCAGCGCCAGGTGGGTGATCACCCGAACGTCGGGGAGGTTCGGGGCAAGGGCCTGATGCTGATGGTCGAGCTGGTGGCGGACCGAGCGACGAAGGCGAAGTTCGATCCGGCGTTGAATGTGGGCGGGAAGGTCCAGGCCTCCCTGCGCCAGCGCGGGCTGATCGTCCGGGCCTCGAACGATGGCATCGCGATCGCTCCACCACTGATCATTACCCAAGAGCAGTGCAACGAGATCGCCGGAAAGATCGCTGAAACTCTCACCGAAGTACTCGGGTAGGAGTTAGGGGTTAGGGGTTGGGAGTTAGGGGCGAGGAGTAGGGGTTGGGGGGTTGGGAGTCAGGGGTCAGGCGTTTTGGTGGGGACGGGTGATGTCGTGCTGGACTCGATCGCGCGATTCCCGTCCGGCCCCATCAAGCCCCGGCCCTATCCCGTCCCTCACCTCCCCAACCTCTCGCTCCTCTCCCTGACTCCTGACTCCTGATCCCCTCGCTTCCGGAGGGAGCGCCTTGCGGCATACGTGGGTGGCTGAGGCTGATCGCGGGCTGCGGTGGGGGCTGCAGCTCATCGTGCCGAACGAGCAAGACGCGCTGCCGCGGCTGATGGAGACGGGCGGGCTCGTCGAATCGCTCGGGTACGATGCCATTTTCATCATGGATCACCCGGCGATCCACGCCGATCCGTGGATCTGCTTGGCCGGGCTGGCTGTCGCCACGGAGCGAGTCCGGCTTGGCTCCGCCGTCAATTGCGCGTGGTATCGTCATCCGGCGTATCTCGCGCGACTCGCCGCCGACCTCGACAATCTCAGCCGCGGGCGCTCGATCCTCGGGATCGGGTCCGGCTGGTGGCAAGCGGAGTTCCAGGGCTACGGGATTCCGTTCTTACCGTTACCTGAGCGGCAGGACGGGCTCGATGAGGCGTTGACGATCATCCAGGGTGTCTGGGGATCGGAGCCGTTCACCTTCACGGGCCGCCATTTCCGCGTCGAGGGCATCCAGGTCGAGCCGCTTCCGCTACAGAAGCCTCGTCCGCCAATCCTGATTGGGGGAAGCGGCGAGCGGCGGACGTTGCGGCAGGTGGCTCAGTACGGCGATGCCTGCAATATCCGTGAGGATCTGTCGATCACCGATCCGAGCATCAGCGACCGGGAGCGGGCTGCCGTCGTCCGCCGCAAGCTAGACGCGCTGGAAGCGCGCTGCGCCGAGATCGGCCGCTCGCCCGATGAGATTCTGCGCACCCATTTCACCCTCTATCTGATCCTTGCCCGGACCGAGGAGGCGGCGCGCCGCAAGCTGGACCGGCTCGATCCGTCGCGCTCGACCTCGGCGGGGACGCGCCGCGACGGCAAGGCCCAAATCCTGGCGACGACGCCGGAGCGCGCTGCCGCCTATTACCAAGCCCTGGCCGAGATCGGCATCCAGTACTTCGTCATCCAGCTCGATGCTAACGATCACGAGACGATTGAGCTGATCGCCACTGACGTCATGCCAGCCGTGGCATCCGCTGTTGCTAGCGGCCGGGGATAGGCGACGCCAACCGCGAGAGAGTCATCTGTCACGCGATGAGGCTGTCGAGCTGGTAGCTGGCTACGCCGGCTCGGGGGGATTCGCCTGTGCGAGCGTGGGGCGGCTCTACCTCTCGGCGAGGCGGCGGAATCGTGGGTATGATGCCGCCGGTGGAGGTTCCGGAGCGAGCGAGGAAGGTCAAAGGTGGCGATCCTGCTGCTCAGTTACACCGAGGTCGAGCGTCTGTTGGATCACGATGCGCTGCTCGAGGCGCTGGCCGAGGGTTTCAAGGCGATCAGTGAGGGGACGATCAGTGCCCCGCCGCGCAACCAGATCACGACGCCGGATGGCGCGCTGCTGGCGATGCCCGGTTGGGCGCCCGGCAATCACATGGCCGTCAAGCTCGTGACGGTGTTCCACGGCAATGTCGAGCGAGGGCTGCCGGGACATCAGGCGCTGATCTGCCTCTTCGACGCTGAGACCGGCACTCCGGTCGCGATCATGGACGGGACCTATGTCACCGCGATCCGCACAGCGGGCGGAGCGGCGCTGGCGACGCGGCTGCTGGCGAGGCCGGATGCGCGCGTCTTGGCGATCGTCGGCGGCGGGGTGCAGGGGCGATCGCATCTCGCCGTCGTTTCCCGTGTGCGCGAGTTCACCGAGATCCGGATCGCCTCGCGCAATCGCGAGCACGCCGAGCAGGTGGCCGAGAACCACCCACGCGCGCGGGCAGCGGCCTCGATCGAGGAAGCGGTACGCGGCGCGGATGTCGTCTGCCTGTGCACGTCCTCGCAAGAGCCGGTGATCGACCCGGCGTGGCTGAAGCCGGGCGCTCACGTGACCTCGGTCGGGTATCACCCGCCGGGAGGCGAGCTACCGCGCGCGCTCGCGGAGCAGGGCCGGCTCTTCGTCGAGACGCGAGGCGCGTTCGCGCCGCCGCCGGCTGGCTGCGCCGAGCTCGCGGGGCTCGATCCGGAGCGGGCGACGGAGCTTGGCGAGGTGCTGCTCGGGCGGCGGCCGGGACGCCAGTCCGACGATGAGATCACCGTCTACAAGTCCATGGGGCACGCGGTCGAGGATATGGTGACCGCGAACTTGGTCTACCGGCGGGCCGTGGCCGAGGGGGGCGGCAGGTCGGCTGAGCTCTAAGCGGACGACCGGCCCCGGAGGTCTCGCCGATGCCCGGCTCCCTCACTCCCGAGCAGGAGAAGCTCCGGGAGGAGGTGCGCGCGCTCTGCGCCCGCTTCCCGGATGCCTACTGGCGGGAGCTAGACCGGGAGCGGGCGTATCCCGAAGCGTTCATCCGGGCGATGACGGAGGCCGGCTACCTCGCGGCGCTGATCCCGCGCGAGTACGGCGGTCTCGGTCTGGGCGTGACCGAGGCGAGCGTGATCCTGGAAGAGATCCACCGCTCCGGCGGCAATGCCGCGGCCTGCCACGCGCAGCTGTACATCATGGGCGCGCTGCTCCGGCACGGGAGCGAGGAGCAGAAGCGGCGCTGGCTGCCGCCGATTGCGCGCGGCGAGCTGCGGCTGCAAGCATTCTCCGTCACCGAGGCTGAGGCAGGATCGGACACGACGGCGATCACAACGACCGCGACCAGGGACGGCGAGAGCTGGGTCGTCAACGGGCACAAGAGCTGGACGAGCCGCATTGAACAATCCGATCTCCTGTTGCTGTTGGCGCGGACGAGCCCGCGTGATCCGGCCGACCGCACGCGAGGGCTGAGCCTCTTCCTGGTCGATCTGAGGGAGGCGCGTCGCGCTGGCACGATCGAGCCGCGCCCGGTCCGCACGATGCTCAACTACGCGACCTACCAGGTGACTTACCGGAATCTGCGCCTGCCGGCCGATGCGCTGATTGGCGACGAGGGGCAGGGATTCCGCGCGATCATTGATGGCTGGAACGCGGAGCGGATCTTGCTCGCCGCGGAGGCGATCGGGGACGGGTATTGGTTCGTCGAGCGGGCGAGCGAATACGCGCGGAAGCGCGTCGTCTTCGGCCGGCCGATTGGCGCCAACCAGGGCGTCCAGTTCCCGCTCGCCCGCGCCTACGCCGCCGTCTCCGCCGCCGACCTGATGCGCTACCAGGCGGCGCGGCTCTACGACGCGGGGCAACCATGCGGCGCGGAGGCGAATATGGCGAAGCTGCTGGCGTCCGAGGCGAGCTGGCAGGCGGCGAATATCTGCCTCGATGTCCACGGCGGTTACGGCTTCGTCGCCGATTACGACGTCGAGCGCAAGTTCCGGGAGACGCGGCTGTTTCAGGTCGCGCCGGTCAGCAACAATCTCGTGCTGTCGTACGTGGCGACGCGGGTGCTGGGATTGCCGCGTTCGTACTAGGGAATCCGCTGATTTGCGAATCGCGCGTCCAGCCGAGAAACCCGACTCAGCGGCACAGCTCTTGCGGCGCAAGACCTGATAGGTCTGACGCCGCACGGGGCCGTATGGTGTCGACCGGAGGAGGGAACTCGGATATGAGCAAAGCCAAGAAGATGCCGATGCAGACGCCGCAGGACCTTTTCGTACATGAACTTTCCGATCTGCACAGCGCCGAGCAGATGATCGTGGCGATGCTCGAAGAGGCGCAGGGGCTCGTACAGAATCCGCACCTAAAGGAAGGGCTGCGCATGCACGCCGAGCAGAGCCGGCAGCATGCGGCGCGGCTCGAGCAGGCGTTTCAGCAGCTTGGCGCGCGGCCGCATCCAATCGAGTGTCACGCGGTGAAGGGGCTGCACCAGGAGCTTAGAGAAGCGCTGAAGGCGGAGCCATCGCCGCAGGTGCTCGAGGGGCTCGTCGTGAGCGGGGCGAGCAAGACCGAGCACTACGAGATCTCGGCGTATATGAGCCTGATCGACATGGCGCGGACGATGGGCCAGACGGAGATTGCCCGGACCTTGGAGCAGAACCTGCTCGATGAGCAGCAGATGCTGCAGCAGGTCGAGCAGATTGGCCGGCAGATGATGCTGCAAATGGCGAGCATGGCCGGCATGCAGCCTGGTCAGCAGGCAGAGGCCGTCTGGTAGGACGCCTGTCGGAGAGCGCTCGCAAGACTGTCGTTCCGACCGCGGAGTTGCCGCCGAATCTGGCGCGGCTCCGCGGTCACGCGTTCTCTGCCAGCCGCTCGAATCTCCCCTTCGCGCTGAGGCGAAACCGCGGAATGAGAGAAGGCGTATATACGTCGGTTTCGCTCCGGTGCGCCGAGCGTTGCTAAGCAGCGCGCGCAGGGCGCCGGGGCGGTGCTGGAGGGGAGAACACGATGCCGCGGCACGAGGACGGAGACAGCGATTCAGCGTCAGACGACGCAGACCTCGCGTCACCTCTTGAGCCACGCGCGCCGAACGGCCAAGCAGATCAACGACCGACTGGCGCCGCGCGCGGCCGAGCGAGGATCAAGCTACCGATTGCATTCCACGGAGGAAACGCAAGGCGTTCCGCTTCCGCGACTAGCGCGCAAGTCGCCGAGCCGCCGCCGTTCGTGTCGAAGACAGCCGCATCTCAGCCGGAAAGCGATGACGTGCCGCTACGCATCGCGTCGCATGGGCTGGATTGCCTGTCAGGGCGTGGTGAGGCGTCGGAACGCGGCCGGTCGCCGCGCCTAGTGCATCCGCCGAAGAAGGCGGGAGCGCGCATCCAGCCGGATCTCGTTGGAAAGCAAGAGTTTCGGGGAACCCACCTCGGCGACCGCTATGTGCGCGTGATCCGGCAGCGGCGAGAGGGCTTCGAGCGAGCCGGCCCCGGTCATCTCGTCGCGACCGAGCAAGCACTGCAGGCGCGGAGCCGTCCTGGCCGAGCGTGGGGGCGGGTGAAGCGAGCGCTGATCGGCCGGCCGCTGGCGACCGAGGCGGCGGCGCACGAGCGCCTGTCCAAGCTCAAGGCGTTGGCCGTGCTGTCGTCGGACGCGCTGTCGTCCGTGGCGTACGCGACGGAGGAAATCCTCGCGGTCCTGATCATTGCGGGCGTGGCGGCGCTGACCTACAGCCTGTACATCGGGGCGGCGATCGTCCTGCTGCTCATCATCGTCGGTATTTCCTACCGGCAGACGATCAAGGCCTATCCCCAAGGCGGGGGGAGCTACATCGTCGCGAAGGACAATCTGGGCGAGCTTCCGGCGCTGACCGCCGGGGCGGCGCTGCAAATCGGCTACGTGGTGACGGTCGCGGTCAGCATCGCGGCCGGCGTGGCGGCGCTCATCTCCGCGCTCCCGGCGCTGCAAGGGCATCGCGTCCTCCTCGGCTTGGGCTTCATCGCGCTCGTCACTGTCGTCAACCTGCGGGGTATCCGCGAGTCCGGCACGATCTTCGCCGTCCCGACCTACCTCTTCCTCATCGGCATGCTCGGGATGATCGCGATCGGCGTGGCGCGGAACGCGGCTGAAGGGTTCGAAGTGCATCCGCCGCGGTTCGCGGAAGGGGAGGCGGTCGCGGCGACGAGTTCGGTCGGGCTTTTCCTGCTCCTCAGGGCGTTTAGCCGTGGTTGCGCCGCGATGACGGGCGTCGAGGCGATCTCGGATGGCGTGCCGGCCTTCAAACCTCCCGAGTGGAAGAACGCGCGGACGACGCTGACGGTGATGATTACCGTCCTGGCGATCACCTTCTCCGGGATCACCTTCCTGGCGCACCAGTACGGCGCTGTCCCGCTGAAGGAGAGCACGCCGGGAGGCTATCAAACAGTCGTTTCACAGATCGCGCGCGAGGTCTTCGCTGGCGTTGAGCCGGCGTACTACTACATCCAATTCGCAACGCTGGCGATCCTGATCCTGGCCGCCAATACCGCCTATTCCGATTTTCCGCGTCTCTCGTATTTCCTGGCTCGCGACCGGTACATGCCGCGCCAATACGCGCAGCGCGGCGACCGCCTGGCGTACAGCACGGGGATCGTCACCCTCGGCTTGCTTTCCGGGCTGATGCTGGCGGGCTTCGGCGGCGAGACGACGCGAATGATTCCTCTCTACGCGGTCGGCGTCTTCACCGCGTTCACCCTGTCGCAAAGCGGGATGATCTCGCGCTGGCTGCGGCTGCGCGAGCCAGGCTGGCAGCGCGGCTTGGCGATCAATATCGTCGGAGCGGTCTCGACCGGCATTGTCACGATCGTCGTCGGGATTTCCAACTTCACGAAGGGCGCCTGGATCGTCATCGTCTTGATCCCGCTGCTGATCTTGGCGTTCAAGGCGATCAACCGGCACTACGCGCGAGCGTCCGCCGAGCTGGCGGCTGAGACGCCGCTCGATCCGAGCGAGATCGAGCACACGGTGATCGTGCCGATTTCCGACGTCAATCGCGTCGCGCGGCAGACGCTGGCCTACGCGCGTTCGATCTCCGACAACGTCACGGCGGTGCATGTGACCGACGATGAGGCGGAGATCGAGCGGATTCGCCGCGCGTGGAACGAGCTTGGCACCGACATTCCGCTGGTGATCATCGAGTCGCCGTACCGGGCGGTCGTCGGGCCGCTGCTGCGCTATATCGATGAGATCGACCGGCAGCGGCCGGATGATACGGTGACCGTCGTGCTGCCGGAGTTCATCGCGCGGCACTGGTGGGAGCATTTCCTGCACAACCAGACCGCGCTGCGGATCAAGGCGGCGCTGCTCTTCCGGCCGGGGACGGTGGTGACGAGCGTGCCGTATCACCTGGAGCGGGGAGCCAGCCTCGTCTCGGAGTAGGCTCGATGTGATGATGGGTTGCCGCTCGGCGAGCCGTGTTCGACGTCTGGGATCGGACTCGCGGCGAGCGTTCCGCGTAGGCGTTCCTTGACCCGGTTCTCGTAGCTCACTATCATCGGGGCGACAGGGGGAGTAGCCCACGTCTCGGTCGCCTCGGCCGGGACGGGCCGGTTGCCGTCAGTACGCGCTCCCGCGCCGGCGCCGGCAGCGAGATTCGATCCTCGCTCGGTCAGACCCTGGCTCATCCGCTTGGATGCGGCCGGGGTTTCTTTTTTGCCCCGGAGTGACTCGGTGCGACTGGCCGCCAGGAGGGATGGCCAATGATGGCGAAGGCGCGATGCCCGTGGCTTGGCTGCCCGGCGCATCTCGTGGCCTGGCTCTCAGTGGACAGAGGCGCAACGGCTCACCGTGATGGCGGCCAACGCGGCTTGGCAAGCGGACTGCGCGTGCATAGTGAGGCACGCCTTGCCAGCGCCGCTGACGCCGCCGGCCGTGAGGCAATGACAGGAGCGATTTGCAGGCCATGATCGTTGATCTCCTCCCGTGGATCGGGTTTCTCGCGCTCGTGGTGGTCCTCTTAGCGATCGACCTCGGCGTGTTTCAGCGGCAGGCGCATGAGGTGCAGCGCAGGGAGGCGCTGATCCGCTATGTGATCTGGGTTATCGTCGCCGCGCTGTTCAACATCGGCGTCTACATCGTCCGCGGCTTTGAAGACGGGCTCGAATGGACGACGGGGTACCTGATCGAGCAGTCGCTGAGCGTTGATAACGTCTTCGTCTTTCTCTTGATCTTCACCACGTTCGGCGTGCCGCGCCGCTTCCAGCACCGGGTGCTCTTCTGGGGAATCATCGGCGTGCTGATCATGCGCGCGCTGCTGATCGGCTTCGCGGGTTTCCTCCTTGGCACCCTGCACTGGATGATCTACGTCTTCGGCATCTTCCTGATCGCGACGGGCATTCGCTTTCTGCGCGAGAACCACGAGGCGCCGTCGCTGGAATCGAACCGGCTGGTCCGTTTGGCGCGGCGCTTCTTCCCGGTCACGGCGGACTACGAGGGGCAAGCGTTCTTCGTCAGACGCGCCGGCCGCCGCTACATGACGCCGCTCCTGCTCGTGCTGCTGCTCGTCGAGAGCACCGACCTCCTCTTCGCGGTCGACTCCGTGCCGGCGATTTATGGCGTGACGGACGATCCCTTCATCGTCTTTACCTCGAACATTTTCGCGGTGCTCGGCTTGCGGGCGCTTTACTTCGTGATTGCCGGCTACCTCTCGGAGCTGCGCTACCTGAACGCGGGCTTGGCGGCAATTCTGATCTTCGTGGGCGGCAAGATGGTCCTGTCGGATGTTATCCACATTCCGGCGCTGGCCAGCTTGGCGGTCATCATCGTTATCCTGCTCGTCGCTTTCGGCGCGTCGACCTTGGCGCAGCGCAAGGAGGCAAAGGAAGCGGCCAAGACGGAAGCGGGCGCGCCTACGAGCCAGGTTGCCAAGGACCACCTCTCTTCGTAAGTTGGCGTAGGGTAATCGCTGATCCCTGACGATGGGCTTGGGGCGAATGGGGTGCAAGCGGCGATGATGCAGAGCGGGAAGCCGGCCGCGATTGACGGGTCGCTCGATTGCGCGACGGTGAGGGGCGAGAGCAGATGACTACCGGTAGCCACGGGGCTGCGGCGGCCATACCCTTTCAGACACGAGCGCTGCCGGACAGGTACGACGTCCTGGCTCCTGATACCTCCGAGATCCGCGTGTTGGCGTCGTCCACGCGGGGGAGCATGGCGCACGGCACGCTGCCGCCTGGCGGCGTCTCGCTAGCGGTGCGGCACCGGACGGTGGAGGAGCTTTGGTACGTCGTCAGCGGGCGGGCGGAAGTCTGGCGCAAGCTCGGCGACGTCGAGTCGGTCGAGGAAGTGGGACCCGGAACTTCGCTCTCGATCCCGGTCGGCACCCACTTCCAGTTCCGGACCGTCGGCGATGAGCCCTTCTGCTTCGTGATGTGCACGATGCCGCCCTGGCCGGGCGCGGACGAGGCGGTGCGTGTCCCTGACCACTGGCCGGTCGGCGACTCCTGACGGGTCAGCGCTTGCGGGCGACGAGGACGCCGTCGCGCGTCGGGATGATGCAGGACTCGAAGTCCGGATCGTTCGCGACGAGCTGGTTGTGGCGGCGGATCGCCTCGGTCGTCTCATCCGCGTCATCCTGGGTAACGCGGCCCGACCAAAGGACGTTGTCGCAGATGTAGAGGCCGCCCGAGCGAATCCGCTCCCGAGCGAGCTGGAATGCTTCCGGGTAATCCACCTTGTTGATGTCACAGTAGATGATGTCGAAGGTGCCCGGAGTCGCCTTCAGAACCTCTTGGGCCCAGCCGACGTGGTAGTCGATCCGATCCCAGCGGCCGACGCGGGAGAGGAACGCTTCCGCCTGCTTGCGGTTCTCCGGATCGCCGTCGGTGCAGATGACGCGTCCGTCTGGCCCAACCGCACGGGAGAACCAATACGCCGAATAGCCGAAGCCGCTGCCCATCTCGAAGACCGTCTTGGCGCCGACGGTGAGGGTGAGCACTTCGAGAAGCTCGCCGACGAGCCGGCCAACGATCGGGAAGTCGCGCTCCTCGGCCAGGCGCTCCATCTCGAGCAGCACGGGCTCATCGTGCCGGCTGGACAGCTGGCGCATGTAGGTCTCGATGCGGGGATCGACAGGTGGGAATGGCACGCTTCACCTCCCTCGCGCAAATGCGTTCCGGCGCCATGCCCGGCGCTCTGCCGATGATCGCACGGCGGCCTGTTTCCGGTCAGCGTGGAGTTCGGTAAGATCGCGCGGCGCGCTCCGGCGCGGAGCGGCAGCTCGCCGTGATGCGGCTTCGGCGGGCGGTATCGGCGGGGAGTCTCCGGAGGGGGAGGATGCAAACCAATCGCACCAAGGCGGCACTCCGTGAGGGGAGGGCGGTCGTCGGGCCGATCATCGGCGAGGCGAGATCGGTTGGGACGGTCAAGCTGATGGCGCAGGCGGGGTTCGACTTCCTCTTCTTCGACATGGAGCATGCCATGTTCGATTGGGAGACGATCCTGACGCTGGTGCAAACCTCGCTTCTCTGCGACATCACGCCGATCGTCCGCGTCACCGATCTTGCCTATCCGTTTGTCGCGCGGGCGCTCGATTCTGGGGCGCAGGGGATCATCATCCCGCGGGTCGAGACGCGGGAGCAGGTCGAGGCGGCGGTGAGCTACGCGAAGTATCCGCCGCTCGGGCGCCGGGGCGCGGGCGGGGAAGCGCGCTATGCCTACGCGCGGCTCGATCCGAAGACGGCCGTCGAGCGGGCCAACGCCGAGACGATGGTGGTGGTCCAGGTCGAATCCCGCGCGGGGGTGGAGGCGATAGACGAGATCGCGTCGGTGCCGGGGCTGGACGTGGTGCTAATCGGCCCGCAAGACCTCTCGATCTCGCTCGGCATTCCCGGCCAGAGCAGCGATCCGGACTTCATCGCCGCGGTCAAGCGCGTGATCGAGGCGTGTCAGCGGCACGGCATCGCGGCCGGACAGGTGGAGCGGGAGGCGAGCGCGCTCCAGCGCTGGTACGACCTTGGCGCGCGCTTCCTCTGCTGCAATACGGATGCGAACATGCTCTTCCAGGCGGCGAAGCGCGATGTCTCCACGGTCCGGAGTTTCACCGGGTCGGCATCGTGATCTTATCCATCTCCACCTGACCAGATCATGCCTGTAGCCATCCGCTACAGCCTGTCTGGTAAAGGAAAGCACCGTTTGAATGAGTTCGTGCGCTATCCGGAGGGCTCGCACGCGATGCCGCGGACGGGCTATCCCGCTCACCGCTGTGATGATCTGGAGCGGGTGGTCGGCTGGTTTACGCGGCACCTGGGGGCAGGCGCGGGATAGGGCGGCGCGGGCTGCTGACCGCTGATACGCGGCCCGCGAGTTTCGCGCGCGGGAACCCGTGGCCGGGCGGCGGCGTTTCCTCTAGCACAGAGAGCCGTCGTGCCGGCCGGGCGACGGTTCGCTGGTCTTCCTCTGCGAGAGATGACGCCGGACGCGGTTGATCGTGCCCGGCGATCTTGCCTGCTGCTTCGGAGGTGGCCGCGATGTCCTTACCTACCCGCCGCTACGCTCTCTTGACCATCGCCGTGCTGCTGTGCGGCGTCATTGCGGCCATCGCGCCGGTGGCGGCTCCGTCCGCGCTGGCCGATGGCGTCGTAATCGTCGAGCCGCCGCATTGCGATCCCACCTGCGCGCCGACTCGGATCGGCGATCAACTGGTAGTGAAATCCCACCGGGTTGATGTGACGATCGTGGACCAGGTGGCGACGACGAAGATTGACCAGACGTTCCACAACCCTCACGACTGGGTGGCGGAGGGCACCTATATCTTCCCGATCCCGGACGGCGCGACGATTGACGAGTTCCGGATGATCGTTGACGGCGAGCCGGTCGAGGCAAAGGTGCTCGACGCGAAGGAGGCGCGCGCGATCTACGACGACATCGTCCGGCGGATGCGCGATCCGGCCCTCCTCGAATACATCGGGCGCGGTGCGATCCAAGCGAGCATCTTCCCGATTCCGCCGGGAGAGGACCGGCAGGTCCAGATCACCTACCGTGAAGTGCTCCTCCAAGAGGAGGGGCTCGTTCGCTACCGCTATCCGCTCAACACCGAGCGCTTCTCCGCCGAGCCGCTGGAGCAGGTGAGCGTCCGTGTCGCCGTGGAGTCGGCGGTTCCCATCCGCGCGATCTATTCGCCGACGCACAGCGTCGCGATCGACCAGCAGGATGACTATCGCTTCGTCGCCGGCTGGGAGGATAGCCACGTCCGACCCGACACCGACTTCGAGCTGATCTACACCACCTCGACCGACGATATCGGCGCCCATCTCCTTAGCTATTGGGATGCGGCGACGCAGACCGGGACGTTCCTGCTGTTGGCCGCGCCGGGTCTGGCCCAGCAGGAGGCCGCGGTCGCGAAGGACGTGATCGTCGTCCTCGATACGTCCGGCAGCATGGAAGGGGAGAAGATCGAGCAGGCCAAGGCGGCGCTGGTCTATATCCTGGAGCACCTCAACCCGGAGGACCGCTTCACGATCGTCGAATTCAGCACCGGCGTGCGGCGCTACGCGGATGAGCTGCTGCCCGCTTCCGACGCTGGTGGAGCGGTCAATTGGGCGAAGGGGCTCATGGCGACCGGCGGGACGGACATCAATCGCGCGCTCCTGGAGGCGATGAGTCTGGCGGAGCCGGAGCGGCCGACCTACTTGCTCTTCCTCACCGATGGGTTGCCGACCGAGGGCGAGACTGAGATCGGGGCGATTCTCAACAATGCCCGGCAGAGCGCGCCAGAGAACATCCGGCTGTTCGCGTTCGGCGTCGGGGATGACGTCGATACAATCCTGCTCGATTCGCTCGTTCAGGAGCACCACGGCGCCAGCACCTACGTCCGGCCGGGAGAGCGGCTTGATGAGATCGTCTCTTCCTTCTACGCCAAGATCAGCACGCCGGTCTTGACCGATGTCACGCTGACTGTCGAGGGCGTCCACGTCGAAGAGATCTATCCCGACCCGCTGCCGGACATCTTCGCCGGGACGCAGCTCGTCGTCGTTGGGACGTACCGGGCCGGCGGGCCGGCCAAGGTGACACTCAGCGGGAACGTTGATGGGCAACCGCGGTCCTTCGTCTATGAGGATCAAACGTTCCGCGCCGAGGGGGGCGATGAGTATCTCCCGCGCCTCTGGGCGACGCGGAAGGTCGGCTATCTGCTGAACCAGATTCGGCTACACGGAGAGAACAAGGAGTGGGTGCAAGCGATCGTCGATCTCTCCGTCCGCTACGGGATCATCACGCCGTACACCTCGTACCTGATCACGGAGGATGACATCCTGACGGCGGACGGTCGGGAGGCGGTTGCCGAAGAGGAGCACGAGCGACTATCGCGGCAGCCGACGGCGTCAAGCGGCGCGGACGCGGTGGCGCAAGCGGCTGAGGCTGGCAGCCTCGCGGCGAGCGACAAGGCGGCGCCGGCGAGCTACGAATATGCTGGCAGCGATTCCGACGGCGATGGCGTTGTGCGAGCAATCGGGAATCGGGCGTTCGTCCTCAAGGACGGCGTTTGGATCGAGACGACGTTCGATCCCTCGACCATGACGACGGTCAAGGTGCAGTTCGGCAGCGACGACTACTTCCGCCTGCTGGACCTGCGGCCGGATCTGGGCGAGGCCTTCGCGCTCGGTGAGCGGGTGATCGCGCTTAGTGGCGGGATCGCCTTCGAGGTGACGCCGGACGAGCAGCCGCCGCTCGACTTCACGAACCTGGGCGGCTAATCGGTCCCGCCACCTACCCCAAAATCGAGAAACTCTCAAGCGCTGGCCCCCCTCTCCCGA
>CALGSZ010000062.1 GCA_937901745.1 uncultured Chloroflexota bacterium | reverse complement strand
TGGACGTCAAGATCCTGCTGCGGACGCTCTGGATCACCGTCCGCGGCGTTGGGGCATTTTGATTCGCTGGTAGGGCGAGCTTGCGAGGTCATTGATGAAGCGGGCGCTCATCACCGGAATCACGGGCCAAGACGGCTCCTACCTGGCCGAGTTCCTCCTCGCCAAGGGGTACGAGGTTCATGGGATCATCCGGCGATCCAGCAGCTTCAACACCGGCCGGATCGACCACCTGTACCACGACCCACACGAGGAGGGAGTGCCCCTCTTCTTGCACTATGGCGATCTTGGCGATTCTTCGTGCCTAGCAAAGCTGATCATGCGCATCAAGCCGGACGAGGTCTACAACCTCGGCGCGCAAAGCCATGTTGCCGTCAGCTTCGAGATGCCCGAGTTCACCGCCGACGCGGTGGCGATGGGGAACCTTCGCATCCTTGAGGCGTTGCGGTGGGCTGATTGGCCGGTCCGGTTTTACCAAGCCGGCAGCTCCGAGATGTTCGGCAAGGTGCGGGAGGTCCCGCAGCGGGAAACGACGCCCTTCTACCCGCGCAGCCCGTACGCCGTCGCCAAGGTCTTCGCGCACTACATGACCGTGCAATACCGCGAGGCGCACGGCGTCTTCGCCTGCAACGGCATCCTGTTCAACCATGAGTCACCGCGGCGCGGCGCCACCTTCGTCACGCGCAAGGTGACGCGCGGCGTCGCTCAGATCGTTGCCGGCCAGACATCGAAGCTGTACTTGGGCAACCTCGAGGCTCGGCGCGACTGGGGCTACGCGCCTGAGTATGTCGAAGCGATGTGGATGATGCTCCAGCACTCTGAGCCGGACGACTACGTGATCGCGACCGGCGAGACGCACAGCGTCCGCGAGCTGGTCGAGACCGCGTTCGCGATGGTCGGGCGGGACTGGCAAGAGCACGTCGAGATCGATCCTCGGTACTTCCGCCCGACTGAAGTGGACCTGCTGCTCGGCGACGCGTCGAAGGCGCGCGAGAAGCTGGGCTGGCAGCCACGCACCACCTTCCGCGACCTCGTGCGCATCATGCTCGCGCACGACCTCCGCCAGGTGGGCATTGACCCTGACAACTATCCCGAATTGGCCGGCATCGCCCCAGACACCCCCCGCCCGGCCGCCATCGCCGCTCTGAAGGAGGAAGCGGCATGACCCAGTTCTGGCAGAACCGGCGCGTGATGGTGACCGGCGGCGGCGGCTTTCTCGGCCGGCGCGTCGTCGCCAAGCTGCAGGAGCGCGGCGCGACGGAGATCTTCGTGCCACGCAGCGCCGAGTACGACCTGCGGGAGAAGGACGATATCAACCGGGCCCTACGCGACGCCCAGCCGGACATGGTCATCCACCTGGCCGCGGTTGTTGGCGGGATCGGCGCGAACCGCGAGAATCCCGGGAAGTTCTTCTACGACAACGCGATCATGGGGATTCAGCTCATCGAGCAGGCGCGCCAGCACGGCGTCGAGAAGTTCGTCACCATCGGCACTGTCTGCTCCTACCCGAAGTTCGCGCCGGTGCCGTTCCGCGAGGATGACCTCTGGGACGGGTATCCAGAAGAAACGAACGCCCCGTACGGCATCGCCAAGAAGGCGCTGCTGGTCCAGAGCCAGGCGTACCGCGAGCAATACGGCTTCAACGCGATCTTCCTCCTCCCGGTCAACCTGTACGGGCCGGGCGACAACTTCGATCCCGCGTCGTCGCACGTCATCCCGGCGCTGATCAAGAAGTGCGTCGAGGCGCGCGACGCCGGCGCTCCCGCGATCGAGGTCTGGGGCACCGGCAGCGCCTCGCGCGAGTTCCTCTACGTCGACGACGCCGCCGAGGGCATCGTCCTGGCCGCGGAACGCTACGACGGCGCCGAGCCGGTCAACCTGGGCACCGGCCAGGAGATCTCGATCCGCGACCTGGTGGAGCTGATCGCGCGCTTGACCGGCTTCACTGGCGAGATCGTCTGGGACACCAGCAAGCCGGACGGCCAACCCCGGCGCTGCCTGGACGTCACCCGCGCCAAGGAGCTCTTCGGGTTCGAGGCGCGGACACCGTTCGAGGAAGGGCTGCGGCAGACAATCGCCTGGTACGAGGCGCACTGTCATAATCTAGTGCAAGAGACAGCCTATGTTCGGTAATTTCTCAACCCTTGCCATTACATCGCGGGCAGATATGCCGCCACTCAAGGCAAGGGGATACGTGCATCGACAAGACTTCATCGAGAATCGATGCCGAGGGAAACGCGTACTCGATCTTGGCATGGTGGCAGCGACATGCGAGCCAACTGAGCAACGCATTCAGTTTTTTCCATCGTCTCTTCATTTTCGCCTGGCCAAAGTTACCTGCCGCTTGGTTGGTGTCGACCATGCTCAGTCTGAGATCGACGAAATCAAAGCTCGCTTCCCGAACCTGACACTTTACGCGGGTGACGTACAAGAGCTTACACGGGTTGTACCCATAGAGAATTTCGATGTTGTTGTGATGGGGAATCTGATTGAGCATCTCAGCAATCCAGGACTAGCCCTGGACCAGCTTCACCCATATTTGACCGAGAACAGTGAGATCATCGTAACGTGCCCTAATGGCTTTGGACTGCCACGCTTAGTTCGATTTTGTGCAGGGCTGTTCCAGGAAGGACTTGATCACGTCCAGTCTTATACGAAGCACACTCTAGCGAACCTTCTCACACGACCCGGCTATCAAGTTGAGGAAGTCTGGACTGGAGTTGACAGGGATCGAGAAGGGACCAGAGAGAAGCTTCTTTTCAAGATTGGTTCGCCAATTCTGCGACATTTGCCTGAGGTTGGTGGGACGCTGATCATCGTGGCCCGGCCAGCCCCAACATCCAAGGCGCGAGCACGGGTCGGCGAAAGTCCCTCCACCGGTA
>CALGSZ010000061.1 GCA_937901745.1 uncultured Chloroflexota bacterium | reverse complement strand
GTAAGGCACGGCACAAAGCCTCGCTATCATGGGAGCCTAAACGACCAGCGGGATACAGCTTGCGCAGGACTTCTATCAGTTCGGAAGGCGGAATCTCACGCAGATCGCGATTCCCACGAGGCCTCACCACCACTGGGGGTGTCCCGACCAGGCGAAGCACCTGTCCTTCGAACGAGCGGTCTTGGAGCTCATCCTCCAGAATGACCTCGCCAGTCCTGATCAACGCCTGAATCGCCCTATTGATCTGCTGGCGAACGGTGCTGCTGGCTCGGTGCAGCCCTGGACAGCCTTCGATGTACAGCCTGTACAGGCCCTTCTTCGAAAGCGGGCCTTCCCGCTCGATGATCTGGCGGAGTGCTTCCCGTACCTCGGCCAAAGATGCTTCCCTTGGATCAGGGAACCCTAACGCTTTGGAAAAGCCGGTGAAAGGGCCGTCTGTAGGCGACGAGACCTCGCTCTCCTCGGCCTCTTGCTCCGTGTCATCATCAAGTTCGATCTCCCCATCGTTCCCATCCGCGGGCCCGAGTTGTTCGGGCGGAGCGGTCCAAGAGAGCTCGTGAGGCAGCGTGCCGGCGAGCTTCTCTGGATGATCATCAACGAATCCGACTGGCTTGATTCCCAGTCGTTCGCACGTCTCCACGATTCTGTCGACCGCCCTCTGCCGGTCCAGGTAGAACTCTGACTCCCGTATGCGCACGAAAGTCCAACCTGAGCGCTCAAGCTGCCGCTGGCGAGCCATGTCCCGTTCGTACTCCTCGGGTCCATGCCACGCATCCCCATCGCACTCGACGGCAAGTCGTGCATTGAGTCCCTCGACGACGAGGTCGATCCGACGTCCAGCTACATCGACTTGCGGACGAACCCTATAGTTGCGGCGCATTAACTCCAAAGCCACGTCAACTTCGAACCAGCTTTCGTAAGGAGACGGCTGGCTGCCGAGGCTCCTATAACCCATCGCCTCTCGCTCCAGCCGCTCGCGGTCTTCGTACACCTCCTCGAGCGCCGCGTCCCCCGGGCGCTCGAAGAACTGGATGAGCCTGTAGCGCAGGTCCTCAGGGCTAAGGTCGCTCAATCTGACGCTGTGGAAGAGCCAGACCTGGTCGCGCGCACGGCTCATCGCGACGTTGAACCGCCGCTGGTCCGGTAAGCGATTCAGCGCTCTGAAGTTGACATTAGGGGCAATCACCAGAGAGAGGAACATGACGTCTCTCTGATCACCCTGGAAGGTTGCGGGCTCTCCGCACCGCAGCCGGCGTTCCTCGATGACTTTGGGATCGAGCCTTCTGGCGAGAAGCCTCTCGATCTCCTGCGCCTGGGCGTGACCCTGCAGTGCTATCACGCCCATGCTCTTCCCACGGTATGCGGGATCCTCCACCAAGCGCGCAATCGTGTCGACGAGAGCTTCGGCTTCGGCGCGGTTCAGTATCCTCGCGTGGTTTCCCTCGCACGCACCTTCAGCCACGAACACCGAGCGAAGAGGTGGAAGTCGGCCAGGTGGCGGCTGACGCAGCGGAATCAGCGGTGTATCGCGGTAGCAGAGAGCGTTGCTGAAGCGGATGATCTCCGGCACGCAGCGGAAGTGTTCGCGAAGCGTAACGTGGCTACCGAATGTGCGCTCGGCATGGTCGAAAAGGCTCGTGTCAGGACGGTACTCGGCGCTGAAGCGGAAAGAGGCCAGATGCTCTCTTGCCAGCCGCGCGATGTCGTCCTCCTGAACGCCCACTGCTTCTGGGCTGTTCTGCTTGTCGTCACCTACAACTATGATCCGTTTAGCCAGCAGGAAGAGCAATAGGGAGTCCACGCCTGCCTGCGAAGCCTCGTCGACGATCACTGTGTCGAAGAGACCTGGCACCGCCTCCACCGAGTCCCATAGCCTGTGAAGCGGCATCACCCAAGCAGGGATACGGGGGACGCAATCCATCAGGTACTTCCGTGCAGTGCGCCGATGGCGGTTCGCATGGATCCCGGTGCCCTTGCCTACCCGGCTGATGGCCCTGGTCCAGGCGTTCAGGCTCTGCGTAGTCGTTTCGTCCAGCCGATCGAAGAAGGCCTTCCAAGACCGCAACGAGACTAGGTTCTCCGTAGCCTTCTCGATTTGCCTCTTGAGTTTATGGTACTCCCTTACAGTCGCTTCATAGGCGGAGGCGTCAGAGATTCGTCGCACCCACGAGCGGGCTGCAGCCCAATACCATGCTTCCCGGAGCCTCCGGATCCTTGGACCCCATTCCGCCGTTCCAGCGGTCGTCCGGAGCAGGTCGCCCAAGCCCGTACACGAGTCGTCCAGCTTCTTAAGCAGCTCTTCGTATCGCTCTAGTCGACTCTTCTCTTGTCTGATTCGCTCCCTATCTTGCCACGAGGCACGCCAGGCAACGGGGTCGCGCCTCTCTGCCGCCTGCTCTAGGTGACCCAATACCGGGTGGGCTCTTCCGGTCAGTCGCACTCCGCGTACGTCTTCCACGAGCCGCTCCAGCTCCGACCGGAGATCGAGCTCTTCTCTCGATGCGATGAGCGCGTCGATGGCTCGTGACCACTCCTGGCGACCCTCCGTGGACTGCAAGTCTGTGCGGTATTGCCCCAAGACACTACTCAGGGATTGGACGAAACCGGTATTGAAGAACTCGAGCAGTCCTTCCAGCGCGCTGGTCAGGTCCCCGACACTGTCTACGGTTTGCTCTAACCCGAAACCCTCCGGGTTGAACTCAGCCCACAACCTCCGCAGCTCGCGGACCCTGCGACGCATGTCAAGGTAGTCACGGAGGCACCGCAGTCGCGAGACCTCGTCGGCCTTGTGTCCGTCGACTCGACAACCCTCTGCTATGTAGGCGGTCTCGCGAACCACCTGCGGTGCGAGGAAAGCAATACCCTTCCGCCCACCTGACTCGAAATGTGCCAGGCGACGCTCGACATCAGCCCTGAGACGATCTTCGGCCACATCGCTGGGGAGCTCCACGCGCACCGGGCCCAGTGCTCGCAGCTGGTCATCCACGTCCCGCAGCAGTTCCCGAGATTCAACTGCGAGACGAACCCATTTACTGTCGGCGGCCACCAGAAGGTCATGAAGGATATCTTCCAGTTTCCCGCCGAGGATGCGGCCCGTACGGAGCGAGAGCTCGGTGAGCTCTCGCATGGTGGAGCGCAGCATCCTCAGTTCTTCCGTTCCTATTGGCTCGAGAAAATCTCGCTTCGCCGCATCTGCCCCGGCGTTCGCTCGACGAGCGGTATCCTCCGCAGTCCTGAGGCGCTCGACTAGGCCCTGGAACTCTTCGGGGCTCTTCAGTTCAACGTTCCCGATGTCAAGTGCAAGCTCCGCCCGGAGGTCGCTAGTGAAGGAGGCGTGAGCTTCGACGAGGAACAAACTGTCTTCAAGATCCAGGGGGTACTGAGCATCTTCACTGGTCTCCGGGAACCAGCCGAACTCTCGCTCCAGGTCTCTTACGCGCCGTGCGATCTGGGCAGCCGTGCCCGAGTACCCACCTGGCAGCTCATGTGAGTACGTCTCCGCCTCCCGGAACTCGCGCAGGTCACGTTCGATTCGGGCCAACTTCGCCTCGAGCTCTTGGAGCTGACTCTCCGCCTCCTCGATCTTGTGTTGTGCGACCTGAGGTCCTTGCCATTCGCTCTTGCGGCGGATGATCCCGCGTACGGACTCCTCGAGAAGGCGTTGGTCCTCCCTCGATGAGCCCAAGGCCGTGACACACAAGTCGCGAATACCCTCCGGAAGAAGATTGCGCAGGACTGTGAGAGCCTTCGGCGCCTGGGCCGTCACCAGCACGCGATCGCCATTTGCCAGTAGATGGGAGATGAGGTTCGCGATCGTATGGCTCTTCCCGGTACCGGGCGGACCCTTTACGAGTACGCATGCCTCGGAGTTAAGGAGGGCCGCGATCTTCCGCTGCTCCTCATTGGTCGGGAGCGGGAACAGGAAGCGTTGGTAACTGCCGCCGTCGATAGGAGAGTCGGTCGAGGTGGTACTCGCACCACTTGGCCCATCGGGCGAGTTCTCACCCTCCTGGAGCAGGCGTAGCCACGGAGTCGTCCCTTCTAATCTTTCCTCTGCAGCTCTGATGAACTTGCCGACCAGGTCGTCGTAACCGGTTGGTCTCCGCTCACGCAGGACGAGTGCGGGCGCGAAGGATATTCGGGGCCTCTGTCCGAAGCGGCCCACCCCGCGGGGCTCCTCCTCGACTTCAGCGTCAGCGCTGAGGCTGTTCGCGATCTCGCGAAGCGCCGGCGCGACTAGCGAGAAGTCCCAGGCCTGTATGTCGAGCTCATCCAGCCGCTTGCCTAGCTGGTCATGGCGGAGGCGAGGCCGATGCTGTAGGTCCAGCATGTCGAGTTCCACTCGGAACCCATCGAAAGATGCTGCTGGAGCGACGCTGAGTACTCCCCGCGCTGCGTCCAGAGCGATCTCTGCCGGCGCGGTCAGCAAGTGGCGGGCGACCGAGACGCCAGTAGGGTCATGCCACTGCAAGTAGCCTACGGCGAGCACCAGCTCGTAGCGCTCTTCGGCCTCCTCGAGCCGGCGACGCATGAAATCGAGCTTCTCATATATGTTCTGGACCTCTTGCCACCGGCGCATAGCCTGCGCCCATGGCTCCCACTTCTCGACGAGGTACTCGAGCCAGTTCTCCTCGACGTTCGGGTAATCCTCGAGACGCCGCACCTCCGGCACCTGCTCGGTGACGGTCTTTCCGCTCCCTTCGGGAGCAACAGGGTCTGGCACCACCCGCTCAACCAGCACCGTGATCTCAGGTAGCAGCTCTGGCTCACGTACGACTTGATCAAGGCCCTCGTCCCGCACCCAGTCCAGAACTTCCTTCGGCACTGGCGGCCTGACGGGCATCCGCTGCTTGCGAACTTCCAGCCACAGCCCACCGAACTCGTCCTTGTCGTTCGCGAAGGGCGAGCGACACTCAGGTCGGTCCTTTGGCAGGTCTCCGAGCCATACGACCTGGTCGTTGTCGCCGTACTTGGTGATGCGTCTCCG
Organism: uncultured Chloroflexota bacterium; assembly: GCA_937901745.1. Classification (GTDB taxonomy): domain Bacteria; phylum Chloroflexota; class Chloroflexia; order Thermomicrobiales; family UBA6265; genus CALGSZ01. The sequence continues at coordinate 1,537 of CALGSZ010000061.1, read as the reverse complement.
GCGGATGACGGCCGTCGCTTTGAGGAAGTCTAGAAGATGCTTTCCCTTGTCGTTCGGAGTCATTATCCGAGTTGGCCCCCCCACGGATGTCTCGGTGACAAGATCACAACCCAGCTAGGACTGGCGCTCTAGGCTTCTCCTCACTCAGTCCTCGGCTGTACTGCATCCAATGCCGGTCCATGGTCCCCACTATCCGACCGGATCGTCCGGGAAGCGAGTGTGTATGTACACTTGGGCGCCCTCCTGCGGCAGCCTCAAAGTCCGAGGACCGGTGCGAACATAACGTCCTCACCGGGCGAGTTCTCCGAACCTTTCCATCTGAGGAAGACCGGCTGGGCCCCGCTGACAGCTCACGACGCACACCGCCTTGCCCTGCACGATGTATGTGCGTGGGTTCTTGCAGCTCCCGGCCCGGTCCCCCAACGCGCCGCACACGACCTGGGAGAGGTGGAGGAGGTACATGGCCTCGTTCTCGAACAGGTCGACCTCGAGGCCGACGATCGAGCGCTCGTCGGCGACCCCGATCAGCAGGTCGCCGCCTTCCGTATTGAGGAACGCCACGAGGGTCTTGAGGGCCGCGTGCGTGACGACCTTGTCCGGGTGAGGGTCGATCTCCTCGAAGCGCTGTAGCACCAAGAAGAGCAGGCCCGCCTCGTCCAACTTGGTGAAGGTGTTGTCTAAGTCGAACTTCTCCAACACCTCGCGCATGTTCGGGCTGACGCCGGCGATGTAGTTGCGCAGGTTGGCGGCGAGGTGAGGCGTATCGGCGAGCAACTTTTCGAGGTCGTAGCGTGAAGTGGTAGAAGGCTATGCCTGACGCGAGTCGCAGTTGACCATCCAGGTCCTGGAGATCTTTCGCGCTCAGCTCCGCCTGTCCCCTGAGGACGGCCTCCTTGGTCAACGCAAGGACGCAGTCGAGGCGCCGAAATCCCATGAAAGGGACGTCCTGGTACTTGCCCCGTACTTGAGGGTCACGAATCAGGACCGCGACGCCCCAGATGAAGCTGACGACCTCATTGTTGTTCATGGCCACGGGCTCCGGTTCGTGCTGGGCGACACACGAAGTAGCGAGCGCGTCCCCAACAGCAGCTCTCCGTGCTGGTCGCAATACCCAAGCTGCGGGTCGACGACGGCCTGCATATCCAGATGGCCTTCACAAGAGCTGAAGCTGCGGTCCGCAGCACCTCTCGATGCCGTCTCAGGTCTAGACATTCTTTGGGGCTGACACTCCCTTGCGCAGACTACTCCCTATCCTCTAGCTCTTGAGTGGATACCTATCTCACATCACGTGCACTCGATCACCACGTCGGTCATCGCTGACCGCGAGATCTCGGAATCAAAGTCCGGACATTCATGGCTCCGGGCCTTCCAGGCTATGCGCCATAATGTGGCATCGCAGACCACCCCACGGACTGGTCTAGACCTCTCCCTGGATTGGTGTTAATCCGCTCCCCATCGGCTCTTAACCCTGGGGGCCGCCTTGGCCGCCCGTGATACAGTCGTGCCCAACCTGCAAGGGCCTGAAAGGCTGGTGGTT
>CALGSZ010000060.1 GCA_937901745.1 uncultured Chloroflexota bacterium | reverse complement strand
GACGCCTCACTCCAGAGCGATGCCGAGGAAGCGATCAAGCAGACGTCGTCGCCAGATCCAGCGCAGCGCCGCCGCCCAGGCGACGACGACCGCGACGATGATCAGATAGTCCGTCCAGGAAAGCAGGGCAAAGCCGAAGAACGAGCGAAACGCCGGCACGCCGAGGATCACGACGTAGGCGCCGAGCATCAGGCCGGCGAGGATCGTCGGTCGCCAGTCGCCGCTGAGCGAGTCGCCGCCGGTCCAGAACCGCGTCGGCGGCTCGGCGAAGACGATGATGAGCAGGCCGCAGAGGATCAGCGCCGTCGTGGTGGCGTCGCGCGCCAGGGTGGCCGCGCTGACTTCGGTGAGGGCAAGCGTAGGGCTCTCGGGGCGGAGGTCGCTATCCGAGCGCATGTAGTAGCCGAGGTAGATCCCGGCGGCGACGATCGCGATCGTCACGGCAGCCGGCAGGACGAAGTGCAGCAGGGAGCGGAGCAGACTGCGGCGGGGAACGACGCCGGTCCGCGCCCAGGCGGCGAGGAAGAACGCCGGGATGCCGACGGTGAGGGTCGACAGGACGCTCATCTGGCCAGGAGTGAAGGGGAATCCCGCCTGGACAGCGATGATGGCGAGGATGAAGATCGCGATGGCGAAGATGCGGGTCAGGAAGAGCTTCAGGATGTCCTGCATGCCATTGCGGATGCGCTGTCCCTCGGCGAAGGCGGCGGGGAGCGCGGCAAAGGAGTCCTGCAGGAGGACGATGTCCGCCGCGGCGCGCGTCGCCGGGCTGCCGCTCTGCATAGCGATGCCCAGGTTCGCCTTCTTGAGCGAAAGCACATCGTTGACGCCGTCGCCGATCATCGCCACGTAGTTCCCCTGGCGGACGAGCGCGTCGACGAGCCGCTCCTTTTGCTGGGGCGTGATCCGGCCAAAGACGGTTGCCTCCGCCGCCACCCGGTCGAACTCATCTGGACTCATTTCGGCGAGCTGCATGCCAGAGACGAGGGTTGCATCGGCGGCGAGTCCGGCCTGCCTGGCGAGCGCGAAGACCGTCTCCGGGTTGTCGCCGGAGATGATCTTGAGGCGAATCCCGGCGGCGCGGAAGCCATCGAGCGTCTCCTTGCAATGCGGCCGCAGCTCGTCAACGAAGGAGAGGACGGCGAGCGGGACGAGGTGCGGCGGCAGCGGCGGGTTGCCATCCGGTCCGGGGTCGGGGGAAAGCTCGGCGTCGGAATGAGCGAGTAGGAGGACGCGGCGTCCAGTTTCCGCCCACTCGCGCTGCACTGCCTCCACCTCGGGATGGCTGCCGATCGCGCGACCGAGAACTTCAGGCGCACCGAGCACGACCGTGCCCGGCAGATCGCCGCCGCGTAGGGTGACGCCGCTCCACTTCCATTGCGAGCTGAACGGCACCTCTTGGGCAACGTCCCACCGCTTGCCGGGACAGGCCGAAGCAATCGCCTCGCTTGTCTTGTTCAGCTCCGACACGCTCGCCGCGAAGTCGCCCAGCACCCGCCGGACAAGCGCCTCGTCGCCGCCGATCGCGTGCACGCTGTCGAGCTGGATTCGGTTGGCGGTCAGCGTCCCGGTCTTGTCGAGACAGAGAACATTGACGTTGCTCAGGGATTCGACGGCGTTTGCCTGCTGGATGAGCGCGTCCATCTTCGTCAGGCGCAGCGCCGCCATGGCGTAGGCGATGGTGATCATCAGGAAGAGTCCTGGCGGCACGAGCCCGGCGATCACCGCCTCGGCAATCACGGTATCGGTGAACGGGATGTCGTGGATCCAGGCGGAAAGTCCGATGATGGCGCCGTAGAAGGCGGTCATGAGGAGCAGGACGCGCAGGACGAGGTTGACCTCTTGCTGAAGCGGCGTCAAGACGCGCTTGAACGCGCGAGCACCAGCGGTGATCGTGCCGGCGACGGTCTGGTCGCCCACCGTCTCGGCGACGTAATAGCCCTTGCCCGACATGCAGATGCTGCCGGAGGTGACCATGTCGCCCGGCTGCTTACGGACCAAGTCCGTCTCGCCGGTCAACAGCGACTCATCCATATGGACGCTGCCGGCGACGAGCCGCCCGTCGGCGAGGACAGGGTCGCCTTGGGAGATTAGCAAGGTATCGCCCAAGACGATCTCCTCGGGAAGGAGGTCGTAGGTCGTGCCGTCCCGGATGACATGGGCGCGAGGCCGCGTGAGGAGAGCGATACGGTCCAGGCGCCGTTTGGCTCGGACTTCCTGATAGAGCCCGACCGCGACGTTGAAGATGACGAGGCTAGCGGTGAACAGCGCTTCCCGGAAGAGGCCGAGCGAGATCAGCGTGATACCGACGGCGAGCAGCGCGACGTTCGTGAGGGCGATGACATTCTCGCGGATAATGTCCGCGTAGGTGCGGGAGGCATTCTCGCGAACACGGTTCGTCTGCCCGCGAGCCCGACGCTCGGCAACTTCGCGCTCGGAAAGTCCGGTGAGGGCCAGATCGGCTGACGTCATCGTGCTACCTGAGTCGTGCCGCGTTGCCCAGCGCTGGAAGGCGGGGCAAACGGATCGGTCACGAGTGCGCCAGCCGCGGCCGGCGGTCCAGACTGGCCATCGAATATCCGGATGAGCGCGAAGGATACCAGGTTCGCCGAGTTGAAGGCCGGCTCGGCGAGCCAAATGACCTGAAGGGATGGGACATAACGCAGACTCTGTGCCAGGCTGACACAGAGATGAATCCAAATCGAAGAAACGGACGTAGACAGGTGTGAGAGCGTCGCCCCAAAGATACCGATGCTCTCTCCCAAGCCCAGTGGAGCGCCGCACACGCTCCACCCCTCCCCTTCCCGCATTGACCCGGCCGCATGGCCGGGTCAGTGTTTAAGGCAGATCGCAACACCGCCCGGCCCGCTGCCAAGCGCCCGCAACCAGGGCGTGCCAGGCAGGCGGCGCGGTTGCAGGGGCGAATGAGCGGTGCTACGATGCGGATAAGTCCTGTTCGTACACCCCGCACGAACGAGGATCGGAGGGGCGTCGCGGGTGCAGATGCAGGCCAAGCAGCTATGGCAAGCCGTCCTGGGGGACCTGCAGGTCCGGCTCAGCCGCAGCGCGTTTGAAAACTGGCTCCGGCCGACGACGATCGTCGATTTTCGTGATGATGTCGCTACGATCGCCGCGCCGAACACGTTCAGCGCCTCGACGCTGAAGAACCGCTACGCGACCGATATCGAGCGCGTGCTGTCCGAGATCGTCGGGCGGCCGATCCGGGTCGAGTTCACCGTGATGCGCGCGGAGGGGGACGACGAGCCGCCCGCGAGCGTCGAGCATCCGCGCGGAGACAGCAGCGCCCGTCGCGAGTCAGTTGCCGAGACGCCTCCCCTCTTCCCCGGCGCCGAACCGGCCCGCAGGGAACGCGGCTCCCGGCGAGACGCCTCTGGCGGGAGCACGTCGCGGCGAGGATCAGCCGGAAACGGAAGCGGACAGGCGGCCGCGCCGGCTACCCGGCAGCTAGAGTTGGCGCCACCGCCGCCTCATGGCCTCAATCCACGTTACGTCTTCGAGCACTACGTCGTCGGCTCCTCGAACCGCTTCGCGCATGCGGCGTCGCTGGCGGTCGCGGAGCGGCCAGGCGGGCAGTACAACCCGTTCTTCATCCACGGCGGTGTGGGACTCGGGAAAACGCACCTGCTGCACGCGATTGGACATCGAGCGCTCGAGCTGCATCCGAATCTGGCCGTCCTCTACGTCTCGTCGGAGAAGTTCACCAACGAGCTGATCAGCGCGATCCGCGGTCAGCGGATGGAGGAGTTCCGCGCCCGCTACCGCGCGATCGACATCTTGATGATCGACGACATTCAGTTCATCGCCGGCAAGGAGAGCACGCAAGAGGAGTTCTTCCACACCTTCAACGCGCTCTACCAAAGCGGCAAGCAAGTCATCATCTCCAGCGACAAGCCGCCGAAGGCAATCGCGGCGCTGGAGGATCGGCTGCGCTCCCGTTTCGAGGGCGGTCTCATCGTTGACGTGCAGCCGCCCGACTACGAGATGCGGACGGCAATCCTGCGCACGAAGGCGGAGGAGCTCGGCACCGTTCTCCCGAACGACGTGATCGAGTACATCGCCGCGCGCGATCAGAGCAACATCCGAGAGCTAGAGGGCGCGCTGAACAAGGTCTTGTTCTTCGCGCAGACGACCGGCCGCCCGCTGACGCTCCAGCTCGCGATGGAGGCGCTGACGGATGCGGCGCTCAGCGCGCGGCGCGGCAAGATCACCCGCGCGGATGTCGTCGCGGCTGTCGCGGACCACTACGGCGTGACGCTGGAGGCGCTGCGCGGCCGGAGCCGGGCGAAAGAGATCGTCGGCCCACGCCAGGTCGCGATGTACCTACTCCGCGAAGAGACGCAATCCTCTCTCATGGAGATCGGCCAGGAGCTTGGTGGCCGCGACCACACGACCGTGCTCCACGGCATCGAGAAAGTGGAGTCGCAGCTTCAAACCGATACCGCCCTACGCACGCAGGTCATGGCCATCCGAGAATCCCTCTTCACGGGCGCCCACCGCTAAGACATCGGTCGCCCGGCTGCTTACGAGCGGCTCCGCGCAAACCGTAGACTCTCCTACAGTCGCTGCCGCCTACGCCGAACAGAGAGCGGCAATGAGCCGGCGCATGAAATCCGCGGCACATGTCAAGCCGAAATGGCAGCGCCGCTGTACACTACGCCGGCAAGCGATGGAGCGTGACCATCAGATGAGCGTCGAATTCTTCGGGCGGGAAACGGACAGAGTGGTCCGAGATCATGGCGACGGGGCCTCGCATCGCAAGATCGGCTGACATCTGGTCTCGAGGGAGGGGTACCATGTCGAGCCAATCGCCGGCGGGGAAGGGGGGTGGCAGAGGGCGCTGGCTCTCGATCCAAGAGGCATGCGCCTTTCTTGGAGTCGATCAATCGACGCTGCGCCGCTGGAGCGACGCAGGCAAGATTCCGGTCTTTCGCACGCCAGGCGGCCACCGTCGCTATGCCGAAGAGGACCTGCGAGCCCTGGTAGGCGAGGGCCCGCGACGCGAAGAGCGCCAGCGAGTAGGTCACCGCGAGCTGACGGACCGCACGCTCGCGGCGTACGAGGAGGCTTACCTGCGCGCCGCCCGCGAGCGTCGCTGGTATCAGGCGTACAGCGAGGCGGGGCAGGAGACGCTGCGCCGGCAGGGGAGGCGGCTCGTTGACGTCGCGGTGCGTTATGCATCCACGCCGGCCGGCATGGATCGGACGGCGCTGCTCGCCGAGGGGCAGCAGATCGGCGAGTTCTACGGCCGATCCGGGGCGCAAGCGGGGCTGAGCACCGCCGAAACCGTCGAGGCCTTCCTCTACTTCCGGTTCCCAGTCATCCGCGCGATGCTCGGGATGCTGGAGGAAGAAGGAGCGGCGCTGAAGCGGGTGGCTCGCGTCGTCCTGGAATTCGGGCACTTCATGGATCAGGTGCTGCTCGCCACCGTCCGCGGTCACGAGGAGTTCGCGGCGACCGCCCGGCTGCCGATTGCACCAGCCGAGGGCCCCAATCCCGTTGCCGGATAACGCGGAAACAGGGGTACTAAGGTGCCGTAAGGAGTATCCGATCAGTCCACGCTATGACAGCCAGGCACGGGTACGCTAAGAGCGTGCACGGCCGGCTTCCCCCCTTCCCTCGCCGGTCGATGCCAACGACCCCCGCTGGAGTCCCCTGCTGCAACAGGGGACTCAGCATTTGTACCCGCCTACCGGTTGCGCCGCGTGCCGGCCAGCGCGATCAGATGGTCCGGCGGCGTGAGGCCGGTGCCTCGACTCGCCGTTCGGCTCCATTGTCGCGGCGGCTCGGGGCGACGCAGCCGCTCGCGCTCGGCGCGGGCGCGGCGCAAGCGGTAGTCCAACAAGCGGGGGTCACGTTCGTACCCGATCGACGGAACACGCCACGGTCACGTCATCACGAGGACCAGGTCAATGGTTTCGGCGCTCAGCGCGCTTCAACCAGCGGCGCGATGACTTCTTGCGCGATCCGGCTCGCGATCCGCTCGGGATAGGGCGGGGTGAGCATCACCACGACGTGGCGCGCGCCGGCCTCGATGAAGCGAGCGATCGCCTCTCTCGTTTGGGCGAGGTCTTCGTAGTTCGCCGGGTATTGGATCGAGGCGACGATCTCGGAGAGGTCGCGGCCGATCTCCTGACAGTGCCGCCGCAAGACGTCCAGCTTGTGCGTGAAGTCTTCAACCGACCGGCCTGAGAAATTCCAGATATCCGCGTGACGGGCGACGACGCGTAGCGTCAGGCGCTCGCCGCTGCCGCCGATGACGAACGGAGGCCAGGGCCGCTGGATCGGCTTCGGCTCGCAGCGCGCCTGGTTGAGTTGATAGTAGTCTCCGGCGAAGTCGGCAATTGACTGCGTCCACAGCAGCTTGATCAGCTTGCATGCCTCATCGAGACGACGAATCCGCTCACCTGGCTTGTAGAGCGGGATGCCCATGCTCGTGTGCTCGTACTCGTTCCAGCCGGCGCCAATCCCGAAGTCCAGGCGGCCGCCGCTGATAACGTCCGTCGTCGCCGCGATCTTGGCGAGCACGGCCGGATGGCGATAGGTGTTGCCGGTGACCATCAGGCCGAGGCGGAGACGCGTCGTGCGAGCCGCGAGCGCTGCCAGCACGGTCCATCCTTCGAGACAGGGACCGTCGAGATCGCCAACAATCGGGGCGAAGTGGTCGAAGAGCCACGCATGCTCGATGAGCGGCTCGGCGTCGGCCTCTTCCCAAACGCGGAGGATGGCCTCGTAGGTCGTGTGTTGCGGTGAGGTCTTGATGCCGAAACTGACGCGCTCCACCTGGCACCTCCCCTTTCATCAGGAGATCATTCCTACGGGCGGCCCATTCCCGCGCCGAGCGACCAGCGCGGGTTCCCGGTATCATCCGCCAGAGCGAGCGATCGCTGCACCGGAGCTTTGCCGATGACTCTGACTGAGTACTTCCTTGTGGCGCTCGTCATCATCGTCCCACTCATCATCGCGACGGCGGTGACGATCTGGACGTTGGAGCAAGCGCGGATGCGATCCAAGAAGAATCGCCGCGAAGCGACGGCAAAGCGCCAGACCCCTCAGCCGCCCGAGACAGCGTAACCGGAGCGGCGCCATCCCCACCTGAGCAGAGCGATCTGGTGCGCTTTGGTGCCATTGGGCTAGCCTGAGCGTTGAGTCCGCTCGAATCAGCTCCCTAGAATCGCGGTACGGTAGGCATTCCCATCGGGGGTAATGCCAGGCACCGCCGTTGGTATCTGGGTCGTGCGGCCGCGGTCCGCGTGGCTTTGCCTCGCATGCAAGGACGCGGCGTCGTCGCAACTCACCTCTCGCCATCCGCAAGGGGGTCGGTCGTGGAGCTGGCTGAACTGATCCGCGGCGCGCAAGAGGCGATGGACCGCGGGGATTTTCTCCTTGCGGCCAACGCCTGCGCCCACGCGCTCGAGTCGTATCCCGCATGCCTGACGGCGCATCGCATGCGCGGGGAAGCACTCCTGGAGCGCGGGGAGCTCGACGCCGCGGCCGAGCACTTCGAGCGGACGCTGGCGTTGGACCCGCTCAATGTCGTCGCCCGGCTGGGCCTCGGTGTCGTCGCCGAGGAGCGCAAAGACACGGGCCTCGCCTACGCGCAATACCTCCAGGCGTGGGAAATCAACCCGGCGCTCGACCAGGTGCGTGAGCAGCTCGTCCGCCTGCGCGGCGAGCTCGGCGCTGACGATCGCCTGCACCCAACCCGCGTCGGCTTAGCCCACATCTATGCGCGAGCGGGGCAGTTCCGGCGCGCTGCCGCCGAGTGGCGCGCGATCCTGGCGGCCGACACGAACAATCAACGCGCGCGAACGGCGCTACTGGAAGTGCTCTGGCGCAGCGGTGACGACTCCGGAGCCGCGGCCCTCTGCCGTGAAATTCTCGCCGCCGAGCCTGAGAATGCCCGCGCGCTCGCGATCCAGGCCGACATCGAGCGACGGCTGAGCTCGATCGCGCCCTCGGACGCGGCAACGCGCTACCAGGCTGCGGATCCGATCGGCGAGATCGCATTACTGCTGACTGACCTGCGCGATGGCGCGGACCTCTCCTGGCTGGTGCGCGAATCGGCGCCGCTCCCCGACTTCGATTTCAGCCAGGCCACGGCGGAATCCCAGGAGCAGCCGGACGCGTCGGCAGCGCCGGCGCTCGGGGCGATGCATGTTCCCGCGCCGGATCTGTGGGACAGCGTTGTACGCGACCTCCAGACTCCGAGCAACGGGGATGCGAGCTCCGAGGAGGAGCTACAGCCGTTCACGTGGTCGGACGACGGGGATCTGGCGGCTTTAGGGAACATCGAGCCATTCTCGCTCGAAGGGCTTGAAGAGCTCGAGGTGCCGGCGGAGGCGGAGCCCGTGGCGGTCGGGGCGCCACTCGCCGCATCCGCGAGCGAGTCTGGCCCCATCGGCAACGGTTCTCCTGAGTCGGTGGAGCACGCTCTGCAGGAGCTGACCGCCTCCGTGGAGAACGCGCCAACTCCAGAGCCAACGCCGTCACTACAGCCGCCGACCGCATCGGCGCCTCCCGCGGATGACTCACTCGTCTCGGACGACGGCCAAATAGACTTGACCGCCGGATGGGACGATCTCGACCGGGCGCTGAAAGAGGCGACACCGGATACACCGTCGGTGACCGGGTTCGAGGATCTCGTGGCCGAGCTCGACGCTGGCGGGGTCGTTCCCTTCTCGGCCGATGAGTCGGATCCGTCGGACGCTTGGGAACCGTTCACCGCGGCCGATTTCGCCGACTTGGAGTCGCGGCCCGAGGAGCAAGCGGCACAAGCGACACAGCCCCAGGAAGCGACGCCCGACGTGGCCGCGGAAGCGTCGTCGGACAATTTGGCCGATCTGGGCGAGGAAGTGATCGCGGGCATCCCGCCCCAGCAGCCAACTGGCTACACCGAGCTGCTGCGCAACGTCGACCAGGAATCGCTGCCTGAGCTGGACGACGACAGCGACAAGGTTGATCCCCTGGCCTTGCCCGATACGGTCGGTGAGCCGCTCGATTTCGAGGATCTGCTGGCCGTCACCAGCCGCGATGGCACGTCACCACTCGGCGCGGAGACGCCCGCGGCAAATGCGGAGCCGATTGCAGATCCCGGCGACGCGGTTGGCGCCGAGCTTCCGGCCGACCTGCTGGTGGCGGAGGGCGACAGCCTTGGCGCCGAGCCGGCTGCCGGGCCTGGGATCGACCTGGAGATCCCAGGCGTCGAGCCGTTCTCGCTGGAGGAGATCGGCCCGCCACCCGCATCTGACACGCCCGATTTCTCCGATCTCAACGCGGAGCTCGGCGCGGAGCCGTTCGATCTGGCGGCCCTGGATCAGATCGCGGTAACGGAGGCAGCGGCCGGCGAGGCACCGCTGACGGCCGAGGCGCCGATGGATACGCCGGTGGCGGCAGATCCGGTACCCGCGCCATCAATGGCGGAGGTGGCGGCCGTTGCCGAGAGCCAGCCGCAGGAACGGCCCGCCGCCGAGGAGGCGACTCCAGTCTCTGTCGAGGCGCCGCGCTGGCCGACGGTCATCAGCCAGACGTCGGATCTGTTCGACCGGCGCGAAGGCGTGGACGGGTTGTTTGCGCGCTTGAGAGCGACGAAGCGGTCGCTCGTCGAGGCGGGCCAGCTCGTCGTCGATCGCAGCCTGTCGCCGGCGCAGCCGCCCGCGGCTGCCGAGGTCCCGGTGGCCGTTGCCGTTGGCCAGAATGGAGTGAAGCCGGCGAACGAGCCCGCTCCCGACTTGATGGCGATGCGGCTGCGCCTGATTGAGAGCGAGGACGCCGCGCGCGAGGTCGCGCAGACACTCGAAGCGCAGATCGCGCAGGGTTACACGGAGCCGCTGGCGCTCCGCGTGCTGGGCGAGGCGTATTTGCGCCTAGGTCGGACGGAGCAGGCAGCGGCGCAATTCCGGCAGGCGATGCTGAGCCGGCGCCGATCGCGGATGAACGCACAAAGGAGCTTGGGATGACGACGAGCAGCGTTGACGACGCTCTGCACGACCTGCTGCGCTACGACGAGATTCTGGGCGTGGTGGCCGTGAACATTGAAGGGCTCGTCATGGGTCGCGCGGGCATCGATCTGCAGGACGCGGACGTCGCTGGCGCGGTTGGCGCGGCTCTCGTCGGGGCGACGGAGCGAACCGCGCTGCGGCTCGGCGCGGGCCCCGCGCAGGCGGTCAGCATCGCCACGCCAGACGGGATGATCCACGTCCAGAATGCTGGCAACTTCGCGCTGATCGTCTTCAGCGAGCCATGCGAGGGCGCCGCGATCCGGCAGGCTTGCCAGGACGCGATTGCCAAAATCGAGGCGCTTCTCCAGCCGGCGGCGTAAGGACCGGCGACCTCAAACAAAGGCAGGTATTGAGCGCATGGGGACGGTCTAGACCGTCCCCATGGCGTTGGTTCGCGGGCTATGCTAGTCTGGCGGGCCGGCGCCCAGCGCGCACGGAAATCATGAGGGAAGTACGAGGAGAAGACAGTGGCTGAGGTTGAGCGGACACTGGTGATCATCAAGCCGGATGCGGTTCAGCGCGGCATGATCGGTGAGATCATCTCCCGGCTCGAACGGCGCGGATTGAAGATCGTCGCGATGGAGTTCCGGAAGATCGATCGCGAGCTGGCGGAGCGCCACTACGGGGAGCACAAGGAGAAGCCGTTCTATCCCACGCTGGTCGAGTTCATTACCTCGGGTCCGGTGGTGACGATGGTCGTTGAGGGACCGGGGGCGATCGCCGCGACGCGGGCGACGATGGGCAAGACGAACCCGGCGGAAGCCGCGCCGGGCACGATCCGTGGCGACCACGGTCTGACGATCACCGCCAATCTGATCCACGGCTCGGATGGGCCGGAGAGCGCGGCCCGCGAGATCGCGCTCTTCTTCCGCGAGGATCAAATCGTGAGCTGGACGCGCGAGAGCGATCGCTGGGTCTCCTGGGAATAGCGCGTTTCACGTGAAACAACGGACAAACAGTAAGAGGGCCGGGCAATTGCCCGGCCCTCTCTCGTTTACGCACTTACTGGCAAACGGTCTACGTATCGGTGATGTGGATGATCGTCGGCTGGTAGTTCCAGCGCGACATGAGCTCGGCGATTAGGTTGCGCAGCTCCAGGTCGGAGATGTCCGGATCAAGCGGGCGGCGGCTGGTGTACGGCAAGCCGGAGAACTTCTCGCGGCTGGCGCTGGACCGCGCATCGTTGCGCGGGAGCGGGAACCGCAACTCGGCATACGCCTGCGTCCCATCGCTCGAAAAGTAGATCGCGTAGTTGGGATCGAGCTCCAATCCCAGCTCGCCTCGTTCGGGATCATCGACGATGATCGGGTACGGCGTTGGCACCCGTCCTCGGTACCGCTCGGCCGTCACCTCGAACATCGGCAGAACGCGGTCGCGGATCGATTGCAGCACTTGAACCGACACGACGTCTTCCCTCGTCATCAGGCCGATCGGCTCGGCCACGATCTCAGCCGGAGGGATTATGCCCGGCGAGGGCAACGCGCGTCGACCAGCCGCCGCGTTTCACGTGAAACCGAGCCAGCGTCGCCTAACTCCGGCTCGTGCCGTTCCGGGAACTCAGCTCGTCTCTCAGCCGGCTCTCCTCGGCCAGGAGGGACGGTCGAGGCGTCTGCTGACCGGCGTATTTGGCGTTGCGCTTCAAGCGGTACGGTGTCATGACGGGGGAACTGACCGTCTCGAAGGAGAAGGCGCAGATCCGCATCCCTGGGTAGAGCGCGACCGCCATTCGCCCCAAGTTGCTCAGCTCCATCGTCGCCGTCCCGACCCAGCCCGGCTCGAAGACCGCCGCCGTCGAGTGGACCGTAATGCCGAGCCGCGCGATGCTCGATCGGCCCTCCAGCCGCCCGACGAGGTCGTCCGGCAACTCCAGCGACTCGATCGTCGAGGCAAGCGCGAAGTCGCCCGGCTGCATGATGAACGGCTCGTCCTCATCGACGACGATCGTCCGCATCGCGTCGCCGATCGAGTGAGGCTGTCGCGGATCAATGTAACTATGGCGACTGTGTTCGAAGACCATGAAGGTCCGCCCGAGCCGGAAATCGATCGATACTGAGCCCAACTGTGTCTCCAGGTCAGGCGGAGGATCGATCTTGATCCGGCCCGTTTTGAGCGCTTCGACGATATCCCGGTCAGAAAGCAGCATCAGTGCTCGCCCTCTCCTCCGGCGCCAGTGGTCGCACCCGGCACACTCGCCCCGGAGCCAATCTGTACGTACACTACCGGAGCGCTGCCTAGGCGTCAAGGCTTGGCGTCCCTGGCATGGTAGACTCAGGCCGTTTCGCTGCCGCGGATATGCCGCGGCCAAGAGCATAGGACGATCGTCCGCGGATACCGAGGCGCGCGCTCGCCCGGTCGCCCGCGCGAGAATCGATGCCTGATATGCGCGATTATCCCCGGTACGCTCAACGCCGCCAGCAGCGACGCTCCCCGCGCCGCGCTACACCGCGACAAACGTTCCAACGTGGCCGCCTCCCTCGACCGTATCTTGCAACTGCCGCCCCCGCGCTGGCGGGGAGATTGACCGCTCCGGCACGCGTCCGCCAGGCCACTCCTGCCGCGGTTCCCGCGGCGCGACCGGCGGCGCGTCCAGCACAGCCCGTCGTGGAGGAGCCGCCGGCGCGGGGGCAGGAGAGCTCCGCCGTCCGCCCCTCCTTCGAGCGACTCCGGCGGGAGCAAGAGTCGCACCGGGAAGCGGCGGCCGAGACTCCGCGCAAGAGGCGGCGACTCCTGCGGCGACCGCGCACGCGCGCTGGCATGATCGCCCTGGCCATTCCTGTGGTATTCCTCATCGCCGTCGGCGCCATCATCGGACCGATCGTCTACCGCGGCACCCGCGCGTATCAGGACGTCTTCGTCGAGCCCGCGCCGCGCGACCCGCAGCCCTTCATCGCCGTCAAGAACGAGGAAGGGACGCCAGTCATCGCGCAGACGACGGCGACCGCCGTCCCAGAGATCCCGAGCTGGGACGGAACCGAGCGCATCACCATCCTCTTGCTGGGCGTCGACCGCCGGGAGGATGAGCCATCGCGATCCGACACGATGATCCTCGTCAATATCGATCCCGTGGCCAAGGAGGCGGGGATGCTCGCTATTCCCCGCGACCTGAAGGTGATCATTCCCGGCTACGGGATGAACAAGATCAACGCCGCCTACGCGTTCGGGGACGCGGACGAGGTGCCGGGCGGCGGGCCGGGCCTGGTCATCAAGACGATCGAGGCCAACTTTGGCCTGCGCATCGATTACTTCGCGCAGGTCGATTTCAACGGCTTCATCAAGATCATCGACACCGTCGGTGGGATCACCATTGATGTCCCGTATCCGATCAAGGACGACGCGTTCCCGGCCGACGGCACGAACTACATGCGCGTCTACTTCCCGGCCGGTTGGCAGCACATGGATGGGAAACGCGCCCTGCAATACGCGCGGACACGCCACGACGACGGCGACGGCAGCCGATCCGTCCGCCAGCAGCAGGTGCTGCTCGCGCTGCGCGAGCAAGCGCTGTCACTCGATCTCTTGCCCAAGGCCGGCGAGCTGATCGCAGAGCTGGGAGATGCGGTTCGCACCGATCTCTCGCCGACGCAGGCGCTGAGGCTGGCCCGGCTCGCTTCGGAGATCCAGGACAACGGCATCAAGCAGTACTCCCTCGACCGCGCGCTGACTGAAGAGCAGCTGCCGGATGAGCCCTACTACCTGGTCGCTGACTGGGACGTGGTGGGCGAGATCCTTTCAGAGTTTGCCGGGCGGGAAATCACGCCGCCGATGTCGGCGCTGGCGCACCCGAACTACGACGCGCCGATCCGCCTCGAGAACGGCACGACCAATCCGGGTCTCGGCCAGCGCATCGGCTTCGTGCTCCGCGATTACGGCTTCACCGATGTCGACGTCGCCGACCGGCCAGAAGTGGCGGAGCAGACGCAGATCTTGGCTCCTCAGGAGGAGATCACGACGGCCTACCTCGTCGCCGGTCTCATCGGCGTAGACATCGCCGCTGTCGAGATCGGAGATGGGCCCGCTGAGGAGGGCATCCGCGTCATCCTCGGCAACGACGCCCACGATCCGGCCTACTTCACCGCCGAGTTCGACGAGGTAGCGCCCGACACGACGAGTCCCTAGCGCCGGCGGTCTCCGGCCGCCGGGCCATACACCGTCGCATGACTCCGTGGCCGAACCGCGAACGGAGTACCTTCGCCTACTGCCGGGAAAGCAAGAGGCACTTCCAGCCGATCCTCTTGAGCCGCTCGCCAACGCTTGCCAAATCGGATCATCCCTCGCTACTGTTGGGACCGTCTTCGCAGTGCCACCACCAGACACGCGACGACGCGGCGCCGAGCGCCCGCGGCGCTCGGTGATGGGACGCCGTCACCCGGCGTCGTTCAGGGAGAGGGTGCGATGATCCGCACGCGGCTCTGCGATCTGCTCGGCATCGAACATCCCATCATCCAAGCGGCGATCTGGCCGGCAACCTCGCCGGAATTGGTGGCCGCGGTTTCGAACGCGGGCGGCATGGGGAGCATTGGGGCCATCCTTGCCACCGCGGACGACCTCGAGCGGCAAATCGAGCGAGTCCGCGCGATGACAGACCGGCCGTTCGCCGTCAATCACGTCGTGCCACTCCTGAACGAAGACGCCTTCGCGCTGACCCTCGAGGCCAAGCCGGCCGCTATCACCTTCGCGCTCGGAGATCCGGGAGATTTGGTTGATCGCGCGCATGCCGCCGGAATCCCGGTCGTTCAACAGGTCCACACGGTGACACAGGCACGGCAGGTCGCGGCGCGTGGCGTGGACGCGATCATCGCCCAGGGCGGCGAAGCGGGCGGACAGGGCCTCGCGCAAGGGCCGAGCACCTTGGTCCTGCTGCCGCAGGTCGTTGATGCGGTGCCCTCGATCCCGGTCGTGGCAGCCGGCGGCATCGCCGATGGACGCGGGCTCGCCGCCGCGCTCGTGCTCGGCGCTCAGGGAGCGAATGTCGGCACGCGTTTCCTCGCGTCAGAGGAGGCTGGCGTGCCTGGAGTTTGGAAGCAGGCAATCTTGGCGGCCGAATCGGAGGACGCGATCCGTTTCGAGGCCTGGCGAACGATCATGCCGTCTGATAGCGAGATCGCGTATGACACGGTGCCGCGTGCCTTGCGCACCCCATTCATCACTGACTGGAGTAAGCATCCAGCCGAGGTCGCGCCACGCGCCGCCGAGGCCCGGGACGAGATCCTGGGCGCGCTGCGCGCGGGGCGGATCCACGAGCTGGTGCCGTTCACCGGGCAGACGGCTGGACTCGTTCGCGACATCAAGCCGGCCGGCGAGATTCTGCGGCAGATGATCGCCGAGGCGGAGCAAACCTTGGCTGCCGGAGCGGTCCTGGTGGGAGCTCAGCGCGGCGCGACGAGCGCTCTGGACGCGTGATCCGCCGCGGCAAGAGCATTGCGCGGAGCGACCGCTAGCCGATCGGCATCGTCTGGGCGGCGCGGTAGACAGCGGCGACGCTGGCGCCCGTGTGAATGCGCTGAATCGTCTCGCCAAGCAGTGGCGCCACCGAGATGATGGTCAGCTTGTCGATGCGCTTGCTTTCCGGGAGGGCGATCGTATTGGTGGCGACGACCTCGCGGATCGCGCTGTCCTGCAGCCGGCGCACAGCCGGTCCGGAAAAGACCGGGTGAATGCAGGCCGCGTAGACTTCCGCGGCGCCGTTTCGCAAGCAGACTTCGGCGGCCTGGGTGATCGAACCGGCCGTGTCGATCTCGTCATCAACGATCACGACCTGGGCATCCTCGACCGAGCCGATCAGGTTGAGGACCTCCGAGCGGTCGGCATTTCCGATCCGCCGCTTCTCGATGATCGCCAGCGGCGCGTTGAGCGTTTCTGCGAAGTTGCGCGACCGCTTGGTGTTGCCCAAGTCCGGGGAGACGACAACCGGACGGCTCAGCCGCTTGTCCAAGAAATAGCGGGCGACCAGCGGCATCGCGCTCATCTCATCGACCGGGATGTCGAAGAAGCCCTGAATCTGGCCCGCGTGGAGGTCCAGCGTCAGGACGCGGTCGGCGCCCGCCGTGCTGACGAGCTTGGCGACGAGCCGTGCCGTGATCGGCACACGCGGCTGATCTTTCTTGTCGGTGCGGCCATACCCGAAGTAGGGAATGACCGCGGTAATCCGGCCAGCCGAGGCGCGCCGGAGGGTATCGATCATGATCAGGAGCTCCATGATCGAGTCGTTGACCGGCGCGGAGAAGGACTGGACGACGAAGACATCGTTGTCGCGGACGCTCTCGCCGATGCGGACGAAGGTGTTGTCGTTGCTGAACTTGAAAACTTCAGCGCGGCCGCGCGGAATGCCGATGTATTCACAGATCTCGTCGGTGAGCTCCGGGTTGGAGTTCCCACCGAAAATCGTCAGCTGGTCGTACAACCGTCCCACGCCACCCTCCCGTGCGCCAAGGATCGATCAGACAGCGCCGCGCCGGTGGCCGGGAGTCCCAGCGATGAGCGCGGCTCGAAGCGGCACAC
This sequence comes from uncultured Chloroflexota bacterium, assembly GCA_937901745.1. Lineage (GTDB taxonomy): Bacteria > Chloroflexota > Chloroflexia > Thermomicrobiales > UBA6265 > CALGSZ01. The sequence goes on along the minus strand of CALGSZ010000060.1, from coordinate 34,895 downwards.
GTCCCCCAACCGCGTGTGATGTTGGTCCGCCGAGCGACGTTCTGCGCCGCCCAATTCTACCAACCAAGATGGGAACTCCTCGCGTCCAAACGACCAAATGCGGCAAGGCCGCACGGTGCGGTTGAGATCACCTCTCGGAGGAATGCGCGGCGTCGCGCGTCACAGAAGCGGAGCGATCCGTCTCGTCGTGAGCCAGCCGCTCCAGCGCCAGCCGGGCGGCCTCCTGCTCAGCTTCGCGCTTGCTGCCGCCAGAGCCGGTCGCTAGGGCCCGGCCGGCGATCGAGACTTCGATGGTGAAGCGGCGCGCGTGAGGAGGTCCCTCGGTTCGCACGACGCGATAGTGCGGCGCCTCCCGGAAACGCTCCTGGGCAAGCTCCTGGAGCCGCCCCTTCGGATTGGTCTCCTCCTGCGAGACCACCGTGCTCTCGAGGTTGTTGCCGAGGAACCGGCGGAGGAATCGCTTCGCGCCGGACCACCCGCGATCGAGGTAGATCGCGCCGACCACCGCCTCGAAGGCGCCGGCGAGCATCCGGTCGCGCGCGCTCTCCGAGACGCGCTCGCCTTGGGCGAGGTAGAGATAGGCGCCGAGGTCGATCTCCCGCGCCCACCGTACCAGCTGCTCGGCGCGCACCAGCGCCGCGCGGCGCGTAGTCAGCTCACCTTCTGGAAGATCCGGGAAGGCGCGATAGAGCTCATCAGCGACGACTGCCCCGAGGATCGCATCGCCGAGGAATTCCAGTCGCTCGTTCGATTGCGGCGCCGGCATGCCCGGCACGGTGCCCGCCCACTCATGGACGACCGAACGGTGGGTAAGCGCCAGGCGCAGAAGCTCCGGGTCGCGCATCCGCAAGCCGAGCGCGGCCGCAAGGCGCTCCGGATTGTCCTCGCCCGGCAAGACGTCGGGTTCGGCCGGCCGGTGAGATTCGGACATTGGCTCGGGTTCTGACGTTCCCAATGCCGGCACAGCCGTCTCCTTGCGACGGGTTGACCGGGAGTGCCGCCGGGAGGCGCTCACGCGCTCCTCGCGCGCCGCAACGCACTTTCGAGATCGATCCCCGCGTCAGTCGCGACTGCCGCGAGCCGATCCCAATCGATAGAGATCGCGTAGCGGTAGTGATACGGCTCGGTTTCCTCGCTCCGGGACGAGGCGAGCTGGTGGCTGACCAAGAAGCGGATTAGGGCGTCCGCCATCGCGTCTTGCTCTGGATCGCGATCGTCCAAGATCAGCTCCGCGTCGGGCCGGCCGCGAGCCGCAAAGGCGCGCTCCAACCCCTCGACGAACGCCCCGGCGAGCGTCTCCGCTCGACTCGCCTCGCGACGAACGGCGCGGCGCTTGTCGGCGGCGATGTCCTCAGCGCGGTCGCTGGCCGACGCGTCGAGATCGACCGCGATCATCTCGTCATGAGCCACGTAGGTGTGGACGATGTGATCTAGAAGCCGTCGTAGGTCGTCGGCCACCCCAGCGCCTCCTCTGGCACGCGCCCTCCCGGCCACGACGCCACCCATCCCGACGGCGATTATACGTCCGGTTCCCGCTTCTCTACGACATGGGTGGCTTGTCGGGCTTTTCCTATCCCCGGTCGAGAATCTCCAGCATGGGCGCGAGTCCCTCGACGCCGGCGACGGAGACGGGATCGACCCAGATGATGAGGTGATCTACCCGCGCCGTGGCGTATCGGCGAACCACCTCCGCCAGCTCCTCGGGCGAGCCGGTGAATGGGAGCGGCGGACCGACGAAGAGCCTGCGAGCTGGCCGCGACGGATCCGGCAGGTCGATCTGAATTCCGATGACGCGGCCGAGCGTGGCCGGATCGCGGCCAACTTCCTGGCAGACCGCATCGACCCGCGCCTGTACCTGCTCGACCTCGGCCAAATCGTTCTTGCGGTCCTGATTCCAATAGTCGGCGTACTTCGCGGTCAGGCGCAGCATCTTCTCGCCCATCGTGCCGATCAGGATCGGCGGGCCGTTCGGGCGCGGACCGGCGGGACGCAGCTCGCATTCCCTGGCCGAGTAGAACCGCCCCTCGAAGTCGATCCTTCGCTCCCGCAGCAGCGTGCGGATGATGGTGAACGCTTCCTCGAACCGAGCGTAGCGATGATCGAATGGGTAGCCGAAAGCTCGGTACTCAGGCTCGTGCCACCCCGCGCCAAGACCGAGGATTAGCCGGCCGCCGCTGATCTCATCAATCGTGTCGGCCATTTTCGCGATCAGCGCCGGGTTGCGGAAGCCGGCGCAGGCGACGAGGGTCGCGATCTCCATCCGGCGAGTCGTCGCCGCCAGCGCGGCCAAGAACGACCAGGCGTCCCACCCGCCCTGCGGCTGTGAGTCCGGAAAGTGAAAGAGCAGGTGATCGGGTAGCCAGATCGAATCGAAGCCGACCTCCTCGGCCCGGCGGGCGTAAGCGGCAAGCTCCTGCCATCGGAGAGCCCGGCCCGTCTCGGCGTTCTCCCAGTGAGGGACAAAGAGTCCGATCTTACATGGTCGTCCCCGCCCGGATGGCACTCCCACTCCCTCCTTCTCACGCTGTTCCGACCGATCAGGTGCTTCAGGATACCCGAGGCCGTTCTTCCTTGGGGTCGGTCCCTACCCGCGACGCTCGGCGGTCGGCGCGCACTGATTGATTCACGCCCATCGCCGACGCCATTTCGTATCAGCGTAAGCGCATCTTGCCGTCGAAATACGATTCGACGTTGTCCGGGAGATTCCTATCTACCGATGGTTTGTTCCGCGTCCTTATCTCACTCGTGTATAGTGCAAGGGCCGGAGGGCATTGGTAGTTGGACAAAGGTGCGGATGGGCAGCTTGATCCGGGAGCGGAGCGATGAACGGTCAACGCATCGATGACCTGGCCCGAAAGCTCGCGAAGGCAACAGAGTCTCGCACCAACCGGCGCACGTTTCTGCGCGCCCTCGGACTCGGCGCGACTGCCGTCACCACCGGCGTGAGCACCATCAGCCCCGAAGCCGGAGCGGCGGCTCCCGCCGCCCAAGCCACGCCAGCGACCCGTTCTCCGGGCGGCCCATCGCTCGAAGATCTGGCATTCGATTTCGCGTATGATCCGGAGCTGATCTTCCGCTTTGTAGCCGACGAGGTGCGCTACGACGCCTATCCCGGCGTCCTGCGCGGCGCGAAGGGGACCCTCTGGGGGCGCGCCGGCAACTCCGCCGACCAAGCGCTCTTGCTCGCCGAGATGCTCAAAGCAGCGCTCGTCGACGTGCGCTTTGTCGTCGGCGAGCTCGACGAGGCGAACGCGGCGCGTTTGCTCGAGTCGCTGACGGTCGAAGCCGCCGCGGCGCGGGCGCATGCATTGGAGGTGCTCCAGCTGCCCGCCGGGGATCCCAGCGCCGATCCAGCCAATCTGACGCCGGAACAGCGAGAGGCCATCCTGAAGCTGCCGGAGACGCGCAAAGAGCTGCTGAATCTCGCCCGCGCACGCCTTGGTGAGGACCTGGGAATGCTCGCGGGGGCGCTGGCGGACGCCGCCGTGACGCTGCCAGCCGCCGAGCTCGCCCTCCCCGATCGTGAGCGGATACAACACGTCTGGATTCAATACCGATCCGGTACCGAATGGATCGACCTCGATCCTTCGATCCCTGGCGCCGAAGCCGGCACCGCCTACGCGACCCCCACCGAAACGCTCGATGCGCTGCCGGACGACCTCTACCACACCGTCGAGTTTGGGGTCGTCGCCGAGGTCGTCTCGGGCGGGCAGCCGACGCGCCGCCCGCTTCTTACGCATCAGGCGCGGAGCGCGGACCTGGTCGGGGTGCCGATCTCTCTCATCCACGTCGAGCCCGAGCCGCTCCAGCAGCTGGGAATCACGATCTCGTCAATCCTCGGCGGCGGCGGCCTGCAATGGCTCCCCCATCTCATCGTCGACGAGCAGATCATCCGGGGCGAACCGATGGTCTTCAAGACGGACTCGGAGACCGGTGATCTCTTCGGCGGCGATTCGGCGACCCAGGAGGACACCTTGGCCGCCTGGGCGACCATTGACATTCGCCCGGTAGACGGAGAGGCGCGCCACGCGGAGCGAATGATCTTCGACCGCGTTGATCCGGCCGCCCGGCTCGCGGGAACCTTCGACGCGACCGCGATTCCTCCGATCGAGATGGTCACGAACGAGGAGCTGGGCGAGGTCTACCCGCCGCTGTTGACGACGATGACGATCGCCGTCGTCGGCTCACTGGTCCCCGGCAGCTACTACGATCAGGATTACTCGATTGCCGATACCCGGGCCGACCTTGCGAATATGGCCCACGGTTACCACTACGCGCGCGCCGGGCTCGAGATGGAGCTCATGGACGAAACGGGCTACCGCTTCTACCCCAACGCGCCGAACGTGACGATGGTGACCCTCACTCCAACTCAAATCGGCGACGCGGAGGATGGCCGGCTCGCCGCGACCCTCGATCTCGTCCATCAAGCCGTCGGCGCCGCGCCGATCGCTGGCGCGTCCCCTGCCGTTCACCCGAGCGTTGTCGCGGGCGTCCTCGCGCATGTCGCCGAGCGGGCAACCGTCGGCGAGCTGGTCACCGTGATGCCGAGCCCGACGCCGGTGAGCTATATCAGCGTCGGCCGTCTCTTCGATGAGGCGCGGACGGCTGGTATCGCCCTCCAAACGCTCCATCCGGGCACGACACCCGCCGGTGTCGACTTCTCCGCCCGCGCTCAGGCGCTGATCGAGGAGGCGCTATCGGCTGGGTACCTCGTCGTCGTCCCGGAGCGGCCTGTCACGCTCGACGGCCGGGCGTTGACTGGCTGGTGGCAGGTGGATCCGCGCACCGGCGAGACATTCGACCGCATGGAAATGGGCGGCTCGCAGGACTCGGTCGAATACATGATCATGCTCGGGGAGCTTTTCGAGGGCATTTACCATCTGAAGAAGCTCGCATATTGCCTTGTTGCCGCGGTCGGAGTGATCGGCGGCATCCTCATGGCCATTGGTGCGGTCAGTTCAACGCCGGGCCTCGTCTTCACCACCGCTTCGTTGCCGGCAACCGCCGCCCTTTGCGCGCTCGCCTTCGTACCGGCCCCAGTGTGACCGATTGCCGGAGCGAGAACTGCCCCTGCCTCCGCCCAGAGCAACGGGTCGGAGGCGGGGGCGGCGAGCGAAATAGCGTTGCGCCGCGCTGTCGCTTACTCCTCCCGCCGCAAGCGCAGGCGGGTCCGCTCGCCGGAGACGACTTCGACGTCCTCGAACGTCTGGCGCGGATCGGTCAGGACTTCGACGGTGTAGACGCCGGGCGGGACCGAGACGGCGTTGCCATCAACTGTGCCGGTAGCGACGACCTCGCCATCCTCGTTGAGGACGCGGAAGGGAGCCTGGACGGCACGGCTGATGGCGGTTCCCAGCTCCTCGGTGTTGGTGGCGTCGAAGTAGGTGCCGCCGCCAAGGCGAGCCCAGCGGCGGAACTGGTCACGCAACGCATCGTCGTCGAGCGCGAAGCCGACGATGTTGACGTGGACATCAATGCCCTGCCGGCGAAGGGCACGAATGGCGGCCTCTGGGTCACCGTCGCAGGTCTCTTCGCCGTCGGTGACGAGGACGACGATCTTCGGTCCCGGCGCATCTCTCAGATCCTCAGTGACCATCTCCAGCGAGGCGCCGATCGGAGTACGCACGAGGTTGACGACCGGCAGGTTGGCGATCGTCTGCACCATCGCCTGTGGGTCGAGTGGTTGGAGCGGCACGGCCAAATTCGTCTCGCACGAGTCCGGCACATTCCCGAACGTGCGCAGCGCAACCGGCGCGCCGACCGGAATCCGGTTGAGGACGAGGTCGGTCAGCACCTCCTTGGCGACATCGGCGCGGGTGCGGCCGGGTTCGATTTCCTGGAGCATGCTGCCGGAGGTGTCGAGGATGATCTCGATCGCCGTGCCGGCGGCCGGGACCACGACCGGCTGCTCGCCCTCCTCGACGCGCGGGCTGAGGACCTGGATGCTGCCCGGGCGTGGCGGCTCGGCCGGAGTCGGCGTGGGTGTCGGCGTGGGGGATGGTGTCACCGTCGGCGTCGGAGTAGCGGTCGGCTCAGGGGTCGCGGTTGGCCGCGGCGTCGGCGTCGGGGCCTCGAATGTGGCTTCAACCGTAAGGGTGTAGTCGGCGGGACGGCGCAAGTAGGTGGCGGTGCGGTCGAAGGCACGGTCGATCTCGCCCTGCGTCAGGCTGTACTGGTACGTGCCGTCACCGACCGTGGCCCAGTCCTGCATGATGTCCTGCGAGCTCACGGGGTCGGCTTCCGCGCCGATCTGGACGGCGAAGATGCGCGGTTGGACTACCGACAGCACCGCCCACATCTCGGGAGCGACTTGCTTCGATGACGTCTCGCCATCCGTGATGACGAGGATGGCTTTGGCTCCGGGACGGCCGGCCAAGCCGGATGCAGCGTCCAGAAGGGCCTTTTCGCCGCCGCTGGAGCTGCTGCTGTAGGCAAAGGCGTTGAGCGCGGCCTGAAGCTCCTCGGGAGTGGCTCCCCATTCGTCGAGCAGGAAGTCATCCTCGAAGGGCAGCAGGTTGACCGCCTCGTGCTCCGGAACGACGCCAGCGACGAAGGTGCGCATCGCGGCGCGGACGTAAGGCTCGTAGGCGCCGATGCTGCCGCTGGTATCGAAGGTGAAGACGACCGAGTGGGGCGGCTGCTCGACACGGAGGAAGTAGGTAGCGCCGGGTTCCACTTCGAGCGTGTACGTCAGCTGCCGGGGATCGTCGAAGTCTGAGACGGAGATGGGCACCTCAGCTCCGGTTTCGTCGTAGAGCGTGAGGATGACGCCGAGCGTGGGCGCGCCACTCAGCGTGAGGGTGAGCCGGTTCCGATCGGCGGGAACTTCGACGCGGTACCAATCAACGTCGCGCTCGATCTGCGCTCGGCCATGGACCGTCTCGCCCACCGAGACGAGACGCGCCTGATCGGCGGTCTCGCCCGCATCGTCCTCATCGCTGAGCTCCGCCGTCACTCCGTTCTCGGAGGCAGTCAGCGCCTCGTAGATCGCGACGCGGCTGGTCTGCCCCCACTCGCCGAGGATGGAACGGTAGGTATCGTCGGTGGGCCGCTCGATGGCGAGGATCTGAGCAGGGTATTCCCAGCCGCGAACCTCTTCTTGCGGCCCGTGGCCGATGAAGCGGACAAACCGAGCCCACGTCGGCTCGGCGAAGACGAACGGCGCAACCGTCCCGTCTGGCGCCCGCTCGAGCGTCCAGGTGCCAACCCGCTGCCAAGGCCCAGCCGGACTGTCAGTGCTGATCTCGACATCCACGGCGTGAAAGCGGTTCTCCGCTGTCCCATCGGCGCCGGCCACGTCGGCAGAGTCGGGAGGATCGACCCAGCGCAGCTCGACGAGCTGGGCGGCGCGATCGTCGTGGAAGCCAATGATCCAGCTGGGAATCGCGCCTTCGGGCAAGTCGACGGTGAGGCGATCGGGTTCTGGGCCGACGAGCTTCGGGACGGCATTGAAATCGAGGGGGAGGGGATCCATGACGACGACATGGCCGCCGAGAGCCGGGTCAGCGAGATTGATCTCCGCGATCGAGTCGGGGACAACGCCTGGCTGGGCAATCACTTTCCATTCGCCGAGGGCGAGCCGGAAGGGCCGGTCGCTCCAGGTCGACAGGATGCGAAGGCGGGCAAAGCGAGCCGGGACCGGGGACTCGAAGGCGAAGGCTTGGTCGATGAAGAGAGGCCGCAGCTCACCGGCATAGACGACGGAGTAGTTCTGCCCATCCTCGGAGAGGAGGATCTCGAAGTCACGGACGATCTCGTTGTAGGCGGCGCTCCCGGCGAGTGGGTTGAGAACCACGCCAACGATGGGCAAGGGGTCGTCACCGGCCAAATCAACAGTCAGCTCGATCGGAAAGTCGGACGGGAGAGCTTCGGCGAATCCGCCCCCGGCGGGAGCGATGCCGTCGTGGAGGCGGGCCTCGCTCTCCGGGTCGATCGTCCCGGCCGGTTGAGCGCCGAGCGCCAGGGCGGCGACGTCGAGCCCGCCGAGAAGGGAGTCCGGGACCGACCAGACCGGAGCTGGGCGGATTGGCGGCGCGTCGCGTCTGGGCGTGATATCAACGCCGACGGTCTGCTGGGCGCCGTCGGGAGCGCGGACGCGGGCGGTGAGTCGCACGGGGCGATCGGCCCAGGCATCGGGCGCGATGTAGAGGGTGACGGGGACGACCGCGGTGTTGCCCGGAGCGACCGTCACCTCCGTCTGACTCAGCTCAACCTGCCAGGCATAGTGACTGGTGACGGCGTCGAGCGCCAGCGTCAAGGGCGCGGAGCCGGTGTTGGTGATTGACAAGTCGGCCGCGAGCCGTTGGCCCTCGAACCAGTAGGCGGCAACCGAATCGGTCTCCGGCGTCAGCGCGAGCGTGACGGGGAGGGGTTGCGGATCAGGTTGGGCGCTCGGGCCGGGCTCGAAGCTGAAGGCGAGCTCGTACGTTCCCGCGGTGGTGACGCCGAACGCGAGCGGGACTTCGGCCGGCAGCTCGGCCGTGTAGACGCCGGGAGTTTCGGCCGGCGTCAGCGTGATATTCCCGCCGCCGACCTGGACGAGGTTCACCATCACGTCACCCACGACCCGCACGGTCATCGTCGCCGGCTCGGTCAGGTCGGGGAGGCGGTACCAGTCAGCGTCGCCGTAGTCGAGCGTGAAGCTGGTGGCGCCGCGAACCGTGAAGGACGGGGGAAGCGGGCGGGCCTGCTCGGGGCTCTGATTCGGCTCGAGGTCGGCGGGGACCGTCAAGGGATCCTCGCGCAGAATGACGACCTGATAGAAATCGCTGCTCGTCACCACCGGCGCCAAATCGAGGGTGTAGTCACCGGGTGGCAGGATGGTCTCGTAGTCGATCTGCGTGCCGAGACCAGAAGCGACGACGCGGGCGACTGACAATGCGCCCCAGTTCAGCGTGAAGCCGATGTCGCCGTCCGGGGGCGGGATCACGCGGATGATGAGGTGCTCTTCAGCCGCCAGGAAGAAGCGGTAGAGATCGCGGTCGTTTGCCTCGACGAGGCGACCAACGCGGACCTCACCGAGCGAAATCGGGTGCGCGTCGGCGGGGGCGTTGTTCGGTTCCCGCTCGCGGTCGGGAGTTGGCGGGCCGGTCGGGGTGGCGCGCAGGGTGTAGTCGCCATCGGTGCCAATGACAGCGAGCCAGTGATCGCCCGGCGTCAGGTAGAGGTCGGAAATCTGCGCGTGCGTCCCATCCGTCGCGTCGACGGTATGCACCTGGCGACCGCCAGCGTCGACCAGCGTCAGGCGGCTGAGCCCCTGCCCATCAAGGACGACATCCCAAAGCTGCGGCTCGCCATCGACGCTCAGCCGAAAGAGGTCCTCCTCCTGTCCGTTGAGATGTCCGCGAATCTCTTCGTCGATCGGCAGCGTGTTGGCGACCGTGACATCGTCGTTCGGCTCCGTCTCGAAGCCGGCGGCGGGCGGCGTCGTCGTATCGACGCGCAGGATATAGAGATCGTCTAGATCCGGATCGCCGCTCACCTCCAGGTAATGGTCGCCAGCGGAGAGATACATATCGGTGAGACTGACTCCCGTCTCACCGCGCCGGCACTGGAGATCGGTGCCTTCCGCGTTGACGAGACAGAGTTGCCGCGCCCGACCGGAGCGCCAGACGAGCTTGACATCGATCATGACCCCGGTCAGTTCAGCGTCGACCGTCAGCCGGTAGATATCCTTATCGTTCTCCGGCGTGAGCCGCCCTTTGATGGGCCGAGTGACGTCGAACGGGGCAGCCGAGGCGATCTCGTCATTCGGCTCGACATCACCCTCGGGACGATCGCCGGTCTCAACCATCTCCAAGATGTAGGGACGGGACTCCATCGCGGCCGGGTTGACAGTGAGGATATATGTCCCCGGCGCAAAGCCGAGGTCGTAGAGCGTGATCCGGCCGTCGCGCCGAGCGGATGACCAGACGAGTGATGTCCCCTCCGAATTGCGCAGCTCGATCGTGAGCGACTCGCCAGCGGCCCCTTGCGCCCGCAGCTCCCACCCCTTCGAGGCGTCTGTCTCATCTACGGTCCAGGCGTAAACATCGGATGAGTTTTGGAGATCGCCGGACAATGCGAAGGCGCCCTGAACGGTAGTAGCGGTTTCTGGGTCGTCGTTCGGCTCGACGTCACCGGTCGGCGGTACCGGCGTGCCAGGGGCCAGGGTCAGCGTATAGGCATCGGTCGAGGCGGTCATTCCCGGCGCCACGGCGGAGCGCGCGACCGCGATGACATACCGACCGGGCAGGAAGAGGGTGTCTGGCTGCACGGCCGGCACTTCGTGCTCGCCCGGGCCGACGGTGAGCTCGATGAACCGGTCGCTCAGTTGGAGCGTGGTCTCCTCCGGAGGCGAGGTCACGCGCATGATCTGGAGGATGGTTTCTGTCGCCGGGATACCGACGAGGGAGATGGTCCAGCGGGAGCTCACATCTTCGTCGGAGAGGGTCCACAGGAAGAGATCTTGATCCCCCTCGACCATCGTCCCGCCCACGCAGGCAGCGCCGGCCAGCGGCATCGCCGTGTCCGGTGTGTCATTCGGCTCCGTGTCGGCGACGCACGGTAGCTCGGCTCCTCCCTGGTCATCCTGAGCCGCGCGAACGACGGGCGCGGGAAAGGGAGCGCCGGCAAGGCCCGCGGCGAGGGCAACGAGAACGATGACCACGACAAGCCACGCGGCAGCGGAGCGACCGGTGACCATTGGCAGCCTCCATCCGCGAAATCGCCAATCGCACGCGCCCGGTCGCTACCTGGCAATTGATGGCTCGCGCGTTCCGCGACATCCTGCCTGGGGCTCGCGGACACATGCCGGTGCACGTCGCACCGGTCGTCGGAGCGGGCATCATACCGCGCTCCGCCAGTCCCGACCCGGCAGGAGATTGGGAAACGCGCGGTTCCACGCGCATCGAGAAGCACGAATGGTCGTCCCCGGCTCGAATGGCTTCTGTCCCAATCCCTCTTTGCCTCACGCCGTTCCGACTCGTCAGGCACGTTCAGACACCCGAGGCCCCATTGCTGGTGCTGGCGCTGGCATCTCGTGTGCGTGGCTGACCATTCGCCACCCGGAAGATTGGGAAGCAGCCACCAACGGAGGGACGAGGATGGCGGGAAAGTTCACTGACCGGTTGATCGCGAAGATGCCGTGGCTCGATGCGGTAGCTGAGGGCCTTCAGAAAGTGGGCGATCCCATCGCTGGCGAAAGCGCCCCACGCGCGCTGAAGGACGCGCTGGTGGGCACCTGGCTGGGTCATCCGCTCCATCCAGCCGCCGTCATGGGTCCGATTAGCTTCTGGACCGCATCGCTCGCCCTCGACGTGATCGGAGACGACGAGACGGCGGACCTCTTGCTCGGCCTCGGTCTCCTCAGCGCAACCAGCGCAGCCGTGACTGGTATCGCCCAGTGGCAGGACGCCGCCTACAACGAGAAACCGCGTCGCGTCGGGGCGCTCCATGGCGGTCTGAACGTCGTGGCAACCGCGCTGTATGGCGCCTCGTTCCTCGCTCGGAAGCAGGGAAGCCGAGGCGTGGGGCGCGCGCTCTCGTTCGCCGGATTCGGCATCGCCAGCTTCAGCGCCTGGCTCGGCGGTGATCTCGCCTATGACCTCGGCATCGGCGTCAATCACCTCGCCTTCCAGCAGCCCCCGGACGATTGGGTTGACGTCGCGAGCGTCGAAGAGCTCCAGGATGGGAAGCCGAAGCGGGTCCGCGCGAAGTCCTTCCCGGTCATGCTTCTCAAGCGGGGTGACCGCATTGATGCGATCGCGGCGACCTGCCCGCACCTCGGCGGTCCGCTCGACAAGGGCGAGATCGCCGGCGACACGGTCACGTGCCCGTGGCACGGCTCCGTCTTCGGCCTGAGCGATGGCCGGCTGGTGCACGGACCAGCGACGGCGCCAGTGCCGTGCTTCGATGTTCAAGTGACCGATGGGCGCGTCAGCGTCCGCGTCAAGCGCCCGGGAATGAACGGCAGCGCAGACTGAGGCGCGAATCGGCCGCGAGGGAGACCGGTCGGGGTACCATACCGTCATGTCCGACCAAGAGCTCTCTCCTGACCCGCTCGGTGTGCTGACGACCACGCTGCCCGTCGTGGCGGAGGCGCGGCATGTCCGAATTGATGAGGCGCGCCTCGAGGAGGTCGCGGACGCGGTCGTCGGGAGCGAGGAGGCGCCGACCGGCTGGGCCGATGACCTGCACTTTCGGGACGGGACCTGGCACACGGCCGGGTGGGTGCTCGCGCTCGACGCGCTCAACTTCTGTTTCTGGAGCGAGGATCCGGCTCGACGCTGGCGCGTCGAGTACCGCGGCGAGATCTTCGACGGCTATTGGGCGCTGGTAGCCGCGCTGCGGCGAGCAGTGGACGAGGGCCGGCCGATCTGGGATCCAACCTATCTGATCGGCCTGTCGCCGCGCGACGTCGCTCATATCCTCCGCCCTCCAGACGAGGCAACGCCGGAGATCCCGCTCTTTCCGCTCCGAGTCCAGAACCTCCATGAGCTCGGCCAGGGCCTGATCGCTGCCTATCCAGATGCGAACCCGGTCATCGCGCTCATCGAGGAGGCTGAGCGCTCAGCCGCTCGGCTCGTGCAACGAGTCGTCTCCCTCTTCCCCTCGTTCAACGATGTCGCGATCTACGAGGGAGCGGAGGTCCGCTTCTACAAGCGAGCGCAGATTCTCGTTGCCGACCTCCACGGCGCATTCGGGGGACAAGGCCTCGGCGCATTCGACGACCTCGAGATTCTGACCGCCTTCGCCGACTACAAGGTGCCGCAAGTGCTGCGCCGGCTCGGCATCCTCGTCTATGATGACGAGCTCGCCGAGGCTGTGGATAACCGGCGCCTGATCCCAATGGGGTCTCCCAAGGAGATTGAGATTCGCGCCGCCACGGTCTGGGCCTGCGAGCTCCTCCGCCGAGCTCTCGCGCGACGGAGCCGCAACGTTCGCGCGTTCGAGGTCGATTGGATGCTTTGGCTACTCGGCCAGAGCCTCCCGGCGGACACGCAGCCGTATCACCGGACCTACACGGTGTTCTACTAGCCAGCAGCACGTTATCCCTCGAGCGCTGAGACCTCGCCGCGGCGCCACGGCACCTTCTCTGTGTCTCCACGCCGAGCTCGCTCTTGTGGAAATGGATCCTTCTATTGCCTCGAGACGCCGATGAGCCGACTTGCCAATCCCCAGCCTACGGTCTAGGGACGACCATCGTTCTTAGAGTGAAAAGCAAAGAGAGAAACGAGTCGTGTCCGTGGTAGGGACTGGGGATATGGGGATAAGCGAGAAAAAGCCTGCCGCGTCGCGGGATTCGACAGCGCGCCTCAGTGGATAACTCATCCCCAAACGTGCCAGTTGGTGATTATCCACGGCGGCGGGGGTGTGCCAATCCACGCACAGGTCACGATTCGTCCCATCGCTCTCCCCGAGAACGAGGGTGTACGAACACATTGTCCGCAGACTTTTCCACAATCCACACTGGTTATCCACATTTCCGCGTCAGTTGTCCACAGCGCCGCCTCTTACGTTGCCTCTCGGTCAAAGAGAGGCACAGGACCCTTCTCTGTGAAAATGTTCACGATGGATGGAAAGTTGACAGATTTGATATCATTAGATAAAGAGAAATTATCCGATGGAATTCATCGGATTTGATGACATGCGGCCAAATCAATGCTCGTCATCATTGACACCCCAGGACTTTGAAGGTGACGACACTCCAATCTTCAACCATCGCTGAATCCCCACAAGACACCGGGATAGCGCGGGCAAACGAGGGGACTGACGGCCGAATTCAGCCAGCGAACGGCGGCGCCGAGGGGCCGGATTCCGAGAGGAGCGCGCCAGCGGTGCGCCGGCGGCTAAATGGCGCCGTCGAAGAGAGCTGGTGGGAGCGCTGGCGGCTCGTGGTCGCCGCGGCGAGCTGCTGGGCGTTCCTCGCGCTCGCGGTTGCCGTGGATTACCTCACATCGCTGCCGCATGGGATCGTCATCGCGCTCTTCATCGCGGCCTATCTCGCCGGCGGCACCTTCGCGACCCATGCCGCGATTCGCGACCTGTTGCACGGGACTGTCAACGTCGACTTGCTGATGGTCACCGCGGCGATCGGAGCGGCCATCGTCGATGCCTGGGCCGAGGGCGCCGTCCTCCTTGGGCTGTTCTCCGCCTCGAACGCGCTGGAGCACCACGCGCTCGGGCGTACTCGGCGCGCAGTGCGGGCGTTGATGGAGCTGAGTCCCGAGGTGGCGACAGTTCTCAGGCCGGACCTTCCGGGCGGCGAGGCCGTTCTGCCGATTGATGAGATCCGCGTCGGCGACATCGTCCTCGTGCGGCCGGGTGAGCGGATCGCGGTTGATGGCACTGTCATCTCGGGCGAATCCGCCGTCGACCAAGCCGCGATTACCGGCGAGTCGCTGCCGGTCGAGAAGCGCCCGGGTGATGCGGTCTTCGCCGGCACCATGAACGGGACCGGAGCAATCCAGGTCCGGGTGACGAAGCTGGCGCAGGAGAGCACGCTTGCCCGCATAGTTGCGTTCGTCCAAGAAGCGCAAGAGCAGAAGAGCCGCACGCAGCGCTTCACCGACGCCTTCGAGGGGAGATACACGATCGGCGTGCTTGTCGCGTCCACCCTCGTCGCGATCGTGCCGTGGGTCTTCTTCGATACCGATTTCAGCGATGCCTTCTACCGGGCGATGACGCTGCTGGTCGTTGCCTCGCCGTGCGCGCTCGTGATCTCGACGCCCGCCTCGACGCTGGCCGGGCTGGCGAACGCTGCCCGCAACGGCATCCTCTTCAAGGGCGGCGGCTATCTCGAGGACGCGGGCTTGGTCAAGATCGTCGCCTTCGACAAGACTGGCACGCTGACCGTGGGCCGGCCAGTGCTGACCGACGTGGTCGCGCTCGATGGAGCATCCGGTTGGGATGAGCGCGAGATCCTGCGGCGGGCAGCGAGCGCCGAGCGTCTCTCCGAGCACCACCTCGCCACGGCGATCGTCCAAGGAGCTATTGAGCGGGGCGTGCCGCTAACGGACGCGGAGTCGTTCCGCGCCGTTGTTGGCAGAGGGATCGTCGCCGAGGTCGAAGGCTCCGAGGTCCTGGTCGGCAACACCGAGCTCTTCACCGAGAACGGCGTGTCTGTCGAGGCTGCCGAGAAGATCGCCGACCGGCTGCGGTCCGAGGGGAAGACGGCGATGCTCGTCGGCGACCGGGAAGGAGTCCGCGGCGTGGTCGCCGTCGCCGATGTCGTCCGACCCGGAGCGGCGGAGGCGATCGCGGGCCTGCGGCGATTGGGCATCAAGCGCATGGTGATGCTCACCGGAGACCATGACCGCGTGGCTCGCGCGATCGCCCATCAGTTGGGCATCGAGGAAGTGCACGCCGGCCTGCTGCCCGAGGAGAAGTTGGTCACAATCCGCCGCTTGATGGAGGATGGGCAGGTCGCGATGGTCGGCGACGGCGTCAACGATGCGCCAGCGCTGGCAACCGCTACCCTCGGGATCGCGATGGGCGGAGCCGGAACCGATGTCGCGCTCGAGACAGCCGACGTCGTCTTGATTGGTGACGACCTTACCAAGCTGCCGTACGCCATCTCGCTCAGCCGCCGCACCCGGCGAACGATCATCCAGAACCTCGGCTTTTCCCTCGCCGTCATCGCCATTCTGGTCACCTTGGCGCTGACCGTCGGGATTCCGCTCCCGATCGGTGTCGTGGGGCACGAGGGGAGCACGGTACTCGTCGTCCTCAACGGTCTGCGACTGCTCCGCACGCCGGGCGGCGAGCTCCGCGCGATGCGCCGCGTTGGCGGCGAGATCGCGCCGCGAAATCAGATGGCTCGGGCCGCCTGACGGCCTCCACGGGACGACTCCACCGCCCGAAGCCGCTTCATCCCGCTAAAGGGCCTCACCGATTTCTTGGCCGTTTCCACGTGACGAGTCGTCGCGGCAGCAGACCGTGTACTTCGCGTCGTTCTGTTCCTGGTTCCGCGTCAATGCTCGCCGTACCCTTACGCGAAGGCTCGCCGCCCGCGGGAGGCCGCGCTGGAATGCCGCCTCAACCGGGCGTGGATGTGACTGAGCGCGAGCCACGTGAGCGGAGGGTGGAAATCATGGAACACCTGCCGCCGGCGCCGCCGGCCATCGGCCTGTTCGAGTTCACGCTGGAGGTTGCGGATCTCGAGGCATCCGAGCGCTTCTACGTCGAGCACCTTGGATTACGCGTCGTGGATCGGTGGGGCGACGACCGTCCGGCGATCTGGCTCGCGCTAGGCAACCAGACATTCCTCGGACTCTGGACCAAGGAGGCGGGCGGCGCCAAGGCAATCCACCACGGTCGCGGCGGCTCCCACGTTCACTTCGCCATCCGTGTGCCGCGCGGCACGCTGGACGCAATGCAAGCCCGGCTCGAGGCACTTGGTTACGAGGTCGAGGGCGGCTGGGAATTTGGCGAGGGCAACCGCGCCATCTACCTGGATGATCCGGACGGGAACGTGGTGGAGATCACTGAGCGTCGCACGCTCTGGGACGGCAGCCCGGCGACGGAGTGACGCGGCCGGCCACGTCGCTTAGAGGAAGGCATGGGGACGCCATCAGTCGAGACCGTCGCCGACCATGCGGCTGAGCCGGCGGCGGACGCTGTACCGAGCGACGCTCGCGGCCGGCAAGCCGCGCCGCCCGGCGGACCGTGGAGCAAGCCGTACCGGCGGGCGACGGCCGGTCTTCTCATCACCATTGCTGCCGGCGCGTTCGAGGTCCTCGCCATTGGCACGATCATGCCGGCGACGGTTGATGATCTCGGCGGGCTCGAGCTTTACGGCTGGGCATTCAGCGCCTACCTGCTGGCGAACCTGCTGGGGTTGGTCATCGCCGGCAGCGAGGCCGACCATCGCGGGCCATCGACGCCATTCTTCGCTGGCGCGACCATCTTCGCCGCGGGCCTCCTGATCGGTGGCCTGGCGCCCTCGATGCTGGTCCTGATCGCCGCGCGGGCGCTCCAGGGATTCGGCGTGGGACTGGTCAGCTCCGTCGCGTACGTCGTTGTCGGGCGTGGCTATCCGGAGTCTGGTCGGCCGCAGATGCTCGCGCTCATGTCCACCGCCTGGGTCGTGCCGGGTCTCGTTGGTCCCGGTCTCGCTGGCGTCATCGCCGACGAGATCGGCTGGCGATGGGTCTTCCTGGGCATCGTGCCGCTGGTCGCGCTGGCGGCGCTCTTGAGCGCGCCGACGGTGCGCACCGTTCCTCCCGGCTCCCTGACGGCGCGGGAATGGTCGCGGATTCTACGGGCGGCGCTCTTGGCGATCGGGATGGCGCTACTCCTCGCCGGTTTCGGGCAGAGTCGACTGGTGCTCGCAATTCCGCTGGCGCTCGCTGGCGCGGCGCTGACCGCGCGCTTGCTTCCCTCGCTACTACCCAAGGGGACGATGCGGGCGCGACCGGGACTTCCAGCGGCCATCATCACGATGGGATTGCTCAACCTCGCCTTCTTCGGCACTGACACCTTCGTTCCCCTCGCGCTGACGGACGTTCGCGACACGAGCACCAGCTTCGCGGGGCTCGCGCTCACGGCCGCGACGCTCACCTGGTCGGCCGGGTCCTGGATCCAGGCGCAAACCGTTCGCCGGATCGGGGCACGCCGGCTCATCAGGATTGGGCTCGCCATCCTCAGCGGGGGCGTCGCGCTGACGGTGGTCGTCGTCGCCACCGAGGTACCGGTCCTCCTCGCGCCGGTCTCGTGGGCGGTAGCGGGTCTCGGCATCGGGCTGGCATACTCCGCGCTCAGTCTTGTCGTCTTGGAGGCGGCGCCCGCTGGCCAGGAGGGAAGCGCGACGTCAGCGATGCAGATCGCGAACGTCGTCGGTGGGGCGGTCGCCACGGGCGTCGGTGGTGTGGTGATCAGCGGTCTGTCGTCTGGAGCCGAGGCGTCAGCCGAGAGCGTGACGGCACAGTTCGCGCTGATGATCGCCGTGCTGTTCCTGGCGCTGCTGACCGCAGGCCGCTTGCCCGCGCTGCTCGGGCGCGGCTCGGCAAAGCAGTCTCAGTCGACATAAGGCGTGAGATCGAGCGCGGCGCGCATTTTGGCAGGGAGGATCGGATGCGGCAACGCGTCTGCTTGGTGACGATCTGGCTTTTCGGCGTGGCGCTCCTCTCTCCAATCGGCGCGGCTGGGCAGACTGCCAGCCCGACGCCGGATGCACCGCCGCCCGAGTTGTGCCAGGCGCTGCCGCGGAGCTTCGAGGAAATCGCGACGCTGCTGGCAACACCCGAAGCGGCGATGGCGGCGACGCGGACGCCGGGTCCGGCGCCGGAAGGGCCGCCAGCCGATCCAGAAACCGTCGCCGGTATTGAGGCCACCGTGCGGGAGCTCGTCGCCTGTTACAACGCGGGCGAGCTGCTGCGCGCCTACGGTCTGTACACCGATGCCTATCTGCAACGGCTGCTTGCCCGGCAAGGGCCGTTTCCCCGCGCGGTCTACGACGGGCTCGCGACGCCGGAGCCGGCGCCCATTGAGCAGCGGACGGCGATCGTCTCCATCGTCGAGGCGCGCATGCTCGGCCCCGACAAGGCGGGCGCGGTCGTCACGCTGGCCTATGCGCGCGTGCCGATGCCCAAGACCTTCTTCATGACGTTCGTCCGCGAGGGCGAGCGCTGGCTGATTGATGACATCCTCGGGGAAATCACGTTCTCAGTTCCGTGACGGCTCGCGCCGCGTAGCGGACGATTGATGCCGCAAAACAGCAATTGCTATCCTGTCGGCCACTAGTGGTCGAGCGTGATGCGTGGCGGAGCGGGGAGGGATGCGGGAGCGCGCGGCGCTGCTCGTCGTGAGTGTGGGGTTGGCGATCGTCGCGGTGGCATGCGGACGCGCCACGCAAGAAGAGATCAACCAGGCGCTCGGCATCACGCCGACCGCGACGCTCAGTCCCGGCGAGATCGCGACCTCGACGGCCCGCGCGATGGCGATGGCGTCCGCGCAAGCGGCCGGACAGGCGAGTCCGGGCGCAACTCCGGGAGCGCTGGCGATCGCTGGCGATGTCACGCGGGGCCGGCAGGCATTCCAGTTCCAGTGCGCGCGCTGTCACCGCGCGACCGATTCTCCGCAGGGGCCGACGCTGGCCGGTCCGACGAGTCCCGTCGTGGCGATGACCGACCAGCAGATCGTTGACCTGATTCGCACCGGCGAAGGTCACGCCGCGCCGCCCGGACCGATCTCGGTCACGATCCTTCCCGACTCGCAGCTCGCCAACATCATCGCCTACCTGCGCTCGATCGCTCAGTAGTGGTCGCCGAAGCGTTTGGCTCGGGCATGCGTTCCCCGTGGCGTGTCCAGGAGCGGGGCAGGGGCGGGCCGGACATGTAGAATCGGTTACGTTTGGCCGTGGCCGTGTGGTCCGGCGGCAGTGCGCGAGCGCGGAAGCCTGAATGGTCGCACTCCCCGCCATCGCAACGTTGATTAGCCTCGCCTGCGCGTTGGTGATCGCGCGGGATGCCATTCGCCGCCCGCGCCCGCACACGATCGCCTGGACAATCGCCTTCGCCATCTTCGCCATTGCGGCCGGAGCTGAAGTCGTCGGATCGGTCAGCGAGTGGACGCCGACGGTCGCTCGCGTCTACTACCTGACGGGCGCCGTCCTCGTCGTCGGCTATCTCGCGGTCGGCGAACTGTATCTCCTTGCCGCGAACAGGATTTCGCGCTTCGCTCCCGGCGCCACGCTCCTGGTGACGGCGGTCGCGATCTCCCTCGTCTGGTCAGCGCCGATTGATACCGCGCGCTTGAAGGATGACGCTTGGGAGGCGATCGAGCGCGGTCCGGCGCTGACCGCGTTGACCGTGACGCTGAACAGCCTCGGCACCGTCGTCGTCGTTGGGGGTGCGCTCTACTCGGCCTGGCGGTTCAAGCAGCGCGGGGTCTTCCGTCACCGGATGATCGGCTGCGTGCTGATCGCCGTCGGGACGCTCACGGTCGCC
The DNA here is from genome assembly GCA_937901745.1 of uncultured Chloroflexota bacterium. GTDB lineage: Bacteria > Chloroflexota > Chloroflexia > Thermomicrobiales > UBA6265 > CALGSZ01. The sequence goes on along the minus strand of CALGSZ010000060.1, from coordinate 14,967 downwards.
GCCGGCGGCACGCTGACCCGGTTCGGCGCGCATGAGTACCTCTACATCGCGATGGCGATCGGCGTCGCGATCATCTTCGCTGGCTACCTCGAAACGCGCCGGCCAGATGCGCCGCCCGCCACGCAACCCGCCACGCAACCCGCGCCCGCGAAGGAGACACGACCGGAGCCGGTGACGGCGCGGCCGGCGCCGAGTATGAATGGCCGGGATGGGGCGAGCGCTCCCGCCGCCGATCCGGCGATCGCCTATCTGGAGCAGACGCTCCTTCCCCTGGACGACGATGCGCTGAGCGAGGCCTGCCGCGTTTGGAGCGCGCCGCGCCCTGACGTCGATGGCTTCAGCCGCGAGGAAGCCCGCCGCGTCTGGGCGTTGCGCCTCAAGCTTTCCCCGGAGGCGCAAGCGTTGTTCGACGCCCACTCGGTGCCTGTCCGGCTGCAAGTGACCGAACTGTATTACGACGTGTTCAGTGTTAGGGGTCAGGAGTTAGGGGTTAGGGGTTAGGAGCGAGGGGTTTGGCGGTCACGAGGCATGCTTGGCCTCGGCGGTTGCGTTAGAGGGGGCGGGTGCGGCCGGCGGCGACGAGGCGGGCGAAGCGGCGCTCGATCTGAGCTCGCATGTCAGCGAATCCAGACTCCAAATACGGGAAGAGTAAGGCGCTGATCGCGATGGCGATCAGGGTGCCGGTCAGGACTCGGAGAGCTGGGGTGCTCTCGCGTAGGCCGGCGAGCTGCGTCAGGCCGTCAACGGCGAGTGGCAGGGCGAGCAGGCCGACGAGGCGCCAGGACGGACGGCGCAACCGCTGCCGCAGAGCGACGAAGATCAGCCCACAGACGAAGAGCGAGACGTAGATCGCGGTGCAGCGCTGGCAAGCAGCAAGCTGGTGATCCCAGAGATGGAAGCTGCGGTCCGGCTGCTGGTGGCAGAAGAGCCCGAAGAAGGCATAGATCGGCCGGGCGAGTCCATCACGGCCCGTCGCCGCGCAGAGCGGCGCGAGAACGATCAGCGCGGCCCAGGCGAAGAGGAACGCGTTGACCCCGAGGAGCCAGTGCCTGGCGAAGCGGTAGATCGCCCGGTTGAGCCCGATGATGATGCGAACGCTCAATGGCTCGGGCCGCGACTGGGTCTGGCTCGGCATCGCGGCGCCGGCGTGGGCGACGTGCTGAGAGGGAAGGCGTTCGATCATCTGGCTCCCTAACGTTCCGGCATGGACGAACGGGCCACGCGACCCGCGCTGCCAGAGTAGGCGGAGCCGATACCCCCGGCTATGCCCCTTTCGTTGGATTTCAGGATTGGGAGTCGCCGTCTGCGGTGGCGCGGACGATCAGGCCGAGACTGGCGGTGAAGCCGTGGACGAATGGCTTGTCGCCGACGGGGCCGATCTCCCCCGCGCAGAAGAGACCAGCGATCGGCAGCGGGCCGAGCTTGCGAGAGATCGTCGTGATGTCGTGGTGCGGCACGCCGAAGAGACCGGTCCCGCGCCCGGTACAGGAGCAGAGCACGCCGGCGATCGGCTCGTCGTCGCCCAGGCGCGTCCGCAGCGCGTCGAGCATGAGGTTGAGATCGAGATCCGCCGTCGCGGCATCCCGCATCTGGAACTGGATCGTTTGTCCGGGGCGAGTCAGCGTGCCGACTGCCAGCGCGCCCGTGCCGCGGTCGATCCCGATTAGATTGCGGATCAGAAAGTCGCCGCGCTTGAATTCCGAGCGGTACTCATCAATCGCGAGTCCCACGAGCACATTCTGCCGGGCTCGCGCTTGCATCTCTTTCGGGAGCGCGTGCAGCGTCTGGATCAAGACCTCCGCTGCCCGCCAGTTGCCGATGGACTCGATCCAGTGATCTTGCGCGCCGGTGATCGTCCAGGGCTCACCGATCGGCTCGCATCCCTGAGAGACGAGCGTGACGAGGTCATATGCACCGCCGATCCCGAGTCCGACCGCGCCGCTGGCGTAGACCTCGCCGTTGAGAAAGACCCAAGACTTGCGGTCGCCGGCCCTGGGCGAGGCGAGTCCGCCGACGATCGGTGTGCGCGGGTAGGCGGCGCCGAGGCGCGCCACCAGCGTCTCGGAATTGATCAGGAACGGGTCGGCGAAGACGATCCACCCGCGCACCTCGTCCGGCGGCGCCGCTAACCGCTGATGCCAATCCTCCGGAGCGATGGAGCGCTCGACGATCTCCTCGGTGATTCGCACCGGCCAGAGCCGCGCGCCGGGGAGGGAGAGGGCAAGCAGCGCGATGGCGGGTGTGTCCTCCTGCTCCTCGCGCGGACCGATGACGCCGGTGGCCGAGCAGCCGAGCAGGATTGGAGCGCCCGTTTCCCGCTGGGCATGCTGAATCAGATCCGGAAGCTGCTCGCCGAACTCCGCCGACGCAAAGAGCACGATTGCGTCTGGTCCACCGGAGGGTAAAGGGCTGATGTCTTGCAGCGCGGCTTCGATCGCGGCGAAGCCGTCTCGATCGACGGCGCACGCGGCGCGGGCTTCGGCCCGGGCGGGGAGGGCGGAAGACGTCTCTGGAGGCATGGTCGCGCTCTCGCTCGGCTTCGGCGGATCAGCCCTAGACACGGCGTGCCACGCCTGAGACGGGACGAGAGGCGATCACTCCGCGCTCGCAGAGGCTCAGGACCGCGATGCTGAGGGAGAGCTCATCGAGCGCCATCTGAGAGCGCAACTCCTCCAGCGTCCGTGGGCCGCCCCGGAGGGCGCTGATGACCATCTCCTCCGGCGCGGGCAGCGATTCGGTCTCGGTGCGGCCGTTTTGGGTCAAGAACAGCGGCGTGTCAGGAGCGGGCAGCTGCTTGCGCAGCATCTTCAGCGCCTCTGTTCGCTCGCGCGCGGCGCGCAGGAGCATCTCTGGCTCGAGGGAGATCGGCTCAGAGGCGAGTGGCGCTTCGACTCCCGCATCCCAGACGAAGAAGCCCGACTCAGCGTCGATCACGCGAGCGACCGCCTCGATCGCCTGCTCTTCAATGCAGCGCTCCAGGTCGGCTTCGGTGATCCATCCGCGCTCGAGGAGGATCGCGCCAAGCGGACGCGTGTCGCCGTTCGTCCGCTGGGCATGGAGCGCATCGAGCAACTGGGGCGAGTTCAGCAAGTTCTGCCGGACGAGCATTCGCCCAAGGCGCAGCGAGAGGTCGGACGAGGTAATGCGCACGAGCCGGCCCTGGTCGAAATAGAGCTGGAATTCCTCGCCGGCAGCCTTGATCGTGAGGCGGCCAGACCGCTCTCGCCGAGTTAGGATGGCGATTAGGTCAGGAATCGCGAAATCGGTCAGCTCACCAATCGTCGCCACACGGGGCTCCTTCTCGATCACCAGCGATGTGACGGGCAGTGCACTGGGCAGCGCGGCATGCCCGCCCAGAGATCATCGGGCGCGCGCGGGCTCGCCGCAAGGCACTATGCCGGCCGGATGGTCCTATCCGGAAAAAGTGGCTAGCCCGCCGCTACCGATGCCGATAGGCCCCCATGCTCTAGCCGCGTCGCGACTCGGGCTCACGATCGGAGTCGCCACGCTCGGACGTGGCCAGCGTGGACGGCTCCGGGCAGCGTGCGGGCGAGGCGGAGGAGCGGGAATCTGACTCGTCCGCGCGGTAGATCGGTAAGCCCTCGATCGTCGTCTCCAGGTGATAGTTCTCCGCGACCGCTCGCCAGAAAGCGGCCCCGCCGTCCGCGAACGGCGCTTGCTGGCCCAGGTCCACGACATAAAGTGGTCTGGACGGCGACCGCACCATCTCGATCAAGTCCTCGGCGGTGCCAGGAAGCTCCAGCAGCTCCCAGCGATAGAGGTGCCGGTACGCCGCGGGGCGGTCCGCCAGGTAGTAGAGAGACGCCTGATAGAAGGCGACGTAGACCGGTGTCTCCGGCGGCGTGCAGGCGCGCAGATAGGCCGCGATCTCGTCTTGGGCCGCGTACGTCTTGTGATTGAAGATGCGCTCGCCCATCGCCTCGACGTCGCCCTCGGTGGCGATGACCACGCTGTACGGCAGGAGAAGCGCCGCGACGACGAGTCCGCTCAATGAGCGCCAAAGGAGCGTTGGCAGCCGGTCAGTGAGCTGATTGAGCAGTAGCGCGATCCAGATGGCAAGCGGCGCGGCGATCTGGGCGACGTAGTGCGGGAACCAGTTGCCGCCCATCGCGATCCCGGCCAGGCAGGCGAGCAGCCAGAGCCGCAGCAGGATGTCCGCTTCCGTCCCGGGCTTCACCGGCGGGCGGCTGGCGACGAGCCGCAGGACGCCAGTCTCCGCTCGCGGCCAGCGCGTATCCCGCGTATCGCGGTTATCCGGGCCGCTCCAGAGCCACCAGGCTGCGAGCGGCAGGGCGAGCGCCACGAGCAGCGGCCAGATCATGTTGACGAGGTCACGCAGGGCGCCGAGGTGTTCTTCCAGCGTGACGGTGGTGGCGCTGCGGTGATGCACGCGGTACGTCACGGCGAAGACGAAATCCGACCACCCGGTCAGCCAGCCGTGAGCGAGCGCGGGCAATATGGCGAGCGAGAAGCCGGCCGCGACTCCGGTCCAGCGGCGCGCCACGGGCATGAACCCGCCCGGCCCGACGAGCCAGATGAATGCGATGGCAAGCGGCAGCATCACGACGCCTGAGGGCTTGAGCAGCGTCGCCAGGCCGGCGAGGAACCCGGCGGCCAGCAACGTCTTGTCGCCCCACCCACCGCGGCTGGCGCGGAGGAGGAGCCAGGCCGTGCCGGCTGCCGGGAGCGCCATAAACATCTCGGCGTTCGCGGTGAATCCCTCGATGGCGGGGGAGCTAGCAATCAGGGCGAAGAGCACCGCGGCCGGCCCGGCGGCTCGCGGCCCGATCGCGTCCCTGGCGAACGCCCACACCAGGAGCAACGTCAGGGCAGCGACGACCCAAGCGCCGAGGCGAATCGCGACGACATCCCCGCCGAGGGTATGGAGGATCATGCCGTAGGCGAGGAAGATGCCCTGCGGCCGGTCGAACCAGAGGTCGGCGTAGAGATCGCCCTGACCAGCAAGCCAGCGCCGCGCGACGTAGGCGTAGCCGCCTTCGTCGGTCGTCAATGGTACGCGGAGGAACGGAACTCTTAGGACAAAGCTCAGCGCGACAGCGGCGCCGATCCACGCCGCCGCCCGTACTCGATTGTTGCGTCTCACCTGTTCGTCGCGTCTACTAGCGGATCTCACCCGCCTGCTCGGGCGCATCCGATGGCATCGGTTGACCGGTCATCGCATAGCGCTCGGGCTGCGCGTCGAACATCTGCTTGCACTCGCGGGAGCAGAAGTAATAGATCCGGTCCTGGTAACGGCTCTGCGCGGGCGCCTCGCTCGGGTTGACCGGCATCCCGCAGACCGGGTCCACTACCATCCCCTCCATCGTCGCCGGAGCGGATGCCTCCTGGATTACCGGGCGGCGGTCCCATCCGCGACTGGCTGCCTCATCCTTCGTGGCGTCCACGTAGATGCGCCGACCGTCGTAGTTGGTGACGGCGCTGACGGGCACCCAATAGTCGCGGTGGAAGAGGAATCCACCTTGAACGACGAGATGGGTGGGATTGGTCATGTCCGGGAAGAAGGCGACGACGTGGCCGAGCTTCTTCTCGTCGGCGCTCAGGACTTCGTCATCCTCTTTGAAGCGCCATTGGGCCACTGTGCGGTCCATAGCATTACCCCCCTGTTGGTCTCCAGCACGCGGCCGATTTGGCCAACGACCCCATTGAGCATCCCGCAGATCACATGCCAGGCAGACCATCGTCCTCTGCAAAGGTAGCGATGACTGGCAAGCGGGCGGGAGCACGTACAGAGCCTAACCCGAGGCGCGGCGATAGATCAACCGCTGCTTGCATGTATGGGTATGAATACTGGGAAAGACGGAAGCGCCGGGCTGACGAGAAATGTCGGCCCGGCGTGCAAAATCAACCAGATTGGAGAAAGAGAATGGCGGCGCTGGCGCACAACGACGCGCAGGCTCTCTCGCCTCAGTACGCGGGAACGTAGTCCGGATCGACCTTGCGGATGCCGCCCTCGGGAGGTGCATAGCCGCGGGCTACGAGCCGCGCGACGACTTCCTCGATCACGTCGTCCGGAGTCGAGGCGCCGGCGGTGATGCCGATGGTAGTCGCGCCCTCCAGCCAGGCGGGATCGATCTCGTCAGGGCGCTCGATGTGATACGAGGGCACGCCCATCGCCCGGCCGACCTCGGCGAGGCGCGCGGTGTTGCTGCTCTTGCGGCCGCCGATCGCGAGGATCATGTCGCAGCCGTCGCGCTCCACCAGGCGCTTGAGGGCGTTCTGGCGCTCGCTCGTCGGCTCGCAGATCGTGTTGCAGAGGCGGAACTCGCCGCCCTCCGGCACGACCATCTCCTGAAGCTGGCGGGCGAACTTCATCAACTCGTCGACATTCTTCGTCGTCTGGCTCACCAGCGCGACCTTGCGCGGCGGCGCGACCTTGCCGGGACCTTCCTCGCCGCGCTTGGCGTTCCAGGGGAGGTCCTCGATCTTCTTCGCCGCCACCGCCTTGCTGGTGTTCGCCCAGCCGAGCACGCCCTTGACTTCAGGGTGATCGGCGTCGCCGTAGACGACCAGGAAATATCCTTGGCGGACGAGCTTTTGGGCGAGGCGCTGCACCTTAGTCACGAGCGGGCAAGTGGTGTCGATCAACTCGACGCGCGCCGCCGCTGCCTGCTCGGCCAGGTGTGGTCCCATCCCGTGGGCCGTGATCGCGACCCGGCGGAAGCCCCGGTTGACGGCTTCCTGCACCGAGGCTGCTCCTTCCACTCCCTTGGAGCGGAGCCGCTCGACGACCTGCGGGTTGTGGATGATGTCGCCGATCGGTGCGACGCGGCCACCTTTCTGGGCGGCCTCCTGGATGATATCGAGCGCGCGGCGCACTCCCCAGCAATAACCAAGCTCATCGGCGACGACGATGCGCTTTTGGCGGGGAGGCTGCTGCGTCTTGGCGTCGGGAGATGTTGAGAGCGCGGTGGACATTGGCACGTGACTTTCAGCGTCTGTGGCCTCGATGGCCGCCGAGTCGGCTAGCTCATCGGAACGGCATGCGCCGTTCCCGACAAGTATAGACGCAGGGGACGGACGCTGCGTTCCGCGGCGGTCGTCCCGCCAACGCGGATCAATACCGGATCAGCGTCTTCCCTTCGGCCTCGATCTTTGCCTCGTCGAGTGTTCCCTTGAGGACAGGCGGAAGCCTCTTCGGCACGGTGATGGTGTTTGGATCGCCGTCGCTGACGTAGACCGTTTCCGGGTTCTCGAGCATGTGCTCGTACCAACCGTAGAGATTGATTGCCCCGTCTATCTCGACGTCGTTGTCGAACGCCTGGATGCGGGCAATCCAGATGGGGTCGTACTCGGTGCTGACTGGCGACTCCGTTGGGTTCGCGCCGACCATCAGGCAGCCAAGGATCTTGAATTGCTGTCCCTTGTAGTCAAACCCGTAGCGCAGCCACTCGCGCTGCTGCTGGTGAGTATCTCGTGCTGGGTAGTCGCCGAACGGCATCGCGAGGATATCGGCGGTGACGCGAGGATCGTATTCCTGGAGCGCCAGAATCGCTCCGGCGACCTGCCGCTTGAACTCATCATCGGGCAGGTCATACAGGCTCTCGTGCGTCAGCGTGTGATTGCCCACCTCGTAGCCATTGTCGATCAGGAAGGAGAGCTTCTCGTCGCAAAGCTCCGTCTGGTCGTCTTCCCGTCCGTCCGGACTCCAGTCGAAGCAGAAATGCGGGAGGACGGCGAAGAAACCCCCGCGACCGAAATCGGGATACTTCGTAAAGAACTCTTCCAGAATGCCGACCGCGGAATTCGGATCGATCTCCAGCGAGCCGTCCTCGTGGATGAGATAGCGGAATTGGCTCGAATACGAATCATCGAAGGTGAGAACGACGGGCCGCTTGCCGGCCGGAGCGGCGATCTGATTCAAGACCAGATCGCGCAAGGGGATGACGTAGAAGTCGTTGTCGTAGAGCCACTGCAAATCAGCGCGAAAGTCGTCGAGCGGACGGTAGAACTGGGCCTCGTCAGCCGGGTCGGTGACGAAGTGATGATATTCGAGCACCGGGATGAACCCGAGCTCATTCGGCTTGTGCTTTGGTTCTACCGTGGGCGTTGGAGACGAAGCTTGCTGCCGCTCCACGGTCGGCGTCGGCGTGTCTGGCTCAGCCGTCGCGGTGGGCGTGTCCGGCTCAACAGTCTCCGTCGGCTGGATCTGAGCGACTGTCGTGGGGGCCGTGGTGGCGCCGGCAGCAGCAGGGGGCGTTCCTGGCTGCCAGGCGATCTTTCTGTTCCCATTGGCGCCGCTGCCAGTCCCGCAAGCGGCGAGCGAGAAAAAGAGAATGGCGAAAACGAGGAAATGGGCGAGCGTTGCGCGCCGTGAGCTAGTTGGAACTCGTGCGTTGGGCACGAAGGCTAATCCCTCTGCGGGGCTAGAGACGCCTGTAGAGCATCGCCCGCGGCGGCTTCACCCGCGAGCTCGGGTTGCCGGGAGTATAAGAAGCGAGATGATGGGCTGTCGAGAGCCTTTATGTACAGCGACCGGTGGAATCATGCCTCTGACGTGCCGAGCAGGCGGCGAACCTCCATCAGCGATGGCGCTACGTAATCCGGATGGGGGAGGCCAGCCGGCCAGGTTCGTCCAACTCGATTGAGCCAAACGGCACGGATGCCGGCCGCGCGGGCGCCGGCGATATCGAACTCCGGCGAGTCCCCGATGAAGACAGCCTCGTCCGCTGTGGCCGCGCCGCGCCGTAGCGCTTCGGCAAAGATCGCCGGGTCCGGCTTGGCGATTCCCAGCTCGCCAGAGATGAGGATGAAATCGACCGCTGATTCGAGGCCGAGCAAGGCGACCTTCTCGCGCTGCACCTCGGCGGGTCCGTTGGTGATGATCCCGAGCCGGCGGCCCGGCAGCGCGGCGCGGATCAGCGCGAGCGATTCGCACGCGTCGCTGAACAGCTGGAGGCCGTGAAAGCGATTGGTCTGATACCACGCGCGCGCTTGCTCGATGATGGCCTTGTCGGTGACGCCGTAGCGAGCGAGAAGATCGGTGAAGTGGTCGCTGCCATGCGGTTGCATGGCGATGGATTCGGCGATCAGCGCGTCGAGATCGACGTCCGGCGCGGCGTTGTCGCGGTGAGCGAGCGCCTGACCGAAAGCAATTCTTAGTCGCAGCGCGCGGGCGCTGGCGTAGTCACAGAGCGTATCGTCGAGATCGAAGAGGACGAGTGTTGGTGGCGGGGTGATCGGCCGGAGACCCCGGAGAGATGCTGTGCGCATGGCGCCAGCCTAGGGAGCCACGACGAAGCCGTCAAGTCCTAGGTGATTATGGCTGGGCCGCAATGAGCGATGTCGGAGTATATTTCCCTATCGGGGGGAAGTCGCCGGTACCAACGTCCCTGCTACAAGGGGACAATCGTCACTTAGTGGCGGTTATTGCCTCCCCCGAAGCAAGTACTATCGTTGAAATAGCCGGGTCTGCCGGGAGGTGTCGGGCGTAGTCGTGCCGATAGGGCTGCACCAGCGGATTGGGAACCTGTCCGACTTCCGCGCGCGGCCCGCACCGACTCTCCCGTAGTGACGAGGCACCAGCCTCGCGCAGGATGAGTCGCGTCCAAGAAGGGACCAAACGGTATGGCGCATCCATACGACGAATCCCCTGTCGAAACACCTTCCGCTGTGGCGCGCGCCGCGGGGCTGCTGCAGGAGCAGGTTTCCCGCATCACCGCGAACTGGGTGCTCAGGGTCGGGAATATCCCGGCATTCCGCGCGATTCCCGATCTTTCCCTCAGCCAGGTGCAAGATTCGATTCCGCAGCTACTCGACGCCGCACTGTCTGCCATGGCAACCTCTGATCCGACGATCGATCCGGAGTCGCTCCAGCGCGCGATCGATCTCGCGGCAGAGCACGGGCGCAAGCGAGCGAACGCCGGATTCATGATCGGCGTGGTGTTGGCGGAGTTTCAGTTGTTGCGGCAGGAGGTTTGGTCCGCGCTGTGGCGGATCGTGGATGCGGATCCGCTTCTTGCCGAGGCGCCGCGCGAGCTCCAGTCGCGGCTCAGCCACACCTTCGATAGCCTGATGATCGCAGCGGCCGAATCCTGGGCCGAGGCTCGGCTCTCCTAACAGGGTGGCGCGCTGAGGAGCGAGGGACGATGACCGAGGGGACCGCAGCCGAGCAGCGAGCGTCGGTCGTGATCGTGGAAGATCAGCAGGCCATCGCCGAGCTGCTCTGCGACGTGCTGAGCGAAGCGGGATTCAAGCCGACCTGGGCGCAGTCCGCGCATGATGCCGCGCGAGTGGCACGCGAGGCACAGGCGGATGTCGTGCTCCTGGACGTGATGATGCCGGAGCGCAGCGGTTGGATGGTGCTCGAAGAGCTTCGCTCCAACCCGGTGACGCGCGACACGCCGGTCGTGATTATCTCAGCCGTCTACGATCGGCCAGGCCTGCACCCCCTCCCGGAAGGGGGACCGATCCGCTTCGCGGCCAAGCCGTTCGACATCGTTGACCTGATCGAGACAGTCTCCTCTCTGACAGGCTAGTCGCGGAGTAGGGACGAGCGATCTCGCCTGGCGTCTGGGGAGCTGCTCCGGGCGACAACGGCTCGACCGCGTGCGAGTCCGCTGGTCCGAGCAGCCAGGCGCCATACCCACTCCGTAGCCGTGGGAACGTTCCGACATTGGGCCCCTGCTCGGCGGGGCCCAATACGCGTATCGCTTTCTTTTTTTGTGTGGCACAATAGGGTCGCTACCAGCGCAGAAAGGCCATCCTGATAAGGGGGATAGCCCAAGCCGGGTGGCTAGGACGTTTGTCTCTGGAGCGCAGCGGGTGAGGCTCGCGTCATGAGCGATGTGGCTCAACCGAACGACCAGCCCGCGGTGAATGGCGTGTCCCATGTGGATCAGCTGGTCGCGCTCTTCGCTCCGGACGCCGAGATCACATTCACTGTGCCGCCCGGGAAGTATCGTGGCCAGGAGGAGATCCGCAAGTTGCTCGAGGCGCTCGCGCCGCTCAGCGTCCTCCAGGCGCGGGTCGAGCAGCTAGACGGATCGCCGCAGATCCTTACTCTGTCGCTGGGACCGCCGGCAGCGAGCACGTCCGATACAGCCTCTGATGAGACCTCCCCGGCAGAGGCGACCCCGGCAGCGGCATCCCCGGAGACAAAGAAGGAAGACGGCGATCGCACGCGCGGCTCGATCAGGCGCTTCTTCGGGCCGAATGCCCAGATCCTGGGAGCCGCCCTCCTCAGCTTCGCGACGGCGATCTCGACGATGATCGGTGCGCTCGTCATCTTCTTCCCCGACCTGAGTCGCGAGCCTCCAGCCGCTCTCGGCGCCACGCTGGGAGAGGTTGCGCTAGAGGAGCGGGCGGTGCCGACGGCGAACGGACTCGCGAACTTGATCTCGTACGAGGTCGAGTTCGTCGGCTACAAGAAGAAGCGTGGCTACATCAAGTACGCGATCTTCGATGCCAGGACCGGCCGCCGGATCGATCCACCGCTATCCACTGATCCCGAAGCGCCGCACTACTATCCGGTGGGACCCGTGATTCCTGAGGCGCCGAACGATCGCGCCAGCGCCAACTTCCCTGTCCCCATTCCGCGACAGGCGCAGTGCATCTTCGTGCGCGTCTACGCGTTCGAGGAAGACGACGCGGTGACGCGCCTCGATTACGCCGATACGCCGCCGTTCGACACGCACTCGGCGACGAACCGCGCCTGTGCCGATCTGGCGGCTGGAAGCCAAGCGGATTAGCGCCGCCGGCAGTCCGCGCTCGGAGGTTCTGTCATGGTGCATCGCTTTCTGACGGGCGCTTTGGTCGTCGTCCTGATGCTGGCGGCGCCATTGGCCACGGCTCTCACGCTCTCGCGTGGCGCGGCGGCGCAAGCCACCCCGGAGGTGGCGGCCGTCGTCTCCCCCTGCGATGCGGACGCGTCGCTCTACGCGGCGAGTGACGATCCGGCGTCGCTCGGGACTGTGCCGGAGGGGCTGGCGTTCCACCTGCTCGCGACCGGCGAGGCCGATGCCATGCCGACTCCTCCGCTCTTTCTGCAAGTGACGCGATTGTCACTGGATCCAGGCGCTGGCTCCGAGACCCGCATGGCGGGCGGCCCAATCCTGTTCTATGTCGAGGCTGGCGCGATCACCTTCTACGTCGATGGCGTCCCGACGACCGTGCCGGCCGGCGGCTCCCTGACCGCGCCGAGCCTTTCCCTCTACGCGCTCGCCAACGAGGGGGAGGAGGTGGGCTCGGTGATGCGCTTCGCGCTTGCCCCGCAAGGTGACAACGGCGCGATCATGGTCATGCCGACGGCTGAGCCCGTGCTGTCCGTGCCTCCCACCGGCGCGCCGCGCAGCGAGGCGCTCTACAGCGTGGAGGTGACCATGCTGCCGGCTCCCTCCGCGCGCCTCTTCCTGGCTTGCCTCACATGGGAGCAGGCCGAGGCGACGCTTGGAGCTTGGCGGCTGCCGGGTCCGGTTGGCTTGCGCGTGGAGCGCGGCCAGCTCAGGATCGACGATGCTCTGGAACTCGGTGCCGGTGGCTGCACGCTGCTCGATGGCGAGTCGGCGCACCGTCTCGCGCCCGGCGCGGAGCCGCCGGAGCTCCTACTCTTCGGTGTGATTCCCGTGGCGACGATGCTGTGGACGAGTCCGACCGACGGCGAGGTTGGGCCACCGCCAGCGCCGTCGCGGCTGACCTGCGGCGGCTAATCGGTCTGGTCCGCGAGAGGAGCGGGTGGTGGCAACACAGCGAGCGAGCAAGCGCCTGAATCCGATCCTTGCCGGGCTCGCTATCGGGCTGGTTGTGGCCGCCACCGTGGCGCCGGCTCCCGTTGCTCGCGCGGAACTGGACCGGGCGCAGCGGGAAGCGATCGCCGCGGCCGCGGTGAAGCTCGCCGCGCTCGTCACTGTCCGCGAGGGACGCGCGGCGACCGAAGAGCTTTGGCCCCTAGGCAGCGCGACGATCGTCTCTCCCGAGGGCGTGCTGCTGACGAACAACCACGTGCTCGATCTCAGCGGCATGAAGGCGCGGCTCGCGCAGGAGGAAGCAGCGGCCACGCGACAGGGGCGGGAGCGCCGCCTGACAGTGTTGGACGGCCGGTTCGTCGTACTGGTCACCGAGGGGGCGGAGCTTCGTCGCGCGTACATCGCTGACGCGCAAGTCTCGGATCCGGTCCTCGATCTCGCGGTTCTGCAAATCACGGCCGGCGCGCATGGCGAGCCGCTGCGTGGTCCCCTCCAACTCCCCTATGTTCCGCTCGGCGATTCCGACACGCTCCTGATCGGCGATCCCATCCACGTGTTCGGCTATCCGGCGACTGCCGGCGGCACGCTCAAGTACACCCAGGGGCGCGTCAGCGGCTTTGCGACGGAGCCGGGGATCCTTGGCTGGGCCTGGATCGATTCAGACGCCACCGTTTCCGGCGGCAGCAGTGGCGGGACGGCGGTCAACGACGCTGGCGAGCTGATTGGCGTGCCGACGCTGGCGACGGAGCTCGATTGCCGACCTGGCGACACGAACGGCGACGGCGTGATCGACGAGGGGGACATCGGCTGTATCCCCATCGGCGACTCCTTCCTGCGCATGCGGCCGATCAACCTCGCAAAGCCGCTGCTGCTCCAGGTCTCGCCGTTCTTCGAAGCCACGCCGATTCCCGCCACGACTCCCTCACCGACCGCGACCCTGGAGCCTTCGCCGACGCCGGAGACGACTCCTACGGCGGAAGGAAGCCCCTCTGGAGGCGATTCCGATGCGGCGGCGGTCTTCGCTGCCTGGCGAGAGGCGGCCCGCCGGCGCCCAAGCCTGACCGGCCCGCTGCGTGGCGTGATGCGCCATCAGGAGGGCCGTGTCGCCACGAGCCACGCCGGAGTGAGCGTGCAGGACTTCTACGTCCGCGCTGAGTTCACACCGCCGACCGGTGAAGCCGTTTCGGTCTGGGATGCTGGATTTCTCATCCGGCACACGGCGCCCGAAGAGCACTTCCGCTGGTTCATTCGGTCGGACGGACGCTGGGTCCTGATGAACGGAACGGAGACGGTGGACAGCGGGGGCGTGCCGGATGGTCTCATCCCGCCACGTAGCCCTGTGACGCTCGAGCTTGCGGCCGTCGGCGATCGCATCTATTTCGCGGTGAACGATGCGTATGTCGGCTCGGCCGACATCTCGGCGCGGATGACGGCGGGCGATGTGTTGATCGGCGCGGCGCTGATGTTCGACACCACCTACATCGGGGAGGAAACAGCGTATCAGGGATTCGAAGTCTGGTCGCTCGATCCCGCGGAGCCGGCTGTGACGCCGACGCCGAATCCCGACCTCCTGACCGGGCCGGCCCTCCTGCACGACGACTTCACCGATCCCGCTGCTGGCGTCTTGCCGGTGGAATCGCGCAATCCGAGGCGCTACCGGACAGGTTATGAGGGTGGCGAGTACGTAGTGGAGGCGCTGGTCGGAGACATCAGCGAGGAGTTTCCGATTTGGTTCGGGGACACATTCAGCGATGGTGCGATCGAAGTTGATGTCCGTTTCACCATGGCGACGGATGCGGCTTATGTCTTCGTCGCCTGCCGCGGTAGCCAGAACCCACGCCGGGAGTATCATCTCGTCGTCGATCCGGTCGCCGGATACGCCTGGCTCTCTCGCGGCGATGGCTCAATGCGGGAGGACCTCGCGCCACCGCAACCGTTCGACGCGATCCGCCAGGGGCACGGAACGAACCGGCTGTTCCTGAGCTGCACCGGCTCGACGATCACCGCCGCGATCAACGGCGACGTGCTGGCTTCCGTCGAGGACTCGACGTACGGGCAGGGGCAGTTCGCCATTGGCAGCGGCATCTACGCTGGCCGCACCGGTCGGTATGAGCTGCGGTTCGACAATCTCGTCATCCTTGACACGGCTGGACCGGCGACCGCCACGCCGACTCCGACGGCGTCTCCGACATTGACCCCGACGCTGGCTCCGACGCCGACGTTCACGCCAGAACCGCCGACGCCA
>CALGSZ010000059.1 GCA_937901745.1 uncultured Chloroflexota bacterium | reverse complement strand
GCGGGGGAGGGCGCATCGTCGCCCAGGGCACCCCCGAGGAGGTGGCCGAGGTGGGAGAGTCGTACACCGGAAAGTTCTTGCGCGAGATGCTGCGCTGACGCAGCTCTCAGTCACAATCCCGGTCGTACACGATGAGACCGCCTATGCGGTACTCGCAGTCGAAGGAGTCCAGTTCCTCCGCTATTCGTGTCCGGAGATCCTCCAACAAGGGCGGATGGAGTGGTGTGCGGAGTTGACCCGCTGGAGCGACTATCAGGTCTGCGTCTTCGACTGACGTCATCAGATCTTCGCGGAAGTAGTCGAGTCGTTGCGTAGCGGTCGCCGCATACATCACGTTTCCGGAGCGAAGCTTTGTGTGGCCCGGGAGGAAGGCGGCCAGATGTGGGTTGACGTCGAAAGGGATGAAGGTCTCGTCGGGTGCGAGCCTTTCGGCCAACTGTTCGGCCGCGAAGCGGTACGTCCTCTCTTTTCCGTGGTCGGACACGACAAGGCCGCCGGCAACGATGAGGGGTGCGAGCATGAGTCCGCTTGCGAGCAGGCGACGTTTCCTGGATCCCACTACGACGAATCCGGCGGCGAGGATCGCGTAGATCCAGTAGTGGCTGAACGGATGCAGTGATGCCAGCGCGATCAGGGTTCCGCCCGCGAGGAGAACCCACCACTCCTTGAGGAGGTCTTTGGCAAAGAGCGGTGTCAGGGGGGACAGGATCGCCACTGCCACACCCAGCTGTCGCAGGGGCGACCATTCGATGTATGACCGGCTCGCGGCTGCGAGCTCGATCACCCCGAAGCGCAGCTCTCCCCACGACATCAGCAGGATGCCATTCGCCAGCAGTAGGAGAGTGCCGCCGATTGCCCAGCGTCGTTGTCGGTGCTCGAAGACCGCCACGAGAGCTAGTGCTCCGAGCAGGGCGTACAAACGGACGTCGAGCCAGACAGCTAGGACAGAGAGGGCGATCGAGGCCAATGGGCGGCGCTCGTATTCGACCACCACGAGAAGAACCAGGGCAGCGGCCACCAGTTCAATCGTCAATGCCAGGTGGGAAGCGAGCAGGGCAACGGCAACGACGATGCCGCTGTCTGCCGGACGCCCGCCTAAGCGCGTCAACAAGCGAACGATCATCGCCGCGATCGCGGCTAGGAGAAGAGCTCGAGCGAGGGCAAAGGAGCCAGGGATCCAGTCAAGGGCTCGCACCAGTGCGAACCAAACGGGCGTCTTGTGATCGACGGCCGTCGAGTAGAGCCGTGCTCCTTGGTCGAGTTGTCGGGTGATGGCGAGCCAGAAGGCCTCATCGAAGCTGAGCGGTGCGAATGCCTCAGCGACGAAGGTTGCCAGAGCAACGATCATCCACATGGGGATCGATGCCCCAAGTCGTGGAGGTGCCTTGGACGCAGCGATCACGAGGCTGGTGAGTTCTCAAGTCGCGTGGCAGGAGTGGCCCTCGTCTCGGATGCGGTCATGAGGGCTAGGGCAGCGAGCGGGGCCAGGGCGCCGAAAGCTCGGGCCGCATTGTTTCCGAGGTGCCATACGAGATGTGAAGACATCACGGCGACGAGCAGATGCGGAGCCATGATCCAGCGCCACAGCCTTTCCCCCCGGGCGAGCATCCACGTAGCGGTGGCGAAC
>CALGSZ010000058.1 GCA_937901745.1 uncultured Chloroflexota bacterium | reverse complement strand
CCACCGAACCCCAGCCTGAGCTATGCCGCCGCTCTGGCAGGCTGATCTACCGAGACCCGTGTCCACGAGATCGGGGCAACTCACCGGCTTCCACAACTAGGGGAACGTGAGGGCAAACTAGAAGGAATCCGTTGGTGGCAGCGAGCACCGGGGACTGGGGCCCGGGTGAGCTACCCAGAGCGGCGGAGCCTAAAGAGGGAGAGTAGTTCGATGTGCACATTCACGCCGGGGCGGGCGTGCGGGAGTGTGAAATCATGTGCCAGGCGTAGAGGTTCGACGTGACCGCGACGGGGCGCTTCACGCGGGACCACGCCAGCCCGAACGGCCCTGACGAGGCACAGGTCGAGTCGATGCTCGTTCGGCTCCGGGTCGAGTACGAGCGACGTGGGACTCTCGATGTGGACCGCGTGTTGGCAATCGCCGAACGTCGAGGCCTTGATTCGGCAACGCTAGGGGTGATCCGCGAGCGCCTGGCAGCCGAAGGGCTCCTCGAGATGGAGCCTGTGGCCGACGTCTCTGGTTACGGGGGCGGGGACGTCGGGCTCATCGGCGATTTCGACGTTCTCAGCCGATACCTCTACGAGATCGGTCGCTTCTCACTCCTGTCCACGGAGGAGGAGCGGCTCCTCGGCCGACGCATCCGGGCCGGACGTGAGTGCGCCGACGTCATCGCGGCGACAGGTGAGGCGACTGAAGCTCAGTGGCGAACCGTGGAGGACGGTGAACGAGCTCGGCAGCAACTCTTTGAAGCCAACCTTCGGCTCGTCGTCTCTATCGCCAAGAAGCGGCAGCGGCGAGGACTGGACCTGCTTGATCTGATCCAACACGGGAACCTTGGACTTGCCACGGCAGTCCGCAAGTACGACCACACCCTGGGCTACAGGTTCTCTACGTACGCAACGTGGTGGATACGACAAGCGATCGACCGCGGAATTGCCAACGAGGGACGCGTCATACGTTTGCCCGTCAACGTCATTGAGGACATCCGCCGAATCAAGCAGGCACGGCGAATCCTCACCGTCCAACTCGGTCGATCGCCGACGTTGACCGAGGTATCTGCACAGCTGCAGGTGGACGCTGCCAGAGTGCAGTTCCTGCTCGACTGGTCTCAGGATGCTCTCAGCCTCGATGCTCCGATCGGTGGAGACTCATCCACCACAGTGGGCGATCTTGTCGCTGACACGCGTGATTCGGAAGCCGAGGTCGACGATCGTCTCTATGTCACCGGCCTAACGGCAAGGCTCCATGAGCTCCTCGGCGAGCGCGAGGCCGAAATCATTCGGCTTCGGTTCGGTCTTGACGACGGACGCCCTCGAACCCTCCAGGAGGTCGGGACGTTGTACGGACTGACGCGTGAGCGAATTCGACAGCTCGAAACGCGAGCATTGAAACGGCTTCGCGCCTGCATCGAGGAGGAGATGCGGCTCGACTGCATGACGACGTCGAAACCGGCGCCCAGTGGAAGTGACCGGAACCAACGCGATTCGAGCGCGCGAGAGGGCGATCAGCGCAAGCGCGAGCAGTCACAGACTCTCGATGCTGCGATCTGGGCCGTTCTGGAGACCCTGACTGACGAGGAGCCTGCGGTGATCGACTTCGCGCTGGAGTACGCCGCCTCCATCGAAGCGGGAAAGTCAAAACCGCCGATTACGACGGACCGAGAGAGCAATATTGCTACGCTCTTCGAATTGGCAGTGAGGAGCGAGACAAGAGGGCCAGGAAATGACCTTGGAGATCGATGCAGACCGGTTCGGCGAGTGGCTGATCGAACAGGTGATCCACGACGCTCGCGGGGACGGCCTCGACGAGCTAGACACTGAGCCTTCGGGGCGCTTCTGGCTCGGAACTTTGGCCGCGGAGGGGCAGCTGCTCGCCGCAGGCATGGGGGACCGAGGAGAACGTCTTGATCCGTGTGCGGTGGGCTTTCGTGTGCAGCCGGCCGAAGAGGGACCGTGGGAATTCGAGGTCTCAGTATCGTGCGTGATGTGGTCCCGAGCGGGCACGTTGTGGCGGAAATTCTCGCCGATTTTGGTGTCAGGATTCGTCCGGGTCGACGCAAACTCCTCGGTGCATCTGTCGGACGAGCTCACCGCAGCGCTTCGGCGAGTGGGACCGGACTCGGCAGCCGCCGAGATCCGCACTGAGGTCGTGAGGTACGACGGCATCGACAACCTCGAGATCACCCTGGTCAACACCGGAGGATGCGGCACCGCTCATGAGGACACCAGGCTCTACGAGGTGTCCTTGCAGATCCGAGGCGTCCGTTGCCAGCCGTACGAGCTTGAGGGCCTCCCGGACTCGTTCCGGTACGAACGCACGGTCCCTGCCTTCGGAATCAACTGTGGGGTCATCAAGGTCGACGACGCCACGCTGCGTACAACGGACGTGATCATCGCCGAACAGCACCGACCAGAGTTCTGGAACGGCGAGGGCGACCCCCCTGATCTCTCGTTCCGAGCGCTGGCAGATGATCCGCTCCCACATCTCCGTGCACTCGTCGACGCTCACCGGGTGTGGGGAGAACGTGAGTGGTCACAAGAACGCTTGGAGAGAAGAGCGCGTGCCGAGGCATGGACCCCGGCCATGGCTCAAGCGGCGCACGAGGCGAAGCGCCATTATCAGGACGAGCAGTGTCGGCTGGCGGACGCGCTCGAGTATCTGGCGCAGGACCATGACTTGCTGCGCGCCTTCAAGCTCATGAATCGCTCTATGCTTCACGCTTCGAGGGGTAGGTATGACTCATGGCGCCCCTTCCAGATCGCGTTCATCCTGGCGGCTTGTCCGTCGATCACTCCCGGACACTCGGACCGAGGTATGGCTGATGTCGTTTGGTTCAGTACCGGAGGCGGCAAGACTGAGACGTATCTCGGACTAGTTGTCATGGCCGCCTTCTACGATCGGCTCACCGGCAAGCGAACCGGTATCACTGCCTGGAGTCGCTTTCCGCTGCGTCTCCTCTCGCTCCAGCAGACGCAGCGATTCGTGAATGCCATGGCAGGCGCGGAGTTGGTGCGACGCGAGGAGATGCTCGACGGCGATTCCTTCTCGACTGGCTTCTTCGTCGGCGAGGGTGCAACACCAAACCGGATTCTCGAGGACCCAAAGGATGAATCACAGCCTGATCCAGAGGATCCGGCGATGCCGAAGAGGTTCCGGATCCTGCTGTCCTGTCCGTTTTGCTTCGCGGAAGATCTTGAGATGCGTTTCGATCATCTGACTTGGATGATCCAGCATGTCTGCCGAAACCGAAATTGCGCCTGGGGTGAAGAGCCGTTGCCGTTCTATGTTGTCGACGATGACATCTATCGGGTGCTCCCAACAGTTGTGATCGGAACCCTCGACAAGATCGCGCTGGCCGGTATGCAGGCATCGATGAAGGGCTTCTTTGGTCCGCCGAGGGGCCTCTGTGAGGATGATCGTCACGGTCATGTGTACGCTCCGCGGAAGAATCGACCGAACGGCTGTCTCGTGCCGGGATGTTCACGAGGTATTCGTCCGCTCCCGCA
Source organism: uncultured Chloroflexota bacterium (assembly GCA_937901745.1). Taxonomy (GTDB): domain Bacteria; phylum Chloroflexota; class Chloroflexia; order Thermomicrobiales; family UBA6265; genus CALGSZ01. Next base: position 358 of record CALGSZ010000058.1, on the reverse strand, counting down.
GGATGAAGCTCGGTACGGTCCGACACTCCGTCTCCAGGACGAACTTCATCTCCTACGGGACAGTCTCGGTGCGGTTGACGCGCATTATGAAGCACTGGCCGACGACTTGCAGCGCACATCTTCGGGAGAGCTAGCCAAGGTCGTGGGATCCTCGGCGACGCTTTCGGGATTCGAGAAGCAGACGGAGGTGCTGTACCGTCGGGCGGGACGTGTATTTCCCGTACCTGGGCCGACAGTCGCGAGCGGGTTCTGGACTTCTCGAACGAAGCAGATCGCTCGCCGACACGTGGCGCTGGCACCTCGCGGGTCGACCATCGAGTACGCAACGGACCGCATCATCACCGTGCTGCAGCGGAGC
>CALGSZ010000057.1 GCA_937901745.1 uncultured Chloroflexota bacterium | reverse complement strand
TTCAAGCTCTCGGAGCAGCGGGGAACTCCCACGGCTCTGTTGTTCTGGAACCCCGGCTGCCGCTTCTGCCAGAGGATGCTCAATGACCTGAAGGCGCTCGAAGCGAATCCTCCAGCAGGCGCGCCGCGCATCGTGATCGTCTCGACGGGCACCAAGGAAGCGAACCGCGAGCTGGGCCTGACTTCGAGGATCATCCTCGACGAGGGCTTCCAGACCGGGCGCTCGTTCGGCGCGGGCGGCACTCCGTCGGCCGTCCTCATTGACGAGAACGGCACGATCGCTTCCGATGTCGCGGTCGGCGCTCCGGGCGTGCTCGCTCTCATTGGGGCTCCGACCGGCCAGAGCGCATCTCCGTCGAGGTAAGGCTGCCGGCACGGCAAATGGACACGGCGGGCGGCGTCGAGGCACCCAAGAACTCGACATCGGGTAGAGCGGATGCCTCGGCGCCGCTGATTCTTGCCGCGATTGACCTCGGCTCCAACTCGATCAAGATGACGGTCGGGCGACGTCTGCCGGATGGCCGCGTCGAGACCATTCTGACGCGCTCGGAAACCGTCCGCCTCGGCGCGGGAGTCGATGCGACGGGCCGGCTCGCCGACGACCGAATGACCGCCGCGCTCGACACGCTCACCCGGTTTGCCGACGAAGCGCGAGCGGCCGGCGCCGCGCGGATTCTCGGCGTCGCAACCGAAGCGGTTCGCGCCGCTGAGAACGGCAGGGCATTCCTCGAGCGGGTCCAGCGCGACACCGGCATCGAGGTGCAGGTGATTACCGGCGATGCTGAGGCGGATCTGACCTTCCGCGGCCTCGCGGCGACGCTCGATCTGTCCGGGCGGATCGTCATCGCCGACGCCGGCGGGGCGAGCACTGAGATCATCCTCGCCCAAGACGGCAACCGGCTCTGGTCGCGATCCTTGCCGCTCGGGTCGGGCCGCCTCACGGAGCGGCTGATCGCGAATGACCCACCGACGGCGGAGGAGCTCGCGGCCTGCCAAGCTGAAGCGCGCCGCATCCTCGTGGAAGGCGGCGTGCCCGCCGGTCCCTGCGACCGCCTCATCGTCCTCGGCGGCACCGGCGAGTATCTCCTCCGGTTGGTCCCATCCGGCTCGCCGCCAGGGCCAGATGCAATCCCTCGCCTGCTCCAGCTGATGACGACCGTGACGTCTGAAGACCTCGCCCGCCGGCTTGGCATTCCTGTCGCACGCGCGAGGGTTCTCCCCGCCGGCATCGCCATCGTCGCCGCTCTGGCCGCTCTGACGCCACCGAGAGTGATTGAAGGCACGGCCAGCGGCATCCGCCTCGGCCTCTTGCTGGCGGCATTCGCCGGCGAGGTCTGATAGCAGCATCGCCCCCGATCATGTGAAATACGACCGACGCGACGCCCAGGCGGCAAGCGCGACTTTCGTTATGACAAGTACATCAAGGAGACGCGACATTGGGACAGCAGGCACACTCCGGCGTGGATAAGGAGCGCATCCAAGCGGCCATCGAGCGGCGCTGGGACGAGCAAGTGGCGTTCCTCCAAGAGCTGGTCCGCACCCAGAGCGTGACCGGTGACGAAGCGGCAGCCCAGCAAGTTGTCGCCGCGAAGATGCACGATCTCGGCTTGGAGACGGATGTCTGGGAGCCGGACCCCAGCGAGCTTGCGCCCTACGCCGATCACGTTGGCGAGTTCGAGAGCTTAGCCGGTCGCCCCAACGTCGTCGGTCGCCATCGCGGCAGCGGCGGCGGTCGCTCCCTGATCCTCAACGGTCACATCGACACGGTCGAGCCAGGCGATTCCGCCCAATGGACGCACCAGCCGTTCGACGCCGTGATTGACGGCGGGCGTCTCTATGGACGCGGCGCGTGTGACATGAAGGCCGGGCTTGCGACTAACCTCTTCGCTCTTGCCGCGGTGCTGGACGCGGGCGTGCCACTCGCCGGCGACGTGATCGTGGAGAGCGTCATTTCCGAGGAGGATGGCGGCGCGGGCACTCTGGCGGCAATTCTGCGCGGCTACCGGGCCGATGCGGCGATCATCACGGAGCCGACCAACCTCGCCGTGATCCCCGCCCAAGGCGGCTCGCTCGTCTTCCGCCTGCGCATCACCGGCAAGTCCGCGCATGCCGCCGTGCGCGACGAGGGCGTCAGCGCGTTCGAAAAGTTCCTGCCGATCTTCCGCGCTCTCGTCGAGCATGAAGCCGAGCGCAACGCCGCGATCGATCACCCGCTCTACGCGCACATCGCCAACAAGATCCCGATCAACATCGGCGTCGTCCGCGCCGGCTCCTGGCCCTCGTCTGTCCCGGAGTGGCTGATTGCCGAGGGCCGGGCCGGCCTGGTGCCAGGGGAAGACCTCGACGAGTTCCGCAAGGAATTCGCGAGCGTGATCGAGCGCGCGGCGGCCGAGGATCCCTGGCTACGCGAGCACCCGCCGGTACTCGAGTGGTTCAGTGGCCAGTTCGCGCCTGCCGAAGTTCCGATTGATTCGCCGCTCGTCCGCCTCGTCCAAGAGGCGCACGCCGCCGTCACCGGCGAGACGCCAAAGATCGACGCCGCGACCTACGGCGCGGATATGCGCCACTTCTTGCTCTTCGGCGACACACCCTGCGTGATGTACGGCGCCGGAGATGTCCGGCTCGCCCATCACGCCAACGAGTCCATCGCGCTGGACGACATCAAGACGGCGACCTTGACGATCGCGCTCGCAATCGCGCGCTGGTGCGGCGCATGAGCGAGCCGTGCTGGAGCCCTTGACGGCCACCTGATCTACCCTGAGCGCACCGATGCGAAGGCGTCTCCCACGCCACGATTATCTCCGGCGTGGGAGGCGCTTGCGTGCCCTAAGAACTGCCCATAAGATGCGCCGGCAATTCGGAATCGCCGATAAGCAAGGAGGCGAATTCACGGGCTATGGGGGTGTATGAAGACCTGGGCGTCCGCCCGGTCATCAACGCGAGCGGTACGTTGACCCGGCTCGGCGGGAGCCGCATGGCGCCCGAGGTGCTGGCGGCCATGGCCGAGGCGGCCGCGTCGTTCGTTCACATTGATGAGCTTCAACAACAAGCCGGCCGTGTCATCGCCGAGATCACCGGAGCCGAGGCGGGGTACGTCGTCGCCGGGGCTGCCGCTGGCCTGACGCTCGGCATCGCCGCCTGTGTCGCCGGGCTTGACGTCAGCAAGATGGATCGGCTGCCGGACACGACCGGAATGAAGAACGAAGTCGTCGTCCAACGCGGCCACCGCAACGCTTACGACCATGCGATTCGCGCCGCCGGCGTCACGCTGGTTGAGGTGGGCTATCTGGGATATCCAGGCGCCGGTGGCACATATGCCTGGCAGATCGAGGAGGCGATCAACGAGCGGACGGCCGCGGTCGCTTGCCCGATTCTCGATACACCCGGCACCGTCCCGCTCCGTGAAGTCTGCGAGATTGCCCATGCCAAGGGCGTGCCGGTCATCGTCGACGCCGCGGCCGAGCTTCCGCCGCGCTCGAACTTGCGCCGATTCATTGAGGAGGGAGCCGACCTCGTCACCTTCTCAGGCGGGAAAGCGATCGGCGGACCACAGGCGAGCGGCATCCTCGCGGGCCGCCGCGACCTGATCGCCTCCGTCGCCCTCCAGCACCAAGACATGGACGTCCGCCCGGAGACGTGGTCGAAGCGGTGGATGATCGCCGACGGCACCTTGAAGGGCGTGCCCCATCAAGGATTTGGCCGCGGGATGAAAGTGGGGCGCGAGGAGATCGTCGGCCTGATCACCGCGCTGAAGATTTACGCGGCCGGCAGCGACGAGGAGGATCTGAAGCGCTGGAACGCGCTTCTCGACATCGTCGAGCCGCATGTTCGCGACCTGCGGGGCGTGACGGTCAAGCGGTACATCCCGCCACGGAAGCCGCTGCCGGTGCTGCATGTCGATCTCGATCAAGAGGCACTCGGCCTAACCGCCTACGAGGCGGCGAATCGCCTGCTCGCTGGCGAACCGGCCATTGCGATCGGCGAGTCGTACGCGGAATTCGGCCGGCTGACAGTCAATCCACACGGCCTCACGGAGGACGAGGCGGAGATCGTCGGTCGCCGGCTACGCGAGGTGCTCACCGTCTAGATAGGGTTTTCGGCACGAGCGCGGGAAGAAGGGAGGTTGGAGGGAATGCTGGTTCGGCCGCCGTCCGGCAAGAAGGTCCTTTGGCAAGAGATGCTGCGCCACGAGCTCCTAGCGGCGCTCGAGCAGCGACCGGTCGTGATCGTACCGGTCGGCTCCGTCGAGCAGCACGGTCCGCACTGCCCGCAGGACGTGGACATCAGCATTCCTTACCACCTGGCGATCCGCGCCGCGGAGGCGATCGACGACTTCCCGGTGATCGTCGCGCCGCCAGTGACGTATGGCTTCACCCACTACAACATGGGAGAGGTCGGCACGATCACCCTCGGCCTGGAAGTCTTCATCGCGGTTCTTTGCGATGTGACGCGCTCGATCTGGCGGAACGGCTTCAAGCGGATCATCCTCCTCAACGGCCACGGCGGCAATGAGCAGCCGACCTGGAGCGCCTCGGTCAAGCTCGCCGAGGAAGATGTCTGGGCGCTGGCGATCACCTACTGGAACATGGCCAAGGACGAGCTGCTTGCCTGGAGCGAGGCGGACGAGGGGAGCATCGGCCACGGCGGCGAATGGGAGACGAGTCTCCAGCTCTACCTGCGCCCGTCGCTGGTGGACATGAATCTCGCCGTGAAGGACGAATGGCGACTGAAGTTTAGCGAGCCGATCCAGCGCTTCGCCCGCTTCCCGGAGCGCCGTCGCGAAATGGCTCATGGCGTAATGGGCGATCCCTTCAAGGCATCAGCCGAAAAGGGCGAGCGCCTCTTCAACGTCTTGCTGGAACGGCTCGTTCAGCTCTGCCGCGAATACCACGAGGAAGAGCCGCCGCGCTACTACGAGTTCGGGAGCCACTGCCCTCGCTGAGCCCTTCTTCCTCTACGAAAGAGGCGAAATACTGGCGAGGCGGCGAGCAGCATTACCTCGCTCGCCGCACGCCTCCGCGCATGAGCTCACCGGATACGTCGCGGTCCCTCACCAGTATCCCAATCCACTCTTACCGAAAAGTTTGATAGACACGCGCCTTTTCGCCAGTCTGATTCGGGACATTCGGGCCATTGGGTCTCCTCGACAACCCTATTCGCCTGCGCCACCATGTCTCCCGATGGATACCAGCCGCAACTCAGGTGATGAGCGACTTTCGCGCCGGACTACGGACCACATGAGCGAATCCGCGTCGTTATCTGAGCCTACGCCTCCTTTTCCCGGTCTCGGCGCGTTCCTTCGCGTCGACCAAACCTTCGGCGTTCTCGACGCCTTCATCGCAACACTCACGACGCTGATGTTCGTCTCCGACGCGCCAGCGTCGGTCTTGCACGCGGTTTTCCTCTGCTTGATGACGGGCGCCATGTACTGGCGACTTCCCGCCTTCGCCGGGCGGACACTGCTCTGGACATTTCTCGTCACGATCGCGATGGTCAACGGGGCGGCTTCGGGAACCGTCACGCAACGCGAACTCGTCCAACTGCCGATGTTGCTGGTCATGTTGCTCTTGGTCTTTCTCCTCGCGCGCCAACGCGCCCGCATGGCTGCCCGTCTCACGCAAGTGGCCGGCCGCGACTCCCTAACAGGCCTGCCCGGCCGCGATCGGCTCGTCCGGGCGCTCGACCACGCAATTCCAGCGGCGAGAGACAACGGCGACGCCATCGTCGTTCTTTCCCTCGACCTCGATGGCCTGCGCTCGATCAACGACCGCTTCGGCGACGCCGCCGGCGACCAAGTACTTGCCACAACGGCGAAGCGTCTGCGCGCGACCGTACGGGACACTGATGTCGTCGCTCGCGTCGGTGGCGATGAGTTCATGATTCTCCTCTCGGCCGAGCCGGCCTCGGTGCCGCACATCGTCGAGCGCATCGTAGCGACCGTGCAAGAGCCAATCGCCATCAACGGTGAGACCGTCAGCATCACGGCCAGCATCGGCGTCGCGCTATGCGAATCTCCGACTCCGGATCTGAAAGACACGGTCCTCCGCCACGCCGACGCCGCGCTCGAGCATGTGAAGGCAGCCGGCAAGGCTGGCTACGAGGTCTTCTCCCCCGTCGCCGCCTAACCTTTCGTCCTCAGCGATTTCCACGTGTTCTGCAATTTTTTCATCTACGCTAATAATCGGCATCGGCAGTAGGGAGCCGTGAAAAGGTTTGGCGGGCGTTCCCCGCGCCGCCCGCCAGAGGTTTGATGAGGAATCCCGCCGGGGATCAGGAAGAGGGCCGTCGGCCACTCGGGCCGAGAATAGTGAGGATGGGAACCACCAATACCGTATGTCTCGCCCTGCGAAGGCGAAAGAGATCCTCCTACCCCACTAGTCCCTAGTTCGTAATAGGAATGTTGGGGGATGCCGCGGAGACAGCCAGTTTCGTTCGGCGGGCGCTACCGCGAAGCCACCTCGAGGTACCCGCGCTCCAGCAGACCGATCACGGTCTGTCGCAGCGTCTGCCGATCGAGGGGGAGAACCGACGCCAAGCCATCGAGCGTCGCGTTCCCGCGGTCGACCGCGAGCGCGACGAGCAACTCCGCGTCCGTCATGTAGAAGGAGACGAGCGCGAGCTGAACCGTCAATCTCAGCCTTGCGTTACGCGGCGGGAGCAATCGCTCCATCGCTCGCAGGCCAATTCGTTCTTCGCAGCGCCGGCTTGCCTCGGCAATGAGCCAGTCGGTGTCGAGGGGAATGATCTCCACACCGTGCGGGAGCGGCTCGTCGTGCGCGAAGACGACGGTCGCCGAGCCGCATTCGAGGACGCGCGAGAGCACCTCGATCGCCTGCTCCTGAACGCCCTCCGCGAGATCATCTCGCGTCACCGCGCCGACTCGCATCAGGCGCCCACCGATCGCGATCGGCTCCACGCTTTCAACGGACAGACGATGCGGCTGGAGCGCCGCTTGGAGCCGAGAGGGCTCGACAGCCCCCCGGCGCAGCAGGACGACACCCAGGCGCAGCGCGCGGTTCGAGGATGTCGCCAAGATTACCCGGCCTCGGTCGACGTACACGCCGTAGCTGTCGTCGCCCGCCAGGACATGAAATTTCCCGGTCCGGCGCCGGAACCCCAGCACCTCGAACATTTCGAGTACATCGAACCAGCCGAGCGATCCGTCGCCGGGCATCTCCGCGCTGCCACCTCTCCCTTACCCGGCTCGCGTGTGGATCACTCACACCGTCCGCCGAGCCTAGCCCGATGGTACTAGAGCAAATTCGCATAGGGGAGACATTCGGGTCCCTCTCTCCGTGGGACATTAGTCCCGATTTTGTGACAATCGGCCGATACCAACGCCTCTCGCTGCCCGCGCAGATGTTCGCAACGCCATCTCCCGCGCCACGATGCAACAAGACGGACACCCAATCTCGTGCAACCTGCCTTGCGAGCGTCAACACCGTTGCGTATAAGAACGCCAACAACGTGCGGTACAGGCTGGAATCGGCGGTGGGACGAAGGAATGCCACAATGGCATTCGCCGCTCGCTCTACGGAGGGGTGTCATGTCGGTTACCGAATCGCCGGCCGTCGCCGGAATCGATAAGTCGAAACTGCTCGAAATGTATGAGCGGATGGTCCAAATCCGCACGTTCGAAGACGCTGCCGGCAAGCACTTCGCTGACGGCCTCGTTCCGGGGTTCGTCCACCTCTACGCCGGGGAGGAAGCGGTCGCCGTCGGCGTCTGCTCGCATCTGACCGACCGGGACTACATCACCAGCACGCACCGTGGCCATGGCCACTGCATCGCCAAAGGCGTTGACATCCCCGGCATGGTTGCTGAGCTCATGGGCAAGGCGACCGGCGTCTGCAAGGGCAAAGGCGGCTCGATGCACATCGCTGACGTCGAGAAGGGGATGCTCGGCGCGAACGGCATCGTCGGTGGAGGCCTGCCCCTTGCCTGCGGCGCGGCCCTGACCGCCAAGACACTCGGTACCGGCGGCGTTGCCGTCAGCTTCTTCGGAGACGGCGCGTCGAACCAGGGCACCTTCCACGAAGCGCTCAATCTCGCGGCGATTTGGAAGCTCCCCGTCGTTTTCGTCTGCGAGAACAACGGCTACGCGGAGTCCACTCCCGTCCACTACCACTGCTCGGCGACTGATATCGCGAACCGCGCGGCGGCGTACGAGATTCCGGGCGTCGTCGTTGACGGATTGGATCTCTTCGCCGTCTACGAGGCGGCCGGTGAGGCGATCGCCCGCGCCCGGCGCGGCGAAGGTCCGACGCTGATCGAGGCCAAGACGTATCGCTACTACGGCCACTTCCAGGGCGACACGGTCACGTACCGGACCGAGGAAGAGCTGAATCAGTACCGCCAGCGCGACGCGATCCAGCGCGTCCGGAAGTACGCGCTAGAGCACGGCCTGGCGACCGCGGAAGAGCTCGATGCGATCGATGCTCGCGTCAAGGAGCAGGTCGATGCCGCCTGGGAGGCCGCGAAGGCCGCTCCTTGGCCCGATCCGGAAGACGTGCTCGAGGACGTGTACGTGTCGTACTAAGCCGACCAGGGTGGACGAAGGGAGGGACGCATGGTTGCCACGGCAACGGCGACGCGGCAGATGACCTATGCCGAAGCGATCAACGAAGCGATGCGCATCGCGATGCGCCAGGACCCGACGGTCGTCCTGATGGGAGAAGACGTCGCCGGCGGCGCGATGGTGGACCACCTCGGGAATGAGGACGCCTGGGGCGGCCCGATGGGCGTCACCAAGGGCTTGGTCCAAGAGTTCGGCCGCAACCGCATCCTCGACACGCCGATCACGGAAGCGGGATTCATCGGCGCGGCCGTCGGCGCCGCCGCGACGGGTCTGCGGCCGATCGCCGAGCTGATGTTCGTCGACTTCTTCGGCTGTTGCATGGACCAGATCTTCGACCAGGGCGCCAAGCTCCGCTATATGTTCGGCGGCAAGGCGAAGTGCCCGGTCGTCATCCGGACGATGATCGGCGCGGGCGTCAACGCCGCCGGCCAGCATTCCGGCTGTCACTACTCTGTCTTCACCCACATGCCCGGCATCAAAACCGTCGTTCCCTCCACGCCGGCGGACGCCAAGGGCCTGCTTCTTTCCGCCATTCGTGACGACGACCTTGTGATGTTCTTCGAGAACAAGGTGCTCTACGCCATGAAAGGCGAGGTGCCGGAAGGCGATGAGGGCATCCCGCTCGGCAAGGCGGACATCAAGCGCGAAGGAAGCGACGTCACGATCGTGGCGATCTCCAGGATGGTCCACCAGTCGCTTGCGGCAGCCCGCATGCTCGAGGCGGACGGCATTGACGTCGAGGTGATCGATCCACGCACCCTCTCGCCGCTCGATGAGGACGCGATCCTGTCGTCGGTCGCCAAAACTCACCATCTCGTCATCGTTGACGAGGACAACCCACGCTGCTCCTGCGCGACGGACATCGCGGCGATGGTCGCCGACAAGGGCTTCGATTTGCTCGACGCGCCGATCAAGATGGTGACCGCGCCACACACGCCCGTCCCCTTCAGCCCGCCGCTGGAGCAGGCCTACGTCCCCAGCCCGGAGCGAATCGCCGAGGCGGTGCGATCGATTCTCTAGGAGAACGAACGGTCGCCGTCAGGGAACGGGAAGAGGCAAGGGGAAGAGATGCCGACGATCGTGAAGATGCCGAAATGGGGCCTGACGATGACCGTTGGGACGGTCACCGGCTGGCTCCGCGAGGAGGGGGAGGAAGTCTCGGCCGGAGATCCCCTCCTGACCGTAGAGACGGAGAAGGCGGTCAACGACGTCGAGGCGCCGGCGGATGGCGTTCTCGTCAAGATCATCGCGCAGACCGGCGAGGAAGTTCCGGTTAGCGCGCCGGTGGCGGTCATCGCGGCGCCGGGTGAGTCGATTTCCGAGGACGACTTGGCGAAGCTCGTCGCCAGCGCGGCGCCGCAGGCTACGAGCCAGGCGGGTACGGACGGCGCGACCCGAACGGCGCCGCGCGAGGCCCGAAAGCCCGCTCGCGACGCCTCAGGCCGGATCAACGCCTCGCCGGCGGCGCGCAAGCGGGCGCAGGAGCTCGGCATCGACCTGGCGACCGTCGAAGCGACCGGGCCGGGAGGTCGGATCACGAGCGACGACGTGGAGCGAGCCGCCGCGGAACGAGACGCCGATCCCTCGCCGCGCGAAGAGCGTGTCGCCCTCGCGGATGGACGGGAGATTTTCGCCCTTCGCGCCGGGCCGGGGAACGCGCCCAAGCTGGTGTTCCTGCATGGGCTCGGTGGCTCGATCAGCACCTGGCAAATGGTCCTTGGGGAGCTCGCGGCGCAGTACCGGCTCGCCGCCTTCGATCTCCCCGGCCACGGCCAGAGCGACAAACGCCCGCCGGCGGACACGGATTACTCGGTGCCAGGACTCGCGGCAGCCATTGGCGAAGCGATCGCCAGCCTCGGCCACAAGCAGGCGATTGTCATCGGACACTCGCTCGGCGGCGCGGTGGCCTTGCAGCTCGCGCTCAGCCAGCCGGACCTCGTCCGCGGGCTCGTGCTCGTCAACAGCGCCGGCCTTGGTGAGGAGATCGCCGCCGAGCTGCTGGCGTTGATGTCAGGCGAGCCAGGACGGGACACGGCGCGCAAGCTCCTGGAGCTCTTCTTCGCTGATCAGCGACTCGTCGTCGATCGCGGAATCGAGGAGATGGCGCAGAACCAGCTGGCGGAAGGCGCGTGGGAGGCGCAGCGCGCGGTCGCGAGCGCCGCATTCGCCGATGGTCGACAGTCGCTCGACGTGCTCCAGCGCCTGGCCGAGGTGAGCGTGCCGGTGCGGATCGTCTGGGGCGCGCAAGACCGCGTGATCCCGCTCGCGCACGCCATCTCAGCCGCCCAGACGCTTCCCGATGCGACGCTCAGGATCTTGCCGACGATCGGGCACGTGCCGCAGGTCGAGGCGGCGAGCGCTCTGGCGACGGAGATCGATCGCTTCGCGCGCGGGCTCGGGTGACGCCACGCGGCCCGCGCGGGGGACGACATGACGATCGGAAGCGTCGGCATCATCGCCAATCCGGCTTCGGGGAAGGACATTCGCCGGCTCGTCGCGCACGGCTCGGTCTTCGATAACAACGAGAAGATCAACATCGTCCGCCGGGTCCTGCTCGGGTTGGCGGCGACGGGCGTCGAGACCGTCTGGTACATGCCGGACGTGTACGGGATCGTCAGCAGAGCGGTGGCGCAAGCCACGCCGCAATGCAACGTCCGTCCGCTCCCGATGCCGGTGCTCAACGATGCTGGCGATTCGATTGAGGCCGCACGCCGCCTCGCCGACCTCGGGGCGGCCTGCATCGTCACGCTCGGCGGCGACGGCACCAACCGCGCCGTCGCCCGCGGCTGCGGCGATGTCCCGCTCGTGCCGATCTCGACCGGCACGAACAATGTGTTCCCTCGCATGATTGAGGGGACCATCGCCGGCCTCGCCGCCGGGCTCGTCGCCACTGGCCAAGTGGACGGCGAGCAGGTCATCCGGCGGTTGCCTCGGCTGGACGTCGCGCTCGATGGCGTTCACCGCGACATCGCCCTGATCGATGTCGTGACCAGCCGCCACGCGTGGATCGGAGCGCGGGCGCTCTGGGACCCGTCTCACATCCGCGAGATCGTCCTCTCTCGCGTCGCCCCAGCGGAGATTGGGATGTGCGGGCTCGGCGGCATCCTCTTCCCTGAGGCCACCGGGTCCGCGCAGGGCGTCCACATCGTCGTTGGGGAGTCAACCAGGACTGTCCTCGCCCCCGTCGCGCCGGGTTTGATCAAGCCCATTCCCGTCGCGTCCGCGCGCCTGTTACCGCTGGGAGAAACGGTGACAATCGGAGAGACAATCGGCACCGTCGCGCTCGACGGAGAGCGGGAGCTCGAGGTCCTGCCGCCGGGCGGGGAAATCGCGGTCACGCTCTCGGCAAGCGGCCCGCGCGTCGTCGACGTGGAGGCCACGATTCGGTTCGGCGCCGCCGCCGGGGCATTCGCGCGCCTCGGCGCGATCCCGACCGGCGCCTAGCTCATCTCCTGACGCTCGCCCGGCAAAGGCAGCGGCTCCCGCAGCCTGGCTAATCCCGCCTCGACCTCATCGCGTGGTAACCCACCTTCGAGCAGCTCATGATCGGGTTTCCGCAGCAGCATCTCGTAAAAGTCAATCGCCTCCTGGCGCATCTCCCCGGCGGGATCGGGTTGTTCCAGACTCCAGAGGACGACGTTTTCGGCGCGGTCAAAGCGGCCGGTCGTGACGAGATAGGCGACGAGACGGCGGCGCGTCGGCGCGGGCAGCGGCTCGTCGCTCATTCGGTCGATCAGCTCTTCCAGCCCGGTGACATCGAGGCGAAACGGCAAGTCCTCCGGATCCTCGAATACCTCCAGGTAGAGGCGGAGGGCCTTGCGGAAACGTGGCGCGCTTTCTTCTTCCGAGTCGAGGTCCTCGTAGAGATGCGCTTCTTCCCGCAGCAGCTCCGCGAGCGCGAAGCACCGCTCGGGATCGAGCCGACCCTGGCTGCGCAGCATCGCCACGAGATCCTCTTCGGAGAGCGCGTGGACCAGGGACGCCGGCAGCCCGGCGATGCGACCATAGGCATCGCTGACCTCGGTGAGAGCCGCCTCGAGCTCCCCTTCCTCTCGCAGTCGTAGGACACGGATCAGGAATCCGCTCAGTTGCTGGATCATCCGCAGGATGTAGTCTTGGTGCATCGGGGATCGCTCCTCTCTGCCGGGCGCTGTTTCACTGAGTGTACGGCGCGGGCGGTGGTGCTGGCGACGCACCGCGCGCCCAGACACGGAGCAGCGCCCGCCTCCGCTAGAATGCCGCGCATCTGGACTGCTGCATGAGCGGATCACCCACGCGATTGCTGACCTGGGAGGACAAGTAGTGACCGAAAGCGAGCTCTGTTTTCTCTCGGCGCTGGAGCTACGGGAGCGATACCAGCGCCGCGACCTGTCGCCCGTGGAAGTGACCGAGGCAGTGCTGCGACGCATCGATCGCCTCAATCCCCGGCTGACGGCGTTCATCACAGTCACGCCAGAGGTGGCGCTCACACAAGCGCGGGTGGCAGAGCGGGCTTACGCGAACGGCGAGGCGGGACCGCTTGCCGGAATCCCGATCTCGATCAAAGACCTCACGCCGACTCAGGGAATTCGGACCACCCGCGGCTCGCTCCTCGACTGCGATTGGATCCCGACAGAGGATGCGCCCTTCGTCGAGCGCGTCCGCTCCGCCGGCGCGGTGATGCTCGGCAAGACGAACACCCCAGAGTACGGCTGGAAGGGCGACTCCGGGAATCGGCTCGTCGGTCCGACGCACAACCCTTGGAAGCACGGGCGTACTGCAGGCGGCTCGAGCGGCGGCGCCGGCGCGGCAGTCGCTGCCGGTCTCGGTCCACTGGCGCAGGGCAGCGACGGCGCGGGCTCGATCCGCATCCCCTCCAGCTTCTGCGGAATCTTCGGCCTCAAGCCGTCCTTCGGCCTGGTGCCGCAGTATCCGCCGAGCGTGATGGGCGACCTGTCACACATGGGTCCAATGACACGAACCGTCCGCGACGCGGCACTCCTGCTGAATGTCACGGCCGGCGCCGATTCGCGCGACCGGCTCAGCTGGTCGAGCGGAATCGACTATCTGACGGCGCTCGAGGGAGTCGATCTGCGCGGTCTCCGCGTCGCCTGGTCCCCGGACCTCGGTTACGCGGCCGTCGAGCCGGATGTGCGCGACACGGCCGCTGCCGCCGCGCGGCGATTCGAGGAGCTGGGCTGCGTCGTCGAGGAGGCGAATCCGGGTCTGCCGGACCCGTGGGAGTACGTGGACGTGATTTGGGCCAGCGCCTTCGCGGGCCAGCATCGGGACAACCTCGACCAGGTGCGAGATTTGCTCGATCCGGGGCGGCTCCAGGTCATCGAGCGCGGCATGCAGATGCGTGCCGCCGATCTCGCCAGCGCCCGCATTCGCCGTGAGGTCTATGTCAACGGGATGCGCCGCTTCATGGAGCGCTACGACCTGCTGTTGACCCCGACGCTCCCGTGCACCGCGTTCCCTGCCGGGGACGACTACCCGCGGACGATCGCCGGTAAGCCGATGACCTATCTCGGCTGGACCGCGTTCACCTACCCGTTCAACCTCACCGGCCAACCGGCCGCGACGGTGCCCTGTGGCTTCGACGGCGAGGGCTTGCCCATCGGCCTTCAGATCGTCGGGCGGTGGCACGACGACGTGACAGTCCTGGCGGCCGCGGCCGCCTTCGAGGCCATTGCCCCGTGGGCGCACGCGCGGCCGCCGGAAACCGAACACGCCTGATCGAGACTGCCTAGATGTTGAACGCGGGTGGGTAGTTCGGGTCGGTCAGGGCTTGCCGCGTGCTCGAGAACGCCTCGATCGGGTAGCTCGTCTTTCCCGTCGTCACGAGCTCGCACATGATCCGCCCGATCAGGCACGAGAACTTGAAGCCGTGCGCGGCTCCCTGAGCGACCGCGATCCGCGGCTGGTCGGAGACCAAATCGAGGATGAAATCGCGGTCAGGCGGCATCGTGTAGAGGCAGGTCTTGGTGTACAGGATCGGGCCGAGGTAGGTCGGCATGATCTGTTCGAGGACCTTCACCAGCTGCTCGTGCGCTCTCGGATTCGGCTCGAAGGTCCGCGTCTCCGTCGTGACTACATCGCCGCCGACGTCCACGCCCGCCTTGGTCGCGACCTCGCCGTAGACCGGGAATCCGTAGAGCGTGGGATCGCCGTGCCAGATCCAGATCGGGAAGCGATCCGGCGCGTAATCTCGCAGGTGCGGCGTCGCGAAGTAGGTCACCTGCTCCTGTGTGATCGTCAGCGGGAAGGAGACGCCGATCCCCTCGAGCACCTCGTTCGTCCAGGCATCGGCCGCGACGACGACCGCGCCGGCGTGGAACGTGCCGGCAGGCGTCTCGATCCGCACCGCGTTGCCATCCTTCGCGATCCGGGTGACGGGCGTGCGATCCAGGATTGTGGCGCCGTGCAGCCGTGCCAACGCGACATGGACGGCGATCGCCTTCCGCGCGTCCACCAGCCCGCCATCGGCCTGGTAGATCGCGCGCTCGTCGCCGCGAAGCGTAAGCTGCGGCCAGCGCTTCATCACCTCATCCGCCGATAGCTCCTCGAACGGAATGTTGGCGGCGCGCATCGAGTCGGCGTAGGGCTGGAGCGCGTCGCTGTCGCCTGGCGCGAGATCGAGTCCGCCGCACTTCACGACCAGCTGAACGCCGGATTCCTCCTCGACCTCGGCCCACGCCGTGTAGGTGTGCGGCGTAAGCGCGGTATAGGCGGCCGCATGGTAGGAAAGGCGGATGATCCGCGAGTGGTCCTGCGAAGCGCCCTTGTCATGGCCGATCTCGAACTGCTCCAAGACGAGCACTTCACTGCCAGCGGTGCGCGAGAGCCAGTAGGCGGCAGCGCTCCCGATGCCACCGCACCCGATCACCGCGACGTCGTAGGTCGTCTTCATCGTTCCTCACTCGTTGGGACGGCTCCGGGGCGAGGCCACGCGTGCGCCTCGCCCCTCACCGCACCAGAACCCAGCGCTACTCCTGCCAATACCACTCGTAGACGTTGCCGAGGTTGGTGGCCGAATAGGGATTGACCTGATAGCCGACCAGGTTGCTCTTGTAGCCGAACGGATCCGTCCAGTTGAAGATCGGCAGCCAGGGGAGCTCATCGGCCAGGATCTCTTGGAGCTTGTAGTAGATCTCCTTCCGCTTCTCCTGGTCGGTCTCAGTGACGCCTTGTTCCATCAGCGCGTCAGCCTCGGCGTTCTTGAACTGGACGTAGTTGGCGCCCGCGCCGGACTCGGCCGGGATGAGCGTGCTGTGCAGGCGAGAAGTTGGGTCCGGATCGCTCGGGATCGGGTTATCCCAGGCGACCAGCAGCGTGTCGAACTGGGACTGGATCGTGTACTCGCCCCAGACGACCGCGGCCGGCATGTTGTTGATTGTCATCTCGACCCCGATTTCCTTCCACGTCTGCTGGATATATTGCTGCGTGGCCTCGCGGTTCGTAGCGCCAGCCGTGGTGGAGTTGGTGAACGAGAGGCGAACGCCATCCTTGACGCGGATACCATCGTCGCCACGCACCCAGCCCGCCTCGTCCAGCAGCGCGTTCGCGCGGTCCAAGTCAAACGGATAGGTTGGCAAGTCCGGGTTGTACGCCCAGTGATCCGGGCTCAAGTAGCTATTCGTCCTCCTGGGCACGCCGTAGTAGATCACGTCAATGATCGTGTCGACGTCGATGGCGTGATAGAGCGCCTGCTTGACGCGCTTGTCCTGGAAGAACGGACGAGCGTTGTTGAAGTAGATGAACTCAACGAAATTGCTCGGAGACCCCACGACGACACGGTCCGGCAGCGTCTGCGCCTCTTCCCAGCGATCCGGGACAATGCCCTGATAGTCGATGACGTCAATCTCGCCCGTCTTGAACTGCGTGTAGAGGACTGGCAGCTCGGGGACGACCTTAACGATGACGCGGTCGAGCTTGGCCGGCCCGAGGTGGTAATTCGGGTTGCGCTCGACCGTCAAGTGATCGCCGCCGACGTGCTCCACGAACTTGAACGGTCCGGTGCCGATTGGCGACTGCGTGTTGAACGGGGCGATGTTGATGTCCGCTTCCTTGCTCAGGATGTGATGCGGGATCACCCCGGTCACGCCGCTCGTCCAGACATGGATGAAGGGCGCGAAGGGCTCTTTCAGCTTGATGATGACGGTGTGATCATCGGGCGTGTCGAGCGATTCAATCTTGTCGTGGCCAGCGCGGGAGCGCACGGCCACGTCCGGGTTCATCACTGTCTCCCAGGTGAAGCGAACATCCCGCGACGTGAAGGGCTCGCCATCGTGCCAGGTGACGCCCTGGCGAAGCTTGAACGTCCAAGTGAGACCGTCCGGGCTAATCCCGCCGTTCTCGACCGTCGGGACCTCGGCGGCGAGATTGGGCGCGAAGGTGCCGTCCGGGAGGATCTTCAGCAGGCTATCGAACATGAGCACTTCCGGCACCGTGTCAATGCCGGTATTGGCGTAGAGCAGCGGGTTGTAGTTGATCGTCTCCTGCGACATCCCGACGATCACCTCGCCGCCTTCTTGCGCTCGCGCTCCCCGGAGCCGCAGACCGCGCGGGAACGCCCCTGCCGCGGCGCCGAGTCCGATCCCACCGGCCCCCTTGAGCAGCCGGCGACGATTCAGCTCCTTCTGCCCGACTCGTTCGAGCATGCGCTTGTAATCAGACACTGTGCCTCCTCCTAGGCTCGCCAATGCGACCGCACGTCAAAGGCGAACAACGTTGTTCGGGCAAATACAAAGCAACGGTGCACTCTGAGTGGCGTCATCATATGACACTCCGTGGCTTTGGCGAAAGTGCGTTTCGAACAAGCGAACTGTGCGGCGAGACGATGCATAGCTTGCCCTCCCGCTTGCCTCCGCCGCGCCCGCAGCGCGGTGTCACCGAATGCGCTGGCGAGGATCGAGCGCGTCGCGGAGCCCATCGCCCACGAAGTTGAACGAGAGAACCGAGAGTGTGATGGCAACGCCGGGGATGATCGCTAGCCACGGAGCGCGGCTGAAGAAGTCCTGCGCGTTGTTCAGCATTCCGCCCCAGCTCGCATTCGGTGGCTGGATGCCGGCGCCAAGGAAGCTGATATATGACTCCGCGAGGATCGCCGTCGCCACATTCAGCGTCGCCGCGACGATGATCGGCGCCATCCCGTTCGGTAGCAGCTCACGCAGCATGATCCGGCCATCAGAGGCGCCAAGGGCGCGCGCCGCGGTGACGAAATCGAGCGTCTTCAGGGTGAGGAATTGGCTGCGCACGATCCGCGCGACCTCCATCCAGGCGGTCGCGCCGATGATCAGCATGATGGAGATCACCGATGGGCGGACGAACGAGGCGAGCACGAGGAGCAGGTAGATCGTCGGGAACGAGAGAAAGATGTCGGTGATCCGCATCAGCACCGTGTCCACCCAGCCGCCGTAGTAGGCGGACACGACGCCGATCAGCGATCCGAGCACGATCGTCACGAACATGGCCGCGAACCCAACGGTGAGCGAAACGCGCCCGGCGTAGAGGAGCCGGCTCAGGACGTCTCGGCCTAGCTCATCCGTCCCGAGCAGATGCCCTTCAGACAGCGGCGGCTTGAACCGCTCGATCGGGTTCACTTGAAGAGGATCGTGCGTCGCCAAGACCGGCGCGAAGATGGCGGCGAGGAACTGGACGATGATGATGATCGCCCCCGCCACCGCGAGCCGGTGCCGCATAAACCGCCGCAGGATTTGGCGCATCAGACCGGGGTATGCCTCGGTCGGCGCGATCATCCGCCCCAACGTGTTGGTTCGTGCTTCTACTTCGGCCATCGCGATCGTCGTCTCTCGTTCATCAATTGAATCGAATGCGAGGATCGATGATGCTCAGCGCAATATCAGCAATGAGATTGCCGAGGATCACGAGGAACGATGTGACCATCAGCATTGCCATGACGACCGGAAAATCCCGGAACGTCAACGCGTCGAGGAACAGGCGCCCCATGCCCGCCCAGCCGAAGACGCTCTCGGTCACGAGCGCGCCGCCAAAGAGGACGGGCAACTGCATCCCCGCCAGGGCTATGAGCGGCAGCAGCGCATTGCGCAGCGCATGCCGCCGGAGCACCAAGCCGGACGGCAGTCCTTTGGCGTGGGCCGTGCGGATGTAGTCCTGGTGAATCACCTCGAGGAAAGCCGATCGGAAATACCGACTCCATTGCGCCGTTAGCACCAGCGCCAAAACCAACGCCGGCGCGACCAGGTGATGGAGTCGGTCCAGAAAGCCAGTCTCGCCCGCTCGGAGCGACTCGGAGCCGCCGGACGGGATCCAGCCAAGGCGCTCCGCGAAGATGTAGATCACCATCAGGCCGAACCAGAACGTTGGGATGGAGAGCGCGATCAAGGCACCGGTCGTCGCGAGATAGTCGAAGATCGAGTACTGCCGGTAGGCGCCAAGCGCGCCGATCACGAATCCAAGGATGATGGCAATCGCGAGTGCGGTCCCCATGAGCTGGACCGTGGCCGGGATGCGCTCGACGATCAGATCTCGCACGTTGGCGCCGCCCCGGAAGGAGTTGCCCCAATCGCCGGTGAGCATTCGCCTGGCCCACGTGAGGTACTGCACGTGCATCGGCCGGTCCAGCCCCCACGCGCGCTTGATCCGCTCGATGTCCTCGGCGCTGGTGTTCGGGTTCAGCGTGTAGAGCGCGGTGAAACCGCCCGGCGCGAGCTGCATCATGGAGAAGCCAAGAATCGAAACCCCGATCAGCACGGGGATCATCATCAGCACCCGCCGAACTACGTAGTTCCAGTTCATGTCTCAACTCTGCACAGATCGTTTCAGTGACGGACCTGGCGCGGATTTCTCTCAGTGCCAAGTGTCAACGGGCACCGCAAGGCCTGCCATGGATTCGTCGCCCGGTGCGCGGCCGGGAGCGATGCTGGCGACCGTCCAAATCACCGCCCCTCCCGCAGCCGCGGGATGACGTCCGTCGCGACGCGCTCGAGGACCGGGAACTGCTCCGGACCCGGCGCATCGATGATGAACTCGTTGATGCCGACCTCCCGATACCGGCCGATGACCTCTTCGAACGCATCCGGCGATGCCCAAGGATCGGCCGGCATCAGCGATGCCCAGCCATAGAGGGAGCGAATGATAGATTTGGGATCGCGCCCGATCGCGGCGCAGTGCTCGTCCAGAATCTGATTGCGCCGCGCCATCTCCTCAACCGAGCCGTGGGAGTTCCAGCGGTCAGCGTACTCGGCGACGATCCGCAGCATCTTCGGGCCGTGCGCCCCGAGCGTCAGCGGCGGTCGCGGCTTCTGCACCGGCCCCGGTCGGAATGGTGCTTCTCGCAACCGGTAATACTTCCCCTCGTAGGTCGTCACGTCTTGACGCAGCAGGAGATCGACGATCTCGACCGACTCTCGGAAGCGCCCGACGAGCTCGGCCGGCTGCGGGAAGTCGATGCCGAACGCCTCATGCTCCGGCACATACCAACCGCCGCCGAGGCCAAGCTCCAGCCGGCCATTGCTGATGTGGTCCACGGTTACCGCTTGTTTGGCCAGCAGCGCTGGGTGCCGGAACGTGTTGCAGGAGACGAGGACGCCGATCCGGATGCGAGAGGTCTGCGCCGCCAGAGCGGCAAGGAGCGTCCATCCCTCGAAATAGGGTCCCTGTGGGCGGCTCGGCTGTTGAAAATGGTCGCAATCCCAGACGCTGTCGAAACCAAGCTCCTCGAAGAGCCGCCAGCGCTCGACCGTCGTTTCCCACGGCAAGTTCTGATCGGTGCAAAGGCCAAAGCCAAGACGCGTCGTCATGGGTGTCACGTCCCTCTCTGCTAAAGACGCCCCAGCGTCTATCCTGGCGGGCGCCATTGCCCTCATACTCGGCAGGCGAGCGTAACGGGCGTATCCTATGCGGCAACCGGGTCATGTCAATGCCCGGCGCTGATTTAGCGCCGTCACCGGCGCCAACTTGTGCGACGCTCAAGCGGGAGGATCGTCCATGACGCACCCATTTCGCGCTCGACTCGCATCTGGGCCGCTCCTGGCCGATGGCGCGATGGGTACGATGCTCCACGCCGCCGGCGTCCCAATCGACGACTCGTTCGATCATCTCAACCTCACGAATCCCGGTCTCGTGGCCTCGGTTCACCGAGGCTACCTCGCGGCCGGTGCGGATTTGATCGAGACGAACACCTTCGGCGCCAACCGCATCCGTCTCGAGCAGTTCGGGCTGGCGGATCAGGTCCGGCAGATCAACCTGCGCGGAGTCAAGATCGCCCGTGAGGAGCGAGAGATCTGCGGTCGTCCCGTCTTGATCGCCGGTTCGATCGGTCCCACCACGCGCACGATGCCGCCCTATGGCACGACAAAGCCGGAGCAAATTCGCGCCGCCTTCCGCGAGCAGATCGAGGCGCTGCTCGAAGGGGGCGTGGATCTGCTCATCATCGAGACGATCTCCGACGTGAAGGAGATGGTGGAGGCGGTCAGGGCGGCGAAGGAGGCTTCCGATCTGCCGGTCGTCGCGATGATGACGTTCGCCGAAGACGGCCGCACGATCGCCGGCAATAGCGTCGAGGAAGTCGTTGAGACGCTTGCCGGACTTGGGGTGGATGCGATCGGCGCGAACTGCTCGGTTGGCCCGCAGCGCCTGCTGCCGGTCGTCGAGGCAATGCACGATCTCTTGAACGGCGCTGGCGAAAACGCGCCCGCGTTGGCCGCGATGCCGAACGCCGGCTGGCCTACTCGCGTCGGAGGCCGCGTCATTTACCCAAGCTCTCCCGAATACTTCGCGGATTTCGCGCGGAGGGCGTTCGTCGCCGGCATCCGCGTCATCGGCGGCTGCTGCGGCACGACGCCGGAGCACACCCGCGCAATGCGCGAGGCGCTGGCGCAAGCCGTGTCGGCGCCGGCCGAGGAGCCAGCCCGTCGCTCGCCATCGGTGCGACTAGTCACGCCGCCCTCGACCGATCTCGTCGCGCCGGAAGGCCCGACCGGGCTCGCGGAGAAGCTGGGCAAGAAATTCGTAGTCAGCGTGGAGATCGACCCGCCCAAGGGACTCAACCCGGCCAAGGCGCTCGACGGCGCGCGGCTGCTGAAGGAGGTTGGCGTCGACGCCATCAACGTCGCCGACTCGCCGATGGCCCGCGTTCGAATGAGCGCTTTGACGATGTGCTACCTCATCCAGCATCAGGTCGGGCTGGAGACGATCATCCACTTCACGACGCGCGACCGCTCGCTGATGGGCTTGCAAAGCGAGCTGCTTGGCGCGCACGCGGTCGGCGTCCGCAACATCCTCGCCCTGACCGGCGACCCGCCGAGCCTCGGCGACTATCCTGACTCGTCGGCGGTCTACGACGTTGATTCGATTGGGTTGATCCGCGTCATTAGTCGGCTCAATCAGGGCGTCGATTCGGCCGGCGCTTCGATCGGCCGCATGGCGAGCTTCACGATCGGCTGCGCCGTGGACCCGACGCGCGACGACCTGGAGGAAGAAGCGCGACGGCTACGCGCCAAGCTCGAGGCCGGCGCGCACTTCGTGATGACGCAGCCGATCTTCGACGTGCGCGTTTGGCAACGGTTCCTCGAGGTCCTTGGTCAGGAGATTCCGGTGCCGGTCTTGATCGGCATTCTGCCGCTCCAAAGCTCGCGCCACGCCGAGTTCCTGCACAACGAGGTGCCCGGCATCACCCTGACCGACGAGGCGCGCGATCGCATGCGGCGAGCGGGCGCCGAAGGCCGACGGGAAGGGGTGAAGATGGCGCAGGAGCTGCTGGCGGAGTTGCGGCCGTACGCTCAGGGCGTCTACATCATGCCGTCGTTCGGGCGGTACGAGGTCGCCGCCGAGGTTCTGGAGCCCCTGCAGAAGGAGCTACTCGCGTCGGTCTGATCTCGCGTGCTAGAATCTGGGCCGTGCCCGTCGCGTACGGGAGTTTTTGTGTGTGCCTCGGCAGCGGCGATCTCTGGTTGCGTCGAACGGGTTCCCGCGACGGCGCGCTGATTTGAGAGGGTTCGGGACATGGTTGCGCAATTGGTACGCGCGATTGAATCGGAGCAGTTCAAGGACAACGTGCCAGTTTTTGGCCCCGGCGACACTGTCCGCGTTCACACCAAGGTGGTCGAGGGCAACCGCGAGCGGATCCAGGTCTTCGAGGGCGTGGTGATTCGCCGTCGCGGCGGCGGCATCAACGAGAACTTCACGGTCCGCCGGATCGCCTCCCACGGGATCGGCGTCGAGCGGACGTTCCTAATTCACTCGCCTCGCATTGAGAAGATCGAGGTCGTCCGCACCGGCAAGGTGCGACGCGCCAAGCTGTACTACCTGCGCGGGCTGACCGGCCGGGCGGCGCGGATCAAGGAGCGCAGACGGCCGCAGGTCACCCTCGCCCCGGCGGCAGCGGCTCCCGCCGAGCCAGAGCCTCTGGTGGAGGAGCAGCCGGTGGAGGAGACAGTCGAGGAGACCGCTCCAGAGCAGGCCGAGGAGCAGGTCGCCGAGGCAACGACCTCGGAGGAGACCGAGGAGACGACCTCCTAATCGGTTCGGCATCGCCCGAGTCTGTGACATTGCGCGGAGAAGGGCGCGCTCCGTACGCGCCCTTCTCCGTTTCGGGAGCGTGGCCAGTGGCACGACGCGAGGCGGTCGCACCCGACTGCACAGCCGAGCGAGTCTTCTGGGAATGCGGGATGACGCGCGTCGCCGGAGTCGACGAGGTCGGTCGTGGCGCGATGGCGGGTCCACTCGTCGCCGCCGCCGTCATCCTCCCACCCCTCACCGCCGAAGATCAAGAACGCCTCGCCCCACTCCTCAGCCGCATCCGCGACTCGAAGATGCTCACGCCGAAGGAGCGGGAGCGGCTCGTCCCGGAGATCCGCGAGATAGCCGTCGCCGTTGCCACGGCGAGCGTCGAAGCGGACGAGCTCGATGCGATCGGCGTTGCCGCGGCCAATCGCCTGGCGATGGAGCGCGCCGTCCTCGCCCTGCCGTGTTACCCCGACGCCTTGCTCATTGACGCAACGACGCTCGATCTCGGTCTGCCGCAGGTTGGCTTGATCAATGGCGACGCCCGCTGCCTCTCGATCGCCGCGGCCTCCATCGTCGCCAAAGTGACGCGAGACCGGCTGATGACTGAGCTCGACGCGGCGCATCCCCACTACGGTTTCGCCGCGCACAAGGGCTACGCGACGGCCGCACATTTCGCGGCCCTGGAGCAGTTCGGTCCCTGCACTCTCCATCGCCGCTCGTTCGCCCCTGTCGCCGGCTGTCTGCCCGGATTGGATGAATGAGCGGCCCGCCACGCGCGTCGCTCGGCCTGGCGGGCGAGGGTTACGCCCGGCGATTTCTCGAAGCGAAGGGCTACACATTCATCGCGGCAAACTGGCGCTGCCGGCAGGGTGAGCTCGACCTCGTCATGCGCGACAGTGCCTGTCTCGTTTTCGTTGAGGTCAAGACGCGCCATGGAGAGCGCGCAGGCCGGGCGGAGGAGACGATATCGCTGGCCAAGGCTCAACGGATTTTCGCGGCCGCGGAAGCGTTCCTCGCCGAGCATCCGGAGCTCGCGGACCTGGTCTGGCGCGTTGACCTCCTCGCGATCACGCTCGACCGGCGCGGCGCGGTCCAACGCATCACCCACGCGATCGACGCGCTCGTCACCGGGTAGCGCGGACGATCAGCGGTAAGGCAACTCCCGTCGGCCGGAGGGGCGCCCGGTTTCGCGTGCTATACTCGCCGCCGGTCAAAAAGGATCCGCAGCGTGGGCTGATGATGGGGCGCTGAGAGGATGGACAATCCGTTCTCCTGGGATTACTTGACGACGGTTCCGGGCCCGAACGAGGTCTTCGGACCGTTCGCGGTCATCTTTCTGATCGTCTTCGGCCTCGGCTTCATTCTCTCGACGGCGATCTACAGCGGCTGGGACCGGCGATTGATCGGAGACCCGGTGCTGCGACGAATGGCGCGCCGCTGGTCGGGTTGGGCGATGGCCCTCTTCGGCATTGGGCTCTTCTTCTTCGGCATCCGCTGGCTCCAGATCAACCCGCTCACCTTCGGCATGCGCATTTGGCTGTGGCTGTGCTGGCTGGCGCTGATCATCTTCGGCGCGTACGTCGCCTGGTACATCCGCAGCAACTACGCGGAGCAAAAGGCGGCGTACGAGGAGTATCAGCGCAAGCAGCAGTATCTCCGCCCGGCCACGGCCGGGTCAGCGGCGCGCGGCGGCTCCGCGGCGGTTGCCTCGGGTGCGCGGCCCGTCAAGCGCCGCCGGCGCTAACCCTCCGGAAGTCATTCAATTGAGCGTCGCTTGAAATGTCGAAGCCCGCTCCCATGGGAGCGGGCTTCCTGGTAGTTCAGGGGGATGGCCGTGCACCCCCTGTCGATCGCGCCTCTCCGGCTTGCCGCCGTCCGGTAGCTCCAGCAAGGTGACCCCACGTCACCCGAGGCGCTCTGCTTAAGGCTGCTACCTTCCGGTCCTGACCTGGTTCGCAGTGCCCCGCCGCGCGGGACCCTGCCTTCATCACCCCGCGACGGAAGCAGTCCCAAAGAAACGGACCTCGAGGGGGAGTTCGACCCCGCTACAGCGGATTGCGGGTACAGGGCACCGCTAGCTCCCCGTCTAGCACGACCAAACATAGTCTACCATCCGGGACCAATCGGGGCCACGAACGCCAGCCGAAATCAGCCCGCGGGCAAGCATCTTGCAAACTGTCGAATCTTCTTGGGGAGGTATCTGTGACTGGCGACGTCACGCAACATGACCACGTTCAGATCAACGTCTCGCTGGTTCGCCAGTTGATCCGGACGCAATTCCCGCAATGGGCCGACTTGCCTGTTACGCCAGTCGAGCCGGGTGGCTGGGACAACCGCACCTTCCGCCTCGGCGACGAGATGTCGGTTCGCCTGCCGAGCGCCGCGGCATATGTGCCGCAGGTCGAGAAGGAGCATCAGTGGCTGCCTCGGCTGGCGCCGCACTTACCCCTACCGATCCCCGTCCCGCTCGCGAAGGGCGCTCCCGGCGCTGGGTTCCCCTGGCCATGGTCGATCTACCGCTGGATTGACGGCGAGAGCGCGAGCCGGGACCGCATTACCGACCTGCGCCAGTTTGCGCTCGATCTCGCTCAGTTCCTGATCGCGCTGCAGCGAATCGACGCGTCCGGCGGCCCACGAGCCGGCCGGCACAACTTCTATCGCGGCGGCCCGCTTTCGGTCTACGACCATGAGACGAGGCAAGCGATCGAGATTCTCGGCAGTGCAATAGATGCTGCCGCCGCGACCGAAGTCTGGGAAACCGCGCTGACGTCGACCTGGCACGGCCTGCCCGTTTGGGTCCATGGCGATGTCGCCGTGGGCAATCTCTTGGTCAAGGATGGACGGTTGAGCGCGGTGATCGACTTCGGCTCGTCCGGCGTCGGCGATCCCGCCTGCGACGTGGTGATCGCCTGGACGCTCCTCTACGGCGACAGTCGAGCGGTGTTCCGCGACGCGCTCGGGCTCGATCGCCAAACGTGGGAGCGAGGACGAGGCTGGGCACTCTGGAAGGCGCTTATCACCGTGGCTGATCCCAGAAACGCGGGCACGGAGAAGGCGGCCGAGTCCGAGCGCGTCATCCACGAAGTCCTGGCTGACCATCATCGTGAATGCGCCCCCTGAGCGCGCGCTTCGATTGGAATGCGTCATGCATGAAACGGCCGACGCCAGGGCGCTAATCGGGCGCCCGGGCGGCCAGGCCGGTTCCGGCGTGGCCGAGATCGCGCGAAGGAGAGTCGGCGATGCAAACGGTCCTGCTCGTACTGCCCATGACGCTCGGCGAGGAGGTCGCCGTGCGCGACCTTCACGAGCGGTTTCCAGTCGAGGCGCTGGAGCGCGGCGTGGGGATCGAGCGCCTGGTCGCGTTCATCGGCAGCGGCATGTACGCCCTAGAGATCACCGTCAGCGAGGGCGATTTCCAGGAGCAGTTCCACCAATTCCTGGGAACGCCCGAGGTTGCCCGATTCTTTGACGAGCTGCGGCGCTACGTCCAAGACCTGCCAACGCCGACCCAAGAGACGGCGGAGATGCAGATGGCGGCGCCGATGCTCGAGTGGCAACGATCTCGAGCGGGAGTGGCGCCGCCAGCGTGACGCAGAAACTTATGGCTCGGGCGGGAGCGGATGATCCGCCGGCCACTCGATCGGTCGCGGCCCGGGATCGGACATGTCCGGGTTGTCGCGCAGACGCCGCAAGACGCGCACCGTGAGGTCATCTCGGACCTGAATCTGGCAGGACAGACGCATGTTCGGCGAGCGATCCTTGACCTGCGCCAGCCGAGCTTCCTCGGCCTCGGTCATCGGTCCCGGATCGCCCGCCAGAACCTCGACCCGGCAGGTGGTGCAACGCGCGTTCCCGCCGCACCGGTGGAGGATATCGACGCCGGCATCTTCGATGCAGAGGACGAGCCGGCGTCCTTCGCTGCATGTCGTTTCCCCTACCCCCTCGATCGTGACCTTCGGCATCTGCGCAACATTTCCTTTCGCTTGTCAACCGTTACGACCTGCACGATCGTATCAAAGCTGAGCCCCTCGCGACGCGTGTCGATTCGACGCACGCCGCAATCGCGTCAGCGCCAGGTAGCGCTGCGTCGTGCGTGAGGAGCCCTAAGCCTGGAATCCCGTGCCGCCCGTCGTCCGGAGGCGGTGGCGCTCCGCGAAGTCGGTCGCGTTCGGCCCAGCAAGCAAGACTGAGCCGATATGGCCATGCCGGGCGGAGCCGGTCACAAATGGGTAGCGGATCCCTTTCGCCTCGATCCGCCGCTCCGCGTAGAAGAAATCCTCGCTAATCCGCGCAAAGACCTCGTAGGCAAGCTCGTCGGCACGCATTACGCTCGGGATCGGCTCATCAACCCAGAACGACATGACGATTTGGCCGTCCTCCACCTCCGGCTCACCGATGAGATGCAAGCCTTCGATATCGCGCACGACCTCCTCGGAGTCCATCGAAAACTGGAGATTGGCCTCGTCGTCGCGGCCCCAGTCCTCTCCGAATGTGGCGCGGAAGAGCTTGACCACTTCGTCGACCATCACTGCTCTGACTTCACCCTCTCTAGGTGCCTTTCCCGCGCAAGATCGCCCAGTTCCAAGCGCCGTATACTACTGTTCCAGCAATGCCGATGCAGCGCCCCTCCGGCGGCGCCGTCGCCGCAGCTGTGACGCCGCGCGTGGATGGGTAGAGGGTAGGGACAAGACACATGGTGCAACGATTTCTGGACGTGGTGCTGAGACGAGAACGCGTCGAGCCAGATGTTCCGATCTGCCCAGACCACAAGACGGAGATGCGGCTGCGCGGCAAGCTCGGCCGGCCAACGCGGTTCTCCCATCAGACTGAAGAAGAGTACACGCTCATCTACTTCTGCCCCGTCGAGGGCTGCAACAACACGGCGATGGTCGAGCGCGTGCGGACCCAGATTCCGGTCCCTGGTGAGGCGCCGGAGCGCCCGCCTTTCGCTCGCCGCGGTTAGGCGCCGCCAATCTAGAGGAATAACCACCGGCGCCGGTGGCACGTCAGCCGCGACGCGTGAGATTCTCCCGCTGGTAGATCCCGCGGTATCCTTCGGCGACCGGTCGCGAGAGCCCAAAGAAGACGAGCTGTAGGAGCCGGGCGCCTCGTTCGATCCGGAATCCATGCGGGTTGATCACGACCAGCAACGAGGTCGAGCGTCCGTGGTACCCGGCGTCCCACACGGCCGTGTGGATCGTCACTCCGCTGCGATTGAGGCTGGACCGCGGCCTCCCGAGCGCCATCAGGTCCTCCGGCAAATGCACCACCTCGTTGTAAACGACGTGGTATGGCCCAGGAGACAGGTGGTACATGCCGTCCGCATCGGGCTCGATCGGCGTGAGCGGCGGCAAGATGCGTCCGGCGTTGTCGCGCGGCAACGTGCCCGGCCCCTCGTAGCTATGGACCTCGGCCAGCGTCAGATCGAACCCGTTGGGCTGAAGCTGCGCCTCCAGATCGAGCCACTCGGAGATCAGCGGAGGATCGCCGGCAATGCGCTCGCGAAGCTGCTCCCGGCTCAGCACTCCAGGCAAGATCGCACGGTTCTCTACCATCACGGCTCCTTCCCCTCATGCGTGGAACTAGCGCCGGACAGACGACTCGGGGCGGGTCCACCACCGGCCAACTCGCGGGACAGCGAGCGTACCACGGATGACAACCGGTAAGCCGCCCGCCGACGCCGCAGCGCGGACCGCAGAGCCGGCACGCCACGCCTACGCTGTCCTTCGTCATCGCGACTTTCGCCTGTTATGGCAAGCAGAGTTCGCGTCGAGCTTCGGCACGCAGATGCAGCGCGTCGCGATCGCCTGGCTCGTCTACGACCTGACCGGTGACGCGCTCCGACTCGGCGTGCTTGGGCTTCTTCAATTCACCGCCGTCGCCATTGTCGGGCTATTCGGCGGCGTGCTCGCGGATCGGCGGGACCGTCGCAAACTCCTGATCGGCTCGCAGGTCTCGCTCGCCGGCACTTCTGGGCTGCTCGCGCTCCTCGCTGCCACGGACCGGAGCAGCCTCGCCGCGATCTACGCGATCACGCTGCTGGCAAGCGGGCTCGCCGCGATCGGTGGCCCCGCCCGCCAGGCATTCATCCCCTCGCTGGTCCCGCGATCGGAGATCGCCGGCGCGATGAGCCTGCAGATCCTGGCGATGCAGGTCGCAACCGTCACTGGCCCCGTCGTCTCGGGCTGGCTCATCTCCCGATTCAGCGTCTCCCCGATCTTCGCGCTCGACTCCCTCACCTTCCTTGGGGTGGCCAGCGCCGCATTCGCCATCCGAGCCCGCCCGGTCGCCGTCCGAGCCGAGGTCAGCGCCTGGCGAGCCATGGTTGAAGGGTTTTCGTTTCTCCGGACATCGCGCGTGCTCGTCGGCGTCATGGTCGCCGATTTCGCGGCGACGTTCTTCGGCACGGCGAACGTGCTGATGCCGATCTTTGCGACGGAGATTCTCGACGTCGGGCCGCGCGGATTAGGGTTCCTCTACGCGTCCACCGCGACCGGGGCCGTTATCGGCAGCCTGGTGATGAGCGTCGCCACGCCACCGCGCCAGCCCGGCCGCGCGGTCCTGATGGCGATCGCCGCCTATGGCCTGAGCGTGATGGCCTTCGGCCTAAGTGAGACGTTCTGGCTGTCGCTCCTCCTTCTGGCCATGGCCGGCGCGTCCGACTCGGTCAGCATGGCCTTGCGCTTGACGATTCGGAATCTGGTCACCCCGGATCACTTGCGGGGACGGGTTGCTGCAACCCATTCGATGCTGGCGTCAGGCGGGCCACAACTCGGGGAGTTCGAGGCTGGCATCGCGGCGTCACTGATCGGCGTCGGCCCGTCGGTCGCGATTGGCGGCCTCGGCACGCTACTCGTGGCGCTGCTCGTCTCCGTGTTGATGCCTGAGGTCCGGAAATATCGGCCGCATTGAGCGTTCGCGCCTTCGGTCTCGACCTGTCGCCGGCGTTTGACTCGATGCGAGGCGCGTGCTATCGTGCCCGT
Organism: uncultured Chloroflexota bacterium; assembly: GCA_937901745.1. GTDB lineage: Bacteria > Chloroflexota > Chloroflexia > Thermomicrobiales > UBA6265 > CALGSZ01. The sequence goes on along the minus strand of CALGSZ010000057.1, from coordinate 166,383 downwards.
TATAGTCAAAGGTTGGCTATTCGGAGACTCAAGTAGCTCCGGCCTCAATTTGGCGCACCGCGGGGGACAGATGGTCACGACGCTCGAACGGCCAATACCGCTTGTGGTCTCACCCGCTGATGCCCCGCGCCCCGCTGCCGCGTTCGACTCGTTCGGCCGGCAGATGACCTACCTGCGAATCTCGCTCACCGACCGCTGCAATTTCCGCTGCGTCTATTGCATGCCGGCGGTCGGGATGAAGTTCCAGCCTCGCGACGAGCTCCTGACCGATGAGGAGCTTCTGCGGCTCGTCCGCATCTTCGCCAAGCTGGGCTTCAAGAAGCTGCGACTGACCGGCGGCGAGCCGACCGTCCGCCCGCATCTCGTGGATTTGGTGCGTGAGATGAAGGCGTTCCCCGGCATCGAGGAGATCTCGATGACGACGAACGGCCTGCTCCTCTCGCGCCTCGCCGCTCCTCTCAAGGAAGCCGGGCTCGACCGGGTCAACGTCAGCCTCGACACGCTGGACCCGGTCAAGTTCAAGCTGATGACGCGCGGTGGCCGCCTCGATCTCGTTTGGGCCGGGCTGGAAGCGGCGGACAGCGTCGGGCTTTCGCCGATCAAGATCAACGCGGTCGTCGTGCGCGGACACAATGACCATGAGGTCGGTGAGCTTGCGGCGCTGACCCTCGACCGCCCCTGGCAGATGCGCTTCCTCGAGATCATGCCGATGGAAGGCGTCGGCGTCGTCTACGACGAGGGGCTGGTGACGTCGGCGGAGACGAAAGCGCGTCTCGAGGAGCGGTTCGGCCCGTTGGAGCCGATCGAGACCGATCCCTCGGACCCGGCGCGCCTCTGGCGAATCCCCGGCGCTCGCGGCACCATCGGGTTCATCTCCCCGGTGTCCGCTCCCTTCTGCGCGCACTGCAACCGCGTCCGCCTGACCGCGGATGGTAAGCTCCGACTCTGCCTGCTGCGGCCGGACGAGCTAGAGCTGCGCGACCTCGTGCGCAGCGGCGCTGATGACGCCACGCTCGAGCAGCAGCTTCTCGCCGGCATCTGGCGCAAGCCGTGGGGGCACGGCTTGGCCGAAGGCGAGCGCAACACCGGCCGCGGCATGTCTCAGATCGGCGGCTAATGAGCATCTAAGAGGCGGTCATTTCGATGGCGGCGCGTGAACTTCGGCTCCTGCTGATCGGAGCTGAGCTCTCCGAGTCCCAGCTCGCCCGGCTGCGCGAGCGATTCCCGGATATCGAGTTCGTCGTGGCGACGGGAGAAGAGTTCGATCGCCGCCTACCAGAAGCCGACGCCGTCCTCAACTGGCGGCTCACCCCAGAGCAGGTCGCGCGCGCCACTCGGCTCCGCTGGCTGCAAACTGTCGGCGCAGGAGTGGATGACATCCTCCATCCCGAGCTGATCCAACGCGGCATTCTCATCACGAACAACAGCGGCGTCCACGCGACGAACATCTCCGAGCACATCCTGGCGATGATGCTCGCATTCGCGCGGCGGCTGCCGTTCCTGATGCGCGGACAGGTCGCGCACGAGTGGCGGGACGAAGATGGCCGGCGTGGCGTCTTCGAGCTCGACGGCCAAACACTCCTCGTCGTCGGCACGGGCGACATCGGACAGGCACTCGCCCAGCGTGCTTCGGCGCTCGGGATGACCGTCCTCGGCGTGCGCCGCCGGCCTGGTCAGGGCTCTGTCCCGGGATGCGCGGAAGTCGCGGGGATCGAACAGCTCCCCGCGATGCTCGGTCGCGCTGACCACGTCGCCATCTGCCTGCCGCTGACGCGCGAGACACACGGCCTGTTCAATCGCGAAACGATTGCCGCGATGCGGCCCGGCAGCTATCTCTACAACATCGGGCGCGGCCCCATCGTCGAGACACAGGCGCTCATTGAGGCTCTCCAGTCCGGGCATCTCGCCGGCGCCGGACTGGACGTGACCGACCCCGAGCCACTGCCACCGGACTCTCCGCTCTGGGACATGGAGAACGTCATCATCACCGCCCACACCTCAGGAGCGACGCCTCGCTATTGGGATCGCGCCGTTGAGATTCTGAGCGCGAACATCGAGCGTTTCCGCGCCGGCCAGGACCTCATCAACCTCGTCGATCCCGAGGCCGGGTACTAGCCCCGTCCATTTGGGCCCGGCCCACCTTCCTACCCCAAGATCTTGACAGAGGCATTCTCTGCGCATAATGTACGTACACCCGCAGGTTCGGTCTTCCATGCTTCGGAAGGAGGAGAGGGTCTCAGAGGGAGATCCGAGAGGCCGCAGGATCAGCGGCAATGATGCATTCTGCCGGGAGGTCTTGGCGATGCGGGAGCCACGTCTCACCACGATTTCGCAGCATGCCGGACGCCGCCTCGCGCAACGCAACTTGTCGGTCGAGGACGTTCGCTACGTCCTAGCGCACGGCCGGCTCTACCACGCGGGCAAGGCGCTCTTCGTCCACCTCGGGCTGCGAGATATCCCCGCCGAAGACCGCCGCGTCGATCACCTGCGCCGCTTGGAAGGGACGATCCTCGTCCTCGACCCCGCCACCGGCCAGCACCTGACCACCGCCTACCGCAACCGCAGGCGCGGCAGCCGCGACATCAAGCGCAAGCCGAAATGGACGCTCCCCGCGAACGCGACGACGTAGCGGGCAATCCGAGGGTCAAGTCAACCGCCTGACGGTCGCTCCATCAGCGAAGCTAAAGATGTGAACGAGGTCTTCGCGGTCGGCCATCCCGTGGCGGGCGTAGTAGCCGTCGTACAGCCGGCCAATGAGCGCATCCACGCGGAACCGGGGCAACAAGATCAGCGCCGAGCCGCCCTCACCGCCGCCCATCATCCGCGCACCAAGCACTCCCTCGACTTCCAGCGCCTCTCGCACCAGATCTTCCACACGAGGATGGCTGATCTCGTAATCCTCGGCTGAGGAGCGCCCTGAGGCCGTCATCAGGGAGCCGAAAGTAACCCAGTCGCCGGCCTGCATTGCCGCCATTCCGGCCTCGACCCGCTCCACCTCCGAGACGATGTGCCGCACGCGGCGAAGAAGCGTCTCCGGCATGTCCTCCGGCCCAAGCGCCGCCAGCCGCTCGTATCCATCCCGGCCGAGCGCGGCTAGGTTCGGCAATGCTGAATCGACATGCCGGCGCGCGATCTCTAGCGCCCGTTGCGACTCGGCAACGCGCACGGGATACGAAGACGCGCCGAGCGACCGCGCCACTCCCGAATCGGCAACCGCGAACGCGTACTCCCCGAGGTCAGGATCGATCCGTTCGGTCGCCAGCGTCGTGCCGTCGTACCGCACGACGCCACCCGCGATGGAGACCGATTGATCGAGCGTCCCGCACGGCGTGCCGGCGCGGTGCTCCGCCTCTTGCGCGAGGAGCACGAGGTCGCGCGCTGGGGGCAGCGGATCGTTCAACGCCTGGCAGAGAGCAACGCAGAGCGCCGCCGACGAGCTCAGACCGAAGCCGATGGGAACGTCGCCGGCGACCGCCATCCGCAGCGGCGCCCGGATCTCCTCGGAGCGAGCGCGGGACGCCGCGATTGCCCCGCGTACGTAGTCAAGCGGTTCAGGTGGCGGCTCATCGTTGCGCCAATCCTCGAGGTCGTCCGGCCGCAAGGCCAATCTCGGCTGCCCGTCCGCGTCGGCCATGACCGCCTCGATCCGGCCCAGCGGCGATGTTCCCTCTTCGGCGAGGACGATGACGTAGCGGTTGATCGCCGCGCCCAGCACGGGACCGCCGTTGTAGTCGACATGGTTGCCGAGCAGCTCAAGGCGTCCCGGCGCGGCGGCCACCAGCGATGGTCGCCACCCCGCTCCAAAGGCCGCGGAACCCGCCTGCCGCGCCCGCTCGAATGCTGGAGCGGACTCGACTTCCATCGCTACCCTCCGCCGCTAGCGCCGCATCTGCACGACCTTGAAGGCCTCGGCTAGCTCGAACGGCTGATCCTTTGCGATCTCCTGAGCCCGATCGCGCACCCGCGGCAAGACTTCTTCGCCATCCCCAATCTGGGAGACGTGCGCGCGCAGAGCATCGAACTTCGCTTCGATCGTGTCCGTGATGTCGACGTACAGATCCGGATGCTCGGCGTTGAAGAACCAGATTTCCGCCGTCTTGTGCGGCTGGAGACCGGACCGCAGGTGCTCCGGGAAGTAGTGCGGATCGCGCGCCGTGGGATAGACCGCGTCGACCGTGGCCAAGCCGACGGCGCGGTGGTCAGGATGGAGCGCGTAGGGCCGGTACGGATCGTGGGTGATGATGACATCTGGCCGGTGCTTGCGAATCTCTCGAACGATCTTCTCGCGCAACGCGAGGTCCGGGAACAGCTCGCCATCGGGGCAGCGCAGGAAGACCGTCTCGGCCACGCCCAGGCGCCGCGCCGCCTCGAGCTCTTCCGCCTCTCTGATCTGGGCGAGACGCTCCGGGTTGATGTTTGGATCGGCCGTCCCCTTATCGCCGGAGGTCACCTGGATGATGATCACGCGCTTGCCCGCTCGCGTCAGCCGCGCGATCGTGCCACCCGAGGAGAATTCGGCGTCGTCCGGGTGCGCGACCACCAGCATGTAGACATCCCAGCCATCCCAAGGTGTTTGCTCAGTCATTGGCTCGTTGCTACTCCTCCCCGTCCCGGTTCACGATGTTGATTTACTGACGAATCGTACGGCACGGCGTCGCGGTGCGTCCGCCACCGTCAGGTCGAAAGCGCCTCGACCGCCTGCCCGCGCCCCTGAAGCAGCGAGACGATCTCTTCGATCTGCTCCTGCGCCATGATCGCGATAACGTCTCCAGGCCGCGCAATTTCCAGCGCCCGCTCGGTTGCCGGCAACTCCAACGGCTCAATGGCATACGGCGTGGCGCCAGCGTTCTCGATACCCTCCACGTAGAGGCCGATCAACTCCTCCAGATTCCGCCCGCGTAGATACTTCTTGGTCCCCTTGACTATGACCACCTCGCTGCGACGCGCCGCGATTCGGCCAAGCTCGCGAAGTGATTCGGCGGTGCGGTCTCCGGCCGTGCCGATGATCGAGATCACCCGGCCGCCCGGCTGCTTCAGCGTCTCAGCGAAGTCGAGGAGGCAATCGAGACCTGCCTCGTTGTGCGCGTAGTCGAGGATGACCGACGCGCCGCCTACGCGAAAAACGTTCAGCCGTCCCGGATTGTCAGATGGCGTGTTACGGAACGTGCGCAGGCCCTCGCAGATCGCCTGCATGTCCAATCCAATTCCAAGACAGGCCGCGGCGGCGCAGAGGGCATTTTCGACCATGTGCCACGCCCGCCCGCCGAAGGTGATCGGGACCTCCGACAGGGGCAGGATCGTCGCGCGTTCGCCGCCCTCGAGGTGAACCAGTTCCCGCGGTGTCGCCACCAGCGCGCGCCCGCCAGCCGCGACGTGCGCGAGCACGGCTGGGTTGCGCTCGTCCCGGGAAACGAGGAATCGACGCGCCCGGACCGTCTCCCCTACGGCGAGCACCAAGGGATCGTCGGCGTTCAGGACCGCGTACCCCTCGGGGCGCGTCACCCGCGCGACGATCGACTTGACCCGCGCCAACCCCTGTACGGTGCGAATCCCTTGGAGATCGAGATGATCCGCACTGACGTTGATGAAGACGCCGACGTCGTTGCTCTCATAGGCGACGCCGCGCAGCAAGATACCGCCGCGCGCGGTCTCCAGCACGGCGAGGTCCAAGCCAGGCTCGGTCAACACCCGTCGCGCGCCCGACGGCCCGGAGTAATCGCCCTCAATGACCTGTGCGCCGTTGATATAGACACCGGCCGAGGAGCACCAGCCAACGCGGAGACCGGCCACGCGCCCGATGTGCGCGATCAGGCGAGTCGTGGTCGTCTTACCGTTCGTTCCCGTGACGGCGATCGCCCGCATCCGGCGGTCGGTGTCGCGGATCATCAGCGGGGCATCGTCGGCCTTACACTCAGCGCGGATTTCGCGCAGCCGCGCGGCCGCGTCTGAGAGGTCACCCGTCTCGCCGGTTGCGATCCTGGCGATGGCATCCGCGATGCCAAGCGCGAACCGGCGGTGGTCCCAAGAGAACGCCAGCGTCGCCTGACCTGGTGTCTCCATTTCGGCGACGGTGATCCGTGGCAGATCGGCGCCGGCTCGCTGGTGCAACTCGAGCACGGTCTGACCGAGCGCCTCTACCGCCGAGAGCGGCGCGCCATCGAGCGCAAGCTCGACCTTGATCGCCGGTTCGAGCAGGAACAGGTTCGGGCCGTCGAGGTCACGAATCTCTACGAGGCGCATGGCCGCTCTCCCTCGACGCAGGAGGCTACGCTATCCGAGCGGGCTAAACCCGCACCGGCTACTCGCGGGACCGGCTTCATCCAAACGCGGCCGGCTACGAGCCGAGCAGCACGGAGATTGTATTGAAGATTGCGTGGGTGATGATCGCGGCCGTCGTGCCGAAATACTTTCGCTCCAAACCGAGGACGAGGCCAACCAGGAAGACACCCAGCAGCACAAACGAAACGCCGTACTGGCTGTGCAAGAGGGCAAATAGGAGCGCGCTCACGATGAGGCCGTACTTGGGCTGAATCGCTCCGCGCACGAGGAGCTCCTCGCTCGCGCCCGCGCCAAGCCCGAAGAAGACCGCGCCAACCGGGTTCTTGACGTTTTCGGTGATCTCTTGCGTTGCCTGGGAGATCTCTCGTGAGATGTCCGGCTGAAAAATCTCAGTGAGGACGCCAGCGATCGCCAGCACGATGAAGATGATGAAAACCGTGCCAACGCCGACCCCCACGACGCGCGGCGTCGGCATCGTCAGACCAAGGCGCACGACCGCTTCGCGGAAGCTCCGCTTGATCCGCCAGCCGACAGTAATGAATGCGAGCGCGAGGCCCGCGATGAACTGGACCGCCAGATCGGAGACTTCAACCGCCTCATCGATGTCCGCTGGGGAGGGATCGAGTGCGTAGGAGGTCACCAGGAACCCGATCGCGGCCAGCAGAATACACAGGCCGGTCATGTCCACGGCCGACGCCGGGTTGAACGGTAGGAACGAGGCAAACGCCGCTCGCACCGGCGGGATGAGCGGCAGTGTCATGCCCAAGGCGACTGCCAGCCAGACCCATCCAGTGTCTCGCCGATTCACCGCCTGAGCGAGGCCGTAGATTCCGACGAATGTCCCCGGAAGCCCGAAGAGAATGTAGAGCCCAACCCGTGCCGAGCGATCGCGTTCGGCGCGGTTCGCCCAATACGCCATGCCATACGCCGCGCCTAACAAGATCAGGAGACTGATGATTGCCCAAATGAAGTCCAACGGCTGCTGCCTCTTGCTCGCGCACTCCGCCAGCGCCTACCGACCTGGGAGCGCCAGGCGACACGAAATGGCCGCCCGGAACCAGGCGGCGCCGAAGGAAGTATACGCGCCGGCAGACAGGCGTACGGAGCTAATGCGCAGACTCGCCGTACGGTTGGATCGGTCGAGACTTGATGGCTGGTCCCTTAGCCGATTGCATAGAGATTGCCATCGTCGCCACCCACGTAGACATAGCCGCCGACGACAGCGGGCGTTGTCCGAATAATCGTCGGCAAGTCCAGACTCCAACGCAATTCACCACTGGAAGTATCGAGGGCCTTAATCACACCGTAACCCGCGACATAGAGCGTATCTCCGACGACCGATGGAGATGATGGAATCGGCCCAATAGGAAAGCGCCACTTCCACAACGGCCCAGACTCGATATCCGCGGCATAGAGAAATCCATCGCCACTGACAAAATACGCGGCACCAGCAGAAACGGCGGGCGAAGACTCGATCTCCGTCCAAAGTCTGTCAGCGACAACCACCGTCTCTTCCTCACCGGTCAGCGCATTAAAGCGGAGCAGCGCGCTACCGTCGTAAACATAGACATCATTGCCGACAACAACTGGACAAGAATCTGTCCCGCTCCTTATTTCTGCTCGCCAACGCTCGCTCCCGGTATTTAGGTCGATCGCGAATACGTAGCCGGCACTAAACAGACCAAAGCCATCGGGATCGTACGTCGTCAGAAAAGCCGTGCCTGCGCCGATCGCTACCTCGGCTGACGACACCTCGTCTACGGGCTCAAATTGCCAGCGCACTGTGGGTGTGCCGTTCGGCCCGGGACCGGGGTGCTCGCCAGTGCGCGCGGCATTGCCACGGAACAAGGTTGTGGACGTCGCTTCCTGTGCATTCGCCCGTGATAGCGCAAACCTGGGAGTGCTTATTCACACAGCGCTGCAGATCAGGAGGCCAATGGCAAGAAGCAAACGCGTCATCAATTCACCTCCCAATCTGGCGGGCTTGCACGGTCACGCCAGGTTGGGAAACGCTACCTCCAACCACCACGCTCCGCGTATCAACGTCTCCGACATGTTCAGCCGCCAGCAATTGGAGACCTGGTTACAAGGTGCCTACTGAGTTGCCGCCAATCCAGATAGAGACACGATTCTTGTCATCAATCCGCCGACATTCGCAGTTTGCGTTATCACTTTCCACCGATGAATCCAAGACGGTGGTCGTAAAGTCTCAGTTTGACATCCGCGATTGCAATGAGTCCACCGCGGACCACAACCACACCAGGTGCGTGTATCGTGCAAAGGGCATTCGATACCAGCGTCGGGTGATAGACTTTCGGGACCGAGCGGTCTCACGCCATTGGCGGAGAGGTACCGGCCATGACGCTGCACGAACCACAATCGAGCATCGCGCAAGGGAACCCCACGCCCGACGATGGCGGCCGGGAGGGTCGGGGACGCCCACGCAAAGGCGGTCTCGGGCGTGGCCTCGGCGCGTTGATCCCCACGCTCCCCGAGAACGAGACGGGACCGGCCGCGCTCGAAGTCGATATCAACGCGATCTCACCGAATCCATACCAGCCACGCACCGCGCTGGATCAGGCCAAGCTCGAGCAGCTCGCGGAGTCGATCCGCTTGCACGGCGTCATCCAGCCGCTGGTCGTCCGGCGGGCGATGGAGCGGGACCGCTATGAGCTAATCGCCGGCGAGCGACGCTGGCGCGCGGCGCGCTTGGCCGGTCTGACGACGGTACCGGTCGTCGTCAAGGAAGCCGCGCCGCAGGCCATGCTCGAGATGGCGCTCGTCGAGAACGTGGTCCGCGCCGATCTGACTCCACTGGAGGAGGCGCTCGCCTACCGGCAGCTCATCGAAGAGTTCGGCTTGACACAGGCGAGCGTCGCCGAGCGAGTCGGCCGCTCGCGCGTGAGCGTGACCAACACGCTCCGGCTCCTCTCCGCGCCGGAGCCGGTGCAGGTGGCGCTGCAAACCGGGCAAATTACGGAAGGCCATGCCCGCGCGCTCCTTGGCCTGCCGACAGGGGCGGACCAGATCGCCATGCTCGAGCTGATCCTCGAGAAGGGGTGGAGCGTTCGGCAGACAGAGGAGGCCGTCCGGAAATGGGTGGCTGGCGCGGCGGCTCGCTCGGCGGAGAAGGAGCCCGATCCGCAGCTCGAGGCGATCGAGGAGCGATTCCAGCGCGCGCTCGGGACGCGCGTCTCCCTCAAGCGCGGCTCGCGCGGCTCGGGCGGGACGCTGACGATCCACTTCTCTTCCGACGAAGAGCTCACCAGCCTTTATGAGCGCATCGTCGGCGAAGATCTCCTCTAGCCGCCCTTACTCACACGAATCACTGGCCGGCTGAATGGTTGAGATCGCCCCGGTTCGCGCATCGACCTCGACGCGCATGCCCGCTTCATTCGGGAACCGCGAATCGACATACGTCACCACCCAAGCGGGCTCCCCGGTTGCTTGACTTTGGGAGAGTCCGAGCCGCGTCAGGTGGCGATGCTGCGGGCAGGCGAGCCGATAATCGCTCCCGCCGGTGATCTCCGCGGCGTAGAGCGCAACGGTCGAGGCAATCGGGTAGTTCGGAAGATCGAAGCCGCGCTCGGGCAAACGAGTCCAGCCGGTCGTTTCGGTCGCGATCACGACGGCGCTCGATCGGTCAACCATCAGGCTGTAAACGGCCGCGTCGTCGCCGATATCGTCTCGTGGCGCCGCGAAGAGATAGATGATCCAACCGGACGCCGGCAGGTTCGTCGTATCCGCCTCGGCCGGATCGGTGGGCCAGTCGATCTGCAGCTGAGCGCCAAACAGCCGCGCGCCGGCCGACCACTGCCGCGCTCGTTCCAAAGCCGCCGGAAAGCCCGCCTCGATCGTCAGCGGCACATCTCGTGACAGGCTCGGATCGAGCGGCACCAAGGTTGGCCCGGTGTTCCCATCGCGGTCGTGCTGCCAAAGCCAAGCGCCAGTCAGCAGCAACGCCACCTGCGCCAAGACGAGCAGGATCAGATAGTCGCGGGCGCGCGCCCGTGGCGAGGCGATCGTGGCGGTCATGACGACGGCGGCTGGAGATTGCGAACCGTATAGGCCGGAGATCGTGCTGGCGTGCCTGGCTCGTACTCCGGCCAGGCATCGACGCCGATCGCTTCCCACCCTTCTTCCGCGAGCTCGACGCCGATCGCCTCCTGAGCGTACTGGTCGGCATGCCAGACGAGATCGTCCGGGCTCTCGAGCGGCCGCAGGACCGGCAACGTTGCCCGCCGGACGACGCGTATCCCCTCTCGTGTCTCCAAGGTGACCGTCACGTCCAGGTGCGTGGCCTCGGCGAGATCACCGGTCGGGACGACGAACGCTTCCACCCGGCCAAAACGCATGCCGTGGCTCCTCATTCAGCCGCGAGATCGCCTCACGGCGTTCATTATGGCCGCTACGCAAGCCGGCTTGGGTCAAGCCTGCCACAATTTCCCGCCTCCGAGACGGGTATACTTGATACAGAGAATGCAAACGCCTACCGCCGCAAGGCATGGGGCGGATGTTGATTGCCCCGCGGCACATTCTGCAACGCTTTCCGCGGAATTATGGAGTGTTGATGATGCAAATGGACACGATCAAGCAATTGCAAGCTATTAGGGATCGCCTCGATAAGCTCGGGGTGCGTCTTTGACTTCGCTGGGGATCAGCGCGAAATAGAGGAACTCGAGCGCCAGAGCGGAGAGCCGGGCTTTTGGGATGACATGAGCCGGGCCCAAAATGTCATGCGCCGGCTCGGAGAGCTCAAGGCTCGCATCGAAGAGTGGCAGTCGCTCAAGTCAACGACCGACGATCTGCTGGCGTTGGCCGAACTCGCGGAAGACGATCCGGCACTTATTTCCGAGATCGCTAGCGAAACGGAGTCAGTAGCGCGGCGCCTCGACGAGATGGAGTTGACGCTCGCGCTCAATGGGCCACACGACGCCAAGAACGCGATCCTGATCGTCCACTCGAGCGAAGGCGGCGTCGACGCCCAGGACTTCGCGGCGATGCTGGCGCGGATGTACCTCCGATGGGCGGAGCGGCGCGGCTTCAAGGCCGAGTTGCTCGACCAGACCGACGGCGAAGAAGCCGGTATCAAGAACGCGACGATCGAGATTCGCGGGCCCTATGCCTACGGCTACGTGAAGTCGGAAGCTGGCTCTCACCGGTTGGTACGGCTCTCGCCCTTTGATGCGAATCACCGGCGGCACACGGCCTTCGCGTTGGTCGAGGTGCTACCGGAGATCGAGTCTGACACCGAGATCGATCTCAACCCGGACGACGTGCGCGTCGACACCTTCCGCTCGTCCGGCGCCGGCGGTCAGCACGTCAATAAGACCAGCTCGGCCGTGCGACTGACGCACATCCCGACCGGCATCGTCGTTACGTGCCAGAACGAGCGCAGCCAGATCCAGAACCGCGAGACCGCTTGGAAGATCCTGCGCGCCCGCCTGCTGGAGCGCAAGATGCAGGAGGAAGCTGAGCAGATCGCCAAGCTGAAGGGCGAGCATATCGGCGCGGGATTCGGTGGGAACCGCATTCGCTCGTATGTGCTTCACCCGTACACGATGGTGACCGACCACCGGACTGATACCAGCGTCGGCGACGCCCAGGCGGTCTTGGCCGGCGAGATCGATCCGTTCATCAACGCCTACCTGCACCAGCAGCTCGGCGCGGCGAACGAGGCGGCGGTATGAGCGGCAGCCCGCGGCCGGCCGCCTCGCGCCACCTAGCGATGACGCTGCTCGCCGCGCTCCTGCTACTGGCGAGTTGGCTCCCAATCGCCGGCCAGGCGTGGGCTGCGGCCGAAACCATCACGATCGAGCAGAGCGAGGCGACCGCCTCCTTCCCGGAGGGGATCACCTTCCGCCTCGTCGCCGAATCCCGGCGGCCGATTCAGCGCGTCGAGCTGCTGTACAACGTCGCGGACGATCCAACGCTCAATCTGCTCGTGCCTACCTTTGAGCCCGGCAGGCGCATCGAGGTCGAGGAACTGCTCAACCTCCAGATCTACTACCTCCCGGCTGGGATCGACATCAGCTATCGCTGGCGAATCGAGGACGATCGCGGCGCCGTCGTCGAAACCGAACCCGAGACGCTCCTCTGGTTAGATACGCGCTTCGACTGGCAGGCGCTAACCGCGGACGACGTCACGGTCTACTCGTACACCGGCAACGAGGCATTCAGCCGGTTGATCTTAGAGTCCGCCCAAACAACGGTCGATCGCCTCAAGGTCGAATACGGTCTGAGCGAGGTCACGCCGATCCGGATCTGGGTCTACAACTCCCGCGAAGACTTCAACGCGACCAAGCAGGCAAACGAGAAGCACTGGGCCGTCGGGACCGCCTACCCGAATTACCATGTGATCCTCGCGACGATCCCGGAGGGTAGCAAGCGAGAGGTCGGGCGGGTGATCCCGCACGAGGTCAGTCATCAGCTCCTATATCAAGCCACGAAGAACCCATTCAACAGCCCGCCGCTCTGGCTCGATGAAGGGCTCGCGGTCTACGCCCAGGACGTCGGCAACGAGGACGACTTCGCGCAGGTTCAGGACGCGGCCTCGAAAGGGCGGCTCTACTCGATCCGCGCGCTCATCTCGGACTTCCCGACTACCGGCCCCTATCAACTCGCGTACGCGGAGAGTCACAGCATCGTCGCCTTCGTGATCGAGCGCTTTGGGATCGAGAAGATGCGCGAACTGATCGCCGCCTATCGCGAGGGAGTGTCGCACGACGAGGCGCTCCGGCGGTCGCTCGGCGTCGATACGGATGAGCTGGACCGGCTCTGGAAGGAAAGCCTCGGCTACCAGGGAGACCATCCTGACGGCGTCAGCGGCTACGTCGAGACCGCGCCCTCGGAGCCCGGCGTGGGACTCGGCTTGATCGTATTGGCCGCCGCGACGCTCGCGGGCGGCCTCAGCCTCCTCATCATTCGAGCGCGCTGGCTTTGGCGTCAACAAGCCACACGGCCGGTCTGACCGCACGGCGGCAAAGACGGCTCAGGGCTCGCCTACCGCGCTCATCTCCCGCGACTTCAGCCGATATGGGCGCTACTCTCTTTGCCTACCCGATCTCGGGACAGGCTATGACGATTTCCCTCGAGACGGCGCTGACTTCTTCGGAGGGGGCAGCGATCACTGCCGAGAAGTCGGCGACAGCGGCATCAATCGTCGATTGAACGCCCGTCTCGATGGCCCCGGCTAAGCTGTCGAGAGCGTCGGAGAGGTTGATGAAGATGACGATCAAGCCATTATTGGCCGCGGCCACGAAATCAGGCGGATTGCTGAGCGCCAACTCATCGGCGAAGGTGCGAAGATCCGCCGCGGCTGCACAGAGCACGGCGGGATCAAGAGCGCCGAGATCCTCTGCACCGGCGCCAAAGACCTCCCTGTTCTCGGACACCACCGTCTGAATTCGGCTGCTCCACCCAGCCAGCCATTCGCTCTCGCCTTCGCATTCGGCCGCCTCGGTCTCCGAAGTCGCTGTGGTCTCGGAGGTCGAGTTCGCCCCCGGAGTAAAGGTCGGCGCCGGCGCCGGAGCATTGGCCGACGAGAACGACAGAGTCATGTAGATGAGCGGCCCTGGCTTCGGCTCGTGCTCCGCTTGCAACTCCTCCAGGCTTGGCTCCGGCGCTTAGGTGCTGGCGCGAATGGCGCGCACTCTCTCACCGGCCAGCATGTCGCCGGGTGTCATGTTCCACTGGATCGCAAACCACGAATCCGGCATGCCATCGCCGTCGAAATCGAGTCCGACCTCCATCAAACCCGTCTCGACCGAGAGGAGTTCCGGCGCCCACGGCTCCACGACGTATGGTCCATACGTTGCTCCCTGCGGGAGAAGCGTCCGCTGCAAGCTCACCGTCAGCGGTCCGGCCGGCACGTTAGCCCAGTCGTCTTCGTCGATCAGACCCAATTGCTGGTACCTAACCGCGTCGTCCTCTACGGCCTGGGGCTCTCCTGCCGGCGCGTCAGTGGTCACGATCAACACGGAGATGAGTGTTGCCGTTCGTTGACCCGCGTTGCGGATATGCAGAGCCACGTCGGTCGGGAAGACGACGACGTCGCCAGCGGTCAGCGTCACTGGTTCTCCATCCGGGACCGGCTCGAGTGGACCAGTGGTCTCACCTAGAGGTGTGTGGGCGAGCAGGAGCGGGCCGTCCACGTGTAGCCCGATCGTGCCTGCCAGAACGTACGAGACGCTTATGCCCACGGCGGCAGTGTCGGCGAACACGGACGCGGTGTTGACACCGAAGGCGTAGGCGCCGGCCGGAATGGCCATTCGAGCCCCAACGTCCCAGACCCCCGGTACCAGATCACGGACGTTGTGCCGGTCGGTATCCAATCCTCAGGAAGCGTCACGCTGAAAAGCGGCTGGATCGTCGCCTCGCCAGGGCCAGGAGTGGCCTCCTGAGCTTGCGCCGCGCCGATCTGGGCGAGCTGCACGAGGCCCAGGACCAACACGGCGAGTCGGCGACCAGTGCTATGCATTGCGTGCTCCTTACTATGCCCGCGTGCGCATCGGGGGCGGATTCGAAGACGCCGTCCGACTACAGCGCGATCACCTCGAATCGGCGGACTTCGAGCGGCACCCAGGCGTCGAGCAAGCCAACCCGCCCGCCGGCGCCGGCGCGCAACCGTTCATCCGTCACCTCGATGACGACTGAGCGATCGATGGAGAATCGGGCGATGTTGCCCTGGATCTCGACGCGGTAGGTATGCCAGTTCTCACCGGGATCGAACGAGGCCGTGCCCAGGATCTCGTGCCGAACGACAACGTCGCGCTCCCGTCGTCTGTCCGGATGACAGCGCGCACGTCGGTCGCCTGATCGCCGCCACGAACGACCAGGCCAATGCGGCCGTCCGAAATCGTCGCCGGGCCGGTCACCCGCATTTCAGCCTCGACGGCGTGGTCGACCGTCGCCCCCAGGTCGGGCGGAGCGAAGATGACCGATTCTCCGTTGCCGGCATTGATCAGCAGGCCGGCGTCGGGCCGCCACTCGTCAGCACACGCCGCGAAGCCAGTGCTCGCGTCCGCGCGGTAAATCACCGAGCCCGGTTCGGCTGGCTCGGTGAGTGGGGTGGGCTCGTCGAAAATTGGCCAGGAAACGCCGGATCGTTCTCCGAGCTGCCACGGCGAAGCAACGGCCGCGTCCTCAGTCTCGACCGGCGCAATCGTCAACGACAAGAAGCTCAGCGCCTCGGAGCCTGCCTGTATCGAGCGCGTCCCCTGATCCCGGTATGGGAGTGGCACCACGCCGCCCGGCTCGACGAAGACCGGGCCGAGATAGGTTCCGTCCGGCAGGTAGTCGCGAACCTCCGTTGTCCCGGATTCAACGACGAGCAGTTCTGGCGAGGACGGCGACACGGGGTACGGCGGGAGGGCGGAGCCAGCTGGTAGGACCGTGCGCCGCAGCGAGATGGCGAGCGATCCGACTGGCACCTCTTCCCAATCCTGGTATCCAATCAATCCCAATTGCTCGAAGCCGACACCGTCAAACGCGTGAGTCGGCTCGGCGCGGCGTTCCGTCACTCGCCCGGCGCGAACCTGGCGCGGGCGATGGGACATTCGCCGCGTAGCCGCCGTCGGCTTTGAAGGAGCACGGCCTCGCACGGTCACCGGTGACGAGCCGTATCGCCGGCTGATCGCCAGCGCAAATTGCGCCACCTAAGCATGCGGACGCCGAACCGCATTTTCGTCTTGACGATCGTGCTAGACTCAAGCAACGGCGTGGCAAAGCGCCCAATTTTGTAATCGGCCCTGTGCTTCCGGGATGAAGTCATGGAAACGACGCCTCGCCGGGCACGCATACTCGATCCGGCGGCGATCGAGCGCAAGCTGGCGCTGAACACCTACAACGTCGACCGGAGTCGCGCGCACATCCGGATCATCGATCGGGACGTCTGTCTGCGCTGCGCGCGCCAGCAGTGCATCAATTGCTGCCCGGCAAATTGCTACTCGCCCCAGGAAGACGGGCGCGTCCTGTTTTCCTACGAGGGGTGCGTCGAGTGCGGCACTTGTCGCATCGTTTGCCACGAGTTCCAGAACATCGAGTGGACCTACCCGCGCGGCGGTTACGGCATACAGTACCGGCACGGCTAATCTCGCGAGGCGCCAATCACTCCAAGCGCCGCGCATGATCGTGTGGAAGCGCGATGTACTGGCTGAAAAAGCACGTCCTGGTCTGCACTTCGTCGCATTGTTCCCAGAAGGGCGCGAACGACGTCCTTAGCCGTCTCCGGCTCGAAATCGTCCGCCGCAAACTCGACGCGGAGATCCTCATCAACAATTGCGGGACCGTCGATCTGTGCGACATCGGGCCGAACGTCATCGTCTATCCGGACAACATCATCTACCGGGGCGTGACGGTCAAGGACATACCAGACATCCTTACCCATCTCACTGGTGGCCCGGTCGTTGAGCGCCTAGTCCTCGACCCGCATTCGCCAGATGAGGAGGCCCGGCGCGCTTTCTACCGGGACGCGGTGACGCCTGAACCGACTCGCCCCGCGTCTGAGTTCGCGGATCTGGCGGCGAAGCATGGCCTCGATGAGGCTTGGATCACCGAGCAGCAGCGCCGGGGCTTCATCGCCCGGAAGCCCGATCCGGAAGGCGGCGAGGAACGCATCAGCGTGACGTCCAAAGCGCGCAAGCGCTACGGCGTCTGACGCGAAGCCCCACGGCAGGAGGGTTATGGCGGCCGCGGTCGATCGTGATAGCCGGGATACCGCCGAAGACCAATCGGCTGGTGAGGAGACGAAATCCACTCGACGCCGGGAGATCGATCTCCGGTTCGTCCGGGTGACCCCTATCTTTCTCATTCGATTCGCGATAGCCACCGTCCTGGTGGCGGCCTCAATCCTCATCGACCGGCCGGCCTTCGCGTGGGGCGTGCTCGTCCTCTTCGCCGTGCTCGCGGTTCCGTTGGGACGGGCGCGATCGTTTCTCTTCTCCTTCGTTCCATACGCGACCGTTTGGTTCGGCTTCACCGCGCTGAGGGCGCTCGCGGATGAGACGATCCTCGCCCAGACGCTGAGCCGACGCGTGCCGGAGTTCGAGCGGTGGCTCTTCGGCGGGCAGTTGCCGACGATCCGCCTCCAGGATCGCTTCTTCGGCCAATACAGCCCGCCGTATCACCTGCACTGGTACGACTACTTCTGCACGGCCATTCACTGGTCGTACTTCATCATCCCGCACGTCGCCGCCGTACTGATCTGGCACCGCAATCCGCGACTTTTCCGGCATTTCCTAGGCGCGATGACGATCATGCTCGGCGTCGGGCTCGCGATCTACTTCATCATCCCGACACGACCGCCTTGGAACGCGCCGGAGCAACTGGAGAGTCCGTCCGCTCCGAACGCGTACCGCATCATGACACTCGTCGGCGAGCAGCTTGGCGGCGGGGTCTACCGAGCCAGTTACCGGGTGATCGGTGAATCCAACCCGTGGGCGGCGATGCCGTCCATCCACATGGCATTTACGTTCTTGCTCGTCTTCCCGGCGTTCTACTTCGGGAAGAAGTGGGGGTACCTCGCCGTCATCTACTCGGCGCTGATGGGGTACTCCCTGGTCTATTTGGGCGAACATTATGTCGTGGACGTCGTCGTCGGGATGCTGATCACCGCCTACGGATGGTACGCGGCCAGGACGTGGCTGCATCGGATCTCGCCGGTCGTGTTGCCGCACATCCCCGGCCTCTCCAATCGTCAAGCCGTCACGGGCGCCGCCAGTTCGCCGCCGACCTAGGGACGACTCCTCGGGTCCTGCGTCGCCGCCGTGGTGGCAGCGATCCCGACCCCAGCATGTGCCCACTCCGACTCGACGACGCGATGCCCAGTCGCTTCGGCGGCGCCCCGCTCCACCGGCTTGCCCGCTGACAGCCACTCAGCGGTGCCCCCGGCAATCGTTGCCACCCGCTCGAATCCGGCTTGGCGAAGGAATTGGCTGGCCCGCAGCGAGCGGTAGCCGGATTGGCAGATCACGAAGATCGGACGGTCCCGCGGCAGCTCATCCAATCGGCTCGCCAGGTCCGCCTGTGGGATGTTGATCGCCCCGGGCACGTGGCCCGCCGCGTACTCCACGGGCTCCCGCACGTCGACCAGCACCCCCTCGGGCTGACGCTCAGCCAGGTCACCGAGGCTCATCTCGTCAACCGGCCCGAGCGTCGTCAACATCGCCCATTCGGCGTTAGCGAGACCACGATTCGTCGCCTCGATCGAGGTCATGTTCAGCGGACGTGCCGGCACGCCATTCGTCAGCTCCGAGATGAACTCCTCTCGGCCGAGACGCACCAACGGGTTGAACAGCCGCTCGAATCCGATCGTCGTGCTCGGCCGGCCGCACATTCCCTTGCCGCACGGCCCCTCGAAGTGGCCCGGGAAGACGGCGACCCAATCCGGCAAGCGGAGGAGCCGGCCGACGCTCTCGTACTGCACGGCGGCATCGCCACCGCCGAAATCCGGCCGCCCCACGTCGCCGACCAGCAGGGAGTCGCCGGTCAGCACCATTGAGGGTTCCGGGCTGCGCTCGGGATTGACGATCAGGATCGAGATCAGCTCCGGACGATGACCCGGCGTGTGCAAGATGCGCAGCCGAAGTTGACCGAGCGGTAGCTCTTCTCCGTCACGCACGCCTCGAAACGGATAGGACACGCGCGCGGACTCGTGCAGACAAAGCTCGGCCCCGTATTTCCCAGCGAGCAAGCGGCCACCAGAGACGTGATCGGCGTGGACGTGGGTGTCGAGGACGTACCGCAGGCGGAACTTGCGCTCGGCGAGCAGCTCTTCATATGGCTCGATCACGATCGCCGGATCGATCACCGCCGCTTCGCCCGTCATCCGCGAGGCGACGAGATACGAGGCACATCCGCAGCGCTCGTCGAGGAACTGTTTGAAGTACATGGTCCGTTGCCTCCCCACGCGAGCGCCGTCCGCTCCCGTCGCCGCGCGCCGGCGCGCGAAGGTTGAGCGGTCCGGCGGATCAACGTGACCGACAATTGCCGAGACTGACCGGTTCGATTGGTGGGCGCCACCCGCCAATACGTTGAGAAATCCATCCCATCCTATCACAGGCGCATGGTGACACGGTCCGACGCTCGCGGGAACAACGCCGAGTTCGTCCGCTCAGTGAAAGATCGTCCTGGACAGGCCTGGTAGATGCGCCGACGCCCGGTGAGGCTGGCACCGGGCGTCAACTTCCATCCAGGAGGGAAGGGGTTGTTCGCGGCCTGGCAAGCCGCGATGGGATGGTATCCACATCGTACAGTTGGCAAGCGGTCCGGCGTGAGCCACGTTCGTATACCGGTGACGCTGCTTGCGGATAACGCACCCCGAAAATTTCCGCTGATCACTACCGATGGACTTTGACACCGTCCATCGTGCAGCGTTGACTTCTTGAAGGGCGAAGCTTGGCTGGCGGATGCCGGTGCGCTTCCCTTCACCCGAGCGTGAGACGCGGTACCATCTGCGTGCGCCCCGGCGACCCGTCACGCCGGTCTGCGGAGAGGAGACCACCATGTGCGGACGATACGTGCTTCGCGCGCCCGAGGACCTTTCGGAGCGCTTTCGGCTCCGGCAGCTCACCCTACCCGTGCAGCCGGTGTACAACGCCGCGCCGTCGCAACTCCTGCCGGTCATCATCGAGAACGAGGACGGCGACCGGGAGGCCCGCCTGATGCGCTGGGGCCTCGTCCCGCGCTGGAGCAAGCCCGGTCAGCGATCCGTCGCGCCGATCAACGCGCGCGCCGAGACGCTCCTCGAGCGTCCCATGTTTCGCTCGCTGGTGAGCCGGCGGCGGTGCTTGGTGCCAATCAGCGGCTTCTACGAGTGGCGGCAGCGGAACGGAAGCAAGCAGCCCTATTTCATCACCGTCAAGGACGAGCCCCTCTTCGCACTCGCGGGACTCTACGACGAGGGGACGGATCAGTCGGGTCAGCCGATCGCGTCCTACACGATCATCACGACCGAGCCGAACCCGCTGATGGCCACGCTCCACAACCGGATGCCGGCCGTCCTGCGGCAAGAGGACGAGGATGAGTGGCTCAGTCGCGAAGTGACGGATGGGAATTTCGTCCAGCACCTACTCCAACCGTATCCCGCGGAGAGAATGATCGCCTGGCCGGTCAGCCTCGCGGTCAACAACGTGCAGAACGACAATCCCTCGCTGATCGAGCCGGTCGGCGAGCCGCTCGAGGGCGCCGACGATTGAGCCGCCGATAGGAACGCGCATGTTCGGTGACCGCGACAATCTGATCGGCCTCCTCTTCCTAGCGCTTTGCGCGGTCGTCGCCGGCGCGCTGATCTGGGAAATCGTCACCGGCAACCGATTCCGGTATTCCGGCCCGACCTGGCTCGTCTGGGTCTTGGCGATCATCGTGATCGGCGGCAGCATATATGGGTTGATACGTGGCGGCGCGGGACGCAGCTGGCCCAACCCCCAAGCCGGCCGCCGCCCCTGGTGGCGCCGCCTCTTCCAGCGAGACAGCGACGACCCGCGCATCTAGCTACGCAACGACGAGGCGCGGGCCGCGAGGGAGGAACAACCGCCGATGACGAGCGCACTGGGCGAACGGCTCTTCAACGCCATTCAAACGCGACTGACACGCCGCAGCCTGCTGATCGGATTCGGCGCCGCCGGAGGCGGGGTAGCGATCGCCTCCCGGCACCTCCACTTGTCCGCCCAGCCAGTGGCGTCCGTGCAGGAGGCACTCGCGTCTTTGGCGACGCTCGAGGCGTTGCAAACCACCCTCATGGGGGTGGCCCGCGATCGCGGCGACCGAATGAATCTCAACAGCGACCACGTTCGGTTCCTGCGCGCGGCCCAGTGCGAAGACGAGGCGCATTACAACCACCTCATCGTTGAGGGAGCCAAGGCGACGACGACTCGCTTCACTCTTCGCGGCCGGCTCTTCGGCAATCGAACCTCGTTCTTCGAAACGCTAGCAATGGTCAAGGAGATCGCGGTCGCCGCCCACATGGTGGCCGCGCGTGAGCTCGCGACGGCTGGCGAGTATCGCTTGGTGGAGATCGTGTATCAGACCGGCGCCATCGAGTCGCAGCATCTCGCGATCGCGCGCTTGTACGCTGGTGAACGCCTGCCGACGGATCGAGCGTTCCCGCGCCGGCAATTCGGTTCGACCGCCGAGGTAATCCCGGCTCTCATTGAGGGCGGCTTCATCGACGGGATCGGTGGGAAATACGACTTCCCCGGGCCGGTAAGCATCAATTGTCGCGGCGTCTTCGGTCTCGTCGTCGAGACGGACGAGGATCAGGCAACGCCCATCGCCGCCACTCCCGCCGCGGCTACGCCGGTGGCGTCGCCAGTCATGGGAAGTCCCGCGGCATCGCCTTCGCCCGGCGAATCCGCGACACCCATCTCTGGCACGCCGACGACCTAGCCCCCCCGATTGCTCGGAACAGATGCCAACGGAACGTGTGGCGATCTCCACGCGAACCATGACTGTTTGACTGTTGTGGGAAGCGTGGCTCGACTCTAAACTCTGATAAGCGAGCAGCTCGCGGCTTCCTCGACCGCGCACATCCCGCAGCCAAGTGCACGTCGTCAGCGAGAGCGTAGCTGACCGCCACTCGGAACGCGCGCTAGGGGTCTTCCGCGCACATCGCCTCGGGAGCAAGGATGTCGGAGACGAGCGACGAACAGTTCGAGGACAGCGGGGATCAGCCGGCAGAGTTCGGAGACGCTGAGGAGCAAGATTCGGCAAGCCGCGTCCGGCGACGCCTCGCGGCCTCGTTTGGCGATCGGCCGCTCATGGTCTACCTGGTTCTGTTTGCCGGCGCGGCCGTCCTCCTCATCCTCCTGGTCATCGTCTGGATGACGGCGACGGGCGGCGACGACGACACGCGCCCGACCTGCTTCAACATCCCGGTGAACGAGGCCGAGGAGCTGATCATGGCCGGAAGCGTCGAGCGCGCCGAGGTAACGCTCGACGAGGATCAGCCCCTCACTGGTCTGACCAAGGTCGTCCTCTACCTGCAGGATGGCCAGTGCCGCGAACTGCCAGAGGGCGCGGATTACCGCGGCGACCTCTATCACATCCTGGGCGTGATCTCGGTTTACAACGAGGCAGCCGACCGCCCGATCCGGGTGCGGTACCTGCGCCAGCCGGTCCCGCCGGCGCTGCTAGCGACCTCCACCCCGACGCCGACGGTGACGCCAACGCCGACCGTGACGCCGGAACCGAGCCCGACGCCGACTTCAGCGCCTGCCAGCCCCGAGCCGGCCGAGCCGCCGACCGCTACGCCCACTCCGTCGCCACGGCCGACGCAAGCGCCGTCGCCGAGTCCGGAACGCACTGTCGGCGCCTCGCCGGCATCGCAATAACGCGGGAAGCGCCGGTAGCCGTCGCGTGCTAGCTAGCTTGGTCGCCTAGCTGCTGCGCGCCTCCCACCGGAAGAAGCGAACGGCGACCGCGAGACAGACCACGAGCGTCGCTAAGAGGATCAGCAGGTCGAGCCAGATCGCGTCCAGGCCCTGGCCGCGAGTCATCGGCTCTCGCAGCGCATCGACGAGATAGCTCAGCGGCAACACCTTGGAGATCGGGCGTAGCCACGCCGGCGCGCTGTCTAAGCTGAAGAAGACGCCAGAGAGGAAGAGCATCGGGAAGGTGATCAAGTTCGAGTAGCTCGCCGCGACTTCGACGTTGCGCGAGACCGCGGCGATAGCGAAGCCGATCGCCAAGAACGCCAACGCGCCGATCAGGATAGCGATCAGAATGAGCAGCAGGTTGCCGCGAATCTTGAGCCCAAAAAGCACTTTCGCCAGGCCGACCAAGATCAACGCTTGGGCGACGGCGACGATCACCTGCGACACCACCCGCGCGGTGATGAAGCTCGTCAGCGGGAACGGCGTCACCTTGATGCGCCGCAAAATCCCCCGCTCGCGGTACGCGACGAAGGCCGTGGACAACCCGATGACGCCCGAGTTCATCAGTGCCATCGCGAGCACGCCGGGCACGAAGAAGTCAATGAACGAGATGTCCTCGCCGGCTACCGGCGTCTGGGCGATCTGCAGCGGGTCCTCCTCTTGCGCGACAGTGAGGAGGATTTGACGTACGACACCGACCGCCACTTGCGCGTTCGGCCCATCCGTCTCGTCGTAGTAAAGCTCGACTGGCGGCTGGCCCTGCTCCGGCTGACTGCCGAAGACGATGACGACGTCACGATCGCCGTCGCGCAGCGCCTGGAGCTCCGACTCGACCGGCCCGGTCTTCACCGTGATGGCATCGGTCTGCTCCATCGCCTGCACCGTGGCATCGCGCAGCGCGGGCGATTCGCCGGTGATGCCGACGGTGATATTGATGCCCTCGTTGCCGCCAAATACGACGCCAAAGATGATGATGAAGAGCGCGGGAAAGACGAGATTCCAGAAGAGCGCCGCCCGGTTACGCACGGCCATCTTCAGGTTGGCCTTGATCATCACGAGCAGGGGCCGCATTACCAACCTCTCCGCTGCTTGAAAGTTGCGATCACCGGCGCCGGAGCCGCTTGGCCGGAGCGGGCTGTTCAGCTTCGGCCGTCTCTTCGTTTTCGTACTGCCGCCCGGTCAGCGCAAGGAAGACATCCTCGAGTGACGGCTGCGCGCTCCGCAGATCAGCTAGCGTGACGCCCGCCCGCGACGCCAGGTCCAGAAGCGCGACGAGCGACTGCTGGACATCCCGCGTGCGCAATTCGAGCTGGCTATCGCGGCTCGTGCTATCGGTGACTCCTGGCAGGGCGCGCAGGGCATGCGCTGGCAGACTGCCTCCGACGAAGGACGCCTGGATCGTGGCTGCCGTGCCGAGGCTACGGATCAGTCCCTGCGGCGTGTCGCAAGCGATGATGCGCCCCCGATCCATGATCGCGACGCGGTCGCACAGTACCTCCGCCTCTTCCATGTGGTGCGTGGTCAGCACGACGGTAGTGCCGGAGGCGCGGACGTCGCGGATCGTCTGCCACAGGTCGCGGCGCGCGGCCGGATCCAGCCCGGTCGTCGGCTCGTCGAGGAAGGCGACACGCGGTTGATTGACGAGCGCCAGGGCGATCGAGAGGCGCTGCCGCTGGCCACCGGATAGCTCGTCCACCCGGGCGGACCGCTTCTCCCGCAAGCCGACCATATCGAGGAGCGCATTGACGCGCTCGGGCGAGCCGTCTACGTTGTAGAGCCCGGCGAAGAGCTCGATCAGCTCGGCGGCGGTCAGGTAGTCGAACAGCGCCGTCGTCTGGAGCTGAACGCCGATGACTCGGCGCACCTGCTCCGATTGGGAAATCGCATCGAAGCCGGCCACGCGGATCTCGCCGGCATCCGGCTGGCGCAGCCCCTCGATCATTTCCAGCGTCGTCGTCTTGCCGGCGCCGTTCGGCCCGAGGATGCCGAAAATCTCGCCCTCGGCGACGGACAAATCAATGCCGTCGACCGCGACGAAGTTCCCGTAGCGCTTGACGAGTCCGGCTACCTCGATGACCGGCGGCGCGGAAGGCGATGCGTCAGGCGCTGCTTGAGGAAGCTCAGAGACCACGTGCGAAGACTCTCCACGGCCAGACGAGGCCAGTGTGGCGGTTTTCCGACGCAACTATACGACCGCGTACGGTCCACGGCCAAATGATCGGACCCACGATGCCACACCACGGCACTGGTGTTTGGCCGTGCCGCGAGTCTAGCGGCGCTCAATTGCAGGTGGGCTCACATCCGCTTTCAGACGGGGCATTGGCGTTGGCTTACCCCACGCAATCATGATGTCCAGCGAGTGACGACTTCGCCATCTTGCGGCGAAATGGCAGAAATACCCACGACAATAGAATTTTCGCCTATTCGTTCTCATCACATTGGCAAGTCGCCATGATAGAATCTCTTTGCGATCCAAAGCGATCTGTCCGAAAAGGAAGGAATAGGGCACGCCGGGCGCTCCCCACTGAACCCTTGCCAGGCGACTTGGCTTTCTCCTTCCCAGTGTTTCCGCCCCAAGAGAGTGGAGTCAATGTCCAGCCTGACGACAGCCCTAACATGCCGCATTTGCGGCTTCACACTCACGCCCGGCGACCGGTTCTGCCCCTCGTGCGGCTCACCCAACGCGGCCATAGCGTCACATCCGGAGAACGAGACTCGGCCATTCGAGTATTCGCAGCAACCGCAGCATCAATTCGGCTTTCCGCAATTCTCCGGAGCGGTGACGGGGCCAACACCAGCGTCCATCAACGTGAACGTATCCACGACTCCGGTCATCATCCGAGACACGGGCACCAAGCAATATCCGTTTATCGTCCGCGCCGTCTGGTACTTGTCAATTGGCTGGTGGCTTACTGCTTGGATGATCGGCTTCGCCTACGCCTTCGCCATCACCGTGATCGGTCTTCCGCTCACATTTTGGCTCCTCAACCGCGTCCCCTGGGCACTGACGCTGCTCCAACGCACAGAGAATCTGGACGTGATCTCCCAAGGCCAAGCAATCGTCATTGGACGCACTGGCGTGGAGCAACGGCCTTGGTGGATTCGTGCGCCGTACTTCCTCTTCATCGGGCTTTGGCTTGGCGCCGTCTGGCTAGTGGCAGCATGGCTGGCGAGCGTGACAGTCCTCCTGCTGCCACTCGGGCTGTGGATGTTCAATCGCACGAGCGCGGTCATCACACTGCAGCGCAATTGAGCTGACCTTCCGGCATCGTTTGGGGTTTACGAGAGCGGTAACGAGTCTCGATCAACATGGAGTAGGGCGCAGCGCCAGTTTTCTGATGCTGAGTGGCTCATCCCTGAGGTTGGGTCGGGTACGGGACCGAGCCTCCTGCGACAACGAAGGACGGCCACCCAATGTCGGTGGCCGTCGCCATGGACTTGATTTCTGTTGCTGACTACCTAAGCCAAGCCTCGCGTACGGGGCTCTTCGTTTCCCGCACGCGAGGCAGCGACACCTGCTTGTTACTGGCTCAGGGACTTGATGTACTCGATGAGATCCGCGATCTGCTGATCGGTCAGGGTCGCGAACGGCGGCATCGCCGGCGGATACCCCTTCACGATCTGCGACGTGGGATCGACGATCGACTGGCGGATGTACGCCTCGTCCGCGATGACCGTCTCGCCGCTCTCCAGCTCGCGCTCGCTGCCATACAGCCCCAGCCAGGTCGGACCGACCAGCTGCGAGCCGTCCGTGGAGTGGCAGCCAAGGCACTGCGCCGCGAGCTGCCGGCCTCGCTCAACATCACCGACGACGCCACCGTCGCCTTCATCGGGCGCGGCCGGCGTCTCGGCAGGTGCTTCAGGCGAGGCGCCAGGAGACGCGACTGGAGATGCCACAGGAGATGTTGCGGGAGATGCGACCGGCGACCCATCTGCCGGCACTTCCGGTGACGGAGCGGGTGGCGCTCCCTCGGCGGTCGGCGATGCTCCCGGCGCGCCCTCGACCGGTATCCGCGTTACTGTCGGCTCGACCTCGTCGTCTGGTTCGCCACACGCGCCGAGTATGGCGACCGCCACAATCGTAATGAGGAGCATTCCCCTCCTGATCACCGAGCGTCCCCTCCCCACAGGTTGCAGAGGATCAATCAGCCCATCGTCCGCGCTATTCTCCAATGCTCCAGCATCTCCTGCCAAGTCATAACGCGTCCTCCCTGCTCGTTCGCCAAGCGATCGGCGGCATCGCGCTCTGCCACCGCGACCACGCCCGTTCCCATCGGCGTCATGAAGTCGTCCACAACGTAGAATGCGGTGGTTCCGTCGATCCATTCCCGGCTCTCGTAATCGTGCACCCAGACGCGGCGTTCGCCGAGCCCCTCTTCCTGTACCTGGGCGATCAGCTCGCCGGTATCGTCGAAGAGCGAGGCTTCCCCGTCCTTGTCGACGAGCCCGCCGGCGTGCCGCTCTTCTGAAATGATCATGCGGCACCGAGCGCAAACATCTTTGCCGTAGGAGATTTTCGGCGGATCGTTCGCGCTGGCTCGCTTGCGGCAGCCAGTCAAGAGTAGTGAAGTCATGCCGATTATCAGCATGCGCCGCGTGATCATCGCACGTCCGTCCGTGTGAAGAGCCGGTAACCGACCGGCAGCGGCGCCAGCACCCAGAGCGCCAGCACCCCGAGGAGCGTCGGGACGAGCGCGCGGCCGAATCGCTCCATCGCGTAGGCGCCAGCCGGTCCGAGCACGTCGAGCGAGGCCTGGAGCTGGTCGACGCTGAGCAGCTTGTAGACATCGAGCGGATTGAGGAGCGTCAGCGTCAGCAGCGTCTCCGGACTGAGGTCCATGACCATCGCGCTTCCCATGAGACCGAGATCGCCGACGATCACGAACGCGAGCCAGAGCGTGATGGCAATGCCGAGCGCGGCCGACATCTGCGCTGTGAAGCTCGAGATGAGGTATCCGAGGCTGAGCGCGCCGAGGCCGAGCAGAAGCGTCAACGCCACCAGCAAGGCGAAGTCGCCGACGCCAGCCGAGCCACCCCGGATCGCCAAGACAGTTCCGGCGCAGCCGAACCCGAGCAGAAGCGTCACGACCAAGGACAACGCCGCGCCAAGATACTTGCCGAGAAAGACTTCCGCCGCGGAGACGGGTTGCGCGAGCAGATACTCCAGGCTCTGGTCCTGGCGCTCACCGACGAGCGATTGCGCGCCGACGGTCAATCCGATCAGCGGGACCATCAGCAGCATCAGGTTGAGCAGCCCCGCCGACGTCCGACCGAAGCCCGGCTCGCCGGTCAGCGGCGATCCACCCATCGCGACGATCGAGAACCCCACGCTGAGGACCGCGAAGAGCACGGCATAGAGCACGAACCACTTGCTGCGCACGGCGGCCCGCGCCTCTCTGGCCGCAATCGCGGCGACAATCGTCCCGTCCATCACAGCCGCTCCATTTCGAAGTCGTCAATCTCGATGCCTTGCCGTGCCAGGTGGCTGATGACTCGCGCCTTCTCCCGGACGGGGATTTGCACGGTCAAGACGTGACCGCTTCCCGTCGCCTCGTAACCAAGGCCAACCAGCGTCTCGACCGCCTCGCGGAGATGCCCGTTCTTGAGCGCCACGACCAGGTTGGCCGCGCCGAGCGCTTCCCGGAACTGCGCCGGCGTCGCGTCGCGTTGCACCTTGCCGCGCTCGATCATCAAGATCCGCTGCGCCAGCGCGAGCACGTCGTCCGGGCGGTGGGAGGAGAAGAGGATCGTCAAGCCTTCGCGGTTGAGCCCGCTCAGCAGATCGAGCAATTCTGCGCGGCCTCGGGCATCGAGGTTCGCGGTCGGCTCGTCTAGCAGGAGGATGCGTGGCGAGCCGATGAGCGCGAGCGCCAGCGCCAGGCGCTGCTTCATGCCGCCGGAGAGCGCTGAAATTGCTTTGTCCCGCTGGTCGGCAATGCCGAGGGAAGCGAGCCGCTCCATCGCGGCGTCCCGCTCCGTCCGCTTCAGCGCGGCAACGAAGGAGACCATCTCGCCAACGGTCATCGGGGAGACCGGCAAGCTCTGCGGCACGTAGCCGATAGCGCGGCGCACTGCCCGGCCGTCCCGTCGTGGATCGTGCCCCTCGACGCGTATCTCGCCGGTATAGCGCGCCAGGCCGAGGATGCAGCGCAGGATCGTCGTCTTGCCGGCCCCGTTCGGTCCCCAGAGCGCGACCGCCTCGCCGGGCCCGATGTCGAAGCTGACGCCGGAGAGCGCGGCGACCGAGCCGTACCGTTTCGTCACGTCGCGCGCCAGGAGCGCACTCCCGTTCGTCTCCGTATCTTCTCGCCGTGGCTCCATCGTCTACCCTCCCAGCGCGTAAGCCGGCCGCGAGCCACGCTTCGCCGTCGAGAACACAGGCCGCAGCCGCAGAACGACCGCCAGGCTCGCGATGAGCGCCAACGAGCTGGCAACGCCGAGCGCCAGCCGAGAGCCAGTTGGAGCGGCGGCGACCGGCGGCAGGTACGGTGACCGCGGCGCCTGCATCAACGGCGCCGGATCCTCGAACTTCGTCTCCGGGCGAACTTCCGGGAACGCTTTCGCGGCGAAGTCCAGCGCCAGCGCGGCCGGGCTGAATTGGAAGAGGCGCAGCACGGGCCGCTCGTCCATCAACGACTCGAAGAGTCGCTGCGATCGGTATGGCCGGTCGCCCACGCCATCGCCGTCGGCGTCGTAGCCGGCGTAGTCGCTCCAGTAATTGCCCCGGCCGTCTACAGCCCAGGTCAGGTCTCGTAACTGCCCGCGGCCAAGGACCGAGACATGCTCGGTGTTGTCGATGAAGGAATTCTCAGTGAAGATGTTATGTCGAACTGAGGGAGTCAGGCCGATCCCGATATCGTTGAACGCGAAGACGTTGCCGCGCCAAAGATTCTCGACACCGGGCTGAACCGGCGATGTGTCGACCTGCGCGCCGATTTGATTGGCGACAAAGCGATTCCCCTCCACGACCGCGTTGTCGACGTCCTTGAAGCCGAGACCGCCACCGCTCGGACCGTGATTGTTCGAAAGGGAATTGCCGACGATCGTGATGTCGCGCCCGTACATGACGTAGAGACCGATCGAGTTCTCGTCCAGCGAGTTCCCCTCGATGCGGATGCCGTTGCTGAACATCAGGTGGAGGCCATAGCGGTTCCGGTCGAAATCGTTGCCCCGGACCGTCCCGCCGTTCGCGTACCAGAGGATGACGTCACGGCCGTCTTGGGCGACGTTGTTCTCGATCAGCGTGTCGTTGCTGTACCAAACCTTGATCCCGTCGCCGCGCATCGCGACGTCGACCTGCTTGGCGAGGATCACGTTGTCGCGGACGATGCTGCCGTGCGCTTGCTTGAGATAAATGCCGAAGAGCGCATCCTCGATGCGGTTGCCGGTGATCACTGCCCGGCCGCCATCGAAGACGATCGCCGCGTCCTCCCGGTCGTGGTTGCTGCCGGTCGCGCGGAACGTGAACCCTTCGATTGCCACTTCAGCGCCGCGCACCTGCAGGAGCGTTCCGCTCCCGCCGCCGTCGATCACCGGCCCATCAATGCCGACAAGCGTCACCGGCTTCTCGATCACCAGACCGCCGGGATAGACGCCACCGTGCACTTCGACCCGAGCGCCGGCCGGCGCGGAGGCGATCGCCTCGGCGAGAGACGAGATTTCGCAGGTCGGGCAGACCGTCATCGTCTCCGTCTCGGCTGCGGCGAGCGAGAGCGGCGCTCCTCCAACCGTCACCAGGGCGGCAACAGCGATGGCGATCGCTCTCCCGAACCGGCCGAACGCGCTAGCGCGCCGCATCTCTGCTTCTCCGCCCGAGCAGCATCACCACGAGGACGATCACGGCGGCAGCGACGGCCAGCCAGAAGCCAGGCTCGAAGCTTGCCTTGGTGCTGAACTGCCCGATGATGCCCGTGCCATAAAGGCGCGGAGTGAACTCCTTGATCGAGCTGCTCAGCGGAGCGTGCGGATCGAGGGAGTGGCCAGCGTAATACAGCCAGGCGAAGAGATCGGCGACGAAGACCACCGGGTAGATGACCATCGGCACGCGAGCCAGCGTCCGCCACCGGCCCCGCAGCCAGAACGAGGCGATCGCCATAGCCGCAAGCACCGGAATCGCGAAGCGCGAGATCTTGCGCTCGATCGTCGCCGCGTCGGTGAGCGGGATCATGCCGATGTAGTGGTTGAGATTGTCCACCTCACGCACGTTCCGCAGCGGCTCCATCTTGTAGACGTAGACATCGATCGTCAGGCCTTGCGGATACTGGGGAGCGTGGAGTGTCAGGTGCCAATACGGCAGCGCGATCGAGACGATCAGCAGCGCGGCTGCCAGGGAGAGCAACGGCAACTCGAGATGGCGCCAGCGCAGTCTCGCGAGGGAAATCGCGGAAGCGCGACGAGCGGGAGCGGCGCTGCTCGCGGCGGCACTCGGCTGAGGCGTGGCAACCATGGCGACCTCCTAAACCTCATCGTTACGGACGGATTGACGCTTCATCGTCCTCGTCCTTGCGTCGCAGGGTAGTCAGGGGGGCGTAAAGGGGTCGTGCCATCGGGCTTGCGGCCGTCACAGTTTCGTTGCAAGAGATTGCGGGCGAGACGAACGAGGCGCGACCTCATGAAAGAGCGGCCGGGATCCCGGTGGACCCCGGCCGTGGTGGCAACGCCACCCCTCCCCTCGCCTATTGCGTGGGCTTGACGAGGAAGTAGCCCATCATCTCCAGGTGGAGAGCGGAACAGAACTCAGCGCAATAGAAGGGGTAGACACCCGGCGTGTCGGCAACGAAGGACACAGTCGTCGCCTCGCCCGGCTCGATGCTGACGTTGATGTTGTAGCCCGCCAGCGCGAAGCCGTGAGTCGCGTCCTGGGCCATCTCGATGCTGGTGATGTTCCAGACGATCTCGTCGCCCTGCTCGACCTCGATGATGTCGGGCGTGAAGTGGCTGCGCACCGACGTCATGTTGATCGTGACCTTCTTGCCGTCGCGGACAATGCCCTCCGAGCCTGGAGCCACCGCGTGCGGGCTCTTCGCTTGGGAAATCGGGTCCCAGCCGACTTCGGGATAGGTCACCCACGGCTTGACCTTGTCGGCGCTGATCACTTGGACGTAGTGCGGCTCGCCCAGACCGATCGGCCCGTCGTAGAGGAGCTGCATCGTGTCGCCGCTGATGTCGATCAGCTGGAAGTTCTGGGGATGCAGCGGTCCCACCGGAGCGAAGCGGTCGATCGCCCACTTGTTGAGCGCGATCAGGTACTTGCCCTTCGGCGCGACAGTGTCGCCCTCGGCGACGCTCAAGTGGCCGACGTTGTACTGCACCGGGATCTTGTCGACGAGCTGCCAGCTGCCGGGATCGCCCTCGTTGCCGATCTTCCAGCGCGCGATCGCGCTATCCAGGAAGAGGCTCGTGTAGGCATAGCCCTTGTCGTCGAACTGCGTGTGCAGCGGACCGAGTCCGACCTCGACTTGCGCCTCGACGCACGCCTCGAAGGGGAGGATCGGTACGCCGAACTCGTCGGTCTCAAAGTTGCCAGCGGCGATGGCCTGCTGGATCTTGTCGAAGTTGTAGATCGTGACGTGCGGATCGAGCTTGCCGGCGACGACGATGAACTTCCCGTCCGGGGTCACATCAACGCCGTGCGGGCTCTTCGGCTCGGGCACTTGGTAGATCAGCCCCTCGGCGACCGCCACAGAGAGCGGGATGCGCACCATGCCGTTGATCTCTTCGCCCTTGCCGGCCGCGAAGACTTCGGCCGCCTTGCGCCAGTTGATCAACGTGAGATAGTCCATGTCGCGCATTGAGGCGGCAGCCTCGACTGGTGGCTGCCCCTCCAGGATGCCGCCCGTGGCCATCTCCGTGTTGAAGGAGTTGGAGAACATCCAGCCGTCGCTGACGAGCTTGCCGGAGTCGGCGAGGTCTTGCCAATACGGCGGCAGCTCCACCGAGAAAGACTGATCGGGAACTACGCGGCCCGCCTCGCGATCGAACTTCCAGAAGGTCATCGCGCCGCGATAGACGTTCTTGTACTCGGAGAGCGGCGCATAGCTCCAGCCAACCGGCGTGGCGTACTGCGAGCCGTCGATGATGTACTCGGTGTTCGGAGTGACGAAGCCACCGCCGTGGTTGCTGATGATGTGCGGGTTCTTGACGATCTGCTTTGTCTCGAAGTCGCGCAGGTCGATCACCGCCAGGCGCGCGTTCGCCTTGTCAGTGATAAAGAGGAATTGGCCGTCGTACTCGCCGTTCGTCTCCGAGAGCGCCGGGTGGTGGGTATCCGCCCAGGTGATCTGCTTGCCGTTGACGTTGCCGCCTTCCAGGACGCGCTTGCTCTCGTCCGAGAACCCATGGCCCTGCCACGGCTCCGGCGTAAAGACACCAATGACCTTCAGCAAGCGCATCGAGGGCACGCCGAGGACGAGGACCTGCCCGGAGTGCCCACCGGAAGCGAAGATGTAGTACTCGTCGTACCGACCGCTTGGCACATACGTTTTCAGCGCCGCCCGGACGTCCTCCGGCGTCAGGCCGCGCTCGTTAGCGATTTGACCGGCGATGTCCTCGATCGGGCCGGCCGCTGCGTCCCGCCGCCCGATCAGCGGCGCCGCGACCGCCGCACCAGCTACGCCGGCAGCGGAGCCGATCAGCACGGCCCTCCGGTTGACCTTGCGGCTGGTGACCTCATCGCTTCCCATTTGCATGCCTCCTTGCAGCAAATCCCATCCGCGGACTGATCCGCGATTACAGCCGTGGTCAGAAAGGACCGGCTGGCGAGTACCTGCTTCGGGTGCGGTGTGCGACGCGCGGGCCTCACCGCCGTGTCCTGGGCCGCAGCCTAGGAGGCAAGCAATTCCAATCGCGTGTATCGGGATTGGCGAACGCAACAAATTCGTAACAATGCATGTGCGCAAACACGCAGGAAAAGGTCGATTCCCGCGTCTTTGCGCTTTACTCTGCGTCGCAAACGCGTGAGCGGCCCGGGCATTGGCCCGAGCCGCTCTGCTCGTTTCAGGTCGAACTTTCGCGTGCTGGCGCGTTATTCCTCGATGCGCACCCAGTTGGCGATGTTCCAGTACAGGGCTTCGAAGAGGCTCCCGGCAATGTTCTCCTCCACGAAGCCGTTCGCGATGGCGAACTTCTCCGCCGCGCGGTTGACAATCGGAATGATCGCGATGTCGTCGATGAGAATGTCGTTCATCTTGATGAACGTCTCGGCCGCGCGCTCCGGGTCAGTTTCGGTCAGGAGCGACTCGTAGAGCGCGTCGAACTCCGGGTTCTGGTAGCGACTGTCGTTGAGTCCGGACCAGCCGTTGGACTTCTGAGCGATGTTCTCGCCATTCGGTCCGGCGTACCAGCTTTGCATATAAGTCAGCGGGAAGGTCGAGGTCGGGTTATTGGTGTACATCTGGAGATCGCGGAAGAAGTGGTTAGCATTCTGGTCATTGCCGGCGGCGCTATCGAAGAAGACTCCGGCATCAACCTGGCCAAGCTGCACCTTGAACCCGATCGCTTCCCAATTCTGCTTGTTGACCGCCTGCGTTTGCTGGCGCACCGGGTTGATCGAGGTGAAGTAGCTGACCCGTAGCTCGAGGTCGCCCTTCCGGCGAACGTCGCCGTCCATCACCCAGCCCGCCTCTTCGAGCACCTGCCGCGCCTTGTCGAGGTTGAACTCCCACGAAGTGTTCGGCGACTCGTACGCCGCGATACCGGTCAGGATGTTGACAGCAGGCGGCTCCTCTTCGCCGCGATAGAACTGTTGGGAGATCGTCTGCCGGTCGGTCGCGAGCGACAGCGCCAAGCGCACGGCCTTATCGCTCAGGAAGGGATGGGGCACGTCCTTGTGCGACCGCTCGCCCAGGGACTCGTCGTTGGGATCGGAGAAGTTGATCAGGATCCGCTCGACGGCGCCATTGCCCTGCGCGACGACCTTGCCCTTGCCGCCCTGTCGCTCCATCTCGGCGAGGATGTTGTCCGCGACCTGGAGATTCCACGCGAAGTGCCAGTCGCCAGTCTGGAGTACCGCCTGAGCAGCCGAGGCCGCGTCGCCGCCGCCCTTGATGATCACCCGCGAGAAGAAGGGCTTGTTCGGCTCGCGGTAATTCTCGTTGATCACGTAGGTGACTTGGTCGTTCTCGGTGAAGCTTTCGACCTTGTACGGGCCGGTGCCGATCGGGTTGCGGCGGAACTCGTCGTTGGCCGCCTGGGGATCCTTGCCGTCCCAGAAATGCTTGGGATAGATGCCGCCTCCGGAGCTGGTGCCGGAGAAGGGGAAGTACCAGGCCAAGCTCGGGTTCTTGAATACGACGCGGACCGTCAGGTCGTCGATCTTCTCGATATTTTCGATGGCCTCGTAGGTCGTTTGGTCCACCGATTGGTTCGCCGGATCAACGATCCACTGCCAGGTGAAGATGACGTCGTCAGCGGTGAACGGCTCGCCGTCGCTCCAGACCACGTTCGGCAGCAGCTTGTAGGTGACGGACTTGAGATCCGGCGAAAGGAGGCCGTTCTCGACCGTCGGCACCTCGGTGATCAGGTTTGGAATGAGCGTGCCATCGGGGAGATAGTCCGTTAGCGCCTCGGTCACTAGCGCCGCCGCCAGCGTGTCCTTGGTGCCGGTCGAGTTGTGGACACTCAAGTGCGTCGCCGCCTGCCATTGGAGGATGCGCAGCTCACCACCAGCGCCACGCTGCACGTTCTCCATCCCGACCGCGGGCCGGCTGGCAGGCGCCGACTGGGCAGCCGTGCCGGGCGCCTTGGTCGCATTGAGGACGAAGAGGACGACCGGGAACGCAACGCCGAGCGCGGTCGCACGGGCGATGAACTCCCGCCGTGTGATACGGCCCGCCTTCAACTCCTGATAGAGCCGCCAGAACTTGCCTTCCTCGTACCGTTCGACCATGATGACAGCTCCTTCCGCGCTACACCGCGCGCTCTCAGCACCGCCCCGATCGCGGTGTTTGGGGCCAACATGCCATCGCCGGCTACGTTGCCGACGCTGTCACCTCGAACTGCGCGTGCATTCCCAACGCCACGTGTGGCGTTCCGTCCGGCGCGGGGAAGAAGCACAGCAAGGTATAGACGCCAGGCGGCGGATTCAGGAGGACGAGGGGCTTCGACTCCCCGGGCGCGATGTCCCACACCGCGCCAATGAACCGCACCTGGTCCATGGACACGGAGCCATCCATCAGCCCCATCGGGTCGGCGCCCTCGGGCAGCTGGAGCACGATCAGCTCATGCACCTCCTGCCCGTTGTTCATCGCTTGGAAGATCAGCACCGGCGACGTGGCAACCGACGGGGTGTTCGGCGTGATGGAGTATTCATTCTCCGGGGAACCCAGCGCGATACCGACGACCGCGGTGTCACCCTCTGGCTCTGGCCGCAGCTCGATCTCCTGATCGAGCTTCCAGTAGCCATCTTCTTGGACGAAATAGATCCGGAGGTGTTGGAACCAAACATCGTTGAAGACCACTTCGACGTCCGCGCTGACGCGCCCGTCCGGGTACGTCATCTCGTTTTCGACGGTGAGAACCCTCGCGGTCGCGGACGGTCCCGCCTCGTCCTCGGCGATCGCGTCGTACGGATTGGTGCTGCCGTAGTTCTCGAACAGGTACCGTTCGGTGGAGAGTGCGATGTAGTTGGCGGGAACACCGGTGTTGAAGCACGCCACGTAGTTCAGCACCGCGGCCTCGATCGCGGCTGCCATAGCCTCGTCCGCTGGCGTACCGGGCTCTGGCGACGCCTCGGCCATCGGCGTGCCCATGTCGGCCATCGAGTCCGGCGCCTCGGGTGTCCCTTCGTCCATCGGCGTTGGCGTGCCAGGTGGCAGGGTTGGCGCCACGCAGGGAGCGGCAACGGGACTCGCATCAGGGCTCGCCATCGGGCTGGCTTCCTGGGCCACGGCAACTGTCGCCGTGCTTAGGCCGATCGCCAGCGCGCTGGCAAGAATGAGCCAATGGAAGGCTTTGACCGGGGCCCCTCGACGATGCCTCAACATCGGCGTCGCTCCTTCCCCAATTCACCTGCTTCGGTCATGTCCGACGGTTGGCTGAAAAGTTTACCTATTCGGAGCCGTCGGTCAAGAGGAAGCAACGGCGTCGCAAGTGCGACGCCGTAATTGGGCATCAATCGAGGGCAGTGCTTACCGCGTCACGTTGAAGCGGGTGCGCATTCCCAAGGAGAGATGCGGCACGCCATCTTCATCGGGCAGTAAGCAGACGAGCGCGTACGATCCGGGCTGCAAATCGACGAGGACGAGATCCGCGCTCTCCCCGGCCGGCACCGTCACCTGCCCGATGAAGGTCACGCCGTTCGGAAAATTCGGTCCAGGGTTGGTCAGCAAGACGTCCGTCGAAATCCCCTGCTCTAGCCGAAGGACGAGCATCTCGTGGTCTTCCTCCCCGCGATTGGTCCCGGAGAGAACCACATTCGGCCCTTCGACACGACGAGTGTTGAGCGAGAAGGAGTGCTCATCGAGACGCACGCGGATGCGGGACGAGCCCCGCGGCGGCTCTACCTCGAGCGGGGTCACGCGATCGACGCGCCACGGCGACTCGCCTGCCCCACGCACGAGCTGCCATTCGCCGCGCTGAAGCTGACTGCCGAAGAGGCTGACCACCTCAACGGTCGCGCGACGCTCGCCATCGAGGCGCACTTGACCGATCTCTTCGATTAGGACTGGAATCGTCGGCAGGGTCGGCGCGAGGGCGAGGTACTCATCCCGGCGCATGCGGTCGCTTCCGCCATACATCTGCCCGAGATAACGCTCGGTGACGAGGTCCGCCACCACTTCGGGCTGTCCTTGTGTCAGGCACGCGGCGAGCGTGCGGATGACGCTTTCCACCTGCGCGGCGGTGGCGGGATCCGCAACCCGCCCCGCGTCGGGGCTGGCGATTGGACTAGCCTGCGGGCTAGCCGCGGGGCTGCGCGCTGGCGCATCTGCCTCGGGCGTCTCGCTCTCAGTCGTTACTGCCGCGACGGCCGGAACCGCGCAGACGATGGCGCCGGGATCGGTTGGATCCTGTGCCCAGACGCTCGTGGCGGCTCCACTCAAGAGCGCTCCACCGGCCACCGCACAGGCCAGGATGCCCCGCGCGAGCCAACGAGGCGACGCTCCCGCGTGGCCGTCCTCCCGCCACTTTGCCGACTTCCAGCGCTCCTTCGCCCAAGTCGCAGTCACCTTTCCCCCTCGATCCCTAGCCTCAACGTCGTTGTTCCGCACAATCGAGCCCGATTGTAGCCCACCCGTGACCCTATACTCCGCAGGCAGCGCAGGCGCCAGGGCAGTGGGAGGCACGTATGGATAATCGCCAATTCAACAGTGGCGGTGAGACGAACGGCCGCGAGCAGGGAAAGCTCGATGATGCCTGGCTCGAGATCCTCGCTCGCTCGGTCGCTCACTTGGCAGCCCAGCTCACGATGACGCAGCTACGTCTCCGCGCTCTCGCAACCGAGATTGCCGAGCAGAACGTCATCGACAAGGACGCGGTGCAGGCGCGGCTGCGAGAGCTGGCCGCGCAGGAAACCGGCCGATATCTGCGCGAGAACCTCGGCGAGGCGCTGACCGAGCTGATCGATGTCGAGCGCCTTGAGGCTGACATCATAGAGTTCTTGTCGTAGCTTGGTCTGGCGGCCTATTCCACGGCGCCGCTCCGCATGGTAGGATCACGCACAAGTCAGCGACTGGGCACAACCAGCGGAGGCAAGAGGATGGGCCACGCCACCCCTAACGACAGCGCATCCCCGAAGAGCGGCAGCATGTGGCGCAGCACCGGCATGGGCATGATCGTGGCGCTGCTCGCCGTATCGCTCTTTGGCATCTTGAGCGGCGCCTTCTCATAAGCAAGCGCGGGAAACCACCGGACTGGCAACCGTGCCAAACGGCCTGCCCCTTCCGCCGGCCCGCTTGCCCTCTGATCTGCTAAAACTCCGCGCAAGGAGCCGGGGAGTGGCGCTTGCCTCTCCGTGAGTCGAAGCGGAGACTGCTATTCGATGTCGGCAGAGACGGGGAAAGCGGACCAGATCACGCGTTTTCAGTTCTATAGGCTCGCGCTCGCCTACCGTGTCGTGAGCGCGCTGATTGTCGTCTTAGTGCTCCTCCAAGCGGTGCTAGTCGGGAGGGGCTGGTTCCTTGGCGAGGGCAATCTCGTCAAGATCCACGGCAACCTCGGAAGCCTGACTTTCCTGGCCGCGGTCGCGCTGGGCGCAATCGCCCTGGCGCTGAGGCCTTCGGCTCGTCACTGGCTGCGCTTCTTGGCGCCGATTGCCATCCTCATCATCCTCGTCGCGGCGCAACTCGGGCTCGGGTACAGCGGTCGCAAGAACAGCGACGCCGCGGCTTTGCACATCCCGAACGGCGTCCTCATCTTCGGGCTTTCAGTCCTCATCCTCGTCGCGCCGTTGCCCAGATCGAATCGCCGCTGACAAGCGAGTGCGCGGCCATCAATTCGCCTTTACCGGCGGTGGATCGCGGTCGAGCAGTAGCTCCATGATGATGACGTCGACCCACCGCCCGTCGAGCACGCCCTGCTCGCGGTAGGTCCCGACTTCCCGGAAACCGAAGCGGCGGTACAGGCGCCTGCCGGCGCCATTGAACGGGAATGCCGCGAGCACGAGCTTGTGGTACCCCAGGCGTCGTGCCTCCGCGATCAGCGCCTCCAGCAGGCGCGACCCGATGCCAGAGCCCCGCGCCTCACGCGCGACATAGACGGAGAAATCAGCGACGAAACGGTACGCCTCGCGCGGATTGAACTGATTGAGGGAGGCCCAGCCGACCACCTGACCATCGCGGACGGCGACGAGGACCGGATGACGCTCGGACCGATTGGTCAGCCAGGCGCGCCGCTCCTCTTCGGTCCGCTCCTCGACTTCCAGCGTCGCGACGCGGTCGATAATCCCCTCGTTGTAGATGCGAGTGATCGAGGGGACATCGGCCTCGACGGCGCGTCGAACCTCGATGTGCGCTGGCTCCCTCGGCGGCGCACTTCGCTGCTCCTGCATCTGGTCCGCTACCTCCTGCCGTGCCTGCGACAATGCCTTGGGGCCGGTACCAGGATGGTAGCATCAGGCCCTTGAACGCGAGTTGAGTGCGTGTCGTGCGCGGTATCCGTTTATAGTTGTGCTGTCATCCGCAGCGAGGCCGACGAGCGCCGAATGCATGTCGCATCGAGTAAGGAACAATTGATGACCGATCGGAACGAGCTTATCTCTGAACCCGAGTCCGAAGCACCCGAAGCCACAACCGAAACGACAACCGAAGCAAATGGCAGCGTCGAGACGGCGACGATCGAGCGGGAGGAGGAGACGGCCTCGGCAGCCACGATCGAGCCGCCTGTCGACTTCGGCCCTGTTCCCGATCCTCCACAGCCGGGACCGGCCAATCCCTCGCCGGATGGGACCCGGCTGGCGTATCTGCAACCGGACGACACGGGCAGGCTCCGTCTCTGGCTGGCTCCTCTCGATGGCAATCCGCCAACCGCGGTCGATCTCTCGTTCGAGCCCGTTCTCGATGAGGACGGGCCACAGTGGTCCCCGGACGGCGCCCGGCTAGCGCTGACCGGCCGCCATCCGAGCGCGGACCGCACGGCGATCTGGCTGTACGAGATCGAATCGGGGCAATCCAGTCTCCTCGCGGACCACGCCGGCGCCGATAGGTCGCCGCGCTGGTCGCCCGACGGCAGCTGGGTCGCCTTCGTCTCGCGCCGCGCCGGGCGAGACGCGATCTGCGTCGTCACCGTTGATGGCAGCAGCCTGGTGGTGCAGCTGACGCACGCGCCTGCCGGGCAGGACGACCGCGATCCGTGCTGGTCGCCAGATGGGACGCGCATCGCCTTCTGCCGCCGGTCCTGGGAGGGCGAGCAGACCGGGGACCATATTTGGACGATCGATGTCACCAACGGCGAGACTAAGCAGGTGACGAAGAAGCTGTCGCCGCGTCATTCGCTGCGATGGGCCCCGCATCGGCCGCAAATCGCCTACATCAACCAAGACAGTGAGTGGGATAACATCGCCGTCGTCAACCCGGACAACTCCGCTGGCTGGAACCTCTCCAGCGAGCGGGGCGACAAGGCCGATCCGCGATATTCACGAGACGGCAGCCGGATGCTTTACTCACGCCTGAATCAAGGCGTCGTGCGAATCCTGGATCGCGGCGTGAGCGCCGCCACCGCCGATCCGTACGACCCAGGGAATGGCGTCGCGGATGCTGGCCGCTGGCTCGGAGACGACGAGACCAAGCGCGTCGTCTACCGCTATGCCCCGGCTACCGGCGCGCCGCGCTTCATCGTCCAGGAAGCGGCCAAGGACGCTGAGCGGCAGGAGCTGCCGCCGGCGGTGCCTTGGGAGGCCGGCCGGGATCTGGTCGAGCCGACTCACCTCGAGTTCGATACCTGGAATGCGACCAAACTCGGCGCGCTCTACTACCGGCAGCCGCAGTGGGTCGGTCGTCTGCCAGCAGTCATCTATTTGGACGAGGCGCCGCATCGACCGCGGACGATGAGCTTCCGCCCGGTTGAGCAGTCGCTCGCCGCCGCGGGCTTCGCCGTCGTCGCGCCGAGCCTGCACGGCACGCCCGGCTACGGCCGGAAGATCTTCAACGCCCTGCGCGAGCACGGCGAGATGGAGACCGAGGCGAACGATCTCCTCGATCTGATCAAGATGCTGCGGGCGCGGGACGACATCGACGGCGACCGCATCGCGATCGTCGGGTGGGGTCACGGCGGCTCGATCGCCCTGACGTTCGCCGGCGGGCGACCCGGCTACGTGAAGGCAGCGGTTGCCATTGACCCGATCGTTGATTGGGACCTTGAGCTGGACGAGGCTGACGACGACTACCGCGAGTGGCACGCCCAAGCCCTCGGTCTCCCAATCTCGAGCCAAGCGCAACACGCGCTCCGCGCGCCGGAGACGTTCGTCGGCGCGATTTCGGTTCCGCTGCTGCTGATCGGCACGGATCGCGCGGGCGAGGGACGCCAAGCTCAGCTCGAAGTGCTGGTCAGGCTGCTGGACGAGCTGGGTGGAGTCCAGTTCGAGCGTGAGAC
This sequence comes from uncultured Chloroflexota bacterium, assembly GCA_937901745.1. Lineage (GTDB taxonomy): Bacteria > Chloroflexota > Chloroflexia > Thermomicrobiales > UBA6265 > CALGSZ01. The sequence continues at coordinate 124,711 of CALGSZ010000057.1, read as the reverse complement.
GTCGGCTGGCGAGACGCGGTGGACGACGGCCGCGCGCGCGGCGGCGTTCGTCCGCAAGGTGCTCGGCCCGAACCCGGCGCCGCCGGCGGAGGCAATGCGGACCGAGACGCTGTAGCGGATCGCCACGCAAAGCTACGCGCGCTCGACGACGCCCGGCCGCTGCATCGCGATCGTTGTCGCTACTTCGGGAGATGGACGATGCGCGGACGACTTGCACTCGTCGTGGCGGTGATCCTGAGCGTGATTGCTGGCGCTGTGAATCCTGCCAGCGCTCAGCAGCTGGATTTCCGCGTCACGCTCGTCGCCGATGGGTTTGACCGGCCGGTGCACGTCGCTGACGCGGGTGACGGCACCGGTCGCCTCTTCGTCGTCGAGCAAGAGGGCGTCATCCGCGTCATCCGCGATGGGCAAATCCTGCCCGAGCCGTTCCTCGACGTGACGAGCGACGTCGGGTGCTGCGGGGAACGGGGCCTGCTGAGCATTGCCTTCCACCCTCAATTTGCGGAGAACGGCACCTTCTTCGTCTACTACACGAACAAAGAGGGAGACACCCGCGTCGTTCGTTACCGCGTCGACGCGGGCAATCCCGACCGGGCCGACCCGGCGAGCGCTGAGACGCTGCTGGCGGTAGAGCAGCCGGCGTCCAATCACAACGGCGGGCTGCTCCTCTTTGGCCCGGACGGCTACCTGTATATCGGCCTCGGCGACGGCGGCGGAGGCAACGGGCAGAACGGCCAGGATTTGGGGACCCCGCTCGGCAAGATCCTCCGCATCGACGTCGACCGCCGAGATCCGGACCTTCCGTACGCGATCCCGCCCGACAACCCGTTCGTAGAACGAGCCGGCGCGCGGCCAGAGATCTGGGCATACGGGCTGCGCAATCCGTGGCGGTTCAGCTTCGATCGCGAGACCGGCGATCTCTGGATCGGAGATGTCGGCTCCGCGCTCTACGAGGAGATCAACTTCCAGCCTGCCAATGTCGGTGGCCTGAACTTCGGCTGGGACCTCATGGAAGGGACAGCGTGCCGCGCATCTGATTGCGAAGGTCTGGACCTCTTCGTGCCCGTCGGCGGGTTCAGCCGAGAGGAAGGCTGCGTGATAACCGGCGGGTACGTCTACCGGGGGAGCGAGATCCCGGCGCTGCGCGGCACCTATCTCTACGCCGACTATTGCTCCGGGGACGTCTGGGGGCTGGTGCCGGAAGGGGACGATTGGCGCAAGATCGGTCCGGTGGCAACCGGATTGCGCATCGTCTCCTTCGGCGAAGATGCCGCCGGTGAGCTCTATCTCGTCGATTTGGGCGGCGGCGTCTATCGAATAACGGGCTGAGCAAGCAAGCAACGGAACCTTTCGAGGGCGACCAGGAGGTCAGATGGCAACTGACCCCACGGCGGCTCAGTTCTCCGTGTCCGCGCCGGAGCAAGTGACGGTCGAGCGACTGGAGGTCGAGGAAGTCCTTGCTTCGGCTATCGAAGCCGGCACGTCTCAACGGCGACGCCGCCAATCACGGAGCGTGGTGATTAGCGTCGCGATCCTCGCGTGCACGCTGGCCTACGCCTGGAGTCTCCGCGCCACCTTCGTCGATGACGCCTTCATCCAGTTCCGGTACGCTCGCACCCTCGTGGAGAGCGGCACCTGGGGCTTCTACGCCGGCTATCCGTCAAATACGGCAACTTCTCCCCTGAACGTCCTGCTCATTGCCGCTGGCACGCTCGTCACGGGCTCGGCAGTGACCGCGGCGGTCGTGTTGACCGCGCTCGAGCTTGCCGCGCTGCTGTGGGTCACGCTGCGCCTCTCGCGGCACCTGTTCGGCGACCGGTTCTTCGGCCTCTTAGCCTTTTTCGCGCTGGCGACGAATCTCCTACTCGTCTCGACGTTTGGCTTAGAGAGCCTGCTTTACGTCTTGCTTCTCGTTACCGCCATTGCGTTGTGGCTCGAGCGGAGGTGGACCGCGATGGCCGTGGTGTGCGGGCTATTGACGCTCGCGCGGCCGGACGGCGTTCTGCTCGCTCTCATCCTCCTCATTGCGAATCGCCTGCCGCTGTACCAGCGATTCCGACTCGCCGCGACCTACGGTGCGGTCATCGCACCGTGGTTCGTCGTCTCCTGGCTCCTGCTCGGCTCGTTCGTCCCGGATACGCTCGTGATCAAGATCGAGCAATCAGCGTGGGGCGTTTCGACATTCGCCACGGGCTTGCGCCTGTATCTGGATCGGTACCCGTTCGAGACGCGCGCTACGTTGGCGCTGGCGCCGCTTGGGCTCGGCTGTCTCTGGCGGTGCAACAGGCGGGCGCTCGCGTTTGTCGGAATCCTGGCGGCCTACGGCGCTGCCCACGCCGCCGCCTACTCGCTCCTCGAAGTCCCGCCGTATCACTGGTACTACATCCACCAGGTTGCGCCACTCATGCTCATCGCCGCCGTGGGCGCGCGGTGTCTCGTGGCGCCGGTTCGCCGCTGGCGCGGCGTCTGGGCGCTCGTGCTCGTGCCGGCGGCTGGACTCGTCATCCTCGTCGCGCGGGAAGGTTTTCCGCTGACCGAAGCACCGATCAACACAAACTGGGCGACAGCCGCGGAATATCGAACCGTCGGAACCTGGCTGCGCGACAATCTAGAGCCGGAAACCTCGATCGCGATCTACGGGGAGATCGGCACGATCGCGTACTACTCCGACCAATACCTGGTCAACGAGTTCAGCGACATGAGCGTCGCGGACGAGTGGGTGAAGCGCACCCGGCCAGCCGACGTTCCCGTCCTAACCTGGCTGTACGATCTCAACTTCTCCTGGCGGGACGATCATCCGCCGCTGCCGCCGCCGACGCTCGAGCTGCACTTCCATCCGGGTCCGGCGCCGAGAGGCTGTCCATCCGAAGATCCGTCCTGCGCGATGGCATGGGGTGGCGGGACGGCGTGGACGAACCCAACGACGATTCTGCTGCGGAGGCGCGAGCCCGACGCGAACGCTCCCCCGGACGGCTAACCGTCGACGCGCTCCGCCTCGATGCTCTCTCCAAGGAGCCGCGCGGCGATCTGCCCGACCCACGCGGCGTCGCCGCTCGTCAGCAGGCTCAGCGTACCAGGATGCGACGCCGTCGCGGCCAGGCCGCGCTCGCAGAGCACCTCACGAGTCCGTCGCGCGATCGCGGGCCCGCTGTCTATCACCAGCACGTCCGGCCCGGTAATCGCCTCGATCGCGTCCCGAAGGAAGGGGTAATGCGTGCAGCCGAGGACGATGACATCGGCGCCGCGTTCGACCGCCGGCCCCACCAGAGGCTGGAGCGCGGCTTTCACCTCGTCGCCGTCTACTTTCCCGGACTCGACAAGCTCGACTAGTCCGGGCGCCGGGATCGTCTCCACGACCACCCCCGCGGCATGCTCCCGCACGAGGCGAACCAGCCGCTCGCTAGCGACCGTTCGCGGCGTGGCCAGCACGGCGATTCGGCCGGTTTTGGTCATGCGCGCGGCAGGCTTGACGGCCGGCTCGAGGCCGACGATCGGGACAGGGTAATGCGCGCGCAGATCGTGGATCGCGACCGCGCTCGCCGTGTTGCAGGCGACGACGAGCAGCTTCGCGCCACGCTCCAGAAGCGTCGAAGCGACGAAGTGGCAGCGCCGCGCGATCTCCTCCGGCTCCTTCGTGCCATATGGGCAGTGGGCTGAATCGGCGAAGTACAGCACCGATTCCGCCGGCAACGCCGCGCGCAGCTCGCGTACGACGCTGAGCCCCCCGATGCCCGAATCAAAGACACCGATTGGAGCTTGCAGCGCCGACAGCGACTGCCGTGGGTGATTGACGACCATTCGATTGATCCGTGCGTTGCGCGTCCCGAGCGGCTCGCGGGAGCACTGCTCCCGATGCTGGGAACCCAAAGGCTACCAACCGTACGCGCCGAGCGGCAAGTCTTTTCTCAGCCGGACCGCTTGGATGCCCCGCCCTTCGCGCTCGCCGAGACCGGCGCAACTTCCTCGGCGCCCACCTGCTCTTCCAGCTCCAGCGCGCGGAACCACTCGATCGTGCGGCTCAGCCCCTCGTCGAGACTCACTTGCGGGGACCAGCCGAGCAGCTGGCGCGCCTTTGTGATGTCAGGGCATCGTCGCGACGGATCATCCGCCGGCTTCGGCTTGTAGAGAATTTCCGAGCTGGAACCTGCCAACGCGACGATCCGCGTGGCCAGCTCGCGAACCGTCGTCTCGATGGGATTGCCGAGATTGACCACTTCTCCGGCCAGTCCATCCGTATCCGAGAGACGCATCAGCCCTTCGACAAGATCATCCACGTAGCAGAAGGAACGCGTTTGGCTGCCGTCGCCGTAGATCGTGATCGGATCACCGCGCAGCGCCTGCACGCAGAAGTTGGGAATCACCCGCCCGTCGTCCGGCCGGGAGCGCGGGCCGTAGGTGTTGAAGATGCGCGCGACCCGGACGTCAAGCCCGAACTTCCGGTGAAACTCCATCGTCAGGCTCTCGGCGAAGCGCTTGCCCTCGTCGTAGCAAGATCGCGGTCCGATCGGATTGACGTTCCCGCGATAGGTCTCCTTCTGCGGGTGCTCCAGCGGCTCCCCGTAGATTTCCGACGTGGATGCCAGCATGAACCGAGCACCGTCGCGCTGCGCAATCCGGAGCATCGCCAGCGTGCCGACCGAGTTCGCAAGATGCGTCTCGATCGGATAGGCCTGGTAGCCGACCGGACTGGCCGGGCTCGCCAGGTGCATGACGAGATCGAACGGGCCAGTGAGATCTTCCTCCGGCAGCGGCTCGGCAACATCGGCCTCGATGACCGTCAATCGCGGCCGCCCGAGCAGTGTGGCGAGGTTGTGCCGATGCCCGGTGAGATAATTGTCGAGCACAACAACGTCATCGCCACGGTCGAGTAGCCGCTCAACAACATGACTGCCGATGAACCCGGCTCCGCCGGTGACCAAGCATCGCATGCCGCACATGTCCGTTCACTTGACCGAAAATGCCGCCCACGCTCAAGCACGCCGCGGGCCGGCACCGCCAATAGTCACGATGATCATTGCCCCTAGGCAAACGTATAGTAGCGCATGGCCCGTACCCCACCGCCCCACTTTCCTACATAGGCGGTGACTCGCCAGTAGCCGCTGGCCATCTACACTACCGCGCAAGGCGCGACGGACGCGGCCGGCGCTGCCAGCGCGTGAGCGAGGAGCAAGGTGGGATGCAATCTCGACTGGCGCAATTCCGGGCCCACAAAGACGACTACTTCCGCTACGGCGACAACTCGCCGATTCCACCAGAAGACCGGGCGGCGTTCCGGGGATTGGCGTACTTTCCCGAGAACCCGGATCTCGCGTTCGTTCTGGACCTGGAGCAAGAGGGCGCCGGGATCGGCGAGTGGGTCGAGATCAAGACCACCGCGGGCATGCCGCAGACCTTCATCCGCGCCGGCCGGATCACCTTCACGGTCAACGGGATTCCAGTGACCTTCTCCGTCTTCAGAGATCCTGAGCGGGGGCGCTTCTTCCTACCGTTCCGCGATGGCACTGCGGGCAAGGAGACGTATGAACTCGGCCGTTACCTCGATCCGCAGGAGCGGCCGGACGGCAAGCTCATCGTGGACTTCAACTACGCCTACAACCCCTACTGCGCCTACGCCGAAGGCTGGATTTGCCCTATCCCGCCGGAGGAAAACTTCACCGACGTCCCTATCGAAGCCGGCGAGAAGGCCTACCACGCGCCGAGCGGCAACTGAGGGCTGCCGCCCTCACTGACTGGGCGCGTCGCTCGCAAGGCTGTCCTCGTAGGTCACCGTCTGCTCGGCCGGGACGACCTTCTGCGCCGTATCCGTGGCTGCTTCGTTCAAGTTGTCTGCCTGAGCGTCGTCCAGCAGGATCGCGTTGGCGATGACCTGGTCCATATTCGTCACGAAGATGAACTCCATCTCGCGGCGGACATTCTCCGGGATCTTGACCAGGTCTCGCCGGTTCTCCTCCGGCGCGATCAGCCGACGGATGCCATGGCGGTGAGCGGCAAGCGTCTTGTCCTTGAGCCCACCTATTGCCAAGACTCGCCCGCGTAGCGTGATCTCGCCCGTCATCGCGGTGTCGTTCCGCACCGGCCGGCGGGTCAGCGCCGAGATGAGCGCCGTCGCCATCGTGATGCCGGCCGACGGCCCATCCTTCGGCGTCGCACCTTCCGGTAGGTGGATGTGCAGGTCTAGCTTCTCCTGGAAGTCGCGATCGATCTTGAGCTGGTCAGCCCGCGAGCGCGCGTAGGAGAGGGCGGCGCGCGCCGACTCCTGCATGACATCTCCAGCGCGCCCGGTGATCGTCAGGCTGCCGCGCCCGGGCATCGTCGCAACTTCGACGGGGATCAGCTCGCCACCAACCTCGGTCGTGCCGAGCCCAATTGCGAGACCAATCTGGCTCTCCCCGAGATCCTGCTGATAGCCGTACTTCTTCGGCCCTAGGAACTCTTCGAGGCGCTGCTCGGTGAGCTTGATCTTCGTCGCCTTGCCGCGAACGATCTCGCGCGCGGCCTTGCGACAGATTTGCGCGATCTCCCGATCAAGCTGGCGAACGCCCGCCTCCCGGGTGTAATCGCGGACGATCCGCTGCCACAGCTTGGACGGAATCTCCAGCGCTCCATCCGGCAAGCCGTGCGCCTGGAGCTGCTTCTTGAGAAGGTGCCGCTTGGCGATCTCGACCTTCTCCTCCTCCGTGTAGCCGGAGATCTCGATCATCTCCATCCGGTCGCGCAGCGGCCGCGGGATCTGGTGCCCGTAGTTGGCGGTGGTGATGAAGAGGACCTTCGAGAGGTCGTACGGCACATCGAGGAAGTGATCCGTAAACGCGTTGTTCTGCTCCGGATCGAGCACCTCGAGGAGCGCCGCCGCCGGGTCACCGCGAAAGTCGTTCGTTAGCTTGTCGATCTCATCGAGCAGGATGAGCGGATTGATCGTGCCCGCCTGCTTCATCGCGCCGATGATCCGGCCGGGCATCGCGCCGATGTAGGTCCGGCGGTGCCCCCGGATCTCCGCCTCGTCGCGCACGCCGCCGAGCGAGACGCGGACGAACTTCCGGCCCATGGACGCCGCGATCGAGCGGCCGAGGCTGGTCTTGCCGACGCCTGGCGGGCCGATCAGGCAGAGGATCTGCGCGTTGCCGGGATCGGTGATGCCGCTCTCGAGGCGGAGCTTGCGAACCGCCAAGTAGTCGAGGATGCGCTCCTTGACCTGATCGAGACCGTAGTGGTCCGCGTTGAGAATGCGCTCGGCTTCGTCGAGATCGAGCCGGTCCTCCGTCTGCTCGTGCCACGGCAGGGCGAGGAGCGTATCGAGGTACGTCCGCACCACCGTCGCTTCCGCCGAGACAGACGGCATCCGCTCGAGGCGTTGCAGCTCGCGGAGCAGCTTCTCCTCGATCTCCTTCGGCATGCCGCGAGAGAGGATGCGCTGCCGCAAGGCCTCGATCTCGTTCCCACCCTCCCCGGAGAGCTCGTCGTGGATCGCCTTCAGCTGCTCGCGCAGGTAGTACTCGCGCTGATTCTTCTCGACCTGCTCGCGCACGCGATCCTTGATCCGCTGCTCGAGCGCCGCGACGTCCAGATCGCCAGTGATGTGGACGGCGATCTGCTCCAACCGCTGCATTGGGTCGAGCATTTCCAGGAGCTGCTGCCGGCGCCCGGTCTCAGTGAGCAGCTGAGTTGCCAGCAAGTCAGCGAGATGACCGGGCTCCGTCGCTCGCTGGACCATGTCGAGGACTTCAGGGGAGAGCCGGTTGCGCGCCTCATTGTACTTCGCCGCCAGCTCCTGGACGTGCTGGAGCAGGACGCGACTCTCGAATGCCGGCACCGGGGCATCGCGCAGCTCTTCGACCGCCACGGTGTAGAAGGCGCGGCCCGAATCGAACTGCACGATCCGGACGCGACAAATGCCCTCGAGCACGACCTGGACGCTGTTGCCGCCTTGGCGATCGATGGAGACGATTTCCGCGAGCGCGCCGATCTGATAGAGATCCTCCGGCCGTGGCTCTTCGATTTCGCTATCCCGGTGCGCCGTGACGACGATGCGGCGGTCGCGCGTCAGCGACTCCTCAACCGCTTGGATGGACCGCGGCCGGCCAACGAGGAGCGTCACGATGTTCCGCGGGAAAATGACGACGTTCTTGAGCGGCAGCAACGGATAGCGCGGCGCGTACAGATCGTACCGGCTCATCGCGCTCGTCTCCCTGAAAGCGAATCTCGGACCATGGACCGTTTCCTACTCCAGTGGCTCCTCATCGTCGCCAGCCCGCTGTCAACGACGTAGCAGGACGCTGTCGAGCGAGCCCGAGGCGGGGACGCCGGGAAGCGGGCGACTCGACGAGACGGGCTTACGGTCGCCAGGGGCGCTGCGGCCAGCGCCCGTAGGATACCACGACTCGGCTGGAAGCGCGTACGTACGATGCTTTCTGACGTTCATAGTCTACCGGGCTCCTGAATCGGCGCCGAGAATCGGCGTCGATCGCTTCCACCGCTAACGATGACGCGAACTCGCTACCGATGCGACTACCCGGAGCGGTCCTTTCGTCCCGCTTGCCGGAGCCCTTTCTGCCCAGTTATTCTGTGACCGTTGGTCACGGCTGTTGAGTACGCTCGCCGTTAGCTCACGGCCTCCCATATGGACCGCAGTTTATCCAGAAACGCCGTAGTCCGGTGATCCGTTTAGGCATACCTGCTCATATGCCTCGCTCATCACGCGGACAGCGTCATCCGGATCGTCGGTCACGGTCAGCAGATCGAGATCGTCCGGCTCGATCTTGCCTTCCCCGACCAATCGCTCGCGTAGCCAATTCAGGAGTCCGCGCCAGTAGTCGCTGCCGAAGAGCACGACAGGGAAGCTGCGAAGCTTGCCGGTCTGGATGAGTGTCAGCGCTTCGAACAGCTCATCCAAGGTGCCGTAACCGCCGGGGAAGATCACAAACCCGACCGCGTACTTCACGAACATCGTCTTGCGGACGAAGAAGTAGCGAAAGTTGAGCGGCAGGTGGACGTACCTATTGATCCCCTGCTCCTGCGGCAGCTCGATGTTTGCTCCGATGGAGAGCCCGCCCGCCTCATACGCGCCGCGGTTCGCCGCCTCCATGATGCCCGGCCCGCCGCCGGTGATGACGGCGAATCCGGCATTCGCGAGCCCGTAGCCGACCGCGCGCGCGGCGTCGTACATCGGATCGTCCTCGTCGATGCGGGCGGAGCCGAACACTGACACGGCCGGCCCAATCTCCGCGAGAGCGTCGAAGCCGGCGACGAACTCGCCGGTGATCCGAAGCACGCGCCACGGATCGCTGCGGGTAAAGGCAGCCGCGCGCCTCCGTTCCTCGTCGCCCCAGCAGAAGAGCAGCTCGTCCTCGGTCGGCCGGCCCGTCTTGGCGGCGCGGCTGATCGTTGGGTTCGGGATGAATCTTTCCGAATGCGGGTCGTATCGTCCGTCGTCGCTCACGCGCATCCCTCCGACTAAGTTCTGCGCGGATGGTGCGTCTTCGCCGCTCATGTTTCAACCCGAATTGCAGTGAATGCCGTCGGCGACATTAGCGTCCGGCCAGCGCGGGTGCGGTATCTTCTCACTGCAAATGGTGTCTGGATGCACCGCGCGGGCGAGATGGCCAGCCATGACGCGCGGGATGCGTGGAAGTCCCGTGAGACCAACGCGACGACTCAAGCGACACCGCCATGATGCCGTGCAGTTGCTGCCTCACCTGCTGCTGGCGACGTTGGCTTGCATCGCGTTAGCCGCGTGCATGGATCAGGGCGAAGTCCAATCCGTGGCCACCGTCCCCGCGCCGCAGCCTCCGGAGTCCAGTCCGCCAGCGACGGCAGAGCCACCTGGCTCGCCCGTGCCGCCGACAGTTGGCGAAATCATCTGGGCGCTGGCGATCGATCCGGCGACGGCCGAGCCGACCGAGAGCGTCAGCGCCTTCACAACCGACGCCTTGGCGCTGTACGCGGCCGTACCGATCGCGTCCCTCCCGCCGCAGACCGTCCTCGCGGCGGAATGGAGTTACAACAACACGCCTCTGGAAGCGTTCGCCTCGTCGGTCGTGATCTCCGATCTCTATTCCGACGGTTGGGTAGCTTTCTCGCTGACGCGCGCCCCTGAGGAAAGCTGGCCGACTGGCACCTACACCGTGGAGATCCTGATGAACGGGCAAGCGGTGCGGTCTGCCACGGTCCAGATGACGGCGCCCTCGTGAGCGATACGCCAAGGCAGCGCGCCGCAATGCGGCAACCTTGCACCATTTGAGTGCGGCGTGCTACGCTCTGTCACAGAGTTGGTAGAAAGTTTCGCGCCGAAAAGCGACCGAGCCCTCCAGGTGCGGGAGTGTCTCCAGAGCGCGAGGCGCCCGCTGTGGCGTGCGTCTACGTCGAGGCCGGCGATGATTCATCAGTCACCCTCACAATCGAGCAGCGAGGACAATAAGCCTCCAAGTGCCAACTCAAGCCCGGGTAAGATGCGTTCGCCCGGCCCACGGTCGTTTACCCCGTTCGTTTGGCAATACGGCCGCCAGCTCATACTCCTCGACAGCGAGCCCCCGCATTGGGTCATGGCGGAGCTGCACTTCGACGACGACCGCTGTCAGTACGTCGAGGTAAGGCGCGCTTGCTACGAATGGTCCGGAGAAGCCATCGGCGCGGCACTCAGCAGAGCACTTGCCTCGGGAGAAGCGGCAGTCGAAGAGTTGGCCAAGCGCATCAACGAATGGCTACGCGCCCAGCCCCACTACATCGAATGGCCCCCCACTAATCCCCCGGTCACCGCAAAGCCTGATACCGCTCGCTAATCCGTTTACCAATACGGAACTAGCCCGGTTCGCGCTGGAGCGGTCGGCCAAACCGGGAGTCTAGAGACTCTCAAGACTCAACTAATGCCGTTGCTGGGACGGAAATCCTTGACGTTGACGTCCAGGCGCTGCTGCCCATCCCAATAGTCGAGATTGAGCGTGACCGCGAGATCGAGCGTCCGACTGAACAGAAGCTCGCGGGAGCGCTGGGCTGCGCCGAACGCAACCGCTCTGACGATGCCGCGCGGCGTTCTGAGATACAGGCGAAGGTGGTTATTGTTCTGCCCGACCACGTCATACTGCCGCAGCGGAACGCCGCGGAGCCGCAAGACCGGCGCTTCGTTCCCCGCGCCGAAGGGCTGGAGATCATCGAGCATTAGCGCCGTTTCCAACGTCAGCCGCTCGATGGGTAGATCCGCTTCCAGTCGAAGCTCGGGCTCGACCGGCACGGAGACGCCCGCCGATGCCAGGTGAGCATCGAGCGCCTCGGCGAGCGCCGGTAGGCTCGATATCGGCAACGTGAGTCCGGCCGCGAGGCTATGCCCTCCCCACTCGGTGAGCAGATCGCTGCACCGCTCGATCGCCTCGATGATGTTGATGCCAGCGAGCGAACGAGCGGACCCTCGGCCGACTCCCTCCTCCTCGGCGAGAACGATCGCCGGCCGCCTGAACTCCTCCACCAGCCGGGTAGCGACCAGACCGAGCACGCCGTGAGGCCAGCCCTGGCCGCGAGCGATGACGATGCGCCGCTCCTCCCAGCCGGGCTGCGCAGCGACGGATGCGATCGCCTCCTCGGCGACTGCCTGCGCTCGCTGGCGGCGCTCCTGGTTTAGGCGATCGATCAGCGTTGCGAGCTCGGCGGCCTCGATTGGGTCGTTCGTCAGCAATAACCGCAGCGCGTGATGCGGATCTGCCATCCGGCCGGCGGCATTGAGCCGTGGCGCTAAGCGGTAAGCGATCTGCTCCGATGTGACCCGGGACGGATCAACGCCAGCCTGCCGGCAGAGCGCGGCGATACCCGGCCGCGGCGCGCGCTGGATGCGGCTCAGCCCATCGCGAACCAGCGCGCGGTTGACGCCCGTCAGCGGCGCAACATCCGCGACGGTGCCGAGCGCGACGAGATCGAGCAGCCCTGTCTCCGGCTCCCCCGTCGGCCCGCCGACCGCAACGCCCTCTTGCGCGAGCGCGGTGACCAGGAGGTACGCCAGTCCAACAGCCGAAAGCTCGCGATACGGCAGTCCCTCGGCGACGTATGATGAGACGATTGTGGCGCCGTCCGGCACGCGATCCGAGATGTGATGGTGATCGAGAACGACGACATCGAGACCGGCCTCGCGGGCGAGCGCGACGTGATATGGATCGGTGCTCCCGCAGTCGACCGTGATCAGCAGCGATACTCCGCTGCGCGCGAATTCCTCGATCGCCCGGGCGTTCAGCCCGTAACCTTCCTCGCGCCTTGGCAGACGAGAAAAGAGCCGGGCTTCTTCCGGCATCGCGGCGCGGAGAGCAAGTGTGAGGAGGGCGGTCGAGGTGACGCCGTCGACGTCGTAGTCGCCAAAGATCGCGATGTGCTCGCCCCGCTCAATCGCCAGCATGATGCGATCGACGGCCGCGCGCATCGCGGGTAAGCGCCAGGGATCTGGCGCGGGGCGAGGATGACGCGCCAAGAAATCCGCGACCTCATCCGGAGTGCGAAGCTGTCGCCGATAGAGGAGCGCATTGAGCAGGGGATCCGAATGAAGCCGTGGCGCGTCGAGCGGCAACGGCTCCGGCTCGATCCACCGCCACCGCGATTGTCCCATGTCCATGGCCGCCCGCGACTGAACGTACGCCATGTGAGGATAGTACCAGATCGTCGCGGGCCCGACGCTTGGCCACTCGTCCGCTGACGAACTTCAGTTGAAGGTCATTTGGGCGACGCGACAACGGAAGGATCCACCGCCTCTAGGTAATACGGGGCACGAGAAGGGGTAGGTTTTTCGACTTCCTTGTTCATTTCCGTCTGCTATAGTGGCCTCGGTGCCCCGACGCTGGTCCTCCGTCTACCCCGGTTCGGCGCCCGTGTGATGCAGGGCGTCGACGTGGCGGAGCGGCTCGGTTGCGGCCCAAGGGAAGGTGGAGGGAATTACGCATCATGCATTTCCGCGTGCAACGGCCTGCACTTGTTCTGCTCTTCGTATCCATCTCGATCGCGTTCGGCATCCTGACCCCGGTCCTAGCACAGCCTGCGGCGGCGCAGGAATGGTCTCCCCCAACGCGAGTCTGGGTTGAAGAAACCGGCCACACCGTTGACGGCTACTTCCTCGATACCTGGCGCACCTATCGGGACCTGCTCGGTCTACCCATCACCGAAGAGCAAGAGCAAGAGGTAACCCTGGCCGACGGGAAGAAGGGGAAATGGATCGTCCAGTACTTCGAACGACTGGCGATCGTCTACGTGCCGGAGGAGACTCGAGAGGAATGGCGCGTTCAGGCCCTTCCCCTCGGCCGCGAGGCGATGCGGGCCGACCGTCCCAAGTTCAGCCGGCTGCGGCTTCCTGAGAACGGCTCTTGCGGCTCGCTCTCGTCGGACGAGTGCACCCGCTTCCCGGAGACGAAGCGGACGCTCCGTCACGGCTTCAAGGCGTATTGGGAAGCGAATGACGGCGCCCGTCTGATCGGCCTGCCCCTGACCGAGGAGTTCATCGACCGCGACGGTTGGACGACGCAGTACTTCGAGCATGCGGTGCTGCGCTGGAAGAAGGGCAAGGACGTCACCGCCAGCGCGATTGGGAAAGAGTTCGCCAAGCGGAATAAGCTGAAGACCGATCCTGTTCCACAGCCGGTCGGCATTCCGGTGTATGACGAGTCCCTCTTCTCACCGCCGGCTGTCGGCGGCACCGGCGACGCCGGTCCGGGCCCGCAGCAGGGTGGTTACAAGGAGATCGTCGTCTCGATCTCCGAGCAGAAGATGTGGGCCTACGAAGACGGCCAGGTCGTCGTCTCGACCTTGGTCAGCACCGGGACGGGCAATGTGCCGGAAACCGTGACGCCCATCGGCCACTTCCAGATCTGGCTGAAATACGAATCACAAACAATGGAAGGCACGATCAGCGACGAGCACTATCGCGTCGAAGATGTGCCCTGGGTGATGTACTTCGACTATGCCGGGAACGCGCTCCACGGGACGTATTGGCACAGCAATTTCGGCACGCCGATGAGTCACGGTTGTGTCAATCTCCCGCTGGATGTGGCGGAATTCCTGTACCAGTGGGCGCCGGAGGGAACGCCGGTCTCGATCGTCCCGTGAGCCGACATCCAAACGGCGACGGTGCTCGCATCGCGCGCTCTAGGTGGTGACAGTCGCCCGCGCGGGAGCTTCCCAACTGCCCCGACGTGGGGGATTTGAGACAATGCCACCGATCGGTTAGCGGCGTTCAGTGGCCAACCAGGAGCGGGCCATGACCTCTCGCGACGACTTCACTCCGGTAGAGTGGGCGCTCCTGACGGAGCTACCCGTGCGCATCGTTGCCGCCTCCGTGCAAGCGGAGCCGACGGGCGAGATCAGCACCATCAAGGAACTCGTCACCGGTCTGACGAGTCTCTCCGAAGGGGCAGCGGTCAGCCGGGACAATGCGCTCCTGCAGGCGGTCTTCGACGCCTACAAGCAGGATGGCCTCGGGGAGCAGCAGGCGCTGGAGCTGAGCGAGCAAGGCATCGCGCGGCTGATCCCGGATACGATCGAGCGCTGCCGCCAGGTGTCGGAAATCCTGGCCGCTAAAGCCGAGCCGGACGAAGCCGAAGAGTTCAAGCGCTGGCTTTACTCCACCGCGGAGCGCATCGCCTCGGCGGCGTCCACCGGCGGCTTCCTCGGCATCGGCGGGCAACGCATCTCGGATGCCGAAGCGGATTTCCTCGCTCAGCTCGCCGAGGCGCTTGGCATCGAATGATCGTCGCGATGCCGGCGGACTGGTTGCCACCGGGCCAAATTGACGGGGGCGTGCCTAGGGGATGAGCACTCCGAATCCAACCGCGTCGACCGCGACCGAGCGCCGCTATGACGCGATCGTCGTCGGCGCTGGACACAATGGCCTGATCGCCGCCGGTTACCTCGCGCGAGCCGGCAAGCGAGTGCTCGTGTTGGAGCGGCGCGACATCATCGGCGGCGCGACGGTTACCGAGGAGTTCTGGCCCGGCTATCACCTTTCGACGTGCTCCTACGTGTGCAGCCTGCTGCTGCCGGAGGTGGTTCAGGACCTCGAATTGAAGCGCCACGGGTACCGTGTGCGCCCGTTCGAGCCGACCTATTTCTGCCCGTTCCCCGATGGTCGCTACCTCATGACGTTCCTCGACGCGGAGCGAACTCGCGCCGAGATCGCGAAGTTCTCGGAGAAGGACGCCAAGGCGTACGACGCCTATTGGGAAATGTGGGACCGCATCGTCGCCCGGATGCGACCGCTCCTCCTACGACCGGCGCCGACTTGGGACGACATCGAGCAGGCCTTCTCCGGTCCGCAGGGCTTGGACGACTGGCGCACGCTGACGATGGCGAGCATCGCCGACGTCCTCGACCGATTTTTCGAGTCGGAGGAGGTCAAGGCCCCACTCTGCACGGGGGGAGTGATCGGCGTCAACGCCGGACCGCTCACGCCAGGCACCGCCTATGTCAAGTTCCACCACCTCCTCGGCAACCTGGACGGCCACCAGGGCGCCTGGGGCTTTGTCACGGGTGGAATGGGAGCGATCGCCAACGCGCTCGCGGCTTCCGGTCGCGAGTACGGCGTCGAGATCCTGACCAGTGCCGAGGTCGCCGAGATCGAAATTCGGGATGGACGAGCCCGCGGCGTGCGCCTCCTCGATGGCCGGCGATTCGAGGCGACGATCGTGCTCTCAAACGCGGACCCGTACCGGACCTTCCTCGGCATGGTCGGCGAGCGTCACCTGCCCACCGATTTCGTCGACGGAATCAAGCGCCTCAAGGTGAAGGGCTCGGTGGTCAAGGTCCTGCTCGCGCTTGGGGAGCTACCGAACTTCACGTGCTGTCCCGGTACGGAGGTCGGTCCGCAGCACACCGGCGGCATCACGATCAACCCCTCAGTGGATTACCTAGAGCGAGCGTGGGATGACTGCAAGCGGGGACAGCCGTCCCGCCGTCCCTTCATGGACTGCTATATTCAGACGGCGACCGAAGAGGGACTGGCGCCGCCCGGCAAGCACACGCTCAGCATGTTCGTCCAATACGCGCCGTACGATCTCGCCGAGGGGACGTGGGACGAGCGCCGGGACGAGATCGGGCAAATCATCATCGAGACGTTCGCCGAGTACGCTCCGAACCTGCCGAACGCGATCGAGCACATGGCGGTGCTCGGCCCGCCGGATATCGAGCGGATTGTCGGCATCACCGGCGGCAACATCTTCCATGGCGAGATCCTGCCGGACCAGATGTTCGCCTATCGCCCCGTTCCCGGCTATGCCGACTACCGCACCCCGGTCGAGGGTCTGTATCTCTGCGGCAGCGGCGCCTGGCCCGGCGGAGCCGTTTTCGGCGCACCGGGCCGAAATTGCGCGGTCGAGGCGTTGAAGGATCTGGACGGCGCGCTGAAGTCGGCGTAGGCCAGCCCATCCCACCGCCTAGCAAGGCAGATAATTCGGTCGGTCTTTCGATTCACGACGGCGAACGGAGATACACGAACGAAGGCGGCCCGCCTTGGACCGCATTCGTCCAGCTCCTTTTCAGAACGACCTTCAATCTGATTACCCGCCAGCCACCTCGATGCTGGATGCTGCCTCTGCCGACCGCTCCCGCTCCGCAGGCACGGGAGCGGCGAGCGGGTCATCCGGCAGGACCATCACTCGTCTCTCAGTCACGGAGCGATACGCGGCCTTCGTCATTTGGAGCACCCGGGCGGCCGACTCGAACGTCGCCAGCGTCGGCGCTCCGCGCTGCACCACATCCAGGAAATGGGAGATCTCCGCGGTGAAGGTATGAACCTGCTCGAATCGCTCCTCCGCCGGCGACTGCCACCCGTGTAGCTGATGAACCAGTCGCGTCTCGCTTCCGGCCAACGTCCCACGCTCGGCCATGACTTCGAAATGCCAGTTCCCAACCGTGTCGAACGCCCAGCTAGTGATGATCTGGCCAATGGCGCCGGAGGCGAACCGGACGAGGACGAGGCCGGTGTCCTCCGCGGACAAGCCGGGAACATAGTAGCGGTCGGTCATCGCCACGACTTCCACTGGCCGGTCGTCTGCTAGCGCCAGGAGCCGGTAGCTGGCGTGCCAGCCGGTGTCGAGCAGTTCACCGCCGCCCATGCGGGCGAGATCGGCGCGCCAGGCCCATGGGCTCTCACCGGGCGGCAGCGTGCTGTCCGACGGCTTGCCCGCCGTCTCCGGGTGCTGGAACGCCTCGATCGAGCGAAGGACGAAGCGCCGTCCCATCGTCCCGTTCGTAAGGAGGCGACGCGCCTCCAGCAGGCTCGGCTGGAACAGCTGGTTGTGGGCCATCACGAACCGAACCCCGGTCTCCCGCAAGGCCTCCGCGATGACCGAGGCATCCTCCAGCGATGTGCAGAGCGGCTTTTCGCACAGGATCGCCTTGCCGGCACGCGCCGCGGCGACGATAGCCTCGGTGTGTAGGTGGTGCGGCAGGCAGATGTCCACCGCATCGACATCGGGGTCGGCGACGAGGGCGGCAATGCCTTCGTAGATCCGTGCGCGCCCGCCGGTGAATTTCTCGGAGAAATCTTGCGCCCGCGGCTGGGACACGTCCGCGACCGCGACGATCTCGGCGCGTGGCGCGCTCGCTCGCCAGCCGATAGCGTGCTCCCGCGCGATGCCCCCGGCACCAAGGATGCCGACCCTAAGCACCCCCGCCACAGTGACCTCCTCATCTCCTCTTACGGCTGAACGCCGCGCCAATCTCGCACAGGCTCACGTGCTCACCGCTGAGTCTCAGAGCCGGACGCGAAGCGTGACCACTTCAAACGGGCGCAAACTGAGCTGTACCGCCGAGCCGCTCACCGCGACAGGCGAGGCATCCGCGCCAACCGGCTCCTCGAGCAGGTTGACACGCTCCACATGCTGCACCGGCTCCGCGAAGCGCAATGTAGTCGTGCCGCGCGCGCCGTGCGGCTCGTAAATACGCAGGATCAGGCCATCGCCGTCTTCAGCAGGCTTCAAGCTGCCGAGCGCGACCGGCAAGCCCTCGGTCTCGAAGAGCCCCCATCGAGCCGGTCCAGCGGTCCCATCGCCGGCGGCCGGCACGGCAACCAGCGGGCTGTTCAAGGCGAACGCCTCGAAGACGACTCCCGCCTGAACCCAATCGCCCACGTGCGGCAGCAGGCTATAGGTGAAGCGATGGTGCCCCTCGTCGGCGAAAAGATCGGGATAGAGCGGCCCGCGGATCAGGCTGAGCGTCAGCTCATTGCGATAAGCGCTGTGACCGTACTTGCCGTCGTTGAGGAGTGCGACGCCGTAGCCCGGCTCCGAGAGATCGGCGAACCGATGCCCGCTGACCTCGAACCGCGCCGCGTCCCAGCTCGTGTTCCGGTGCGTCGGCCGGCGCACGACGCCGTACATCGTCTCGAAGGTCGCCTCGTGCGAGTGGACGGCGAGCGGGAAGCGCGCCTTGATCAGCACCATCCGCTCGTGCCAGTCGATCTCGGTGACGACATCGAGTCGCCGCGACCCGGTGAGGAGCCGGTAGGTCTGGGTGATGCGCGAGTCTCGGTAGGCACGGCGGACGCGGACCGCGGCCCGTAGCGGTCCGCCCTCGACGATCTCGATCGACTCGACTCCGCCGATCTCCTCCCCTTCCCGCTCGTACGTTTCCTCTAGCTCCCATGCGTCATAGACGCGCGGCTTGTCGACGTAAGCCCAAAGCTGGTTACCGCGCCCGGCCAACGCCTCGCGATTGGCCACCTTGTCGAAGACCGCGTGCAGCGTTCCGTCCGAACCAATCACGACCCGGAGCAGGTCGTTCTCGATGACCGTCGTCTCTCCCTCTGCCCGTGCCGTGACACCTGGTGGGCTCGCTGACGCGGCCGGCATCCCATCGCCCTGCCCGAGCCGCACCCAACCGAGTGCGGGCACGAGCACATCGGGAGCGGCGATGAGTAGGCCATCCTCGGTCACCTGGCTCGGCAGGCGGCGTCCAGCCTCATCCGTCACCGTCGCGTCACCCTGAATCGGGAGCAACGCGCAGAGCGGCCGGGGACGCGCCCCCGCGTTCGCGATCAGCCACCCTCCACCTACGCCGGAGCCTCCACCCAGGTGGAGCAATGCCGCGTCGCGCGCCTGGCTCGCCGTGGCAACGACGCCTTCCAGCTCCGGAACCGTGACCTCGTAAACCTCGCGGATCGAAGAGCCCGGCAGGATGTCGTGGAACTGATTCAGAAGGAGCGTCTTCCAAGCCCGCTCGAGATCGGCGCCCGGGTACGCGAACCGCTTGCGCGCCGCCAGCGCCCCGAACGCTTCCGCTTCGAGCAGCCGGTGCTCGGAGGCGCGGTTCAGCGCCTTGACGCGCGCTTGGGTCGTCAGCGTCCCCCGGTGGAACTCCAGATAGAGCTCCCCGACCCACGTCGGCAGGCGGTCGCGGTCCGGCAGCGCGGTGAAGAACTCCTCGATCCGCGCCATGCGCAGCCGCGGCAGCGCCGGAAAATCCTTGATTCGGGCATAGTTCTCGAGCATGCGCTCGCTCGGCCCACCGCCCCCATCTCCCCAGCCGAAGGCCAGCAAACTTTCCGGATGGAGGCGCTTTCCGTCGAAGTTGCGCCAAGTCTGATGAGTGTCGAGCGGCGCGATGTTCGCGTTGTAGCCGTGGGCTGGGTGCAGGTTGCGGAACATGTGGGCAGTCACGCGACTACCGTCAATCCCCTCCCAGGCGAAGAGGTCGTAGGGGAAGCGATCCGTCTCGCTCCAGGTCAGCTTGACGGTGAAGAAGCCCTCGATGCCAGCGCCGCGGAGGAGCTGCGGGATGCCGCCGGAAAAGCCGAAGACGTCCGGCAGCCAGGCGACGCGGCTGCGCCGGCCGAAGCGCTGCTCGAAGTAGCGCTGTCCGTAGAAGAGCTGGCGGACGAACGATTCGCCGCCCGTTACCTGGCAGTCGGGCTCGACCCAAGACCCGCCGATCGGCTCCCACCGCCCTTCCGCGACGCGCTTCTTGACCCGCGCGAAGAGGTCCGGATCGTCTTCCTCGATCCAGGCGTAGAGCTGCGCGGAAGACTGGTTGAAGATGAAGTCCTCGTAGCGGTCCATCAACGCGAGGACGTTCGAGAAGGTGCGCCGCCCCTTGCGCCGCGTCTCCGCCACCGGCCAGAGCCAGGCCAGGTCGATGTGCGCGTGACCGGTCAGCGCGAGGCGACCAACCGGCGGGTAGTCACGCTTGAGCGCCTCGAGCCGCTGGGCGATCAGCACGCGGGCCGCGCGGATTGCCTCGACGGCCGCCGCCGGTAGTGGCTCCAGCGGCCGAGGCGGCGGTGGTGTGTGCCAAATCGCCTGATGCGGCGGCGTGACGTCCCACGCCTCAGCGCCGTAGCTCGGGGACACGGAGAAGACGCCGCTCCCAATCGGGTTCTCGTAGCCGAGGATGTGGCGGGTCACGGAGACGTCAGTCGCGGTCGGCAAGCCCTTGGCAACTTCGGCCAGCGCTTCATCGAGGGTGTCCAGTAAGAACGGGACAACCTCGTGATCGAAGGCCTGAAGCTGCTCGCATGCGGCGACGATCATCGCGAGGTCGCGCTCGAGCGCGCGGGCCTCACGCTCGGGGATGACCAAGTGCGCCCGCTCGATGCGAGGATCCCGGATGTGCGTGCCGAACATTCCCTTCGGCACGACCTCGGCCTCGATGCGGATCTCCTCTCCCCCGCGGGCCGCGTCGGCGATCCGGAAGCTGTGGTGGTGCGGATCCAGGCCCGACTGCAACCCCGTCGAGAGGCGGATGAGTCCCTCACCGCCGAGCCAAAGCTCGAGCTCTACCGGCTGACCGGCCCAATCATTGGGAATCCGCGCCGTCGCCTCGAAGCGCACCGGCGTGGCGACGACTGGCCAAAAGGCCTTGATCCCGAGAACCGCTGGCGGCCCTTCCGGCGGTATGAACTGCCATTCCGGGACCGGGCACTCGCGAGCGTTGCGCCAAGCGCGAATCTCCTCGAGCCGGCGCATCGCTCGCTGGAGACGACGTTCGTCAAACGGGCCGAGCATCTCCTTCGTTCACCCCTATCACGCTACGAACCGAACGACACGCGTCATGACCGAGGATTTGGCTCCGCCGGCGACGCCGAACGGACCAAGCCCGCCTCGATGCGGCTGGATTGCGCGCTCATTTGATGCCACTGACCGTCACACCCTCGACGAACGCGCGTTGGAAGGAGAGGAAGATGAGGACGACCGGGAGGATGACGAGGGCAGAGGCGGCCATTAGCAGGTTGAACTGGATGTCGTATCGAGACTGCGACTGGAAAAACGTCAACCCGATGGACAGCGTGTATTTGCTCGTGTCCTGCAAGTAGAGCAGCGGGCCAAGGAAATCGTTCCAAGCATGGAGCGCGGCGAACAGGCTGACGGCGCTGAGCGCGGGCCACGACTGCGGCATGATGATCTGATAGAGGATTCGCAACTCGCTCGCGCCATCGAGCCGCGCCGCGTCCGAAATCTCATGCGGGATGCGTAGGAAGAATTGCCGTAAGAGGAAGATCCAGAACGGCGATGGAATGAAGCAAAAGAAGAACGGGACTATCAAGGGCTTGAACGTATTGACCCAGCCGAGCTGCGCAAAGATATCGAAGAGCGCGACGATCAAAGCGGGATACGGGATGAAGACCGTAGCGAGCACGAGATAGAAAATCGTGTCGCGGCCCGGCCACTCGATGCGTGAAAAGCCATAGGCGACGATCGGATTCGTCAGGGCGACGCCGATCACGGTGAATACCGTGATAAGGCTCGTGTTCCCGAGGAAGCGCCAGAAGGGGAAGACCTCCACCGCGCGGCTGAAGTTCGACCACGCGATCTCATCGGGAAACCAACTCGGCGGATAGATCGAAAGCTCCTCGTTCGTCTTCAGCGCATTGACGAGCATCCAATAGAACGGCAGGAGATAGAACCCGCAGAGTGGGATCAGCAACAGGCGTGGGACGATTTCCCGCCGGGCATACTTGGCGAGCCACTGTCGCCGCGCGGAGGCGCGGACGGCCGGTTGTGCTCTCTCTACGGGTACTGCGTTCGCCATTCCATCCCCCTGGGGCAGCGGTCAGCGGCGTCGTCAGGTCGTCTCGTAGTGCACCCACCACCGCGACGAGCGGAAGATCAGCAGCGCAAGAACCAATGTGACCACGAACAAGACCCAGGCGAGCGCCGCGGCGTACCCCATCGCGCCGAAGCGGAAGGCGTTATTGTAGAGGTACACGACATACATGAGCGTCGAGTTCGCTGGGCCGCCGGGCGGATCGCCACTGATGATGTAGACCTGCGTAAAGATTTGGAGTCCCAGGCTCACCCCGAGAATCAGGTCGTAGAGGATCACCGGCGTCATCAGCGGGAGGGTAATCCCCCAGAACCGGCGCCAGGCACTCGCCCCATCCAGCGACGCGGCCTCGTACAGCGACGCCGGGATGCCCTTCAGCGCCGCCAGGAAAATGACGGCAACTTGCCCCGCTCCGTATTGCGCCAGGAGGACGAGCGCCAGCTTGGCGTAGCGCGGATCGCCGAACCAGTTGATGTTCGGTAGCCCGAGCCAAATGAGGAACCGGTTGAAGACGCCCTGCGTGGGATGAACCAGGTTCTGATAGACGAAGGTCAGCGTGAAGAGCGGGATGACCGACGGGATATAGATGATCGCGCGGTAAATCGGCACCTCCGGCAGCGGCTGGTTCATCGCCAGCGCGAGGATCATGGCCACAACCGCGCCGATCGGGACCGCGAGCGCCGTGTAGTAGAGCGTGTTGTAGACGGCCGTCCAGAAGAGGTCGTCATGCAGCATGTTCCGGTAGTTGTCGAGGCCGATCCACTCGGGCTCGCCAAACCCGGTGTAGCGCGTGAAGCTGATGCGGATGGTGTAGACGATTGGGTACACGAGGAAGACGAGAAAACCGATCAGCCACGGGCTGATGAACAGGAGGCCGACGGCAAGATTGCGACGCTCACGCCGGCTCAGCCGCAGATGTCCGCGGCGTTTCGCCGGCGCGCGTGACGGCGCCACGATGGTCTCGGCTACCACTCGCCCCCTCCGTCGCTACTGCACAATCGGCACACCTGATCGCATGGGGAGGATTGAGGGTGGGGGCCAGGACGAGACGTTGGCCTGGCCCCCGCGCTTCCGCTCTAGCTCATCTCGATAGGGCAGAAGCGCTGCAGATCCGGCTGCACCCGCTCCTTGACGGTAGCCAGCGCCGAGGCTGGTTCTTCCTCGTTGAGGTAGATCTTCTGCCAGGCGACCGTCAGCTCGTCCCAGTACTTGGCGCCAACCGGCAGGGGAGGCCGGTTCTTCGCCGTCGGCAGCAGCTCCGCGAAGAATTGATGGCGCCCTTCGAAGAGCTCGGTATCGGAGAGGAGCGCCTCGATCGTCGGCAGGTGCTTGCTCTCCTTCGTGTAGATGCGCTGTCCGGGCTCGCCCGCGAACCACTGCATGAACGTCCACGCCTCTTCGACGTGCTTGGCGCCCTGCGGGATGACGACCGACCAACCGCCGGCCCAGGTCACCGACTGGTCGCCTTCCTTCGGCACGGGCATCCAGGTGATGCCGTACTCGGCATCCGGGGCGTAGGTCTCCATTTGGTTGATCGCCCAGTCGCCCGTGATCTGCATCGCCAGCGTGCCGACGATGAAAGGATGCTGCTGCACGGGGAAGCCTGGCTGCATCGTCGGTCCGCCGAAGGCATTGACTTTGGCGGCGTCGAGCTCGATGCAGTAGTTCTGGACCCAGGTCGAGGCGTCCACCATCGCCTGCTCGTCGGGCGTCACGGTACACGTCGCCTCATCGAAGAAGCTCGCGCCCCAAGAGAAGCCGAAGGTGTAGTGCCAGCCTTGATTGACCCAGGGGATAAAGCCCATCCGCGTGTAGTTGCCGGCAGAATCCTGTTGATTCAGCGGCCCGGCAATCTCGGCGATCCGATCCCACGTGACCGGACCGTTCGCCGGGTCCAGCTCGGCCGGATCGATTCCGGCGGACTGGAGGAGATCGTGCCGGTAATAGAGCGCGCGAGCGTCCGTGTCGAACGGCAGCGCGTAGGGTTTGCCGTTGAAGGTCGCCTCGGCCCGAGCGAACGCGATGTAGGGGCTGAGATCGGCGCCGAGACCGCTCAAGTCCTGCAGCAACCCATCGGCGGCTCTCTGAGCGACGATGAAGCGGTCGAGGTGGTAGACATCGGGCCCCGTGCCACCGCGCACCGCGGTCATCAGCTTGGTGACGTCGGTGACCTGCGCCGGGGGAATCTGGACCAGCTCGACTTGGTGCCCCTGCGCCTGGCTGTTGTAGGTCTCGACCATGCTCTGCAGGATGCTGAGGTCGGGATCGGTGAAGGTCGTCCAGA
This sequence comes from uncultured Chloroflexota bacterium, assembly GCA_937901745.1. GTDB lineage: Bacteria > Chloroflexota > Chloroflexia > Thermomicrobiales > UBA6265 > CALGSZ01. Next base: position 100,434 of record CALGSZ010000057.1, on the reverse strand, counting down.
ACGTGACTGTCGTCGGCTCCTGCGCTCGCGTCGGCACCTGCCGGAGCGCACCGCTGATTGCCATCGCTCCGGCGCCGAGCGCACTCGCCCGCTTCATGAACTCGCGGCGATCGATTCGTCGGCTGCGTAGCTTTCTTACGAGATCACGCCAGGCATCATTGCCCATCGCTTACCTCCATCGGCCTACGCGAACGAGCCAACCTATCACCCAGCAGTTCCCGGTCTCTTTCCGCGGGTGCCTCTCTCCTCCTTTCTAGGCTCAGGCGACAAGGACCCATGTGAAGTCAATCGGTGGCGCCAAAGTAGCTCAATGGCCACTCATTGTCAATACTTTGGTATCTATTGGTCTCTACTATTGGCATGGATGAGTCGCTCGCCCCCGTGCAAGGCGCACAAGTCTTGTCCTTGATTCTGCCGATATTCTGGGCATCATATTCCATCCCTCAGACTCTTTCGCCAGGGAAGGGAAGGCGCTACTATGTAACAAAGGAGCAAATGCACCAAGGGGCCCGAACCGCCCAAGGACGGAGTGCATGCCGATACGAGACGGGGGAACTGACATCAAGGTCGAGCGGGACGGCCCGATGCCGGTGGCGCGGCAGCTCGCGGCGCGCATCCGGCAGCAGATCGAGCAGGGTGAGCTCAAGCCCGGCGATAGGCTCCCAACCGAGCAGGAGCTCTGCGCGCAGCTCGGCGTCAGCCGGACTCCGGTGCGCCGCGCGCTCAAGCGCCTGACCGAGGAAGGCTTGCTCGTCCGCTATCCCGGTCGCGGGACGTTCGTCAGCCAGCCCACCGAGAGCGCCGGCGGGCGCGAGGCGATCGAGCTGACCGTTACGTTGACAGGGAGCCGGTGGTGCTGGCCACTGCAACAAGCGGCGCAGCTGTGGAACGCGGAGCACCCGGACCAGCCGGTCCGCCTCCGATTCGGGATCGTCGATTTCGTCCACCTTCGCTCACACTTGACGCTGGCCGTGGCGCAGGGGACGGTCTCCGATCTCTCGCTGATCGATTCCGTCTGGGTCGCCGAGTTCGCCGACCGCGGTTACCTCCAGGCGCTCAACGCCATCGACGTCCACCGCGCGGAGGAGCTCGCAACCGACATGGTGCCGCAGATACGCGCCCTGCACACGGTTGACGGAGAGCTCTACGCGGCGCCGGCGGACGCCGACATCGCCCTCCTCTGGTATCGCAAAGACTGGTTCGAGCAGGAGGGCTTGGAGCCACCGCGCAGCTGGGACGAGTGGCTGGACCGGGCTCGTCACTTCCGGTCGCCGGCCGTTCGGACCCGCTACGGTCTGGCCAACTATCCGCTCGCCTTCCTCGCGGGGCCGGGGGCGGGCGAGACGACGACCTACCAGCTCCTGCCGGTCCTCTGGTCCGCCGGAGCCGACGTGATCAATGGTGGGCGCGTCGTCCTCAACAGCCCGGCCGCTCAGCGCGCCGTCACGTTCGTCGCCGACCTGGTCCGGCGGCATCGCGTCGCGGCGCCCGAGGTCGTGTCATTGCCGTGGAACGGACCGGCGCTCGCCTTCGCCGCGGGCTCCGTCGCGATGGCGCTTGGCGGCAGCTATGAGCGGAGATTGATCCAGAGCGCCGCGGGATGGAGCGACGAGGAGTTCAACCAGCGCGTCGGCCTTGCTCCCATTCCTGCCGGACCTGGCGGCTCCCCAGCGACCCTCGTCGGCGGCCTCAGCTACGCCATCTTTCGCCAGTCGCGGCACCCGACGCTCGCGATGGAGCTGATCGTTCGGGCTTGCCGGCCGGAGATCGTGCGCGAGTTCTGCCGCCGCACAGGCCAAAACCCGCCGACCATTTCCGGAACCAAGGCGATGGCTGTCGATCCCGATCCCTTCCACGCGGCGACCGCCGATCTCGCCAGCCACGCCCGGTCGCGCTGGCCGCTCGTCGAGTACCAGCGCGTCTCCGCTCAGATCGGCCGGATGTTCGAGAGTGCGATCGTGGGTGAGCTGGAGCCTGATGAGGCGGTAGCCCGTGCGGCAGCGGTGATCGCTGGCATCACCGGCCTGCCAGAGCGCCAGGGACGGCGAGCCTCCTGGCGAGGCGCCCTCAACCCGGTCACCGCGACGACGGGGGAGCGACGCGGCTAGCGCCCTAGGCCCAGTAGAGAATGGCCGTGCTCGTGAGCGCCCAGCCGATGATGCAGAAGAGGAGCGGCCGGTCGGTTACGAGCAAGACCTCCGGGCTGCCCCCCAGATCCTTCCGGTAGACCAAGTAGAGGTACCGGAAAATCGCGTAGACAACGAACGGGATGGTCAGCATCATCGCGTGATTGTCCGGCACCGTCGGGGCATCGAAGGTATAGAGGGAGTAGGCCATTACCGTCGCGGAGGCGACGACGGAGATGATCTGATCCAGCAGCGGGATCGAATACGCGTCGAGATTTGCCCGGTGGTCTGCCGCGCTCTCCTGAAGCACTGATAGCTCATGGCGCCGCTTGCCGAAGCCGAGGAAGAGCGCCAGCAGCATCGTGCAAACGTACAGCCAGGGGGAGATCGGCACGCTGATGGCGACGGCGCCGCCCGCCGCCCGCAGCACGAACCCAGCCGCGATCGCGAAGACGTCAACGATCACCAGCCGCTTTAAGCCGTGCGTGTAGGCGATCATCAGCGCGAGGTAGCCGGCGATCACCAGCGCCAAGGCCGGCCGGATCGCAAACGCGCCAAGCAACCCACCGACCAGCAGCACAGCCGCCAGTGCCCAGGCCTGACCCTCCGGAATCTCTCCCGCCGCGATCGGCCGCTGACGCTTGATCGGATGCAGCCGGTCTTGCTCGATATCGCGCAGATCGTTGATCAAGTAGATGCCGCTGCTGACCGCGCAGAAGACCAACGCGGCCGCGACGCTACGCGCCAGCGGATCGAGCTCGAAGACTTTCCGGTCAAAGACGAGCGCGGCGAAGACGAGCGCATTCTTCGACCACTGGAGCGGCCGGAGCGCGCGGATCAGCGGCGGCAGCCTTACATCGCGCGCCGCCTGTCCCGCTGCCAGTGAGTCGCGCACGCGCCGCCCAGGCATGGGCACGAGCCTCCGGCCGGACGCCGATCTCATTTCCCTGGCCGCGTGTTGACGCTGTGTCGTTTCTGGCGCGCTCACTCCGCGCTCCCTCGGGCGGCTTCAGAAAAGACGCTTCGCTAGCGCGAGCGCCCCCTGCTTCCACGGCACGCGATGACTGATCCCGGCTTGGTTGGCGAAGCGTTCCCGGTTTGCCTGGTACCACTCGAAATTTCGGAGCAGCGCCTCCTTGTTCGAGTAGCGCGGCTCCCACCCTAGCTGCTCGCGAGCCTTATCGATCGCCACGAACGAATCCTTGGCGACCGTCTCGTAGACCCACTTGTACAGCGGCGACACCCCGATCTTCTCGAGTAGGCGCAGGATCAAGATCGCCGGCGTGGCCGGGATGGTGACGATGCGCTTGCCGTGACCCGCGGCGTCCAGCACTGCCTGGTAGTCATCGCGGATCGTGCCGAACTCTTTGGCGCCGATGTTGAAGGTGTCGTCTACCCGCGTCTCCGGCAGCGTCAGGCAAAGCCAGATCGCCTCGCAGAGATCCTCGACATCGAGAAACTGATACCGGTTCCGGCCGTTGCCCAGAACCGGGAAGTTGCGTCCCTCCAGCGCCCAATCGTAGAGGAGCGAAAAGACGCCCAGGCGCTCCGGCCCGATAAACGACTTCGGTCGCAGGATCGGGACCACCATCCCCTTCGCCCGGTACTCGAGCGCGATCATCTCGGCCTGGATCTTTGCCTGACCATACGGACCGACGCCTTCGAGCCGGTCTTCCTCGCGCAGCGGGTGGTGATCCGGGATGCCGTAGACCGCGGTCGAGGAGATGTGCACGACGCGACGCACACCGGCGCGGCACGCTTCGTCCAGGACGTTGCGCGTCCCGACCACGTCGGTCGTGTAGATGTCCTCCTTCGAGTAGAGCGGCAGCGCCGCCGCGGCGTGGACCACGGCATCGCACCCCTCGAGCGCGCGAGCGACAGCCGTCCGGTCGCGGATGTCTCCGCGGATCACGCGCACCCGATCGCGTTCGGGATAGGTGAACTCGGCGATATCGAGCGAGGTGACGCCGACGCCGCGCGCCAGGAGGTAACGCGTCAAGTTGATGCCCAGGAAGCCGGCACCACCCGTGATCAACACGTGCTTTGGCGCGACAACCTGCTCAAGCTCCGTCTCAGGCATGCGGTACACACTCGCCAATCGCTGATCGAATGACTACGCCGGCGCAACCTGCTGTCAGTCAGCCGGCGCGGAGCCGGCCCCGCAGCCCAGTATGGCCGATACCCCGAGCGCGACGCCAAGACACCGGAAGTCATCATCAGCGCATGAGAGGACGTCCCTGGAGGTGGTCAGCGACGCGCAACGCCTGCGCGACGATGGTCAACGCCGGGTTGACGGCGGCCGACGACGGGAAGAACGACGCATCCACGACGTAGAGGTTGTCGAGGTCGTGCGCCTTACAGAGCGGATCGAGCACCGACGTCGCCGGGTCGAGCCCGAAGCGCAACGTGCCCACCTGATGCGAGTTCGTCTCGATCCCCATCGTCCGAGTAAGCACGATCGGGTAGCCCGCCTCGCGGAATATCCGCTTCGCCTCGGCGAGCAGCCGGCGATGCGTCGCCACATTGGTCGGCCGCCAGCGGATGCGGATCGTGCCGTCGGACGCGACCGTGACGCGGTTCGCCGGATCGGGCAAATCCTCGGACATCACCCACCAATCGCTGCTGTGGGCGGCGGTCTCGGCCAGCACCCCACGCGGCACACGCCGCAACACGCTTGCCAGCATCGCCGCCTGCACCTTGCCGACCGGCTGGAGATTGCCGAGCGGATACGGCCAATCCGGCCCGCGCAGATAGAAGTCGTTGATGGAGAGCGTCTTCTGGAAAATCGTCGGGTTGCGTCGCCTCGGATCGATGGCGATCAGGACCGAGTTGTTGTGGACCATGTAATTCCGGCCGACGAGTCCGCTGCTGTTCGCCAATCCGTTCGGATGCGCGGCGTTGGCGGAGCGCAGTAGCAGCGCCGCCGAGTTCACCGCCCCGCAACTGACGACAAACGTGCCGGCGGTCACCGTCAACGTCTCGCCGCCCCGATCCACTTCGACAGCGGTGACAGTCCGGCCCGTTTCATCCGTCAGCAGCCGGCGAGCGTAGGCGTTGGTCCAAAGCTCGACATTTGGCCGCTCCAGCGCGGGACGCACGGCACAGACCTCCGCGTCGGCTTTGGCACGCACTCGGCAGGGGAAGGCATCGCACGTTTGGCATCGAATGCACCGGCCGCCAGTCCGATAGTCGAGACCGACGGGAAGCCGGAAGGGGCGGAGCCCCTGCGCGCGCAGGCGCTCCGCAAGCTCGTCCATGTACGGATCCTGCGGAATCGGCGGGAACGGGTATGGTCCGGAGCGCGGCGGCTCGGTCGGATCGGTTCCCGCCTCGCCGTGAACCCAATAGATTTCCTCCGCCCGCGCGTAGTAGGGCTCGAGGTCCTCGTAGGAGATCGGCCAGCCGGGCGACAGGCCCCCTTCGTGCTCCAGCGGGGCAAAATCCTCCCGGCGCAAGCGTGGCAACGCGGCGCCGTAGACTTTCGTGTTGCCGCCGACCCAGTAGTAGACGCCGGGACGGAAGGTGCCGCCGTCCGCGTTCTGCCAACGCTCTAGCGCTTTGTACCTACCTTCGAGGAAAAGCGCTTCCGGGCTCCAGTTTTCCGGCTCCTCCGGCAAGAAATCGCCACGCTCTAGAAGAAGGATCTTCGCGCCGGAGTCGCGCAGCGCGTAGGCGAGGGTGCCGCCGCCGGCGCCGGTTCCGATGATGACGACGTCGTATGACAATGGGAGCTACCCCTTCATCGAGCCAGCCAGCAGGCCGCGGATGAAGAAGCGGCCGAGCAGGATATAGACGACGAGCGTCGGCAACGCGGCGACGACCGCGCCGGCCATCACGACCGTCCAGTCCACCGAATTCGTCCCCGATAGGTTGTTCAGCGCGACCGTGATCGGCTGGTTGCGCGGATCGAAGACGACAGTCACGCCGAACAGAAAGTCGTTCCAGATGTTCGTGAATTGAAAGATTCCAACGACGACGAACGCTGGCGCGGAGAGGGGTAGCATGATCTGCCGGAAGATTCCAATGATCCCGGCGCCGTCAATTCGCGCCGCCTCGACTAATTCATTCGGGACGTTTGAGAAGTAGTTCCGGAAGACGAGCGAGGTCACCGGAATCCCATAGATCACATGGACGGCGACCAAACCGTACCACTTGCCGTAAAGCCCGATCTCTTGGAGCGTCTCGATCAGCGGGATCAGGATGCTCTGATATGGAATGAACATCCCGAAGAGGATCAGGATGAAGATGACATCAGAGCCGCGAAACTTCCACTTCGAAAAGAGGTAGCCATTGATCGCGCCAATGATCGCTGAGATGACCGTCGCCGGGATCGCCATCTTGAAGCTATTGCCGAGGTTCGGGCGCAGCGCGTCCCAGGCGTAACCGAAACCGCCGCCGGAGAGATCGCGCGGCAGCTTCCACATGTCGTGGAGCGTCATGTACGACTTGTCCTTGAGCCCGTTCATCAGCATGACGTAGACGGGCATCAAGTAGAACGCCATCGCCAGCAGGAGCACGGCCATCAGCACGATGCGGCCGAGCCGAATCTTGCGGCGGCGATGTGGCGTAGCTGGCAGATGGGCGGCAACCGAGGCCATCGTCAAAGCACCTTCAGCTGGCGGATGAGATAGGGAACGACCACGATCGAGACGAGGAGCAGCATCACGATCGACGCCGCCGCGCCGAGGTTGTACTGCTGCGCCCCGAACATCTTGTCGAAGACGAAAATGCCCGGCACGTCCGTGGCGAACCCCGGTCCCTTACCGGTCATCGCGAAGATCAAATCGAAGATCTTGAGCGAGACGTGCCCGAGGATCACGAGGATGCTGATCGTGATCGGCTTGAGCAGTGGGATGATGATGTCGCGGTAGGTTCGCCAGGCGCTCGCTCCATCAAGCTGCGCCGCTTCGCGTAGCTCGTGCGAGATCGAGCCGAGTCCGGCGAGGTACATCGCCATCGCGAAGCCAGAGAGTTGCCAAGCGGCCGCGATGCAAACCGGAATCATCGCGACCGGGATGCCGAGCTTCGCGTTGATCGCCGACGTAAAGGGCAGCACCCGCTCCAACGCCCCGTTTACCTGCCAGACGACGGACGGGTCCGTGATCCAACCCGGTTTCAGCGGTCCAGCGCCAAGCCGCTCCAGCAGCGCGTTCACCCCGAGCTGGTCGAGCAGGAGATTGATCCCCGTCTCCGGGTTGAAGATCCAGCGCCAGGCGACGCCGGTCGTGATGAACGAGAGCGCGTACGGGAAGAGGAACACGCTGCGGAAGAAGCCGCTGCCGAAGACGTGCCGGTCCAGCAGTATCGCCAGAAACAGTCCGCTGCCTACCGAGAGCGTGAGGAAGATGACGGTGAAGACGAAGGTGTTCCGCAGATCGATTTGGAACCGCGTCTGGCCGAAGAGATCCTCATACGTGCCGAGCAGCGGCTGGCGCAACGAGAGATCGCGCCGGTTGGTTCCCCAATTGGAGACGGATACCCAGAGCGTGTAGCCGATGAAGCCATAGACGAAGACGAAGATGGCGATGATCGACGGCGAAAGCAGCCCGGGCGCCGCGAAACGCTCCAGGGACCATCGCCCGGCACGGCGAACCTCCGCTGGCGCGATCTCTCTGGTGACCGGTGTCGCTGTCGCCATCCGCCGCTCCTTCAGGGGACAACAGACGAGAGGTCAGGAGCCGGGGAATCGGGGCGATCGGCGGAGACGGACCATCGCCGGTCTCGTCTCGTCCCCGCGGGGGCGAGGGCTCTCAACGAAAGAAGACTCGCCCATTGGGGAGAGGATACCCCGGACGCCCCGTTTCGGTCCCGGCTCCTGACATGCGCGATTCGACGCTCGCCTAGGCGCCGGCAGCGTCGACGAGCATCAACGCGAAAGTCTCCACGTCCTTGTCGACCAGGAACGCTGCCGCCGCGTCGTACATCGCCTGCTTGAACTGCGGCGAGGCGGCCTGCCCGTGCGCGACGGACGGCACCAGCATGTCGTTGGCGAAGGAGTTCATCGACCATTGGTGATAGGCGGAGAAGATGCTTTGATCCACGTCCGTCCGCGCCGGAATCGAGCCCTTGAGCGGGTTGAACGCCTCCTGCGCCTCCTTCGTGCCGATCACGCGCAGCCAGTTGCGCGCGTTCTCCGCGTTCGGAGCGCCCTGCGCCAAGGTGAAGCAGTCGACGACGAGGACGAACGAGCCGGCGGTGCCGGGATGGCTCACCCAGCCGATGTTGTCGACCACGTTCTTGGCCACGAACTCGCCGTAGGCCCAGTCACCCATCGAGTTGAAGGCTGCCTTGCCCTGGATGACGAGATCGACCGCCCCGTCCCAGGTCAGCGCCGAGTGGTCGGAGTTGACCATCTCGAACATCCGGGCAGTGACCTGCATCGCCTCTTTCACGGAGTCGTCATCCCAGGAAAGCTCGCCGGCAAAGAGCTTGTTGTAGTTCTCCGGTCCAACGACGCCGAGGAGCGTGTTCTCGAAGGTTTGCGCCGCAACGAAGGCATCCTTGCTGCCGAGCGCGAGCGGCGTGATGCCCCGCCCTTGCAGCGTTTCCGCCGCCTGCATGAACTCGTCGATCGTCATCGTCTCGCCGACTTCGATGCCGGCGTCCGCGAGGACCTGCTTGTTGTACCAGAAGCCATTGCCGCGGTGGACGCCAACCGCGATGGCGTACTGCTCGCCATCCCGCGTGACCTGCTCGACCAGCCCCGCGGGCATGACGTCGGTCCACCCCTCGCTGGTATAGAGATCAGTGATGGGCTCGCAATAGCCGGCATCCACATACTGGTCGAACAGCTCATGCCCGGGATGCGACTGCCAGGAGTCCGGCGGGTTGTTGCCTTGCAGCCGCGTCTGCAGAACGGCCTGCGCCGCGCCGCCACCGCCACCGGCCACGGCCGCGTTGATGATCTCGACGCCGGGATACTGCGCGAGGAAGGCATCGAAGAGCGCCTGGAGCGCCGGCGCCTCGCCGGGAGAGGTCCACCAGGAGAAGACTTCGAGCGAGCCGCCCGCCGCCGGCGTGCCTTGCGCCGCGGCCTCGCTGATCCGCATCAGCATGCCGATGGTGGACGCGCTCAAGCCGATCGCCGCCGCCCGCTTCATGACGTCGCGCCGCGAGAGGCGGCCGTGCAAGACATCCATGACCAGGGAATTCACCGCTTCAGGACCGTTCTTCATCGTCGCTCCTCCTCGCTGATGCGGCGTGCCATTCCGGAGCTTGGCACCGATGCCAGCCTCCGGCCCTGTCTATTCATGGCTGTGCGCTCGACCAGGGAAAATGCGCCCCAATGACGCGATCCGCGCCGCGCTCTGGCCAAACGATTGTCAGCCTTGCTCACGGCTTATACACACCGGCCCATCTGGAGTCAAGGAAACGGCCCCCGAGCCGGGATGCAATCCCTGCCTTTGCGGGGGCCGTAGCTGAACCGCACTTGGCGGTTCTATCGCGATTTTCGCGGCGCTATGGAGAACCGATCTAACCTGCCTGCCTCCGCCGTTCAGCCGTCAAGAGACCCACGGCGCGCCGAGCAGCTTGTCGAGCGCCTCGACGAAGAAGTACTCCCCCCACATCACACTCTCGTCCACACCCAGCTTGAGTCTCTCGTGGTAGACCCCGTGCTTGAGGATGCCTTCCCAGCCAGGCGTCTCGACCGCAAGGAACTCGGGCGTGAGGAGCGTCGAGAGGATCGTTCGAGCGTACTCCGCGTACCGCGCCTTGCGTGCCGGATCCCGCGTTAGCTCGGAAAGCTGGAACAGCCCGCTCGCCGTGATCGCCGCCGCCGAGGACTCGTACGGGCGCGGCGGATTCGGCTCCTCCCAGTCGTTCGGGGGCACGCCATGCGGCGGCGTCCGCTCGATGTAGAAGTCGGCGCAACGTTCGGCGACTTCGAGAAAGCGCGGATCCTCCGAGAACCGGTACGCGGTGCCGAATCCATAGATTGCCCAGGATTGACCGCGCGCCCAAGACGAATCGCCGCGCCAGCCCTGGTGGGTGGATTGACGCAGGAATTCGCCCGTCTCGAGGTCGAAGATGCCCTCGTGCGCGGTGCTCCCGTCTCCCCGAACGAGATAGCGGCGGGTCGTCAGGCAGTGGTTGGTGACGCGACGCAACAAATCGGCATCGCCGGTCTCCCGCGCCGCGTAGAAGATGATCCCGATGTTCATCATGATGTCGATGAACGTACTCTCCGGCGCGACGAACGAGCGCAGATAGCGACCTCGCTCGTTGTAACGAAGGCCCATCGTCTGGCCGGCGGTGATGACCACCTGCCGCGCCTCGGCATTCCCTTCCCACTCATGCCAGCGCCGGTACGTCGACCAGAAGAGGAAGCCGAGATCGTGGACATTTCGATCGTGCTTGCGATGCTCGATCAAGCGCGAATAGTGCTCGGCCCGCTCCCGCCAAGAGGCATCGCCAGTGCGCCGGGCGAAGATCCACATCATCCCCGGCAGAAAGCCCTCGCACCAGTTGGTCCACGCTTCCTTGCCGTGCTTCCACTTCCCCCCTTCGGTGAACATCGGGAAGAAGTCCGGCTCACTCGTGATCAGTGCGCGAACCTGCCCTTGCGCGAACTCCAGCGCCGCCGCCGCGCGTTCCTCCAGCGGCGTGGATGGATCGAACCCGGCCATTCCCTCTCCAGTCCCTTTCCCGTGCTCGGCGCTAGCGGTTCTCGAAGACCGGTGACCGCTTCCCGCGGAACGCCGCGATGCCCTCGCGGCCATCGTCGGTGGTGGCGGCCAGCGCGCCGGCCATCGCCTCCAGCGCGGTTGCCGTCCCCTCCCCGAGCGCCCCGTCAATTGCCTGCTTCGCCAACTGCACGGCAATCGGCGCGTTCGCCGCGATCTCCGCGGCTAGGGATTGCGCTCTCGCCATCAAGTCGCCACGGGGGACGACCTCGTTGACGAGCCCCCAGCGCTCGGCCATGGCGGCATCTACTCGGGCGCCGGTGAAGATCATCTGCTTGGCTCGGCCTACGCCGATGATGGCCGGCAGCCGTCGCGTCCCCGCCCAGCCGGGCAGCGTGCCGATCTTGACTTCCGGCGCGGCCAGCTCCACTCCCTCGGCGGCGATGCGAATGTCGCAGGCAAGCGCCAGCTCCAACCCGCCCCCGAAGGCGAACCCATTGAGCGCGGCGATCGTCGGTTGGCGGAGACGCGCGAGCGCATCGAAGACGCGGTGTCCGTCACGCACCCAGCGGCGCCACATCTCGAGCGGCGGCAGCGCCGACCAGGCGTTGATATCGGCCCCGACGCAGAAGGCACGATCGCCCGACGCCGTCACGATGACGGCCCGAATTTCCTGGCTGCCGTCAATCTCCGCGATCACCTCGCCCAATCGTTGCAGCATCGCGGGGTCGAGCGCATGCAGCTTTTCCGGGCGATCGAGCGTGATCGTCGCAACCGCGCCTTCGCTGGCGACGCGGATTCGCTCGTCGGCCACGTTAGCGCTCCTCTCCGGCGCGCATGCGCTCGATCAGCCGCTGCGTGGCGAGCCGGCACAGCGCGTAGAGGGTCAACGTCGGGTTGATGCCCGGACACGTCGGGAAGACGGCGCCGCTGAAGACGTAGAGACCAGGCGTGTCGTGGACGCGCAGCTCCCGGTTGACGACGCCGGCCGTCGGGTCGTCGCTCATGCGGCAGCCGCCCAGGTCGTGCGACGATCCGGCGCCGGTGAAGCTCGGACCGCGCCAGGTTTTCGTCGCGCCCATCTCGCGCAAGATCCGCTCGGAGACGCCGGCGAAGAAGTCCGCCTGGCGCAGCTCGTTCGGCTGCAGGTCGTAGGTGATGCGGATGACCGGCAGGCCGAGTCCGGAGCGGTCGCGGTGCTCCGGGTCGAGATCGAGCGTGTGGAAGGCATAGGGGAGCGCGTCCGGTTGGCAGCGCACAACGGCCCAGTGCTGCCACCGGCGCAGGTGCTCCTTGTACTTGGCGCCCCAGCGCGGCACGTCGGGCGGCAGCGTCTCTCGCGCGATCTGAATTGGCAGGAACTGATTCTCCGCGCCGAGCGTCCCGCCGCCGATGAAGCCGCCGGCCGCCATCGAGTCGAACGAGGGAGCCAGGTAGTCGTCGAGGATCATCGCCTGGGCCGCCGGCCCCGTGTGACGATTGAAGACGACACCGGGCACCTCGCCGTCCACGTGCGTGAACTGCTTGATCATCAGGTGCTTGCCGAGCTGCCCGGTGTTGTTCCCGAGCCCGTCGGGGTGCTTGTCATCGGCGGAGAGGAAGAGCAGCCGCACGTTCTCGAAGGTGTAGGCGCAGAGGATGACGACGTCCGCGCGCTGCACGTGACGCCTTCCGTTCGCATCGACATACTCCACGCCGATCGCCCGCCCGTCGCTGTTGGTCACCACGCGCAGAACCCGGCAATGGGTGCGCAGCACGAAGTTGCCGGTCGCCAGCGCCGCCGGGACGTGCGTCAGCGCCGGGTGCCACTTGTCGCCGTCCCACGCGCCGAAGCCGTTGTTCCACGCGCAGTAGGTCGTTGCGGGGTACCCATGGTACGGAATCGTATTCATCGTGACCGGGGCAGGATGGGGATGCAAACCCAGGCGCTCGGTGGCCTTGCGGAAGAGTTCGCCCATCCGGAACGACCGCATCGGCGGCAGCGGCAGGGGCTTGGAGCGGGTGATAAACGGGTTCGATTCGTCTCCGGCGACGCCAATCTCCTGCTCGACCGCCGTGAAATGCGGCTCGAGATCGTCGTAGGACCAGGGCCAGTCCGCGACGGTGCAGCCTTCCGGGATCGCCTTCTCTCCCCACCGCTCGATGATGTGTGAGCGCCACTTCAGATGGTGCGGGTAGAAGCGGCGCATCCAGGCGCCGTAGTGGATGATCGAGCCACCGACACCGTTGACCATTCGGCCGAGGGAATACGTGCACTCCTGCGTCGGCTCATTCGGTGATCGGCGCCAGCGCGGACCCTCGGAAAGGAATTTCTGGCCCATCTCCGCGCGGCAGTAGTAGGCGTGGCCAAGCTCGTCCGGTAGGTAATCGCTGAGCGCGCGCCACGGCCCGGCTTCCAGCCCGACGACGCGCAGACCGGCTTGCGCGAGCATCGGGGCGATAAACCCGCCGACGCCGCCAACGCCGACCAGCACCACATCCGCGGGACCATCCGGCGGCTCCACCGACTTCTGCGGGTCATAGCCAGGAATCTCGAGCGCCCCGGAGCGGCGCCCGCTCAAATCGAAGCCGTAATCCTCCAGGCTCCGGATTTCGCCGCCTTTCGTAACGGGCTCCTCGCTCAGGTTCTCCTCCGCGCTGTTCTCGAGCCAGACGCCAGGGTGCCCCAGAACGCGCCAGCCGAGCTTGTCGCGGTTCCCGCCGTAGAGCGGATCGGAGAAGAGCCCTTCGATGCAATGGGTGCGCAGCAGGTCGAAGAACTCGCGCTGCGGCGGCGTGTGGAACCCTGGCAGCTCACCCCGCTCCAGTGCAGCGAGAATCGCGACCTGATCCGTGACGGAGCAATCGGCGAACGGCTGACCGCAGCGGTCGCGGGCCGCGCGATCGAGTGCGGCCAAGCCGAGGCGGTAGGTCTCGGACAGGTGGGAGTAGGCGCCCGCCAGCGCCCTATCCACGTAGGTGACGACGCCGATCTCTCTCGCGCCCGGCCCATGCTCGTCGGCAGGGAACAGGCAGGCGAACACCGCCTCCGCGGTCCGAAGCTCGTGCGGGTTGAACGTCAGTGGAGCGCTCACTCCGACCTCCCCCATCCCGGACTCATGGCGTCGCGGCCAACCTCGCCGCGCGGCGCGTCTCAGCCCAAGAGACTCGCCAGACGCCTCACCTCACGATCATTGCCGCATTAGCCATCCGGATGCTGGACCGCGCGGTTACCGTCGGCAATAGCCACGAGCGCCTTGAGGTAATCCGAGAACGCGCTCGCGGACGGCAGGTCGCGCCGTGTCCGCATCGGCCTGGTCAGCAGGATGTGTCCCGGTGCGGGATCGTACTCGACTTTGAGCCACGCGTGAGCGAGCGTTGGATGCGCGGCGAGTGCCTTGAGATCGCCTTCGAGCCGCGCCTGGAGCTCCGGGCTGGCTCCTTCGAAGACGGGCGAGTCCGGTCCGCCCGGATCCTTCGACCGGCTCATCGTCCACGTCCAACGGCTGCCGCCGGCGCCGTCGATGACGAACGCTTGGAAGACTCGGCCCATCCCGCCGGCCGTCTGCCGGACCCGCCCCTCGGCGATGTGACCGGCGAAGCGGCCCGAGACGCGGGCTTCCTCCACGTCGGCTTCGCCGCCAACGACCTCCGCCAGCGGCGCGAGCGCGGCGGCCATATCCGCCTTCGCGCGCCGGTTGAAATAGACCGCCATGTAGGCCGTCGCCGCCAGCGAGATCAGGACGATCACGCACATGGCGAGACCGAATGAGACGTATGGATTCACGCGCCCAGATTCCCTCGACCTAGCTCACGTTGCCCGATAGACGGCTGCTTGCAATTGCGCGCTCCGGCGACGCAATTGACGTGGCCGGGCTGGTGGGCGTCGCGGTCGCGGTGACACCGACAACCGCGGCGGCTGCCAAGAGCCCGAGCGCCGCGTTCGCCACGAGCGCCGCATCGTAGCCACCCGTCATATCGTAGACCACGCCATCGAGGAACGACCCCGCGCCGAAGCCGATGTTCATGAACGTGAACATCGTGCCGAAGATCACGCCTAGCCGCCGTCGGCCATAGAGATCGGCGGTGATCGCGGCGGTCAGCGGCGTGGTCGCCGTCCAAGAGATGCCGAGGACCACCGCGTAGATATAGGTCAGCGGGCCAGTCGGCAGGAGCAAGAGGAACACGAACGCGATGCCGCGCAAGGCGTAGGTTACGGCCAGGACATGCTGCCGTGGCCGGCGATCGGCGGCTAACCCGAGCAGCACGCTGCCAGCAATGCTGAAGACAGCAGTGACGGCGACGACGTTTGCGGCATCGACTGGTGCCATGCCCATGTCGTCGGCATAGGCCAGGAAGTGCGTGGTAGCGAACGCCATCGTGAAGCCGCAGACGAAGAACCCGAATGCCAAGAGCCAGAACGGCGGTGAGTCGAGTGCCTCGCGGAGCGTCCGGCCGGTCTCTTCCTCGCCTCGATCCCGCGCCGCCTGCGCGCCCGGCGCTTCCCGGATGAAGCCGAAGGCGAGGGGCAAGATCGCCACGAGCAGCACGACCGCCAGCAGCCGGTAAACCGTCTGCCAATCAGTCCGGTCAACTGTGAACGCGGCAGCCGGCACAATCACGAGCTGGCCGAATGCCGATCCAGAGGTGGCGATGGCCATCGCCGTTCCGCGCCGGCGCGTGAACCAGCCGCTGATGAGCGAAGTGATATTGACTGGGCTCGTCGCGGCGATGCCAAACGCGGTCAGGACTCCCGCCAGCAGGTACCAGTGCCAAAGCTGGCGAGCGAAGGAGATCGGCACGAGCGTCAGTACGAGCGCGGCGATGCCGGTCAGGAGCACGCGGCGGGACCCGTAGCGATCGACCAACTCTCCGATGAACGGCTGACAGGCGGAGAGCACGAGCATGTTGATGAGGACGACCGCGGAGAGGTCGGTCCGGCTCCAACCGAACTCCTCGGAGACCGGCTTGAGCACGACGCCAAACAAGAACCGCGCGCCGGAGGCGACCATCAAGACGACGGTAACCGTCGCGACCACGAGCCACCCCGTCGTTAGACGCGAGGTCCGGCCTTCCATCAGTCATGCCCCTGCCGACCTACTCGCCCGAGCACGGCGTCATCTTAGCAGGTCGGGCATTGCGGACCATTTCGGTGACGAACCGTTTTGCTCGGTTGTAGCCACCGTGATAGCATCCATCGGGAAGCCTGGCTTCCCCACGATTGAAGTTGCCCACCTGGAGAAGGAACCACGCACGATGGCGGTCGAGCCTCTGATCTTTGAGTTGAGCAAACCCGGACGCCGCGGCATCCGCTTCCCTGAGCCGGACGTGCCGGAAACCGAGCTCCCGGCAGAGCTCCAGCGGGACCGGCTCGATTGGCCCGAGGTCAGTGAGATTGATGTCATTCGGCACTACACGCGACTGAGCCAAAAGAACCACGCCATTGATATCAATTTCTACCCGCTCGGGTCCTGTACGATGAAGTACAACCCGAAGATCAACGAGGCGGTCGTCCGCGATCCCCGATTCGCCAATCTCCACCCGCTGCAGGACCCGGCCACGGCGCAGGGCGTCCTCCAGCTCATGTACGAGCTGCAGGAGATGCTCGCCGAGATTTCCGGCTTTTCGGCGGTGACGCTCCAGCCGGCGGCCGGCGCGCACGGTGAGTTGACTGGCGTGCTGATCGCCCGCGCCTACCACGCGGAACGGGGCGACACCGCTCGCCGGAAGATCCTCGTTCCGGACTCCGCTCACGGCACGAACCCGGCGACGGCCGCGATGGCCGGCTTCGAGGTGGTGACCCTCCCCTCGGACGAGCGTGGCAACGTCGATCTCGCCGCCCTGCGACAGCTCGTCGGCCCGGACACCGCCGCGCTGATGATCACCAATCCAAACACGCTCGGACTCTGGGACGAGCACATCCAAGAGGTGGTGCAGATCGTCCACGAAGCGGGCGGCCTCGTCTACAACGACGGCGCCAACTTCAACGCCATCCTCGGCATTGCCCGCCCCGGCGATCTCGGCATCGACATCATGCACTTCAACCTGCACAAGACCTTCTCGACGCCGCACGGTGGCGGCGGCCCTGGCTCCGGACCGGTCGGCGTCCGGGCCGGGCTGGAGGCGTATCTACCTTCGCCGCACCTGCGCAAGGTCGAGACCGATGGCGAGACGCGCTACGAGTGGTACGAGCCGGAGCGCAGCATCGGCCGCATTCACTCGTTCTACGGCAACGTCGGCATGCACATCCGCGCCTACACCTATATCCGAATGCACGGCGCCGCCGGCCTGCGCCAGGTCAGCGAAGACGCGGTGCTCGCCGCGAACTATCTCCTCGCCAACCTGCGTGATCGATTCGAGGTCGCCTACGACCGCACCTGCATGCACGAGTTCGTCCTCTCGGCGACGCGACAGAAGCGCAACGGCGTCCGCGCTTTGGACATCGCCAAGCGGCTGCTCGACTTCGGCGTCCACCCGCCGACGGTTTACTTCCCGCTGATCGTGTCCGAGGCGCTGATGATCGAGCCGACCGAGACGGAGTCGAAGGAGTCGCTCGACAACTTCATCGCCGCGATGCGCCAGATCGCCGACGAAGCGGAAAACTCGCCCGAGGTCGTGACCAGCGCGCCGCACAACACCGAGTACAAGCGGCTCGACGAGGTGAGCGCGAACCGGAATCTGAACCTGCGGTGGCGCCCGTCTCAGGAGCCGAAGGTGCCCGTGGCCGCCGACTGAGCGGCACACTCAATCGAGCACATAGCGCGCGGCTCTAGTGCATCACTAGACCGGCCGAGACGTTGATCGCTTGGCCGGTAATGCCGCGCGCTTCCTCCGAGGCGAGGAAGCGGACCATCGCCGCTACCTCGGCCGGATCAATGAGACGGCGCTGCGGGATCGCCGGGAGCACGACACGCTCCAGCACCTCCTCCTCAGCGACGCCGTGGACGGCCGCGAGATCGGCCAGCTGCCCGCGGACGAGCGGCGTGTCGATGTAGCCGGGACAAATCGCGTTGACGGTGATGCCGTCAGTCGCTGTCTCTAGCGCGGCGACGCGCGTCAGTCCGATGATGCCGTGCTTGGCGGAGCAGTAGGCGGCCTTGCCCGGCTCACCGCGCTTCCCGTTGATCGAGGAGATGTTGATGATCCGGCCCCAGCGTTGTTGCCGCATCGCCGGCAGGACGGCCTGGATGAAGAGGAATGGGCCAGTCAGCATGACGTTGATGAGCTGGTGCCACTTGGCGAGCGGGTATTCCTCGAGCGGTGCAACGTACTGCAGGCCAGCGTTGTTGACGAGGATGTCGATCCGCCCGCGGGTTTGCAGCAGGTGATCGACCGCGGCACGCACGTCGGCCGGATTGCTCACGTCTCCCGCGAGCGAATCTGCCGAGCCGCCAGCTTGAGCGATCGTGCTGGCCACGGCCGCCGCGGAGTCGGCGCGCAGGTCCTGGACGAGCACGTGGGCGCCAGCGCGAGCCAGCTCCTGCGCGATAGCCTGCCCGATGCCGCTTCCGGCTCCCGTCACAATCGCTGTCCGCCCGACAAGGGTGAGCTGCTCCGACATTGCTGCTCCCTCGCGCTTCATTGGCCTGCTCAACAGAGATCGGCGCTGCCGGCGATCAAAGGAGATTGCGCCGCGAAGAAGCCTACACGGAGCCGGATCGTCGTCAACCCGGACTCCGTGTAGGTTCGGCCTAGGCCGAAAGAGGGACGCGGCGATCGATCACCCAGCGATGGAGCGGCGGAAGCGCCAGGTCGCGGCGAACAGCAGCAACGCCGCGTAGGCGGCGAGGAGCACCATCTCCGGCCGGATATCGGCCAGGGTACCGTGCCGGCGCAGCAGCATTCCGAAGGCATCGAGCGCCCAAGCGTGCGGCGTGATGTGCGCAACTTTTCGCATCGTCTCCGGGAAGACTTCGAGCGGGACCATGCAGCCGCCCAGCGCCGCCAACCCGAGACCGAGGAAGACGCCGATCGCGGCCGCTTGCTGCGGAGTCTTTAGCAACGTGCCCAAGAGCATTCCGGCTCCGGTCCCGACCAGCGCGAAGAGGACGACGATCACGCCCGCCGCCACGGGATCGCCCCAATCGACGCCGAAGAGGACGATCGAGGCGAGCACGATGAAGAGCCCTTGGATCATCGCCACCGCGAACCGGCCAAGCGTTTCGCCGAAAACGATCGACCGCACCGCGGTCGGCGTCGAGAGCATCCGCCGCGAGACGCCGAGCTGCCGGCTGAGAATGAGATGATCCGAGGCCGACAGCGATGTCAGGAACATGAAGAGGAGCAGCTGCTGGGCAACGCCAGTATCGAACCGCCCCAGCGCTCGCTCCGGCTCGCCGGCGATCGTGAAGTTGACGGTGACCTGCGGCAGATTCTGTCTCAGCTCAGTCGCCTGAGCCAGTGCGTCATCGAACGAAATGCCGCGCTCGGATTGGGCGAAGAGCGCCGCCCGAATGAGCTCAGCCTGCTGCTCGACCGTCGCTTGCACCGGGAGCCACAGCGTGTCCCCCAGGCCATCAGGACGCAAGAGGAAGGGCAGATCTACTTGGCCTCCGCTGTGCAGCTGCGAGTCGTAGCCGGGCGGAATCAGCACGCCTGCCTCTACCTCGCCTCGCTCGATCGCTTCCCTCCAGTCGTCCTCGTTGTCGAACCGCCGGATCTCAAGACCTTCTGTCTGCTCGAGCGCGGAGACCAGCTCCTCTCCCAGCTGACCGCTGTCGACGGCGACGACGCCCAGACGCGCCGTGTCCTCGTCGCCAAACGCGATGCCGATGAGGACGATCATGATCAGCGGAAAGACGAAGGTGAAGAACGCCGCCTGCCGGTCGCGGAAGAGCCGCCGAACCCCCGTCGCTGCAATTGCCAATGCCTTCATCGCGCGATCCCCCGCGAGCGCAGCATCAACACGGCGATGCCGCCGGTAACGACTCCGAAGGCCAGCACGGCAAGAACAGCGCCGACCACATCTCCGACCCCGCCGCCTCCAGCGAGGTCACCGAAGCCGCGCAGCAGCCAGCCATGGGGACTGATCAAGCTGATCTTTGCCAGGAAGGCGGGACCCTGGGAAACGGGGAAGAAGCTACCGCCGAGTGTGCCGAGGACGACCGCCACGGTCGAGCTGATGCCGACCGCCTGCTCCTCCGTTTTCGCGACGCTCGCCACCAGCGAGGTGATCCCCATCGCCGCGATGACCGCGGCAATAGAGAGCGCCGCCACTCCGATGGGGTCCCCCCAATGGGCGTCGAGCAAGACGGTCGAAGCGATGACCAGCGCCGCCATGCTGAGGAGCCCGAATCCGAAGCTCGCCAGCGACTTACCGACGACGATCGTCGTGCTCGAGATCGGGGCGGCCAGGAGCCGGGCCAGCGTGCCTTGCCGGCGCTCCTCGAGGAGGCTCATCACCCCCGCGCGCACGGTAAAGAAGAGGAAGAAGACGGCCATTCCAGCCGCGACGTACGTCTTCGTATCGAGTTGGCGGTCTTCCGACTCCGCCAGGTTGAGCGTCACCGGCGATGGCATCTGGACCGCCTTTTGCGCCAGCCCCGCCGGATCGCTCGCTTCGCCGCCTGAACCCGCCACCAGCGCGACGGCGAGCCGTACACCATTTACCTCCCTGACGTAATCGTCGACGATCGAACGCGCGATGTCCCGGCCGATTGGACTATCCGGGTTGCCGACGACCCGCACCTCCGCGGGTTGTCCGCTGTTGACCGCCTGCCCGAAGCCAGCGGGGACGATGACAGCGGCCGAGACATCTCCTTTCTCTGCCAGGTTCTCGGCATCCTCCGCCGATGCCGCGGGCGTGACCTCGACGTACCCCTCAGTCACCAGCTGGCCGAGCACATCTTCGACGAATGTGCGGGAAACCTCACTCTGGTCTTCGTCGAAAACCGCGAGCTTCGGCATGAACGAGCCGTCGGTCCCGCCGAGCACGCTGTTGAGAATCAGGGTTAGGCCGAGCGGAGCAAGGATTCCGAAAATGAGGAGGGAGCGATCACGCAACCGTTGGCGCAGATCCTTGAAGGCAATGACGAGCGCTGCACGCATTTTCGGCCGCCCTTCAATCCCGCAGGGCCTTGCCGGTCAGGTGCAGGAAGACTGCCTCGAGGTTGGGCTCAACGACCTCGACCGCCGAAACCGATGCACCCGCGTTGGCGACCGTGGAGAGTAGCTGCGGCAGCATCCGCCGCGCGTCCTTGACAAACAAATCGAGTCCGCCCTCATGACGATTGACCTGTTCGACACCGTCGAGGGCGGAGACGGCTCTTGCAGTGGCTTCGAGGTCGCCCTGCGCGGAGAGGGCGATCCGGTCGCGCTGACCGACCAGCGCGACGAGCTCGCGTCGCGTTCCCTCGGCCTTGAGCCGCCCTTCGTCGATGATGCCGACGCGGTCGCAAAGGCGCTCCGCCTCCTCCATGTATTGCGTTGTGTAAAGGACAGCAATCCCCTGCCCGCCGAGCGTGTCCACGGTATCGAGGATGGCGTTACGGCTCTGGGGATCGACCCCGACGGTCGGCTCATCGAGGACGAGCAGCCGCGGGGAGTGGAGCATCCCAATGCCGATGTTGAGCCGGCGCTTCATGCCGCCGGAGAAGGAATCCGCGCGGTCGTTCGCGCGGTCGGCCAGGCCGATGACCTCCAGTACCTCATCCACCCGCGCCGAGAGAGTCTTGCCGCTCAGCCCATAGAGCTGCCCAAAGAACCGCAAGTTCTCCCGCGCCGACAGATCTGGATAGATTGCGAGGTCCTGAGGGACGTACCCGATGACCGCCTTGGCATCGACAGCGCTCGGGCTCATCGGCTTGCCATCAACGACGACAGTGCCACCATCTCGCTCGAGCAACCCGCAGATCATGGAGATCGTCGTTGTCTTCCCGGCGCCATTCGGCCCGAGCAGACCATACGTCTCGCCACGGCGTATGGAGAAGCTGACGCCGTTGACCGCGACTCGGTCCCCATACGTCTTTCGCAGGTCGCGACACTCCAAGATGATTCCATTCCCAAGCACCCTTCACCCCCTGGCACATGACAAGTTTGTCCGATTTTACCGACGACCTATGCAGTTTCAATAGTCTTTGACGTTGATTATTTGGCAGTGAGAACACGCAACGAGTGCGGCAGACTCAACTGATTTGATAAGCGGTCCCAGCAGCAATTTCACATGATCGAGCCCGACGCGACGTGCAGTGGTGTGCACGCCAACGCCGGGCTCACGATGGCAAATCTAGAGAGTGGTTACGCAGCAGGCACAGTCTCGTGCAACGCTACCGCACCACGAGGTTGATCAGCTTGCCGGGGACGTAGATGACCTTGACCGGCTCCCGCCCGCCCAGATGCTGCTGGACCTTCGGGCTCTCCAACGCCAGGGATCGCGCCCGCGCCTCGTCCAGATTGGCTTCCGCGACGAACTTGTCTCGCGGCTTGCCGTTCACCTGGACCACGTACTCGACGACGTCCTCCCGCGCCAGCGCCTCGTCGTACGCCGGCCACTCCTGCGTGTGCACCGAGTACGGCTGGCCGAGCATTGACCACAACTCTTCAGCCAGATGCGGGGCCAGCGGCGCCAGCAGCAGCGTCAGCGTTTGCAGGTGTTCCTGCCGCGTCTGCGCTGGCAGCGATGGGCCTTGGTCGCGCAGCCAGGTCGAGTACTCCATCAGCCGAGCGATCGCCGTGTGGAACTTCAGGTCCTCGATGTCCTCGGTAACCGCCTTGATCGCGCGGTGCCGGATGCGCTCGGCGCCCTGGACGTCGCCATTAGTCGTGGCGGCCGGAATCTCGCCGCGCTGCTCGCGAGCGACCAGGTCGTAGCACCGCTCTAGGAAGCGGATGATCCCGCCCAGGCTGCCTTCGCGCTTGATCTGTCCGGTGACCGGATCGCGCACCTCCCGGAATGCGCCGCCTTCCTCGTACGGACCAGCGAAGAGGAGCGCCAGGCGCAGCACGTCGGCGCCGAACTCTCGCAGATACTCGTCCGGCGTGACGACGTTGCCGCGGCTCTTGCTCATCTTCTCGGCCTTACCGGTGACCGGGTTGACCGCGTTGAGCAGACCGTGCAGCCGCAGCTTGGCGAACGGCTCGTCGAACGGCAGATAGCCGAGATCGTGCAGCACCTTCGTGACGAAGCGCGCGTAGAGGTGGTGCCGCCGGACGTGCTCGATGCCGCCGCTGTACATATCGACCGGCAGCCACTTCTTGGTCAGCTCCGGATCGAACGGGCGGTCATCGAACTCGGTCGAGGGATACCGCAGGAAGTACCACGCGGAATCCAGGAACGTGTCAGAGACGTCCGTCTCCCGCCGGGCGGGCCCACCGCAGACCGGGCAGGGCACGTTTACCCACTCTTCCAGCGCGGCCAGCGGCCCGACACCAGTCCCGGTCGGCCGGAAGTCCTCGACCTCGGGCAGAATGACCGGCAGGTCTTCCTCAGGCACCGGCACCCAGCCGTCCTTCGGGCAATGGATCATCGGAATCGGCGGGCCCCAGTAGCGCTGGCGGGAGATCAGCCAGTCGCGCAGCTTGTAGGCGTTGTGTGCCTTGCCGATTCCCTTCTCCTCCAGCCAGGCGATGACCTTCGGGATCGCCTCGCTGGCCGGCGTGCCGTCGAACGGCCCCGAGTTGACCATGACGCCGCCTTCTGGCCGCGCCGCCTCCCACTCGTCGGTGTTCGGCGTTTCACCTGGCTCGGCGAAGACGGCCCGGATCGGCAGGCCGACGGCGCGCGCGAACTCGAAGTCGCGCTGGTCGTGCGCCGGCACGCCCATGATCGTCCCGGTGCCGTAGCTCATCAGCACGTAGTCGGCGATCCAGATCGGGATGCGCTCGCCCGTCGCCGGGTTGACGGCGTACGCGCCGATGAAGACGCCGGTCTTTTGCCGCGCTTCCTCGGTGGACCGCTCCGCCTCCGTCTTGCTCTTCGCCTGCGCGACGTAAGCATCCACTTCTGCCCGCCGGTCCGGAGATGTGATCTGCTCGACGAGCGGATGCTCCGGCGCGAGCACGGCGAACGTCGCGCCCCAGAGCGTGTCGGGACGCGTCGTGAAGACCTCGAACGAGAGATCGGAGTCCGCGACCGGGAAGCGAATCAGGGCGCCCTCAGACCGGCCAATCCAGTCAGTTTGCAGGTCAATCGCCAACTGAGGCCAGTCGACGGTCTTCAGCCCCTCGATGAGCCGGTCCGCGTAGCGCGTGATCGCGAAGAACCACTGCTCCATGTCGCGGTAGACGATCGGCGTCTTGCACCGCTCGCAGACCAGCGTGCCGTTCTCGTTCTCCGTCTGCTCGTTCGCGAGGACGGTCAGGCAGGATGGACACCAGACGACCGGCGCGACCTTCCGGTAGGCAAGCCCGGCTTTGTAGATCTGCAGGAAGACCCACTGCGTCCAGCGGTAATAGCTCGGGTGGCTGGTGACGACCTCGTGGGACCAGTCCCACATCCCGCCGAGGCGCTTCATCTGCGTGTCGCGGAAGCGCCGCACCGTCTTGTCGGTCAGCGTCATCGGATTTTCGCCGACCTTCAGCGCGTAGTTCTCGGTGTGGATGCCGAAGGAGTCGAAGCCCATCGGCTGGAAGACTTCGTGCCCCCGCATGCGCTGGAATCGGCCATAGGTGTCGGCGCCCGAGTAGGTGTAGACGTGGCCGACGTGCAGCCCTTCCCCGGAGGGATAGGGGAACTCCATGAGGTTGTAGAACTTCGGACGGGTCGTCCGGAGATCAGTCTTGTACAGACCGGTCTCCTCCCATTTCGCGCGCCAGCGCGCCTCGATTTCGTGCGGATCGTAGCTGGAGCGTTGACCGCGCTCCGCCCGCTGATCGACGGCCATCCGTTTGTCCTCCAACGTCGTCCGGCGGCGCGCGACCGGCGACACGTGATGCGTTACGCGCCGCGGACCGCCTGCTTCAGTAACGGAAAAACGGCCTTCCGTCCCCGGTCAGGGACGAAAGGCCGCCACCAACGAGATGGGCGCTTTCGCAGTGCCACCGTCTTCGGCCGGCCCCGTTTCCGCGCCTATCGCCTGGTGGAGCTGAGGGGACTCGAACCCCTTACCTCAACACTGCCAGTGTTGCGCTCTCCCGGATGAGCTACAGCCCCATGACGCGAGGTTTCGCGCACCAAACCGGCTAACAGTTAGAACACTAGCCGGTTCGCAAGCTCCTGCGCGGGTCATTTCCGACCGCTGCCTCTCCGGCAGCTCTCCTTCCTCGGAACCGCGCCGCCTGCCATCTCACGCCGTCCGATGACCGGGCTCTATGGCGTGCAGAGCCAGACGGGCGTCGTACGCCGCGCACGCCATTAGTGTACGCGATTCGCCCACGCGTGGTCAAATCCCACGAGCCTGCAAGCATCGTGCCTTGTCAACTATACGGACATAGCCCGAGCCGATGAGATCGGGACCCGCGTACCGAGGCGCGGTTAGCACGACCCGGTCATAGCCCATTTGGTCCCCCACCGCTACCATTCTGAGCGGAAACACCGCCACGTGGTGCACAATCACGCGAGCGGTCGCCCCGCCCGACGGAAAGGATCGGTAATGACGCAGACAACGCCCCTCCCCGCACTCGGCTCGGCAGCCACGGACCACCGTGCCGACGCCGCGCGCCTGCTCGACACGCTGACTCAGCAGCGCCATCTCCTCGAGACGGTCGAAGGGTTCGTGCGACGCTTACAGCAAGGGGAATCGCTCGAGCGCGACCCATACGCCGCCTCGACGCTCAGTCAACTGGCCGACTTGCGCCGCCAGCACCTCGCCCGCTGAGCGCGGACTGTTGGTCGTTCTTCGGGGAGTCTTCCCGTTCTACAGCTCTTCGCTGCTTAGCAGTCCGGCGCGCAGGGCATAGCGCACCAGCTCCGCCCGGTTAGTGAGGCCGAGCTTCTGCATCGCGCGGTGACGGTAGGTCTCGACCGTCTTCGGGGAGAGGGAGAGAATCTCCGCCGCTTGCTGCGCCGTGTATCCCTCCGCCGTCAGCTTGACGACTTCCCGCTCTCGGTCGGAGAGCAGCTCGCCGAGGTCGAGCTCTTCGCCAGATCGCACGCGTCCAAGGTACCCGCGCAGGAGCGTCTTCGTCGCCGCGGGGTCGAGGAAGACTTCGCCGCGCGCGACGGTCCGGATCGCATCGAGAAGATCGGTGTGCGCGCTCGACTTGCGCACGTAGCCAGAGCCGCCCGCCTCCAGCACCGGCAGGAGATAGCGCTCCTCGGCGTGGACGGTGAGCACCAAAGTGCGCGTCGGCAGGCCGAGTGAAGTGATCTGGCGGATCGCCTCCAACCCGCCGCCGGGCATCGAGAGATCGGCGACGACGACGTGTGGCGCCGTCTGCCGAGTCACCTCGACCGCGGTCTCGCCGTCGGCCGCCTCGCCGACGACGCGGATATCGGGTTGACTATCGAGGAGCGCACGCAGACCGGCGCGCACGACGCCATGGTCATCAGCAAGAACGACCGTGATCGGCTCGGGCGCACGAGCACCGTTGCGGGACTCGATCATAGCTGCTCAACCTTGACACCACCGGATTCGAGAGGAATGTAGGCAAAGACTTCCGTTCCCTGTCCCGGTTTCGACCAGATGCGGAACCGGCCCCCAACGAGCGCGACCCGCTCCTCCATCCCGAAGATGCCGAGCCCCAGCCCACGCCCATCACTCGACTTCACATTTGATGGGTCGAATCCCTTGCCATCATCCTGAATCGAGATCGTTACGTCGCCACCTGTCCGATCGACGTCGAGCCAGACGCGCTTCGCATCGGCGTGCTTGGCGACGTTCGTCAACGCCTCTTGCGCGACGCGGTACAGCACGAGCTCGACCTCCGACGGCAAGCGCCCGCGCAAGCCTCGCGCCTGGTACTCGACCGGAATGCCGAGCTGCTCCGAGAAGCGCTGGGCAAGCTCGCCAAGCGCCGCCGAGAGGCCGAGATCGTCGAGCGCCGGCGGCCGCAGCTCAAGGGCGAGTCGCCGCACACCCTCCAGCGCCTCGACCGTCATCTCCTCCATGCTGGCAGCCAGCTCCTGGATGCTCTTGTCCGGCGACGATTTCAAGGTTGCGAGCCGAATAAGCTGCGCAAACAAGACCTGCGCCGTGTCGTCGTGCAGCTCACGGGCGATCCGCCGGCGTTCGTCTTCCTGTGCGCGGATCACCTGCGAGGCCAGCGATCGCAGCTCCTCCCGGTCGCGTGCGAGCTCGTCGAGCGTGGCGTTGAACGTCTCCGCCAGGTGGGCAACCTGAGGATCGGTGAACGACGTCGGCGAAGCTCGGACTGACAAATCGCCGTTGCGCACCGCGATCGCCGCTGCCTCCAGCGTCGCCAGCGGCCGGAAAGCGGCACGCAAGACGACGTAGTTGGCGACAACGCTGAGGACGATGCCGATCACGACGAAGGTGAAGGCGAGCGCCAGGAAGGTGCGGCCTTCCGTGCTGCGGGCCGTTTGGCTGGTGATCCAGGTTCCGGCAACGGCGCCGAGCACGACGATCGTCGCGTTTGCGATCAGGACCTTCTGCAGTATGGAGAGCCCACGTCGCTTGCGCGTGGATTTGATGCGTTGGGCAGGCAGCGCGGTTGCAGCGGCGTTCATGCGTCTCCAGATCTCGTCACGTGAGATCACGTGTCACAAATTCCATATAAGTATGCGCCAGAACGGCACACATGCGCGAGCTTGCCCCTGGCGCTGGTCGCTGCCTGGCGGCTTCCATAGCTCGTTCTGACACGGCTTCACGCTCCGCGCCTCTGGTACTATCTCCCGGTTGGTAGGGTTCGGAGGTGGTTGATGGCTAACGTTTATTCCTTCGACATCGTTTCGTCGTTTGACGAGCAAGAGCTGAAGAACGCGCTCGATCAGGCACGCCGGGAGATACAGCAGCGGTACGATCTCAAATCGACGAACACCGAGATCGTGCACGGTGAGAATCAGATCACGATCACGACCGACTCAGAGTTCACGCTCAAGCAAGTCGTTGATCTCCTCGAGTCGAAGGCGGTGCGGCGCGGCTTGTCCCTCAAGATCTTTGATTACGGGAAGGTCGAGCCAGCGGCCTCGGGCCGGGTTCGCCAGGTGATCACGCTCCGCAAAGGTATCCCGGACGAGCTCGCCAAGAAGATTGCAAAGCGCATCCGCGACGACTTCAAGAAGGTGACGCCGCAGATCCAGGGCAACGCCATCCGCGTCCAAGGGAAGAGCAAGGACGACCTGCAGGCCGTCATCCAGGCGCTGCGCTCCGAGGATTATCCGGTCGCGCTCCAATTCGTGAACTACCGGTAGAGGACCGGCTACGCCCGCGATATCTGGCCTCTAGCTCCCGTGAGAGGAATCCATTGTGTCAGCGACCCGCGCGTTTCACATCGTCACGCTAGGCTGCTCGAAGAATCGCGTCGATTCCGACGGCATGGCGGCCCTGCTCAGACAGCGAGGCCTCGTCCCCGCCCCGCGCCCGGACGACGCCGATGTGGTGATCGTCAATACGTGCGGGTTCCTTGGCGCAGCCCGCGCCGAATCGGTCGGCGTCATCGAGGAGCTGCTCGATAAGCGGCAGGAGGGGCAGCGGCTGATCGCCGCCGGGTGCATGCCGGCCCTCGGAAACTACCGCGAAGAGATTCCGGCCGGGGTCGATCACATCCTGACGACGCGAGAGTGGTACCGGATCGGCGACGTCGTCGCGGAGCTATTCGGGGAAGAGCCGGCGCCCGAGTCCGCGGGCTGCGAGGGGATGCTGACCACCTTCACGCGGAGCGATGCCGGCCCGTCCGCGTACGTCAAGATCGCCGATGGATGCGACCACAACTGCGCGTTCTGCACGATCCCGAGCATCAAGGGGCGTCAGGTCAGTAAGCCACCGGTCCACGTCCTGCAGGAGATCGTGGACCTGGTTTCGCGCGGGACAAAGGAAGTCGTTCTCGTCGCGCAGGACACGATCCGATACGGCGCCGATCTCGGCATGAAGCACGGCCTACCGCAGCTGCTGGAGTCGATCGTCGAGGGTGTGCCGGACCTGCGCTGGCTGCGCATGCTTTACATCTATCCGAGTCCGTTGACGCTCCGGATGGTTGACGTGATGGCGGAGCATGAGCCGCTGCTCCACTACCTCGACATGCCGCTCCAGCACGCCGACCGGGAGGTTCTGCGGCGCATGAACCGACCGAGCGACCCGGCGATGACGCGCCGCTTGATCGATTACGCCCGCGCGAAGCTGCCCGATCTCGTGATGCGCACGACATTCATCGTCGGCTATCCCGGCGAGACGGACGCGCAGTTCCGCACCCTGCTGGACTTCGTCGAGCAAGAAGAGTTCGACCACGTCGGCGTCTTCACCTACTCGGCCGAGCCCGGAACGCGCGCCGCCACGCTGGACAATCCGGTGCCGCCCGAGGTTGCGGAAGAGCGGCGCGCCGCGATCATGGAGGTCCAGCAGCGCATCTCGCTGAAGAAGAACCGCGCGCTGATCGGTCAGCGCCAGGAAGTGCTGATCGAGGCCGTTGGCGAGATGGAGGACGAGCTGGGGAACATCGAGCCCGTCTCGGTCGGGCGGGCGCGGCGTCACGCCCCGGAGGTGGATGGACTTGTCTTCGTGCCCGGTGCGCTGCCGGTCGGCGAGCTGGTCGAGCTCACGATCGAGGAGGCGATGCCGTACGATCTGTGGGCGGCTCCACCGGAAGGGATGGCGCGACAGAGCCGTCCTCGTCGCGATGTCGAGGCGGCAACACGGCGTCGACTCGCCGCAGCAGCGCGCCGTCGAGGGGGGATCCGACCGGGAAGACGCGGACGGGGTCGACCGGTTCCGATGGCCACACCCGCTGGAACATGACCCACTGATCCGGCGCCCGCGCGATCGCCCGCTCGAGCACTTCGACCACGCGATTCAATCCACGCGCGATATCGGCGTCGACGTCGTTGGTCTTTTCGACCGTGAACGCCTCTTCGATGTAGAGCGCGTGGTAGTCGCTATGCCGAGTGGTGAATATCGGCACGATCGGTGCGCCAGTGTCGCGCGCGATCCGCACCGCGCCCGGCGGCAGCGTCGTGTCGTGCCCGAAGAAGCGCACCGGCCTGCCGTTCAGGAAGAAGTCGCGGTCGGTGAGGAAGACGGCGCACTCGCCACGGCGTAACGCCTGGATCACGCGGCGCACACCCGAAGGGCTCGCTTCGACGATCCTCATATCGTGGGAGCGGCGCAGGAATGTCACCAAATCGAAGAGATAACGGCTCGTCGTGCGCCCGGTCACGGTGGTGAGCTGGTAGCCACGGTGCAGCAGCGAGTGCCCGACGATGTCGAAAGCGCCCAGGTGCGCGGTGATCAGGACCGCGCCCTTGCCGCCGGCCAGCGCCTGATCGAGGATCGACCAATCTCCATGCTCGAGGTGGATCCGCCCGATGATCTCCGTCGGCGACCGGTGGGGCAAGAGCAGCAAGTCGCGGAAGTTCTCGGCGTTGGTGCGGAAGATGTGCCGAGCGGCGCGCTCCACATCCTTCTCGGACGCATCCGGCCCAAGAACGTGCCGCATGTTGTCGAGCACGTTCCCGCGGTAGGTGGGAGACAACCGGTAGGCGAGGTCGCCGCCGGTCCGGGCAAGCCAGCGCCGGACACGGAAGGGCAGGAGGCGCATCAACCACGAAAGCGCGATCGCGGTGAAGATCGACAGCCAATACTGGAGGTCGCGGCGCTCCTCCTTGCGGAACTCGACGCGCGGCAGATGGGAGCGCAGCGGCTCGCGGCCGGCAATCGGCCCCCTCCGCTCCTCCTGAGCGGCCGCCGTTGACTGTCTGGCCTCCGTTGCCACCCGTTGCATCCTTTCCGCCGGCAATCTGGTCGCCGGTCGCGACGGAACCACGGGCAATCATCCCCGACCGAATCGGGTTCGCTCAAGGTCCGATAGTGAGGAAATCAGAGCGCGTTCGCGACCGACCGCGCGGGCACGGCTGAGAACGACATCGCGGCATGCGCCAATCTGTCACGGGGGCGATTGCGTGGAGCGATCCGCGACCAGGTCACTGGCAGCGCCCGCTTCGGTCCGCGCGGGCGACGCGGCGGGCCGTCCCCACAGGGCCAGCGCGTCCACGATGACCGGTACGCCGCGAATGACGGTCAAGGCGACCGCCAACCAAACGACGGCCCATCCAATCCAGCGGACCGCCGTCACGCCATACACGTCGCCGATGAATGTGCCGCTCGCGTCATGATGCTCGTAGGCTTCCAAGCCGGTCAGGAAGACGAAGCCGACCGCCTTGGCGTATCCGTAGAGCGCGCGCATGAAACGCCCCGCGGTCAGCCAGCGGGTCAGCGGCGAGCGCATCATGTTTCGCTCGCCGAATGCCGTCATCCCCTCCGCATACGACAGCGAGCGCAGCCCATCGACGATGATCCCGCGCGTGATGACCAGGAAGGGGATCCAGACCGGGATCAGGCCGAGATCGGCGAACGCGACCCAAAGCACTGTCTCCACGACACGATCGCCCGCGATGTCGAAGACTGCGCCGAGGGACGAGGTTTCGCCGCGCCGGCGCGCGACCCAGCCATCAACGCCGTCCAGCGCGAAGATGATCGCGATCAGCGCCATGCAGGCGGTGATGACTTGGACGTTGCCAAAGTAGATGAGGGCAACGACGACGAAGAGCAGGCCGATGCGGCCGACGGTAATCAGATTCGCCATGCATCCGTGCCCACGCGGATCATCGAATCCCGTGCAGGGGAATCCCTACGACGGCACCCGGCCGGATTATCGGAGACAGCCCGGCGCCGCTCAACTGGCGTGCCGGACCTTTACCAGAGAAGTCCGAGCAGCGCCATCCAGGCGAGCGCGTGGATCAAGATCGAGGACCCGAGGAGGAAGCGTGCCGCGAAGGCATCCCAGCGCGTCACGAGCGTCGCGGCGATGCCGTTCATGATGGTGAGCATGGCGGCCATCAGCGGAAGGCGCCAGACGATCGAGGACGTTCCCCAGCGATCGGGCGTGCCCGCCGCGTTGAGGTGCGTCACGATCCAATCCGGCAATGCGTCGATGCGGAGGCTGATGACTGCGGCCATCAGCAGCAAGCTCAACGCTGAGCCGCCGAGCGTGGCAAGAAGAAAGCCGTCCTGAGAAACAGCGAGGGCACTGAGATTGACCGGAATGCGCGGGGCCGTGCGCGGCCGCGCTCGCGCCGTTCGCCGGCGTGCAGCCGCTTCGCGAGCGCTGCGCCGGCGCGGCACTGGCGGGTAGAGCGCCCCGTCATCGTCGGGCAGCCCGAGCTCGTGGTCGTCTTCCCATGCCGTCTCGCGACCAATTGACCGAGGCTCGAGCGAGCCAGCCGCGCTCCGGCGCGTGCGCGATGACGGCGCCAGATCGCGGGAGCGACGAGTCTCCTCGCTTGCCGCGCGACCTCGCCCTCGCAAGGACCCGCGCAGATCCGGCCAAGGAGCGGAAGAGCGTTCCTCCTCCCGGCCGCGTGTGGTCGCCGATCGGCTCGTTCGTGAGCGCCGCGCCGGCGGGAGCGCGACGTCCTCTTCATC
Source organism: uncultured Chloroflexota bacterium (assembly GCA_937901745.1). Taxonomy (GTDB): domain Bacteria; phylum Chloroflexota; class Chloroflexia; order Thermomicrobiales; family UBA6265; genus CALGSZ01. Next base: position 68,235 of record CALGSZ010000057.1, on the reverse strand, counting down.
CTCACGCCAGGCCTCCGCGGACCACGGCGGAAGATCATCGACGGACCGCTCGGAGGCGCCCCGCTGCCGATGTGGCCAGCCCGACGGGACGATATCCTCCTCTTCGTCCCAGTCTAGCGGCCGGTCATTTCGCTCCCGAAAGGACATCGCGTGCGTCTCCAGCTATACCGGAGAGCGGATCACGTCACCGCCAGTTCCGGAGCCTGACATCCGCCTCCAGGATAGCATGACTCGGTGAGCGGGGCCCGCCCACCGAGTTGCGCTTGGAGCCTGGAACCGTTTAGCCGCCCGCCTCCGGCGAACCGATCGGCTCACCGGGGTCCGCTTCAGGGCTGCCCTCCGGCGACGCCACGGCGGTCGGCGTCGGGGTTGGAGTCGGCGGCGCAGCCGGCGGCGGCTCGAACTCGCGATCGACCGGCGTCGGAGTCGGCTCGATATCGGCATCAATGGCCGCCGATTCGCGCTTCTCGGCCAGCCAGTCGTCGAATCGCTTCGTCCGCAGCTGGCTGATCAGGTCGTCGGTTAGTGGCCGATCCTGCTCGTGCGCGAAGACGGTGACGATGTGCCAGCCGAACTCCGTCTCGAACGGCTCGCTGATCTGGCCCGGCTGTAGGGAGAAGGCAACATCCTCGAACGGCTTGACCATGATGCCGCGCGGGAACCAGCCGAGGTCGCCACCGTTCGGCGCGGTCCCCTCGTCAACCGAGTTGTCCTTCGCGATCTGAGCGAAGTCCGCGCCCTGCTGCAGCTGCTGGTAGAGCTGGTCGGCGAGATCCTTCGTCTCTACGAGGATGTGCGCCGCGTGGACCTGCTCCGCGCTTTGCCCGATCTCCTCTGCGAAGTGGGCGCGAACCTTGTCGCGCGCGACTGCTGGCCGCACGATCCAGCGCTCGTAGTCCGCCTGCGAGAGGTGAGCGTCGTCGAAGACATCGTCCTTGAATTCTTGGAATCCCGCCTCGGCGGTCTGCCGCGCCTGTTCCGGGTTCGGTGTCGGCGTTGGCGTGGAAGTCGCTCGCGGGGAAGCCTCAGGCGACGCGACCGGGGACGCCATCGGTGACGTCTCCGGGGACCCTACCGCTTCCGGCGAGGCGCTTTCCTCGCCCATCTCAGGCGAGGCGCCTGAAACCGGGCTGCTTTCCGCCCCCGGCGTGCCTTCGGCCGCTGGCGTCCCATCTTCGACTGCCTCCGGGCTTGCCTCAGCGGCCTCCGCTTCGGCGGTGGCGGTCATGGCCACCGCAGTCTCGGTCGCCCAGGCGGCGCGGGTCGGAATGAGCGTCGGGGACGGCGTCGGCGTGAAGACTGGCGCGCCCAGCGGCTCGTACTGCTGGATAATGAAGGTCTCGATGTCCTGATCCGTGACCTCCAGCCCGAACTCGTCCAAGTTCTGGAGGACAAGCTGGTCGTCGATCATTCGAGACAGCGTCGAGTCTTGGACGTCGGTGGAGCCCCAGACGCTCCGCGCTTCCGCCCGCAACTGCTCGGCGAACATTGGATTCTGCGCAGCGAAGAGCTCCGCCTGCTGGAAGAGCTCGTACGCGCGCACTTTCCAGTAGTGCTTACGCTTGATCTCCGTGCCGTTGACCTTCGCCAGCGTTTGATTCGGCTTGATCTGGTATTCCCAAGCGGCGAACCCGATGAGGATGAGGACGCAGAGTGCGGCGGCAATCCCCATGCCCCAGTAGAGCATGCGCTGCCGCTGCGCCTCCCGCACGTGGCGTGGGACGCGCCGGCGCCGCTGCGGTGCGGTTACTTGCTGGCGCCGAAACGGGATGCGGTCCCGCCAGGAAACCGACTCAGGAGTTTGAGCTCCCCGCGCCCCCGCCCGACCGGCGGGACGCTGCGTGGCTCCGGGTTTCTGTCCGCCTCCCTGCGATCGTCGCTGTCTCGGCTGGCGGTCGCTCATGCACACGATCCCCCATGGCAGAGGTCATCACCGGCTCAGAGGCGCGCCTCCTCGCCACGGCCGTCCTTCGCTCGAAGGTGGCTAATCCGCGTCATCAGCGGGTTGCGGCGCCGCGCGGTGCTCAGGTGCGCGGCGCGCTTGGGAAAGGATGACTAGCTTCGCCCGGTGCCGGCCACGAACGGGAGCAGCGCGAGGTGACGCGCCCGCTTGATCGCGACCGTCAGCGACCGCTGATGCTTGGCGCAGGTGCCCATCTTTCGGCGCGGCTCGATCTTGGCCCGCTCGGAGAGATGCCGCCGCAGGCGGGCAATGTCCTTGTAGTCGACTTCGCCGATGTTATCCGCGCAGAAGACACAAACCTTGCGGCGCGGCCCAAATCGGCCGCCGCCCCGCCGGCCGCGGGAAGCGCCTGCCTGCGCCGGCCGCTCCGCCTGCGCGCCCGTGGCAAAGCGGCGCGCGCCCGGCCGCTCCGCCGACGCCTCGCTCGCCTGAGCCTGCTCTGGCGCCTGCTCCTGCGCCGCCGTCTCCTCTTGAACCTGCTCGGTGTCGCTCATTTGTCTTCGCTATCTCCTAACTCATGATCGTCTCTCGGCGATACCCGGAGACGTCTCGTTCCTGTCTCGATCAGAAAGAATGGCGCTCGGCTCCCCGCCGTTGCGTATCGTTAGAACGGAACGTCGTCAAAGTCTTGGGTGCCGAAGTCGTCGCCGCCATTACCGGACCGGTCCGCGCCGGCGCCCGCCGGCTCACGGCCACCCGAGCCTGCGGCATCGGCGCGGGTGCCGAGCAGTTGAACCTCCTCGGCCCGGACGTCGAGCGAGGTGCGCGTCTGTCCCTGCTGATCCTGGTATTCGCGCGCCTCGAGTGTGCCGAGGACGAAGACCTGCTTGCCCTTGGTGAGGTAGCCATTCTGCGTGAGGGAGTCGAGCGTCTCCGCGAGCCGACCCCATCCCGTCACGCGGAACCAGGTCGTTCGCTCCTGAAGCTGCCCGGACTGATCGGTGTATCGCCGCGTCACCGCCATCGTGAACTGCACATTCATCGTGCCGTTCGGCGTGAAGCGCGTTTCCGGATCACGACCCAGGTTGCCGACGAGGATTACCTTGCAAACGCCAGCCATCTATCCCTCCTCGGTTTGGCGGTCTGGCTCTGACGGCTCTTCCTCACCCGCCTCCGCTGGCGTCGCTTCCGCGGCTGCCTCGGCCGTGGCCGGCTCGCTCGACGCCGCCTCACCGGCTTCCGCCGGAGCTGCCTCAACAGCGCTCGCCTCTGCCGGAGCAGCCTCAGCGGTCGCGGTCGTCTCCGCCGGCGCCTCCTCGGCGGCGTCCGTCGCCGCCTCCGCGGGCTCGTCCTTCGGCGTGTAGGTGACGAGCAGATAGCGGATCACCCGCTCGTTGAGCTTGAGCTCGCGCTCGACCTCGTTGATCCGCGACGGGTGACACTGGAAGTGGTAGAGCGTGTAGAAACCATCCCGCAGATCACGGCCACCATGCCGGATCGGATACGCGAGCCGACGCCGTCCCCAAGGGGATTCGCGGCTCATGTCGATGAGACGCCCGCCAGCCGCGTTCACATAGCCGACGACCTGGTCCAGCAGACCGGGCAGCTCTTCTTCCGGCACATCCGGGGTGAAGATCGTCATCAGCTCGTAGTAACGGGCAGGGCGATAGGGGGTGCGCAATGCAAACTCCTTTCTCCGGGTATGCCCCACCTCGCCATTGCCCGGGATTGCGCGGTCCGGACCGGGAGGGGAGCAGAAAGGTACGAACAATCAATTCAGGTCACGCAGTGACCCGGATGAGTATATCACGCGATTGCTCTACGCCACCCGCGACGAATGCGGATTCCCGCTGGGTTTCGCCGTCTGTCCTGTTGGTTGCGACCCTATCGCCCCTCGTCGGTCAGTGTCAGCCCGAGCAGCCCAGAAAGCTCCCGCAACGTCTTCTGCGCCTGCCGGGCATCGTCCTCCTCCGGCGCCTCGAGGATCGCCTGGCCGATCTCCCGCAGGGCCTTGATCGCTGACGGCGTATCCAGGTCATCATCGAGCGCGTTCAGGAACTGCTCCCGGTAGACGGAGACATCCACCTCTTCTTCAATGCCGACCGCGGGGAAATTGGCCGCCTCACGCAGGTCGTCAGCCAATCGCGCCCACTCATCGAGCTCATCGTCCCGGTATTCCCAGGCAGACCGGTAATGGTGGGAGAAGAGATAGAGGCGAATCGCGTCCGCGCTGTAGTCGTTCAGAACGTCGCGCACCAGGACGAGGTTACCGAGCGATTTGCTCATCTTCTCGCCCTGGTAGCGAACCATACCGACATGCATCCAAAAGCGGGCGAAGGGCTCCAGTCCGGTCGCGTTCTCGCTCTGCGCGATCTCGCACTCGTGGTGCGGGAAGACGAGGTCTGCGCCGCCCCCGTGTATGTCGATCCGCGGGCCGAGATAGCGTGTCGCCATCGCGGTGCACTCGATGTGCCAACCGGGCCGCCCCGGTCCCCATGGCGAATCCCACGTCGGCTCGCCCGGCTGCGCCGCCTGCCACAGCACGAAATCGAGCGGATCACGCTTATTCGGGTCATCCGGATTATTGCCGCGCTCGTTGGCGATCGGCAGCATCTCCTCCCGCGGGAGATGGCTCAGCTTGCCGAATTCTTCGTCACGATCGACGGAAAAGTAGACGCTCCCATTGACTTCGTACGCGAATCCCTTCTCGAGCAGCTGCTCGATAATGGCGATCATGTCATTGATGTGATCGGTCGCGCGAACGAAGTGATCCGGCTCGAGCGCGTTGAGATCGCGCATATCCTGCACGTACTTTTCCGTCTCTACGCGCGCGAGCTCGTCCCAGGCCATCCCGACCTCTCGCGATTTTCGGAGAATGTCGTCGTCAATGTCGGTGACGTTTTGGACGTAGGTCACGCGGTGGCCGAGGAAGCGCAAGTACCGGACGAGGATATCGAATGTCAGAAACGTGAACGCGTGACCGATGTGCGTAGTGTCGTACGGGGTGACTCCGCAAACGTAGATCCCTACCGTGCCGTTTCGGGCGGTGAACGGCTCGATCTGGCCCGTCTGCGTGTTGAAGAGATACATCCTGCTCCTTCTCCGCTCCGACGGTCGGAAGCGACCACCTGGACGCTTTTCAGACTACGGTGTCCCCAGCGTCGAGCCGCTAGACCAACTCGGCGGCGGGCAAACATGACGACGGGTCACCGGTGAATCACTGTCAGTATATCCGAGACAGCGCTAGCTTTTTGCAAGCACTGCCGGGCGCGGGAGACCGGAGACCGCGTGGTATGATCGCAACGCTTGCAACGGCTGGCGTGTCATGCGAACCAGCCATCGGATGGCAGATCGGGCAGCATGAGACGGATAGGCTCGCGACGACGCAACGCCCTCCCCGCCATCGCCCCCCTTCTCGTACTCGTCGTTCTCGTGGGATGCGGCGGTCCCTCGGCAGCGGGACCGCAAGCGGCAACCGAGGCAACCGCATCAGCGACAGACACCGTAACCGCCGAGAGCGCGGGTGAGGAGCGCATGGCCTGTGAGGACGGCCGGCTGCTCATTGGCGATTTGCCGCAGATGGACCAGGAATGGCGAGCTGGTTTGGAAGCGGCGCGGGCCAAGGCGCTGGCCTGGCAGCCCGACGCCCGGCTGAACAGCTTGCGGGTCGGCTGCCAGCTCTTCGAGCCGGGCTTCCGCTGGCAGGCAACGTTCTATTCCGACACGGCCCAGGCCTTCTACCTGAGCGACACGGGCGAAACGCAACCCGCGGAGATCGATCCCGAGCGCATTCCGACGCTGCCGACCGACTCGATCTCGTTCGGCCTGCTTCGGCACACGCTTGCCAAGGCCGGCTATAGCGACACCGACGAGCTGAGCCCCTCGACCGGGGTCGAGCTTCGGTTGAATACGCAGGCAATCCCGTTCGGCCCCAGCTCGGCTCCCTTTGACACCGTGCTCTACCATGTGGCGGTCGAGCGACGAGGGGAGATCAGGGACGTATTTGTCGGACCGGACGGCACGGTCTATCGTTTCACCCTTCCGTAGCACGCTCGATCCACGAGGAGCACGATGCGGCACGAGACAGCACCCAGCGTCGATCAAGCCGTCTTGGAGCGGTGCCTCGCCGTCCTCCGACGAGCGCCCGCAGGGCTCTTCACCGACATAGACGGGACGATCTGCGCCATCGCGCCGACTCCGGCCGAAGCCGTCGTCACTGAGGCGGCACGCGCGGCCCTCCAGCGGCTGGCGGCGCGGCTCGACTTTGTCGGCGTCATCACCGGCCGCTTAGCGAGCGACGGCGCCGCGATGGTCGGCATCCCGGGCGTCACCGTCGTCGGCAACCACGGACTCGAGCGGCGACAAGGCGATACACACTGGATCCACCCTAGCGCGGCGACGGCCGTCGCTTCCCTCACCCAAGCCCTTGACGAGATCCGCAACGCGGCAAAGTCGGCGGCCATTGATGAAGGGCTCATCTTCGAGCACAAGCACCTGACCGCCTCGATCCATTACCGCCTCTCGCCCCAACCCGAGGCTGTCCGCGAACATCTCCTCGCGCTGACACGGGAAGCGGCGGAACGACACGGTCTTCGCGTGACCGAGGGGCGCTTCGTCATCGAGATTCGGCCGCGCGTCGTCGTCAACAAGGGCACGGCGATCGTCGACCTCGCCCGCGAGCGCGCGCTCAGTGGCGTCGCCTACTTTGGTGACGATGTGACAGACGTCGATGCCTTCGTCGCGATTCGCGCGCTGCGCGAGAATGACGGCATCGGAACCGTCGCGGTCGCTGTCCTCAGCGCGGAGACGCATCCCTCGGTCGCCGAGGCGGCCGACGTCTCCGTATTAGGTGTAGACGGCTGCGTCGCGCTGCTGACCGCGCTCGCGGACGCGCTCGAAGCGGATTCGAGCACGACGACCTCACGCTGAACTCGGATGGTGCTTATGTCCAGAACCAGCTCGCGCGCAACGCGGCTCAGGTTCGCCGCGCTCCTGCTCGCTATAATCTCGCTCGGTCCGCTCAGCTACATCGAGTTCAGTGCGATCGCGGAAGAGGCCGCGCCTGTTGCCGGCTATCACGTGGTCCAGTCATACCCCCATGACCCGGACGCATTCACTCAGGGGCTCGTCTACGACGACGGCCTGCTCCTCGAGGGGACCGGCCGCGAGGGCAAATCAACCTTGCGACTCGTCGAGCTCGAGACCGGCGAGGTTCTGCGCTCCGTCGCGCTCGACACCCGGCATTTCGGCGAAGGGATCGCCCTTCTCGGCAGTCGCATTTATCAGCTCACCTGGAAGAGCCGGACCTGCTTCGTCTACGACCGCGAGACGTTCGAGCTCCTGACCACATTCGAGTACGAGGGCGAGGGCTGGGGACTGACGACGGACGGCGAGCAGCTGATCATGAGCGACGGCAGCAGCACGCTCACCTTCCGCGATCCTGAGACGTTCCGCGCCGTGCGCCAGATCACGGTCGAGGATGCAGGAAAGCCAGTCATGCTCCTCAACGAGCTGGAATACATTGGCGGTGAGATCTGGGCCAACGTCTGGCGGACCGATCGAATCGTTCGGATCGATCCGGAGACAGGCGAGGTTCGCGGTTGGATCGACCTCTCCGGCCTGTTGACGCCGGAAGATCGTGGGGACCACCGCGTGGACGTGCTGAACGGGATCGCCTACGACCCAGCCACTAACCGGATCTTCGTCACCGGAAAGTTGTGGCCGAAGCTCTACGAAATCGAGATCGTACCCGCGCCGGATCTGCTGCAGCCGATCGGAACGCCAACTGGCACGCCGCCCTCCTGATCAGTCAGGCGAAGTGCGGCGTCAGTCGTCGTCCTCATCATCGTCTTCGTCATCGCCGATCGCTGCTCGCGTCTCCGCCAGCTGTCGTTGCAGTCGCTGCTGCGTGAGCGTCATCGTCACGTCGCCGCGCGTTCGCTCCAGCACCCCGCGCAGCTGATCTGTCGTGCGCCGGAGGCCGCCTGTGATCGCTTCCGGGAAGTCAACAGCGATGAGGACATCGTAAATTTCGTCCATCACCGCGAGGAAGTGCTCGGCGCGGGCGACATCGCCGGCGCGCAAGAGGTCGAGAATCTGCCGGCGCAGCTCGCTCGCCGCCTCCGCCAAGGCGTTCAGGTAGGGAGCGTCCTCGACGCCAAGCTCCTCCGGCGGCGGAATCGGACTCCCCTGAACGATCGCGAGCATCGTGCTCGCCTCGGCGTACTCCTTCATCGCGTCCTGGACATAGCCAGCCCAGTGGAGCACCGGATAGGGTTGGAGATGCTCGACCAACGCGGCCAGCAGCGATCGCGCCTCCGCGAGCAGCGCGGAGGCCTGATCGAGCTCTCCCCGGTGAATCGCCCGTACCGTGTTCGCCGACAGCCGGACGATCTGCCGTCCCTCGTTGAGCGCGCGGTCGCGAGCGGCGTTCAGAATGTCCAGTCGCTGAATGATTCCGCTGGCAATTGCTTGCAGATCGGTCTGACTATCGGACATCTCCTGGCACATCCCATCTTTCGCGACCACGCGACGTCACGGAGAAATCTATGCTCCGACGCCAATTTTCTGCTGTCGGCAGGGGGTAACGTCGAGATTCGGTTTCCAGGCAGTCAGGATTTTCCCGACAAAGACGGGTTGTGATTCCCGACACATTCGCCTGAAAATCTAATAACACTCCTGTCTTTCCGATTGCGAAGGTAGCGATACTATCCTACCTGGTCGTATAGGTTGCTGGCAGCCTATTTCGGCCGTGATGCTGAACTGCTTCCCGGTCTCATGACCTCAGACGCATGCGTGGCCGGGAGACTTGGATGGTGACGTGGTCTGAACCTATGCAAGAGTGGAGCGTTGCATGAACACGATGGCACCAGCCCCGGAGCGAACTTCGCCGGCGCGTCTCGAGCGAACCGCTCGTGCCGTCCATCCAGGATGGCTCGCTCCACCGAAGCGAACGCTGGAGATCGACCAAGAGGCCGATGAATCGGCTCGCTTCTCCGCGTTCCGCGAACTGATGCGAACTTCTTGCGCGCTCGATCGCGCCGCGGTTGATGCCTTGGCCGATCTCGATCTGACTGCCGGCGCGTTCTTCGCCCTGCTGGAGCTGGAGGCAGCAGGTCCGCGCGGCCTGGCGCCGTCCGAGCTCGCCCGGCGCCTCGCGGTCGCCCGGCGCACCGCCACGCTGTACGTCGACATCCTGACCCGCCAGGGTTGGGTCGAGCGCCAGGCTCACCCCGACGACCGGCGGATGGTGCTGGCCCGGCTGACTCCTGTCGGAACACGCCTCCTCAACGAGCTCGGAGAGGCCTACCGTCGCCGCCTCGCCGCGCTGCTGGGCGACATGAGCCCGCTGCAAGCCGAGCGGCTCCGCCAGCTTCTCTCCCTGATCCCGCTCGGGTGTGACAGCCCGAACGGCTCCGATGAGCGGGCGACCTCTCTGAACTAGTTTCCTCTCTCGGATTCCGAATTCGACTGCTCCGCTCGCGGACCGGCAGCTGCTCGATAGAGGGCGAGCGACCGGTCCGCGAGCGTCACCATCCCCCCCGCGGCGACTCGCGCCGGCGGCTCCACGCCACCCAAACTGGACGTCTCCAAGAGAACTTCCCACCTGTCTTCCCGCGCATCATGCGCGGGCAGGTGGAAGTCTTGGTGGTGCGCCTCTCCGTTGATCAGGAGTAAGAGCACCTCTCCTGGCGTTGGACCGTCCCGCTCATCCAGCGCCTCGGACGTTGCGAAAACGCTCATCATGATTGCCAAACGCGTCGGGTGAGCCCAGTCGTCCGACGTCATCTCATGGCCATCGGGCCGGAACCAGCGCATGCCGCTCTCGCCATGGCCGTGCGCCGGATTCCCATCGGCGACTCCCAGGCTGAGCGCCGGGTATCGAGTCCGGACGGCAATCAGCCGGCGCGTGAACTCCAAGAGCGACGTCGCCCGCTCATCGAGATCCCAGTCGAGCCAGCTTATCTCATTGTCCTGGCAATAGGCGTTATTGTTCCCCCGCTGCGTGCGGCCGATCTCGTCCCCGTGGCAAATCATCGGCACGCCGCGACTGAGCAGGAGCGTGGCGAGAAGATTCCGCTTCTGCCGGTCGCGGATCGCGAGAATCGCCGGGTCGTCGGTTGGCCCCTCCACGCCATGATTGAACGAGAGGTTGTGGTCCGAGCCGTCGCGGTTCTCTTCGCCATTCGCCTCGTTGTGCTTGCAGTTGTACGAGACAAGATCTTCGAGCGTGAACCCGTCGTGCGCGGTGACATGGTTGATGCTTGCCTGCGGTCCGCGCCACCCACGGCCGAAGAGATCAGGAGAGCCGGACAGCCGTAGCGCAAGCTCGCCAACATCGCGGCGATGCCCGAGCCAGAAGGCACGCGCCGCGTCCCGAAACCGGTCGTTCCACTCCGCCCAGCCCACCGGGAAGTTGCCGACCTGGTACCCGCTATGGCCGAGGTCCCAGGGCTCGGCGATCAACTTCACCCTGGCGAGGACCGGATCCTGGTAGACGATGTCGAAAAAGGCGGCATACGGATCGAAGTCGTTGGGGTCGCGGCCCAGCACCGGCGCCAGGTCGAAGCGGAAGCCGTCAACGTGCATCTCCTCGACCCAATACCGGAGCGAATCGGCGATCAGCCGCAAGACGGGCGGCAGATACGCGGCGATGGTGTTTCCGGTGCCAGTGAGGTCCTGGTAGAACCGCGCGTGCTCCGGGAACAGCCGGTAGTAAGTGCGATTATCGATTCCGCGAAACGACAGCGTCGGCCCCAGGTGATTCCCCTCGCAAGTGTGGTTGTAAACCACATCCAGCAGCACCTCGAAGCCGGCCGCGTGCAGCGCCTTGACCATTGCCTTGAACTCGGCGACCTGCTCGCCGCCGGTGCCCCGGCTCGCATATCGTCCTTCCGGCGCGAAGTACGCGAGCGGACTGTATCCCCAGTAGTTGCGAAGACCGCGCTCGACGAGGAAGTCGTCATCTACGAACGCGTGGACGGGCATGAGCTCGATCGTGGTGACGCCGAGCTGCCGCAAATGCTCGATGATGGCCGGGTGCGCGAGACCAGCGTAGGTGCCACGCAGCTCGGGCGGCACCTCAGGATGCCGCGCGGTCATGCCTTTGACATGGGCTTCATAGATGATCGTCCGGCTCCAGGGGATTTCCGGGCGCTGGTCGTCTTCCCACTCGAACCTGGGGTCGATCACGACACCTTTGGGAACGAACGCGGCATCGTCGGCCTCGTCCATCTCGAGGTCGTTCAGCTCCCAATCGCGGCGGTAACCCCACACCGGACCTTGCCAATCGACGGTGCCGTCAACCGCCCGCGCGTATGGGTCGAGGACGAGCTTGTGCGGGTTGAACCGGTGCCCGGCATTGGGGTCATACGGCCCGTCAACGCGAAAGCCGTAGCGCTGCCCAGGACCAACGCCCGGGACGTAGCCGTGCCAGACATGACCCGTGCGACTCGGAAGGGGAATTCGCTCCTCGCGGCCGGATGCGGTATCGAAGAGGCAGAGGGTTACCGCCGTGGCGTGGGCGGACAGCAGCGCGAAGTTCGTGCCGCTCCCGTCCCAATGCGCGCCGAGAGGGTACGGTTTGCCGGGGCGAACGACTCGTCGCTCCGTCACACCGAGCTGGCTTCCGCTCTCCAAGCCCTCCCTCCCTCGCGCGATCGTTCGTGCCTACCCCCGCCCGATGATGCCGGTTGCGAACTTCGAGGTCAAACCGCGATGCGCGAGGAAGATTACGACGAGGGCGTTCCGGTCGGCGTGGCCAGCTCCGGTTCTCCCGCCTCGCTCTCGAGCATGGCGAGCGCGTCGGCAAGGTCCCGAGCGCCATTGCCCATGATCGGGATCGCCGTCGCCACCCGGTCCCAGTTGAGGGTCAAGAAGCCCGATTGCGCGTGGTCCATCGCGTGTCGCGTCGCCGCGATGCCACGCTCGTAGAGAGCCATGGCAGAGGCAAACCGTGCCGGCGTGGGATGCTCTTCCAGATAGTCGTCAATCTCGTCGCCGAGATCGTCGATCCGCCGCCCGTGCCGCTGGAACGCGAGGAGATTGCGGCTCTTGTTCCGGCCCAACTCTTCGGCCGCTTGCGCCTCGGCTGCCAAATCGCGCAAGCGGGGCCCGACATAGGCATAGAACGTGCGCTCCTCCTCCGTGAAATCAGCGGCGGCCGGTGGTGGCGTGCCGGCGTCAGGCTCGCCGCCCAGCCACTCCTGATCCCAGGTGGCGGCGACCGCGATGACGGCCAGGATGCCGATGATGACGACGGGCCAGACCCAACGCGGTGCTCGTCGGCCACTTGCTGGGTCGGGAGTCAAGGGTGAAGCGCTCATTAGGCAGCCTAACTCGCTGGTGTATCGTGCAACCTGGGCGTGGGTCGCGGCTTGTCGCCCCTTTCGCCCATCGCTATCCTCGGTCGAGTGACCCCCTCGCGACAAGGGGTCGCGCACCGTTTCATCGCCGCCGGCGCAACCGTGGAGGCCAGTGATGACTGCACCCACCGACCTAGTCGGTGCCCGCGAGGCGACCGTGACGCTCCCCGCCACCGACGCTCCACCGAGCAGCGTCATTATCGAAAACGTCTGGCCGGAGCTGGACTGCGGCCGCTATCCCGTCAAGCGAGAAGTCGGCGACGTACTCGAGGTCTGGGCGGACATCTTCAAGGATGGGCACGACAAGATCGCGGCAGTAGTGCGCTACCGGCGGTGGGACGAGGAGCAGTGGTCCGAAGTCGAGATGGAGCACTACGACAACGACCGGTGGCGCGGCTCCTTCCCGCTCACGGAGAACACTCGGTATCGCTACACCATCGAGGCCTTCCCGGATTACTTCGCAACGTGGCGCGATGAGCTGAAGAAGAAGCACGACGCGGGCCTCGACGTGCGCACGGAGCTCGTTGAGGGGCGGCTCTTGGTCGAAGAGGCGATGACTCGAGCCGGCGCCGATGCCGAAGTGCTGGCCTCGATCCTCTCCGAGGCGGACGCTGCGTCCAACCAGGCAGAGTCGGTTGCGATCATGCTCTCCGACCGGCTGGAGGCGCTGATGCGGCGGTACCGCTCACGCGCCGGCGGCGCCGTCTACGGCAAGGAGCTAGAGGTCGTCGTCGACCGCGTGCGGGCGCGTTACGGCGCTTGGTACGAGCTCTTTCCCCGCTCCGCCGGCAAGGTCCCGGGCCGCAGCGGCACCTTCGATGACGTGATCGAGCGCCTGCCCGATATCGCGGCAATGGGCTTCGATGTCCTCTACTTCCCGCCGATCCATCCGATTGGGCGTACGAACCGTAAGGGGCGCAACAACACGCTCAACGCCGGACCGGACGATCCAGGCGTCCCCTACGCGATTGGCAACGAGCTCGGCGGACACGATGCGATCGAGCCGAGCCTCGGCACGCTGGAGGATTTTCGCCGGCTCGTCGCGGCTGCCCGCGCCCATGGACTCGAGATCGCCCTCGACTTCGCGATCCAAGCCTCGCCGGACCATCCGTGGGTCAAGGAGCACCCGGAGTGGTTCCACATCCGGCCAGACGGGACGATCAAGTACGCGGAGAACCCGCCCAAGAAGTACGAGGACATCTACCCAATCAACTTCAACACGCCGGATTGGCGGAACCTTTGGCTCGAGATGCGGCGCATCATCCTGTTCTGGATCGAGCAGGGCGTCAAGATTTTCCGGGTTGATAACCCACATACCAAACCGACGATCTTCTGGGAGTGGCTCATTCGCGAGGTTCAGCGCGAACACCCGGATACCATCTTCCTCTCCGAGGCGTTCACCCGCCCGAAGGTGATGAAGGCACTCGCCAAGGCTGGCTTCACCCAGTCCTACACCTACTTCACCTGGCGGAACTTCAAGCACGAAATCATCGAGTACTTCACGGAGTTGACGCAGACCGAAGTCAAGGAGTATTTGCGCGGCAACCTCTTCGTGAACACGCCGGACATCCTGCCGTACATCCTCCAGGTAGGCGGACGCCCCGCGTTCAAGATGCGCCTCGTCCTCGCCGCGACGCTCTCCTCCGTCTACGGGATGTACAGCGGCTACGAGCTTTGCGAGAACACTGCCGTCCCCGGCAAGGAGGAGTACCTCAACTCCGAGAAGTACGAGTACAAGGTCTGGGATTGGGACCGGCCGGGGAACATCAAGGATTTCGTCGCCAAGATCAATAGCATCCGCCGCGAGCACCCCGCCCTCCACGAGTACGACAACCTCCGCTTCTACTGGGCGGACGACGACAACATCCTGTGCTACGCCAAGACGACGCCAGACAAGTCCGATGTCATCCTCGTCGTCGTCAATCTCGACCCGTTCCAGCCGCACGAGACGATGATCCACTTCCCGCTCCACGAGCTTGGGATTCCCGAGGGGGAGCAATACCGCGCGACCGACCTGATCAACGGAGCGACGTACATGTGGACCGGCGGATCTCAGTACGTCCGGCTCGATCCCCATGTCGAGCCCGCGCACATCTTCCACCTCACCCGGTGGCAGCACGTTGACTACGTCGAGACGTGCTAACGGCGATGACGGGACCGAGCCGAAAACGAGGAGTCACGATGCGACCATCTGGAGACCGTAGCGCGTGCCTCGCCTGACCAGAGACAAGGAGCGGACACCGGGGAGATGCCGCGCCACGGCCAGGCGGCGATAATGCCGGTCCCAGAGAGCACGGAGCCGATCGAACGGAGGTTACAAGAAAGCAATGGCGACGATAAGCCGCGCGGCCGTTTTGCGAGCGTTCAATGAGCCGTTGACGATCGAGGAAGCTGAGGTTCCCGATCCGGAGCCGGACGCGATCGTCGCGCAGGTCATCTACGGCGGAATCTGCGGCACCGATGTCCACCTCTCGCACGGCAACCTGCCGATCCCGACGCCGGTCGTCCTCGGGCACGAGGCTGTCGGCCGCGTTTGGAAGCTGGGCGAGCGGGTGACGGCCGATTTCACCGGCCAGCCCCTGCGCGAAGGCGATCTCATCGCCTGGGCCTCCTCGATCCCCTGCGGACGGTGCTACTGGTGCGTGATCGAGCGGGAGCGGACGCTCTGTGCGGATCGGAAGATCTATGGCATCAATCAGCGGTTCGACGAGTGGCCACGGCTCTCCGGCGGATGGGGAGATTATGTCTATCTCCAGCCAGGATCCGCTGTCTTCCGGCTCCCGGACGGAGTCACGCCCGAGCAGGCCATCTCGCTCGGCTGCGCCGGACCAACCGCCGTCCACGGTGTGCTCGACATCGTTCGCGTCAATCCGGGCGAGACGATCGTCGTACAGGGGAGCGGTCCGGTCGGGATGGCGGCCGCGATGTACGCGCATCTCGCGGGCGCGGCGAAGGTCATCCTCGTCGGCGGCCCCGCTGGCCGGCTCGACCTCGCGCGCGAGCTCGGCGTCGGAGATGTCTATCTCGACATCTTCACCGTGACCGATCCGAAGGAACGCATCGCGTGGGTCCTGTCCCAGACGCCCGCCGGACGCGGCGCCGATGCGGTGCTCGAGTGCACCGGCGTGCCGGAGGCCGTCCCGGAGGGGTTCGAGTATGCCCGGCGCAACGGCCGCTACCTCGTCTTGGGTCAGTACACCGACCGCGGCACCACGCCGATCAACCCGCACGTCATCACTCGCAAGCAGCTCCAGGTCTACGGCTCGTGGGCCTTCGCCGAGGCGCATTACCTCGGCTATCTCCAGTCCCTTCCGCAGCTTGCGGCCCGCTTCGATCTCGCGCGCCTCATCACGCCCTATCCCCTGGCGGAGGTGAACCAGGCGCTGTCGGACGTCGCCGCCGGCCGGGTCATGAAAGCGATTCTTCAGGGCGCCGCCGGATGATGCCGCAGATGCCCGCTATGCCCCGATGCTGACCCCTCATCACCGATGATGAAGCGGGATGCATTGACACGCGCGACGCCCGTGCAGAACCCACAACGCCGCGTCATAATTCACGGCCGCATAGCACCGCGGCGCTCTGCCGCGTAGCGATCGGATGGCGGACGTCTGGGTCCGCCTTTGCCGTATCTGGGCCGAGTCGCAAACCGGCCTGGATCTCGTACGGGAGACGTAGCGGGGTTCTGACTTTATGCCGACGTCTGATGATCTCTGGTACAAGGATGCCGTCTTCTACGAGATCCTCGTCCGATCGTTCTATGACGCCAACGGGGATGGCAAAGGAGATTTCCGGGGCTTAGCCCAACGGCTCGACTACGTCCGCGAGCTCGGCGTCGATTGCATCTGGCTGACCCCAATGTACCCGTCGCCGCTCCGAGACGACGGATACGACATCGCCAATTTCACCGATATTCATCCGGACCTCGGCACGCTCGGAGATTTCAAGCTCTTCCTCGACGCCGCCCACGCGCGCGGCCTGCGGGTCATCGCCGACCTCGTCATGAACCACACCTCCGACCAGCATCCGTGGTTCCAGGAGGCCCGCTCCGATCCTTCCTCGCCGAAGCGCGACTACTACGTTTGGAGTTCCGACCCGTCGAAGTACTCCGGCGCGCGCATCATCTTCATTGACTACGAGCCGTCGAACTGGACGTACGACCCAGTCGCTGGCCAGTACTACTGGCACCGGTTCTATTCCCATCAGCCGGACCTCAATTACGACAACCCGGAAGTCTGGCGGGAGATGTTCGACGTCGCCCGCTTCTGGCTCGACCTCGGCCTGGACGGCTTCCGGTGCGATGCCGTGCCGTATCTCTACGAGCGCGAGGGGACCAACTGCGAGAACCTGCCGGAGACGCACGAGTTCCTCCAGGCGCTTCGGGAGATGATTGATAAGGAGTACCCCGGCCGCATCCTGCTCGCGGAGGCGAATCAGTGGCCGGAGGACGTCGTCCAGTACTTCGGCACGCCGGAGCGCCCGGAATTCCACATGTGCTTCCACTTCCCGGTGATGCCGCGACTCTTCATGGCGCTCAAGCGGGAAGATCGCTCCTCGATCGTTGACATCCTCCGGCGCACGCCGCCGATTCCGCCCAATTGCCAGTGGGCAACCTTCTTGCGCAACCATGACGAGCTGACGCTCGAGATGGTCACGCTCGACGAGCGGCATTACATGTGGCAGGAGTACGCGCCAGACCGCCGGATGTACAGCAATCTCGGCATTCGCCGCCGCCTCGCGCCGCTGCTGGACAACGGCCGGGCCGAGATCGAGCTGATGCACGCGCTCGTCCTCTCGCTGCCCGGCTCTCCGTGCCTCTACTACGGCGACGAGATCGGCATGGGCGACAACATCTGGCTGCGTGATCGCAACGGTCTCCGGACGCCGATGCAGTGGAGCCCGGATCGCAACGCGGGATTCTCCCAAGCGGGCTGGTCTGGCCTTTACCTACCCGTCATTGACGATCCGATCTATGGCTACGAAACCGTCAACGTCGAAGCGCAGCGGCAATTGCCGACCTCGCTTCTCAACTGGGTCAAGCGGACGCTGGCGATCCGCAAGTGCCACAAGGCGTTCGGGCGCGGCAGCCTGGAATTCGTCCTCCCGGAGAACCCGCGCATCCTCGCCTACGTGCGCCGATACGAGGAGGAGGCGATTCTCTGCGTCGCCAACCTGGCCAAGTCGACGCAGTACGTCTATCTCGATCTCTCCGCCTATGAGGGTATGCGCCCGATCGATCTCTTCGGCGATACCGCCTTCCCGGAGATCTCCGGCGCACCGTACTTCCTCACCCTACCCGCGCGCGGCTTCTACTGGTTCCGGCTGGAGCCGGCCGCGCCGAGAGACGCGACATGACCGTCCGTCTCACGCTCTCCGAACAACTCGACCGGGAACGACTCCAGGCCGCATTACCTCGCCTCGTGGAGGAGGCCCTGCCGGCGTTCTTGCCATCCCGCCGGTGGTTCGGCGACAAGTCGCGGACCATCACGGGCGTCACCCTGCGCGACGTGAGCATTGTCCCGGTTGCTGAGGGATACCTGGCGCTCGCGCTCCTCTCCGTCGCCTTCGACGCCGGCGAGCCGGCCGACTACTTCGCGCCGCTCCTCATCTCCAAAGCGGCCGCAACCGAGCCGCTCGCGGAGATCGAAGCCGGCGGCGAGCGCTGGACCGTGAGCGACGCTCTCACCGACCGCTCGGTGCATCGCTGGCTGCTGGACCAGCTCGACGCGGGAGCTTCATTCACCGGGACAAGCGGCAAGTTCGTCTGGGAGCCGATCGCCGCGTCAGCAGGCTCATCGCTTGATGCGGTGGACCGGGCACGTGGGGCGGAGACGCGCGTCTCCGCCGCCGAGCAAAGCAATACGTCAATCGTGTACGGGACGGCTGTCATCCTGAAAGTCTTCCGGCGCGTCCAGCCCGGCCTCAACCCGGAAGCGGAACTTGGCCGATTCCTGACGACGCGCGGCGGCTTTCGCCACACCCCCGCCCTCCTGGGCACCTGCACCTATGTCCCGAATGGAGGTGAGCCGTATTCCCTCGCGGTGGCGCAGGAGTTCGTTGAAAATATCGGCGACGGCTGGTCCTTTGTCGTGCGGAGCCTGACGGAGCCCGAGTCGGCGGACGTCGAGGCGCCGCGCCGGCTTGGCGAGCTGACCGCTCAGCTTCACCTGGCCCTCTCGAACGCCCCTTGGGACCCGGCCCTCGCTCCCGAGACGATCACGGCGGACGATGTTCGCCGGTGGGCACAGGCCACTGAGTCGGCAATCGAGGCCACGGCCGCCGCGCTCTCCGCGAAGTTGGAGCACGTCGACGGCGAGACGCGAGACCTGATCCAAACGTTCCTGCAAGTACAATCCCGGTTGCGGGCGCAGACAGCGGGCTATGAGCGGCTCCGTGGCCGCGCCAAGACTCGCGTTCACGGCGATTACCACTTGGGCCAAACCCTGCGGACGACGGACGGAGACTTCGTCATCCTCGATTTCGAGGGCGAGCCGCGGCGGCCGATCCATGAGCGGCGAGCAAAAACGTCGCCACTGAAAGACGTGGCGGGCATGCTGCGCTCGTTCTCCTACGCGCGCGGCGCGGCTGAGCGCGTGGCCACCTCACCCTCCGGGCAACCGCAACGTGCGGCGCTCATCGCCTGGGAGCGGGCTGCCCGGCGCGCGTTCTTGAATGCGTACGTCTCGGAATCTCGGCGCGGCGGCGCGCCCTATCTGCCAGCGTCCGACGATGACATCCGCCAGGCCGTGATGGCCTGGGAGCTGGACAAGGCGCTCTACGAGATCAACTACGAGCTCAACAACCGGCCGGACTGGCTCAGGCTGCCCCTGGCGTCCGTCCTGAAGTACGTCTGAACGCCCGCCGCTCTAGCCCTCGCGCGGGGCCGGATCGCCCTGGCGAGCCGCGAAGACCCGGTAGTCAATGTCCGGGAAGGGGTTGTCGCGCTCCTTCAACGAGGCGAGGAATTGCCGGTCGCCTTCGTTGAGCTCGTCCCGCTCCGCCAAATTGCCAAGCTGTTGGAACCGCTCCAGGTGCTCAGTGAAGCGCTGCGCCGCGTACTCCTTCGCCTGCCCGGTCGTCACCAGGAACGGCCAGTCGCTGCTTTGCAGGAGCAAGAGCTCACGCGCGGCCTGATTGAGCACCTCCAGCCGATCGCCCTCCGCGTTGGGGAATCGCGCGACGAGCGCTTCCATCTGCCGCTCCGCCTCGTGGATCGGCGGCCACATCCACTGGGTATCAACATTGAGCCAGGTGAAATGGCCACCGCCGGCGCCCCAGCTCGATTCCGGCAGCGCCAACACGCGCTCAGGCGGATGCGACTCGATGTACCGGGAGGCAGTCGTCAGCTCGATCTCGTCGTTGGCCGCCAGCCGTTTGAGAACCTCCTTCAGCCACTGCACGCCTTCGAACCACCAGTGACCGAAAAGCTCGGTGTCGTAAGCGGAGGAGATGACGCCAAACCGGCCTGTCTCGTCGTGATACTTGCGAAGGAGGTTGTGAACCAGGGCGGCGAAGTGGTCGGCATGGTCTTGAACCCGCTCGGCCGCCCGCGCCGGCTCGTATGGCGCCTTCTGCCCGAGATCGACGCCGGTGCCGGTGATTCGCCAGTACTGGAGACCGGAGATGCCGTCTTTGCGATGGAACTCGCGATACCAGTAATCGCCCGGATAGCCAAAGGTTCCCGACCAGACTTGCTGCCCGGTCTCGTTGTTGCGCGCCAACACCGCGACCTGGCCCGGCGCATCGCCGACCCAATATGCCTGGTAGGTCGTGCCGGGCTCGGCCGTCGCCTCCGGTACGACCTGCAGCGCGTATCGCCGCGGCACGGCGCCGTACGGGCCAATCGCTTCCCCAGCAGCCTTGCCGACCGGCGTTCCACCTTCGACCGTGTGCGTCTCACTGAAGAAGACTTCGAGCTGCTGCCCGGCGAGGAACGATTCCAGCCCTGGCCTGCGAACAGTCTTACCGTCCTCTTGCTCCAGGATGGCAGGCCGGTAAGCACATTCCGGCAGCCAGATCGCCGTTGGTCGCCGGCCGAAGTGTCGCTGATAGGTGGCGACGCCGATAGCGAGCTGCCCATAGATCGAGGAGTCGCGGGACAGGAGCGGAAGGTAGCCATGCGTCGCGGCCGACGTCGCGACCTCCACTTTGCCCGCGTCCTGCAGCGCGCGGAACGCGCCGAGGATGTCGCTGCGATACCGGTCGCGGAAGCTCGTCAACGTCCGCGCGTAGAAGTGGTGATAGAAGCGGGCGAGATCGCGCATATGCGCGTCTCCCGCCTCCTCGAAGCGCTTGACGTCGTTGGCCGCCCAAGCCGCCCGCTCCGCCGCGTAGTGCACGAAGTGATCGACGATCAGCGGATCGGCAAGCTGCTCGGCGAGGATGGGCGTGATGCCGATCGTCAGCGCGAACGGGACACCCTCGTCGGCGAGGTCGTGGAGGGCGTCGAGGAGCGGGACATACGTCTCCGCGATCGCCTCGTGGACCCACTCCTCCCCGTGCGGCCACATCCCCGCCTGCCGCGCGTATGGCAGGTGGCTATGCAGGACAAAGGTGAACGCTCCGAGCTTCGTCATCCGACTCCTCTTTCGTGGGCCTCGGATCGCCGGACCTTGCCGGGCGGCCGCCTACCACAACCGGTGTTCCGTACCGGCCGCAGTGTAATCGTACGGATCGGTGGACTTCACGCGCGGCGGACGCGCGCGGCGGCCATACGCGTCCGTTAGCTCACCTAACCCAGCGGCAAGACCGTGGTGGAGCTGGTGCGGCAGGAATCGCCACGTCCAATTCCCCCAGGCTCGTCCCGGCGTGTTCATGCGGGCCTCATCGCCCAACCTCATCACGTCTTGCAGCGGGACGATCGCTAGGTCGGCGACCGACATCAGCGCCAGTCGAATGAAGTCCCACGCGACGTCCGCCGCGTCCTTCCCGATGTAGGTCTGCACCTGCCGCCGGGTCCGGTCATCGAGCGACTGGAACCAGCCAACCGTCGTCTGGTTGTCGTGCGTTCCGGTGTAGACGACGCAGTTTCGGTCATAGTTGTGCGGCAGATAGGCGTTCTCCGGGTCACCGTCAAACGCGAACTGGAGGACTTTCATGCCAGGGAAGCCGAGCTCTTCGCGCAGCGCGATGACATCTGGGGTGATCAACCCAAGGTCCTCGACGATGATCGGGATTTTTCCGAGCGCTCGCTCGATCGCATCGAAGACGCGGCGTCCTGGCCCCCGCTCCCAGCGGCCAGTTTGCGCCGTCGGGGCGTCGGCCGGGACGGTCCAGGCAGCCGCGAAGCCGCGAAAGTGGTCGATCCGGATGACATCGACCAGGGCCATCGTGGCGCGGACGCGGTCCACCCACCAGCGATACTCGGTCTCTTCCAGCTTCTGCCAATCGAACATCGGATTGCCCCAGAGCTGCCCGTGCGCGGTGAAAAGGTCGGGCGGAACTCCAGAGACGACCGTTGGACGCCCCTCGGCATCGAGCCGGAAGATCTCGCGGTTGGCCCAGACATCGGCGCTGTCGTGCGCGACGAAGATCGGGATGTCGCCGATGATGCGGATGTCCCGCTCGTTGGCGTAGCGCTTGAGCTCGGTCCATTGTCGGCGGAACTGGAACTGCACGAACTGGTGAAAGTGGATGTCATCCGCAAGCCGCTCCCGCCAGGAAGCCAGCGCCTCTGGCTCGCGCAGGCGAATCCCCGGCTCCCACTCCAGCCACGACCGGCCACCGTGGTAGTCCTTCAGCGCCATGTAGAACGCGAAGTCATCCAGCCAATAGCGCTCCGCGACGACGAATGCCTCGAAGGCGGGCCGCAACGCCGCCCCTGCCCCACCGCGGAAGCGAGCGAACGCGGCGCGAAGGCGTTCTTGCTTGAAGGTGATGACGCGCCCGTAATCGACCTCGTGGTCCGGGAACGGCGGATGATTCTCGAGCTCCGATTGCTCCAGGAGCCCGTCGCCGACGAGCCATGGCAAGGAGATGAGGAGCGGATTCCCCGCGAAGGCGGAGAGTGACGCGTAGGGCGAGTCGCCATACCCAGTCGGACCGAGCGGCATCACTTGCCAATACCGCTGACCGGCGACAGCCAGCCAGTCAACGAAGCGAAAGGCCGCATCGCCAATGTCTCCGATCCCGTGCGGTCCGGGAAACGAGGTCGGGTGAGCTAGAACTCCACTCGCCCGTGCAAACGGCATCAGGTCCTCCCTGCCTGCGCAAGCTCAATACGCTGCCAATCGCCAGCCGGCAGCAGGTCGAATGTAGAAACCTATGGCATCTTCCGTGCCGGGCCCGCTCGCGCGGCCGATTCAGGGCGCGGCGCCGGCGTTACGTCCGCGTCGAGGGCTGCTGAGCGGCGACATCGGCCCACGGCCGATCTGGATGGGCAGCCCGCCACTCCGCCACCACACCGTGCAGATGCGGCACGAGGGTTTCCAGCTCGAGCGGCGCGACCAGCACGCCGTCGGCGCCCGCGTCGCGCGCTTCCTCCTCCGAGACTTCCGAGGGATCGGCGGCAATGATCAAGATCGGAACGTCGGTGCGCGGGCCATCCGCCGGTCCACGGCTGGATCGCCCCCGGAGCCGCCGAATCACCTCCAGCGCACCCATCCCTCCGAGCGCGGCATCGATGAGGACCAGATCGAAGGTGCGTAGGCGGAAGACTTCGAGGACCTGGAGCCCGCTCGCGATCGCGCTCGTCCAGAACCCACCGTACACCAATCCCTCGGCGAGGAAGTCGCGCAGGTCGGGATCGTCGGTCGCAATCAGCGCGTGTGGCCGGGCACTCACGGATTGCTGGCTCGTCATGCCTCCCTCTCGCCACGAGACGGCCGCGGCGCCGGGCCACGGCGGTCACCGGTTCCATTGTACGCTTGGCCAGTCGCGTGCCTGGAACGCGTGGCGGCGATCAGGAGCGCAGATGATTCTCGACACCCAGGACGAGGCGACGATCGAGCTGGTGCGCGCGTATGTCGCGCGGCTCGCGTTGCCGACCGACAGACTCTGGGTCACGACCGACCGGCGCAGATTCGAATCTTGGCTTGGACGCCGCGTTGCTGCCTCGCTCGGCGGGGCGTACGCCTACCATCCGCGCCGCCAAGTGCATCTCGTGCTGATCAATCTGCGTCGCATCGACTTGTCGCAGCCGAAGGCGCTCGAGATCGTCGTCGCGGAAGAATTGCTCCACATGCGCGACTACCTCGATGGCGACCGCCGCCGCCACGCCAAGCACGGATACGACCGCATCGCTTACCGCGTCGCCGCGCTGACGGGCGCCTCGCTTGAAGAGATCCGAAACTGTTTGGTGCCGCCCCGGCGGCGCCCGATCCGCTATCTCTACGCCTGCCCGGCCTGCGGCCTGAAGGTGGCCCGGCGGAGGCGCGGCACCTGGTCCTGCGGTCGCTGCTCGCCTCGCTTCGATCCCCGCTTCATCCTGCGGCTGGTCGCCGATGATCTCGATGCGGTAGGCCAGCATGCTCCCGAGGGCGCCGATGGCCC
This sequence comes from uncultured Chloroflexota bacterium, assembly GCA_937901745.1. GTDB lineage: Bacteria > Chloroflexota > Chloroflexia > Thermomicrobiales > UBA6265 > CALGSZ01. The sequence goes on along the minus strand of CALGSZ010000057.1, from coordinate 44,481 downwards.
CTAGTCCTTCCGAATCGAAGGCTGGTACCCTCGATGGAGCGGCACGGGAGACGCCTACGCCGCCTGAAACGGGAAGGTGACTATGCTCATCTGGCTGTTCATCTTTCGCATCGCGCTGGCTGTCTTGCTGAGCGTGACCGCCGTGCAGCCGGGATCCGACAGTGAGTCCGCTTCGGAGAGCAGCCCGGTCATGGAGGCGCTTTCCGCGATCCTGACACCCCCGGCGGACGAGCAGACCACGCAGGAAGAAGAGATCATTGACGAGCCACCGCCGGAGGACGAAACATCCGGAACGGAGTCGCCGGGCGGCGTCGTCGGCGAAGGCGTCTCGGTTGACCCGGAACCCACGCCGACAACCGAGCCGACTAGCACCCAGACCGCGCCAAGCTCCACGGCTCAGGCAACATCCACGGCGACATCGAGCCTAACGCGCACGCCTTCCCCGTCGACGACGCCGGGACAGACGCGCACGCCGACTCCGACGGCAACGGCCACGCCGACCGAGACCGTGTTGCGCGGCACGCGCTACGACGATCCCGTCCTGCGCTGGCTCCCGGAGCTCAAGGCAGCCTCGCGCGCTCACGGCGTATCCGTCGCGCTGCTCGCCGGCACCACGATGGTCGGCTCCGGCGGAGAACCGGGCATCATCCGGTCCGATGGGCGGATCGGCCTGCTCGCGCTGCGAGAGGAGGATCTGCAGGCGCTCGGACTACCGGAATCCGAGTGGCACGATCCCGCTAAGCACCTCGATGCCGGCGGCCAGGTGCTCGCCTCTCTGCGGTCGGAAACCGGCGCCTGGAAAGCCGCGATCGGCGAATTCGTCGGCGAGGGCTGCGACGCGCTCAACCAATGCCAAGCAGATTATGTCGCGGCGATTCTCGCCTGGCGCGATTACTACTCCGGCGTGCTGCGCGATCCAGAGGCCGCTGGTCTGGCCAAGCTTCCGCGGGATTGGACGCCGCCGGAGATCGAGATCGTGGTGGAAACGGAGCCGCGCCCGCTGGTCTGGCCGCCCGAGATCGCGACGCCAACGCCGACCGAAGAGGCGGGCACGCCAACGGCGACGGATTCGCCGACGGAATTGCCGGAGACAACGGAAACGACCGAGGCGTCACCTAGTGACGAGGCGACGGCGGCGCCAACGGAGACGCCAGTGGAAACCCCGGAGTCGGAGTCGCCGCAACCAACCGCGACCGAAGGCAATGGTGATTGGGAAACGAGCGATACGGGCGAGACAGGGGAAAGCGAAACGGGCTAGCGGGACCCGGCGGCCAGACCAGATCCCGCCAATGAACACTGGGCATCAGCGCTGGCGTACTGTGATGCGGGGCCGGTCGCCGGAGGTAGCGAGCGCGAGGAGCATCGCTTCCAGCGGCAGTCCGATCAGGAGCGCCAGCACCTGCACCGGTCCCGGAACCGCGATAAGAATGGCCGCGAGCAGGCCGACGCCGACGACCATCGCCAACACGACGCGGGCAATCGCTGCGTAGGTCATGATGACATCCATCCCTCCCGGCCAATGCAGCCGGTGCGGCCGCATATGGGCCGTAGAACCCTTGGGCCGATCGTAGGGCACGCCGGCGGGAACCACGAGCGCTTGGCATGGCCCAGAAGTAGGGACCCGTCTCAGGACTTACGGTCTCGATGAAGTGACGAATGGAGGCATCACTCGATGGACGCCGTCGACCGGCGCGAATTGGCAAGACAGATAGGAGAGAAACCGAGTCGCTGGCCGCGGACGGAGCGCCGCCAGCAGCGAATTAGGGCCGTGCTCCAGCGCCGGCAACCTGACCTAACCGTCGTCCTCGAGAACGTGCACGACCCGCACAACGTCGCCGCCGTCTTGCGCTCGTGCGACGCCGTCGGCATCCTGCGCGTCCACGTCGTCTACACCATTGAGGAGCCGCCGAAGGAGCCGTTCGCCCGGACGACCTCCGCGAGCGCGGCGAAGTGGATCGAAGTCGTCCGGCACGACTCGATCGAGGGCTGCTACGAGGCGCTGCGCAGCGAGGGGCTGCGCATCCTGGCGACGGCGCTCGCTCCGGAGAGCCAGGATCTTTACAGCCTCGATCTTCGCCAGCCGACTGCCCTGGTATTCGGCAACGAGCATCGCGGCGTTTCCGAGGAGGCAGCCAAGCTCGCCGACGGTCTCGTCATCATCCCGATGATGGGGATGGTCCAGAGCCTGAACATCTCTGTCGCGTGCGCCGTCATCCTCTTCGAGGCGCTCCGCCAGCGACGAGCCGCCGGGGCCTACGACACACCGAAGCTGCCGCCTGATGTCTTGCAGCGGCTGGAGGAAGATTGGCTCAAGCGCTAGTCAGACGAGGTCTGTTCCGAGGAGGGCGGCTGGGGATGCCCACGCGGCGCGACCCAGTCCTCGACCCACTTCAGCGGCACCAGCACGACCGCGGTCGCGATCGTCGCCGCGATACCGAGGAAGAAGAACCCGCCGCCGATCAGCAGCCCAATCGCGGCGGTGACCCAGATGCCCGCGGCCGTCGTCAAGTTGCGGACCGAGGTGCCGCGCGCCAGGATCACGCCACCGGCGAGGAAGCCGATTCCCTGGACAATCGTCGAGCCGATGCGTGATGGGTCATAACCGAAGCCGCCGGCCGCCCGCACCGTCTCCCCGAGTAGCAGGGAGCCCATCATGAAGAGCGCCGAGCCCTCACAGACCAGCGCATAGGTCCTGATGCCCGCTGGCTTGTCCCGCCGCTCCCGCTCGAAGCCCAGCAGAGCGCCAAGGATCAGTGCGACGACAAGCCGCTCGATCATCTCCCATTGCGAGAGCGTGCTCATTACCCCTCCGCGGCGGCGAACGGCGGGCCGGCGTCACAGGGGCAGGCGCAATCGGTCAGAACTGGAAGGTCGTCGTCCGCTCCTCGCTGCCCCGCAGGTAGCGCACGGTAATGCTCTCGCCGGCTTTCACGGCATCAATGATCGAGTCAAGCGCGGACATGTTCCGCACACGCTTCCCCGCCACGACCGTAATGACATCACCCGGCCGAATTCCCGACTTCTCGGCGACGCTGTCAGGGCGAACTTCTCCGACATAAACACCCTTCGTGCCCGGCGGGAACGCCGCCGCCGCCTCCGGATGCCGGGCGAAATAGTCCTCGGCGTTCGCGGCAAGCAGCCCGAGCGGCGGCCGCTTCGGGCCGGCGTATCGCTCGGCAATGCGGGCAAGCCGCACCTGGTCGAAGCCGACGATCACCTCGTTCTCGGTCGCGATCACCGGGACAGCCTGCTGCCCAGAGCGCCGGATCATCTCGATCGCCGCGGAATAGTCGCGCGCGACGTTCTTCTCAACGAACGGCACGTTGTGGCGACGCAGGAATTCCTTCGCCCGATCGCACCAAGGACAGGTGTCCGTCGTATAGACAATGACTGGCGCCTCTGTAGAGGCGGTCGTTGTTGTGTCGGTCATCGTCTGTGCTTCTTGCGCTTATGCGCCTTATGCGGCTTCTGACCTCCCGACCGTCCCTGGGATACGCGCTGCCCAGGTGCAGGAAATGGTAGCAAATCGTCTGCTCCATCGGGGAAGCCGCCGAGTGCTGATAAATCCGGCATTCCGCCGCGCAAGCCACCTAGCAAGCCCCGTTGGCTCTTCTTGGCCAATCCGCCAATCTCGGCCATCATCTTCTGCATCTCGCTAAATTGCTTGAGCAGTTGGCCGACTTCCTCTCGGGTCACGCCAGAGCCACGGGCAATGCGGCGGCGGCGAGAGTGATCGATGATGTGTGGATTCCGCCGCTCTTCCGGGGTCATCGAGCGGATTATCGCTTCGATGTGCTTGTAGTCATCGTCTGAAATTTGCGCCTTGGCCTGCCGAAGCTGCGAGCCGAGACCGGGAATCATCTCCAAGAGCTGCGTGAGCGGCCCCATCTTCTTGATCTTCTGGAGCTGCTCCAGGAAATCCTCCAGATTGAATTGACCCCGGATCATCCGGTCCTGGAGCCGCTGCGCCTCTTCCTCGGTCGTCTGCTCCTGGGCGCGTTCGATCAGCGAGAGTACGTCGCCCATGCCAAGGATGCGGGAGGCCAGCCGCTCCGGATAAAACGGCTCCAGGGCGTCCAACTTCTCGCCCGTGCCGATGTATTTGATCGGCACGCCGGTGACGGCCCGGATCGAGAGCGCCGCGCCGCCCCGGGCATCACCGTCCATCTTCGTCAGGATCAGACCCGTCACATTCAGGCGCTCGTGGAAGGTCTGAGCGACGTTGACCGCCTCCTGACCCGTCATCGCGTCGGCGACGAGCAGGATCTCGGTCGGGTTGATCCGATTCTTGATGTCGACCAGCTCCTGCATCATTCGCTCGTCGATCTGCAGGCGGCCGGCCGTGTCGATGATGACCGGGTTGTAGCCACGCTCCCGCGCGTACTTGACACCGTTCGTGGCGATGTCGACCGGGTTGCGCTGCGTCCCCTCGTCATAGACGGGGATCGAGATTTGCTTGCCGAGCGTCTGGAGCTGGTTGACCGCGGCGGGCCGGTAGACGTCGGCCGCCACCATCAGCGGCGTGCGGCCCTCCTTGCGCATCTGGAGGGCAAGCTTGGCGACGTGCGTCGTCTTACCGGAGCCCTGCAAGCCGACGAGCATCAAGATCTGCGGCGGGCGATCCGGAGCGCGCAACGGCTCGCGCTCGCTGCCGAGAACCTTGATCAGCTCCTCGTGGACGATCCCGATAACCGTCTGGGCCGGCGTGAGGGACTTGAGGACTTCCTGGCCGACGGCGCGCTCGCGGACGGCGGAGACGAAGTCTTTGACGACGCGGAAATTGACGTCCGCCTCGAGCAGCGCGCGGCGGACCTCGCGCATCGCCTCGTCGACGTCCTCCTCCGTCAGCTTACCCTTTCGCCCGAGCCGGCCGAGAGTCTCAGTGAGGCGATCGGAGAGTGCTTCAAACATGATCCGTTCCAGTCGTAGCGACGATGAACCGTGGCAGGCAGCACATCTTGCGGCTCGCGCGTATCAGAGGCAATCGGGGACAGTGCCTGCGCGGGGCGATCTGCGCATCGAGAGCCTGCCACGGTCAGCATGCCAGATGGCAGGCAGCGAGACAAGCACGCCGCAACCGATCCGGTGGAGCGCTCCCCTCACCTCCCGCGAGCCAGGCTATTCAATAGTATAGGACATGCGTTCGACTGGCGCCGAGCGCGGCAAACAGAAGCCGCGGCCCGGGATGGCGGCGGATCTTTCCGCCCGCCCTCACAGCCCGCTGAGCCGCGGCATCTCCTGACGTGCTTATCCTTGCAGGTGTGCCTCGAGGAACCAGAGGTCCTTATCCGCTTGCCGGGAGACCTCGGTGAACATGTCAGACGTCGACTGATCGCCCGCCTCGCTCGCGGTGTCGATGGCGGCCCGCGTCGAGGCGGCGTAATTGGCCATACGCTCAACCAGCGCCTTGACGTGCTCCATGCCTTCGGTCACATCGCTGGGATACTCCGGCAAGCGCGAATTGGCCGCGGACATGCGGACAGTGCCCCGCGCCTCGCCGCCGAGCGCCGTCGCCCGCTCGGCAATGAGATCTACCCACTCCAGGGCATGCGCCGCCAGCTCATCAAAGAGCTCATGGAGCTGGAAGAAGTCCTTGCCCTTGACGTTCCAATGCGCCTGCTTGAGCTGGCTGTAGAGATCGAGGCTATCCGCCAGCTGCTGGTTGCACAGTTCGATCATCGCCTCGCGCGTCTTCGCGGGAAGATCATTCGCGGTGCGGAACTTCCGCGTCGTCGCTGTCATTGTGTCCACCTCCTATGGATCAGCGAAACTTTCTAATTCAGGGTAGATCGCCCCAAGTTCGCCCAAATGGCCTCCCTTGGGGCAATTTTCTTCCTGACGCAAACTTCATGCCAGACACCTCATCGGCCATCCCCTTCCTGAGAGGCCTTCGCATCGTGCTCAGCCCGGATCGCGTCGAGGGTGTCGACCGCACGGCGCAAGTGCGGGATGACGATGCTGCCACCGACGACGAGCCCGACGTTGAGCGCATCGGCGATTTCCTCGTCAGTCCAGCCCGCTGCCACGCACTGATCGAGGTGGTACGTCACGCAGTCGTCGCAGCGGAGGACGAGTGAGGCGACCAAACCGAGCAGCTCTTTCGTGCGCCCCGGCAGCGGACCATCCTCGTAGGCCGCGCTATCGAGCCGGAAGAAGCGGTTGATGCCGAGGTGCTGTAACTCCGCGATTCGCGCGTTCTGCCGCTGCCGCTCCTTGCGGAATGTGGCAACCCGCTCACCAGCGTTCGTCATTGATGCCTGCCTCCTACATTGGATGTCATCGCCCAACGGACCGTCGGTGATTTGTCCGCCAGGTGGCGCCGTTTGGATGAATGTTGTCTCCCTGCCGGCAGTGGGTGCCTTGCCACAACGTAGCGCCATTTTGATGGATGTTGTCGCCCTTCGGGCGGCACAGGTCCCGCCCCTACGAAATGGGGACCGATCTGTGCCATTATCAGCATCACGAAACAATGCCCCACCGGCAGCCGCGCGTGCGCAAGGAGCGAGATCAAATGGCGTCCACCGCGACACACCCCACGACGAGCTTCACCTGCAAGAACTGCGGCGCGACGACGGCAGCCGTCGCTCAGGGGACGAGTATCCGGTGCCCATTCTGCGGCTCCGAGCACGTCATTGCCGGTCCAGACGATCCGGAAGTGCCGAAGCCGGAAGCGCTGATCCCGTTCTCCTTCCCCGATACCGAGGTCGAGCGCGTCTACCGCGCCTGGCTCGGCGAAGGCTTCTTCCGCCCGAAGGATCTGCGCGACAAGGCGGTGACGCACAAGCTCCAAGCCGTCTATGTCCCGGTCTGGGAGTGCCGCGGCCGAGCAATCAGCCGCTGGACCGCCACCGCCGGCTACGATCGCGAGGTGGAGGAACAAGTCGCCACAACGGAGAACGGCAAGCCAGCCACGCAAACGCGCACCACGACCGTCACCGACTGGCGCCCCGCCGGCGGCCAGCACGAAGGCGAATATGAGCGCGTGCTCGTCTCCGGCTCCAAAGGCTTGCCGCAGGATTGGCTGGCTCGCCTCGGCGATTACGACTGGGGCGCGCTCGTCTCCTACCGGCAAGATTTTCTGCTCGGCCGCGAAGTCGAGCTTTCAGCACTCGATCGCACGGCCGCACTGGAGCGCGCGAAGAAGCAAATCGAGAGCAAGGAGCGCGACACCTGCTCCCGGCTCGTTCCCGGGAGTCGCCACAAGGATCTGCGCGTCGACACGCAGGTTACTGACTTGGCCGCTCGCTTGCTCTACTTGCCGGCTTGGCTGGCCGCGTTCGGCTACAACGGCAAGACGTATCAACTGGTCGTCAACGGACAGTCCGGCAAAGTGAGCGGCGAAGCGCCGGTTGCCAAGGGCCGCGTCGCGGTCGTCATCGCCGCGATCGTCGCGGTCATCGCTGTTATCGTTCTGCTGACCGCCGTGCTATCGTAGGCTTCCCGCCGGACAGCCAGGAGGGAGAGGTCTGGTCAGGGAGGCTGGAAGGAAGAACTGGCACGCGCGCTGTTGTCGCTGAGAAGTCAGCGCGGTCGCTGCCTTGCGTCCCAAGGTGAGGAGGATCGGGATGAACACGACGAATGCCGCCGGCATGCCGCTCCGCCCCTTCGGAAAGACCGGCGAGCAGGTTTCGCTGCTCGGTCTCGGCGGATTTCACATCGGTGTCCCGCCCGAGGACGAGGCGATCCGGCTGATGCACGCGGCCTTCGACGCGGGTGTGACATTCCTCGATAACGCCTGGGAGTACAACTCCGGAATCTCTGAGGTGCGGATGGGCAAGGCGATCCGCACCTGGGGCAAGCGCGACCAGCTCTTCGTCATGACCAAGGACTGCGCTCACGACCGCAAGGCGAAGAACTCGCTTCTCAAGCTCGAGCAAAGCCTTCAGCGCCTCCAGGTCGATTACTTGGATCTCTGGCAGATCCACGAGGTGGTATGGGAGGACGACCCGGATTGGATCTTCGCGCCCGGCGGATCGGCCGAAGCGCTGCTCAAGGCGAAGGAGCAGGGGAAGGTCCGGTACATCGGCTTCACCGGGCACAAGCACCCGGACATCTTCAAGCGAATGCTCTCCCACGGCTTCCCCTGGGACGCCTGCCAGATGCCGCTCAATGTCCTTGACGCCCACTACGCGAGCTTCGAGCGGGAGATCCTTCCGATCTGCCAGGAGCAGGGCATCGCGGTCATCGCGATGAAGAGCCTGGCGGATGGGCACCTACTCCACAGCGGCGCCAACGTCACGCCAGCCGAGGCGCTCCGCTACACCATGAGCCTACCCGTCGCGACGGTCGTCAGCGGCATCGACTCGATGGAAGTTCTCGAGAAGAACGTCGCCACCGCGCGCAACTTCACTCCGCTGACCGATGAGGAGCGAGCCGACATTCTCGCCCGCACGGCCGCGGTCGCACGGGACGGCAAATTCGAGCCGTTCAAGACGACACGCGATTACGACGCTAACGAGGGGCGTCTGGCGCACGACTACCCGCTGAAGGGCGCGGCCGACTGATCCTCGTCGCGAATCGAGCGAGAAGCAACGGGAGGATGACCATCCGCCATCCTCCCGTTCTCACGTGCCCGATCTGCCGGTGTCGCGTTGCTGGCCGTCAGAGGCAGCGATCCGCCGAGCGCATCACGAGATGGTCACCGGGACCGGATAGATCGCGTTCATCTGGTAGCCTCGGGAGTTCCAAGGCACTTCCGTCGGTTGTTGCTCGCCTAGCTCATCGGTCGCTCGCGACAGGAGCCGCGTCTGCCCCGGCTGCGCGTCCCAGGTGTACTCGAATCGCACCCAGGCGAGCGGACCAGCCTGGTGGGTGATTTGCGCCTCCGCCCAGGTCGCGCCGTCATCAACGCTGACCTCGACGGTGGCAATGCCGCCGTAACCCGACCAGGCATACCCGACGAGCGTCTGTTGGCCGGCGGTTAGCTGATCGCCGGGAAGCGGCCGCGTGATGACCGACTTGACCGGCATCTCGCGCACCGGCCGGACTTTCACCCCCTCCTCGGTGATGATCTGGTACGACTCGGAATTGAAGCGGCCGTTGAAGACGCGATCGAGCACCTCGAGGCGGACGAGCCACTTGGTCGAGGCGATGCCACCCCAGCCCGGCACGAAGAGTCGCGCCGGCCCACCGTGAGCGGGCGGCAAATCTACGCCATTCATCTGTAAGACGATGAGCGTGTTGGGTTCGTACGCCTTGCCCAGCGGCAAGCCGCGCTGCATTACCTCCAGATCGCCGCCTTGGGAGACGACATCGACCGCGCCTTCCCTGACACCCGCCATCTCGAGCACGTCGCGGAGCCGCACGCCGGTCCATTCCGCCGTGCCGACCGCGCCGTTGCCCCACTGGGTCCCATCCGCGATCGGATCGAACCGGCTGCGGCTGTTGCCCGAGCACTCGAGGAAGGCCGTGATCGTCTGCTGTGGCATGCCCCTGAGGTCGTCCAAACTCAGCTGCAGCTCTCGCTCGACATGCCCAGTTACCTGTAGCCGGTAATCCGCCGGCGCGATCGTGGGCACCGGCGCATGGCTGCGGACGAAGAACAGCTCATTGGGCACGATCAGGTCGTCGAGCTCGTGAAGCGGCGTCTCGAGGTTGAGCGGATCGTTGACGATCATGCGGGGATCCTTGCCCGTAATCGACGGGTCAGGCTGAGGCGCGGCCGGAGTAGCCGCGGGCGAGGCTTCCTGCGCCAGCCCTTCCGACATGAGGATGGACGCGATCACGGGGGCAGAGAATCCGGCGGCAGTCAGGCGACGCAACAGATCGCGCCGGGAAAGCTCAGCCGCGCGATGGAACGACAGTACAGCGCCACGATGCTCACCCATCGCTTCGCTCCTTTCTCCCCTCTCGATCCGACTCCTGCCAACCAGTACGCCGGCTCGCCACGGGCCCTCAGTTGCATGCGGCTCGGCCCACAAATTCTATGCCCACCCATCATCCCCATCCACACCACCCGCATCCCGTCCCCTCAGCACCCAGCACCCAGCACTTGATTACTATAGGGGGGTAGGGTATATTCACTCCCGTCTGGCCGTTACGTGGCCACATGGAGGGAGCCGTCGTTGATGCCGACTTACGAATATCGGTGTAAGCAATGTGACCACGTCTTCGAGCAGGCGGTCCGCACCATACCCGGGCCGGGTGTGCTCGAATGCCCGCAATGCGGCCAGATGACCGCGCTGCGCCAGCTCAACGCCGTGTCCCCTCGGTCGCTGGTCAGCGCCACCGGCCTATGCGGCGTCTCAATCGGCGGCTGCGCAATTTCCTCGTCGAGTCGCTGTCCTGAATAGCTTCCAGGCGCGCAACGCGCATCAGGAGTGCATCGTGGCGAGTGTCCATAACCTCCCCGCCGAAGAGCGAGCGGAGATCATTGATCGGCTGAAGAAGATCGAGGGCCAGACCAGGGGCATCCAGCGCATGGTCGAAGAGGGGCGAGACTGCGTGGAGATCATAAACCAGCTCGCCGCCGTCAGGGCCGCTGTCAATGGCCTCAGTGGTCACCTCCTCGAAGCGTTCGCCTTGCGCTGCCTGCGTCACCCGGAGGAATTCGACTCTCCCCAGGAAGCAATCGAGCAAGCCGTGCGCGCGCTCGTGCGTAGCGGGCGGTAGGCATCGCCCGCTCTGACCGTACTCACCCTTACCAAGGAGGGATCCAGGTGATCCTCGATCGCGTGTACACCCCAGGCCTGGCTCAAGTCGCGTACCTCATCGCTGATGAGGCGGCGGGCGAAGTCGCTGTCATCGATCCTCGACGCGACATCGATGCCTATCTCGAGTGGGCCGCGAAGCGGGGCTTGAAAATCACGGCGATTCTCGAAACGCACGTCCACGCCGACTTCGTCTCCGGCGCTCGCGAGCTAGCGGCGGCGACCGGCGCTCCCATCTACGCCAGCCGGCTCGGCCAATCCGAGTTCCCGCACCGGCCCCTGGACGACGGTGACGAGATCGCCGTCGGGCGGCTCCGCCTGCGCGCGTTCTGGACGCCCGGACACACGCCGGAGCACATGAGCTTTCTCCTCTATGACCCCGCACAACGCGACGCGCCGATCGCGCTCTACTCGGGGGATTTGCTCTTCGTCGGAGAGGTTGGCCGGCCGGATCTCCTAGGGCCAGCCCACACGCAAGGTCTGGCCGAGCAACTGTACGAGACCTTCGCCAATCGCCTGACCTGGCTGCCGGACGACGTGATTGTCTATCCAGGCCACACCGCCGGCTCATCGTGCGGCAGGAAGATCGGCGACGCGCCACATACCACGATGGGTCAGGAGCGTCGCTTCAATTACGCGATGCAGCCCGCGACGCTCGCCTCGAAGGAGACATTCATCAGCGCGGTGTTGAGCGATTTGCCCACGCCGCCTACCTACTATCCGACCATGAAGCGCGTCAACAAAGTCGGACCGGCGCTCCTCTCGGAGCTTCCGGCCGGACGGCCGCTCGATCCCGACGAGGTCGAGCACCGGCTGGCGGCCGGCGCTCTCGTCATGGATGCGCGATCACCGCAAGCGTTCCTCGCGGCGCATATTCCCGGCTCGTATTTCGCTGGTGACAGTCCAGACTTCGTCAACTGGGCCGGTTGGCTCGCGCCCTACGACCGCGACCTGATCCTCATCGTGGACGATGAGGCGCATTTCGAGGCGGCTCGCACCGACCTACGCCGGATCGGCTTGGATTCGGTGGCTGGGTATCTGGAGGGTGGCGTGGAGGCTTGGCAAGCCTCGGGTCGCCCGGTGGCATCCATCCCGGAGATTACGCCATCGCAGCTTCACGATCGACTTCAGAGCGCGCAAGATTTGGTCGTGCTCGACGTGCGATCGTCGGCGGAATGGAAGAGCGGTCGTATTTCCGGCGCGGCGAACCGCTTTGTCGGGGAGATCGCACGGGGGGCCGAGATTCCAGTCAATGGAGCGAGCACACTGGCGGTCATCTGCGGCACCGGCTACCGCTCGACGGTGGCGATCAGCCTGCTGGAGCCGCTCGGGAGATGGGATCTAGTCAACGTGGCTGGGGGCATGGTAGCGTGGGCGGAAGCCGGCTTACCCGTGGAAACAGAGTGACCGCCGCGCGGATGCGCGTTGCGAGCCCAGGTCGCATGAGGAGTTGGAAACCTTGCTGAGCCATCTTTTCGGCAACAAGCCTGCAGTGCCGGAAACCGATGTCGCCACCCTGGTGCGCGACCAGGCGGCCGGCGAAGAGCTGCAAATCATTGACGTGCGCGAGCCGGAGGAGTACGCCGCTGGCCATATTGCCGGCGCGCGGCTGATTCCCCTGGGCGAACTCCCGATCCGCACCGGCGAGATCGACCCCGACAAACCGGCCGTCCTCGTCTGCCGCTCCGGGAATCGCAGTGCCAAGGCGACAGAGTTCCTGATCCGGAGCGGGTTTCAGAACGTCAAGAACCTCACCGGCGGGATGATCGCCTGGGTCGAAGCCGGCCAGCCGATCGAGTAGTATTCCGACCTCGCTCGACACGACACCGAACGTAGGCCACGATGGGCGTCTGCTCCAGGCGGGCGCCCATTCCTATTTGAGTGTCGTTAGGATTGCCTCGCTGATCTTGCGCGACTGCCACGTCTCGGACGGCGACGGTGGACACCCGGTGTATCCTGAGAGCTGTAGCCGCGAGCGACGCCTTGCGAGAACCATCGGCGCGGCGCTCGCGGCGGAGTGGCAGCGCTAGGCGGAGAACTGGCGGTGGACGAGCATCCCGAACGCTACTTCTCCATGCTGAAAATCTCGCTCGCCATCCTGTTCGCCTTTCAGGTGGCGGTCATCGCCGTCGTCTTCATCGTCGCGTGGTCATCCGAAGCCGGCGCGTATGCCGCGATCGTCGGCTGGCCCTGGCTCATCATTGGCGCGGTGGCCATTGCGGGACCGTTGGCATTCCGGTGGCGCTTGGTGCGTGTCCGCGCTCGCCGGGCCCGCTTGATCGAGAGCGAATGGACGACGAGCGACACGCGGTCCTCACGTCGTCGCCGCCATTTCCTATAGGTCTCGGTTCCTAGCGATTTCGAGAAACTGAGAAAGCAGATCGGCGTCGGCCGCCACGCTACCGGCGGTCGACGCCGATCTGCTTGACGAAAGAGCGCGCTAACCGGCGCTCGACGGTGGACTGGCGCCGGTGCGACCGGACACTAGAGGCCTTCTTCGGCGCCGAAGAAGAGCGCGTCGACGTACTTCTCCGGGTGGAACTCGGCCAGATCGGTCGCCTTCTCGCCGGTGCCCACGTAGGAGATGGGGATGCCCAGCTCCTTGGCGACGGCAAAGGCGATGCCTCCCTTCGCCGTCCCGTCCAGCTTGGCGATCATGATGTCGGTGATGTCCACCGATTCGGCGAACGTCTTGGCTTGGACGAGCCCGTTCTGCCCGGTCGTCGCGTCGATGACGAGCAAGACTTCCTGCGGAGCCTCTTCGACGTGGCGCTGCATGACCTTGCGAATCTTCGCCAGCTCGGCCATCAGGTTGTACTTCGTGTGCAAGCGGCCGGCGGTATCGACGATCAGCACGTCCATGCCGCGATTGTGCGCCGCCTGCATGGCATCGAAGACGACGGCGCCAGGATCCGCGCCCGGAGCGTGGGCGATGACCGGCACGTTGAGCCGGTCGCCCCAGATCTTGAGCTGATCGATCGCCGCGGCGCGGAAGGTGTCGCCAGCCGCGAGCATGACGGAGCGGCCGAACCGCTGGTGATACGCGGCCAGCTTGGCGATTGACGTCGTCTTGCCCACGCCGTTGACGCCGACGACCATGATCACCCAGGGCACGCCGCGCTGAAGGATCTTGACCTTCCGGTTGCGCGTGGCCAGCTCCAGCAGCTCGATCATCTCGTAGCGGAGGATCTCGCGGGCCTGCGCCGGATCGGTGATCCCATCGCGCTTGACGCGCTCACGTAGCTCTTCGACGAGTCGCTGGCTCACATCCCAGCCGACATCGGCCTGGATGAGGAGCATTTCCAAGTCCTCGTACAGCTCCTCGTCGAGCGAACCGCGCTCAAAAAGGCGAGAAATCTCGCTGAAAACGCTGCGCCGCGTCTTCTCGAGCCCTTTTTCGAGTTGAACGTCGGGCTCGGAGCGGCGCCGGAAAAGTCGACTGAATACCAAGGCGGTGACTCCTGACAGTCACGACCGGCCCTTGGAACGTTGAGCCGATCGCGCGGGAGGCCAACATGAAGATGCGCCGCCCAAGGCGACGCACATAAAGTATAATAGTTGCCGAACCACGCGGGCGATAGCCGCCTAGCGGTTCGGTGTAACGTCATACCACGTCAAACTACCTCGCAAAGCCCGGTGTGATTCGGCGCAGCAGCCCCGCCGCGCCGACACACGCAAACAGCCCGGTAAACGACCAGCTACCGAGGCGAAACGGGACAGCGATCGGGTGAATTCCAGCAAATTTCGAAAGGTTGCATAGAGAGCTATGACTCGCCTGGACTTAACCACGGCGGCGGGACACGCGTTCGTCGTCACGGACGCGCACGGTGATATTGCCGCCGGCAGCGATCACGGCCTGTACGTTGCCGATACGCGCTTCCTCTCTCGGTACGCGCTGCGATTGAACGGGAGCGTTCCGCTCCTTCTCCGCTCGGGTCCGGTGCACCACTCGGAAGCGCATATCTACGCGACGAATCCGGCCTTTGGAGATATTCACGCGCACACGATCGAGTGCGTGCGGCGCCGGCGGATCAACCACGCGTTCACGGAGACGATCTCGCTGACGAACCGTGGGGATACACCCGCCGATATTCATCTAACACTTGCATTTGATGCGGATTACGCGGACATCTTTGAGGTCCGGTCGCACGTGATGTCGCGGCCAGGGCGCCGGCGTCTTCTCCGCACAGCGGATGCGCCGATCGTCTTCGCCGATCTCAGCCGCAATCAGAACCGGCGGACACGCGTGCGGTTCTCGCACGCGCCGGATTCGGTTCGCCGTGGGGTCGCGCACTTCCCGGTCCACCTCGAGCCCGGCGAAACTTGGACGCTCGAGGTCCGCGTCGAGTGGTCAGTGCCCTATCCCGCGACGGTGGGGCCCGTGCCGATCGCGCACGCCTCGGCGGAAGAGCCGCTGACCGACTGGCTGCGACACCTGCCGACGCTCGAGACGAGTGATCTCGATCTTCACCTGGCATTTGACCGCTCGGTGCGCGATCTGGCCGCGCTCGAGCTGGCGCTGAGCAGCGGACACGTGATCCCGGCGGCCGGCATCCCATGGTATCTGGCCATCTTCGGCCGCGACGCCCTGATCACGAGTCTGCAGACGCTCATGCTCGGACCGCGCCTCGCCACCGGCACGCTTCGCACCCTTGCCGCCTATCAGGCTCGTCGCGCGAGCGCCTTCCGCGATGCCGAGCCGGGCAAGATGCCACACGAGGTCCGGTTTGGCGCGCTCGCCGAGGCCGGGATGATCCCGCACGCTCGCTACTACGGGACGGCAGATGCCACGCCGCTCTGGCTGCTCCTCCTGGCCGAAACGTTCCGCTGGACGGGAGACCGGAATCTCATCGAGGAGCTGCTGCCGGCCGCCGAGCGGGCGCTTCGCTGGCTTGATGCTCACGGCGACATGGACGGCGATGGCCTGATCGAATACCACCGCCGCTCCCGCCACGGCCTCGAGAACCAGGGTTGGAAGGACTCTTGGGACAGCGTTCGCTTCGCCGATGGTCGCATCGCGGAGCCGCCAATTGCCCTCATCGAGGTCCAGGGTTATGTCTACGCCGCCAAGTGCAGCATGGCCGATCTCTACGATGCGCTCGGGCGGCCAGAGGATGCCGCGCGGCTGCGCGCCGAGGCTCAGCGGCTGAAGCAGACCGTGCACGAGGCGTTCTGGATGCCGGACCAAGGCTTTTACGCGCTCGCGCTCGATCGGCACAAGCGCCCGGTGGACAGCATCACCTCGAATCCCGGTCATCTCCTCTGGTCGGGCGCGGTGGACGAGCCCTACGCCGGGCGTGTCGTCGAGCGGTTGATGGCGCCCGATTGCTTCTCGGGTTGGGGAATTCGAACGATGGCGACTGGCATGCGCGCCTACAACCCGACGAGCTACCACAACGGAAGCGTCTGGCCGCACGACACGGCGCTGATCGTCGCTGGCTTCCGCCGCTACGGCTACCGCCGGGAGGCGATCGAGGTTGCCGATGGCCTGCTGGCGGCGACTCGCTGGTTCGATGGTCATCGCCTGCCGGAGCTCTTCTGCGGCTATGACCGGAACGCGACGCCGTTCCCGGTGGACTACCCAGTCGCCTGCTCGCCGCAAGCCTGGGCCGCCGGCAGCGTCATTCATCTGCTCCAGCAGTTGGCCGGTGTCGAGCCGGGACCCACTGGACTCCTGGCCGATCCGCTACCACACGGCCGGAACTTGCGCCTGAAGGGCGTGCCGTTCCATGGCGAGCGGCATGACATCGTCGCCGACGCGCCGCCGCCCGGCGAGCAAGCTCGCCGCGTCGCGTAGTCGGATCTGGTTCGCCACTCGTCTCTGCGCCTGATGGCCACGCTCGCTTCATGTATTCGGCATCACCGTGCGCCGGTCCGTTCCTCGGGTCGGCGCGCGGCACGTTGGTTGCTTGCGGCTCTGTGGCTCTGGCACAATCAAGGTTCGACTCTGTGATCCGTCTCACAATATCGCGTGGGCGGCGGTCAGAGGACAGCGGCCTGCGGGCAGCATTCAGAGGACGACAGCGGAATGGGCAACGGTCAAAGTGAGCGGCCCTCTCACGGCCACCGATGGATGAGCGGCGCGGAAGTGCGCCGGGCTTTCATTGATTTTTTCGTCGAGCGCGGGCACGTCGAGATGCCAAGCTCGTCGCTCGTGCCGCATAACGATCCGACGGTCCTGCTGACGACCGCCGGAATGCAGCAGATGACGCCCTTCTTCTTGGGCTTGGAGACTCCTCCCGCGCCCCGTCTCTGTTCCGTCCAGAAATGCTTCCGCACCGTTGACATCGACGAGGTCGGCGACGAAAGCCACTGCACCTTCTTCTTCATGCTCGGCAACTTCTCCATCGGCGACTACTTCAAGCGGGAGTCGCTGGCCTGGTCCTGGGAGTTCCTGACGGAGGTCATGGGGCTCGACCCCGAGCGGCTGTACCCGACCGTCCACCCGGACGATGAGGAGGCGTACCGGATCTGGCGGGACGAGATCGGCGTGCCGGAGGAGCGAATCGGTAAGCTCGAGGACAACTGGTGGGGCCCCGTCGGCGCCACCGGCCCCAACGGCCCGGACTCCGAGATCTATTTCGACCTTGGCCCGGAGTTCGGCGGCGGGAACGGCGGCCCCGGTGAGAGCGACCGCTTTCTGGAGGTCTGGAACAACGTCTTCATGGAGTTCTACCAGGCTCCGGATGGCACCCGCACACCGCTGCCTCGCAAGAACGTCGACACCGGTATGGGCTTGGAGCGGCTGACCATGCTGATGCAAGGCGCCCGCTCCATCTACGACACCGATCTCTACCAGGCGATCATTCAGCGGGCGGCCGGGTTAGCCGGCGTGCGCTATGGCAGTGACGAGCAAGCCGACCGGGCGCTGCGCGTCATCGCCGACCATTCGCGTGGAGCGACATTCCTGATCGCGGATGGCGTCCTGCCCGGCAACGAAGGCCGCTCCTACGTGCTGCGCCGCATCCTGCGCCGGGCGATTCGGCACGGTCGCCGGCTCGGGTTGGACAAGCCCTTCCTCGCCGAGATGGCGGATGTGGTGATCGGCCAGTTCGGCGACGACTATCCCAACCTGCGCGAGCGGCGCCCGCAGATCGAGCGGGTACTGACGCACGAGGAGGAGACGTTTGGCCGAACCCTCTCCGCCGGCATGGCGCGGTTCCAGGCGCTGGTCGAGGATCTGCAGCGCTCGGCGCGGGCCGAAGGCGCGGCGGAAGTGCAGAACCTGGTCCTCCCCGGCGAGGAAGTCTTCCGCCTCTACGACACCTACGGCTTCCCCTACGACCTGACGGTCGAGCTCGCCCGCGAGCAGGGGCTGGAGGTCGACCAGGCAGGCTTCGATCGGGCGATGGCCGCTCAGCGCGCGGCGAGCCGCGGCAGCGAGGCGTTCAAGGACGCGATGCGCGACCGCGCCGGTCTCTATGCCTCGATCTCGACCCGCACCGAATTCGTCGGCTACACCGAATCCGAGGCAGAGGCCACGATCCTCGGCCTGCTTGGCCCGGACGGTCCACTCACCGTCGCCGAGGCGGGACAGGCGGTTGAGGTCATTCTCGACCGCACGCCGTTCTATGGCGAGTCCGGCGGTCAGGTCGGCGACACCGGGTGGATCCGGACCGATACTGGCGTCATCAACATTGACGACACCTTCAAGCCGACACCGGAGCTGCACGTCCACCGTGGCATCGTCGCCGAGGGCTTCGTCAAGACCGGCGAGAAGGCGCGGGCGCGCATTGACGAACCACGCCGACGGGCGATTCGCCGGAACCACACCGCGACGCACCTACTCCACCGCGCGCTGCGGATCGTGCTCGGCGAGGAGACGCACCAGGCCGGCTCGCTCGTGGCGCCGGATCGGCTGCGCTTCGACTTCACCTGTCTCGATCCGATGCAGCCGGATCAGCTGGAGCGCGTGACGCGCATCGTCAACGAGCGCATCCTGGCCGACTCGCCCGTCACGGCGACGTACATGCCGTTCAAGGAGGCGGTCGCGTCCGGCGCGATGGCGCTGTTCGGCGAGAAGTACGGCGACATCGTCCGCGTCATCGAGGTCGACGGCTTCTCCAAGGAGCTGTGCGGCGGCACGCACGTCTCGCACACGGGCGAAATCGGCCCGTTCGTCATCGTCTCGGAAGGGAGCGTAGCGGCTGGCGTGCGCCGGATCGAGGCGCTCACGGGCGAGGCCGCGATCGACCGCATCTTGCGGCAGCAGCAGACGCTTGAACAGGTCGCCCGCGAGTTGCGCATCCCCTGGGCGGAGATCCCCGACTCCGTCGAAGCGCTGCAGGAGCGGCTCCGCTCTGCCGAGCGTGAGATCGCTCGCTTGCGCTCGCAGATCGCTGGTGCGCGGGCGGGAGATCTACTCGAGCGGGCGGTCTCCGTTGATGGGACGAAGGTGCTCGCCGCGCGCGTCGACGTCGACTCCAAGGACAGCCTGCGCCAGCTCGGCGACCGGCTACGGGATCGGCTCGGTTCCGGCGTCATCGTTCTCGGCACCGTCATTGATGGCCGTCCGAGCCTCCTGACGATGGTTACTCCGGATATCGTCCAGCGCGGCGTCCGCGCCGGTGACGTAGTAAGAGAGGCGGCGACGCTGATCGATGGCCGCGGCGGTGGACGGCCGGACCTCGCCGAAGGCGGCGGCAAGGACGCCTCCAAGCTGGATGCGGCGCTGGCCGCCGTAACCGACATCGTTCGGCGCGGGCTGAGTCATTGACGGCGATGACGACGATCACCGTCGGGCAGAGCGACGCGCTGCCGGACGTGTTGGCGCGTCTCCGTCAGGCTGGCGAGGGACCGATTGCCCTCGAGATTCCACCGGCAAGCTCGCTCTTCCTGACGGCTAGTGAGTTCCGAGCGCTGCGCACCGCCGCCGAGCGCGATGGCCTCGACGTGTCGGTGGCGACCGACGACCCGCTGCGGCAGCAACTGGCCGCCATGTTCGGTCTCGCGATCGCCCCGCCGAGCACCGCAACCAACCGCGCTCCGGCACGCCGCGTCCAGACGCCACCTACCCCGGCTCGCCGCGTCGAGGCGCAGTCTGCTCCCGAGCGCAAAGTTGAGGCTCAGCCGGTTGCAGCTGGCCAGATCCAGGAGCCCGCCGCTCCTGCCAGCGCGAACGGCGAAGCGAAAACCGCCAGCCAGGAGGCAAAGCCGGACAAGGCGGATGCGCCGGCCGCGATTCCGCCTGCCGTCAAGGTAGCGCTGGCGGTCGAGCGTGCTTCCGAGGTCGAGGACGAAGCGCCAGCTCAGGAGCGCGAACAGCGTGGCCAGCTCCTCGCCCGTTTAAGCGCGGCCGATCGGCGGGTGGCGATCATCGCGGCAGCGGGGCTCGCTGTCGTGCTGGTGGTCGCCTATCTGCTGGCATCGCTCTTCTTGACGCGGGCGACGGTCGAGCTGACAGTCAGGCGTCAACCGATACAGGGCGAGGTGACGTACGCGCTCCTCACCTCCGACTCGGCGCCACCCGGTGTCGATTTCGCTATCGCGGCCACGCCCGTCGCCTTTGATGTCACCGTCGAGCAGTCACTTCAGACGACAGGTGTCAAGACGATTGGCGACGCAACCGCCACCGGGAAGATCGTCCTGCGAAACACCACCCCTCAGGATGTGACAATCGAGGCGGGCACGCGGTTCACTAGCTTCGAGGGGATTGAGTTCGAGTTCACCGATACGGTGACGATCCCGGCGGCCAAGGGTGACGGCGCTCAACCCGGTCAAGCCGAGGCAACGGTCCGCTCCGTCGAGCCCGGAACCGTCGGCAACCGAGAGATCGGGATGTTGACCGGGCGTCTCCGAGATGGCGTGTTCTACAGTAACCGCCGGGAGCCGATCGCGGGCGGCACCGATCGAACGATCCCTGTCGTCTCGGAAGAAGATCTCGAATCGCTCCGGCGGCAGGCGACGGAGGCGATACTGGCCGAGGCGCGCAGCCGGTCGGCCGAGGATGGCCAGATCATCGAGCCTGGCTCCGTCGCGCCCGGCGAGATCACCTTCGACTTCGATCGGGCGGCGGGAGAGGAAGCAACGACCGTCTCGGTGCGAGCGTCCGCCCGCGTGACAGCGATGATGGTTGACGAGATGGCAATCCGCGATGCCATCGCCGGGGTGCTGGCAAACGGCGCGCCTGAAGGCTACGAGATCGACCCGGCGACGATTCGCTGGAGCGCGGCCGATCCATCCGCGAGCGACGATGATGCGCCGCGTTATCGCGCGCGGGTTGAGGCCCAGGCGCGCGCATTGGTGTCCGAGGACGAGCGGCGAGCGATCGCCGAAGCGGTCGCCGGCAAGGACGAGTCGGATGCCATTGCTTACCTCCAATCGCTGCCGTACGTGGACTCGGCCACCATCCGCTCGTCGCCCGGCTGGCTCCCGGGTCGCATTCCGTCATCCGCCGGGCGAATCGAAGTTCGCACCCGTTGAGGGGAGGAGTCCATGGTCCGGCCATCTCCTGAAATCCACCAGCGCGTCCTGGGATTGGACGTCGGAGAGCGCCGGATCGGCGTTGCGGTGAGCGACGAGCTCGGCATCATCGCGTCGCCCGTCGGCGTCGTCGAGCGCGGACGACGCGAGCAGGCGGAATTGCGAGATTTGATCGCGCGGTACGGCGTCGCGAGGCTCGTCGTCGGTCTGCCCCGAGGTCTCTCCGGACGGGAAGGGCCGCAGGCAGCCGAGACACGAGCGTACGCGGACGCGCTGGCGGCGGACCTGGGGTTGCCCCTTGAGTATTGGGATGAGCGGCTGACAACGACGATCGCTGAACGGTCTCTGATCGAATCCGGCGCATCGCGCAGTGACCGGAAGGCGCAGGTGGACGCCGTAGCAGCCGCGGTCATGCTTCAGGGTTATCTAGATGCGCGGCGGGCCCGATCTGGACGGTCGGCAGACTAGCGCGGATCAATCCAGAGCGATACTATATCGCGCCATACCGGCAAGGAGATGGGAAGTGGCGGGGTTAGCGGCATGATGAAGTTGATCATTGCGGTCGTGCAGAACGAGGACGCCGATGCTGTTGTAGATGCGCTCCTCGAAGAGGATTTCCGCGCCACGCGTCTCGCGAGCACCGGCGGATTCTTGCGGCGCGGCAACACGACGCTAATGATCGGTGCCGACGAGGATCAAGTCGATCGCGTGCTTGACCTGATCCGCCAGCACACGCGAACTGGCGCTCCACCAGTCGAGGAGGAAGCAGGCATGACTCCGCCCGCCGCTGCCACAGTCTTCGTCCTCGATCTCGAAGAGTATCAGCGGCTCTAGGCTCCGGCCCGCTGCTGGCCGCACCGCGGCGGCCCCCGCCGAGCGCCCGTGTTCGACCCCCGCTTGACGCTCAGCGTTCTCGGGCTCACATTCGCGGCGCGGTTGAGCTGCCTGACGGTCCTGCTCGTCGTTGCCGGTGGTGTCCTCGATCAGCTCGGTGCTGAGACGGACGCGAATACTCATCGCCTTGCCTGGACGCTGACCGCCGCCGCGGCCGGCGTGATTTTCCTGGCGACACTCATCGGGCATGAGGCGATCCGCCAGCGGCTGTGGCGAGGATCCGACCGCTCGCGCCGGACGGTGGAGCTGGCGCTCTTCGGCACCTTCCCCGAGGCGCCCGAAGCGGCAAACACGCCCCGCTCCGAAGTCTTTGGGGCGCTGGCGGCGCTCATCGCCCTGGGCGTAGCGGCGGGCACCGTCAGCGGCGGGATGGCGCTGACGCGCGACTCCGGCAGTCCGGCCCATCACCTCCTGAAAACGCTGACTATTGCCCTGCTCGCGCTCACGGCGATGAACGCGATGCCAGGGCTCCCCTTGGACGGCGGGCGCATCTTCCGCGCCTGGATGTGGTACCTAACCGACGACATCGTGGCCGCGACGCGCCTGGCAGCACTCTACGCGCACGCCGTCGCGGCCGCGCTTGCGATCGTTGGTCTGGCGCTGATCTTTGGCAAGGCCGGCGAGCCGTATTGGGGTCTCGGCGTCGGCGTGGCCGGGCTCCAGCTCTTCGACGCGGCGCACAAGGGCTGGCGGCAAGCGCGCTGGCAGACGATCGGCCCCGCGATCACCCTGCGCGAGGCGCTGCCACGTCCCATCCGCATCCCGGCGGAAACCTCCGTCGCGGACGCGGTCGATCGGCTCCTGGCCGATCCGCCGGAATTGTTTCTGCTCGTCGTGGACGACAACGCGCCCATCGGCATCTTGCGGCTCAACGAGCTACGCGGCACGCGGCGCACCGAGTGGGACCAGATCCCCGTCCGCGCCATCATGAAGCCGCTGCACGACCTGCCACACCTGCCAGCGGAGATCACAGTCGCCGAGGCACTGGTCCGGCTTGCTGGCCGGGCTGACGCCGCGGCCGTGGTCGAGCAGCAGCGCTATCTCGGCGTCGTCACGCGTCCCGATCTGATGGCCGCGATTGAAGAACGTGCGACGTTTCAGGACCAAGGAGCGCGGTAGCGAGAGCGGACAGGGTTGGTCCTGACTCCCCCATGATCCGCACATCGGCCAGCGCGTCAAGAGGAGTCAGTGTGCGGTTGACGATCGCGAGGCGGGCGCCACTTCGCTTGGCGATCAGCGGGATCTTGGCGGCGGGATTCACGACCAGCGAGGTGCCGACGACGAGCATCATGTCGCACGACTTCGCCAATTCGATGGCGCGGTCGAGCGCCTCTCGCGGCACCGACTCACCGAAGAGCACCGTCGCCGCCCGCAGCGGCCCCCCGCACCGGTCGCACGCTGGCACCGTCTCGCCGTTCTCCAGCCGCTCGTGAATCACCTGGGCGTCCCAGGTCGTGCCGCAGTCCAGGCAGCGAACGACGTGCGTGGTGCCGTGCAACTCGACGACCCGGCTCGGGTCGCTGCCGGCCGCCTGGTGGAGCCCGTCAATGTTCTGCGTGATGATCGCCTTGACCAGACCGGCCCGCTCGAGGACCGCGAGCGCCAGGTGGCCGGCGTTCGGCGCAGTGGCGCGCATCTCAGGATAGCGAGTCCGGCGGCTCTCCCAGTAGGCGCGGCGCACCTCGGGATTCCGCCGAAACTCGGCCGCACTCGGCACCTTCGGGCCGCGCGTGTCGCGGCCTTCGCCACGGTAGTCAGGGATGCCCGACTCCGTGCTGATCCCGGCTCCCGTGAACGCCACGATCTCGCGCGCGGCGCGAGCAACCTCGATCAATGCAAGCAGGCCCGGATTGCTCGCCGCGCCGTCCACCATCTCCAAGTCTTGCTCCACCATCGGCACGCTCCCTTCCAAACTGCGCGCATGACGGATTCTGACGCGGCGGCGTCTGGAATGACAGGAGAACACATGTTCGCACGCTGTTCCGTCTTGTGTACGGACAGCAAGCGTGATAGGATCAAAGCCCCCGCAGTCTTGCCCCATAGTGAACGGACAGGTGAGACACACGCGGTCGTCTGCCTGCCCCTCTCGTCCCGCTACGACCTTAGACGAGGCGCCGGCAGTGCTCCGCGGAGAGCATGCGAGTCGAGCTGGAGGAGACAATGGTCATCTCGGAGCCCGCCTTCGCGGTCTTGGAGGATACCGGGCAAGCGCTGCTGACAAGAGTTACACGGCTCGTTCGGCGGCGGCGCGCACAGCGAGCATGGTTTCCTCAGCTTGGGCCGACGCTGGCCACGCCGGACGCGGCGGGCGTCTGGACCGCCAGCGTAGAGCCAGCGCAGGAGACGAAACCGCGGGGCACGCGTCCGGCTTTCCGCAGCCTCGCCGCGCGTCTTCGACCGTCCACGCCGGACTTCGCCGAGCGCACGCCAGAGCAGCGGCGGGCGTGGGCAATCGCGCATCGTGGTCTGGCTCGAGCGCGCGACGGCCAAATTGACGCCGCACGGGAGGATTTCACCCAGGCGGTGACGCTCGATCCTTCACTCGACTTGTCGACGCTTCCCGGTTTCTGGCGCCTCTCCCAGCAAGCGCACCAGGCCGCGGTCGAAGCCTATGAGGCCGTGGGACGCTTCGCCGACGCCGCGGCGCTGACAGCCGCCGTCCGCGCGATGTTCCGGCCTCGCCCTTTGGTGACGCGACCGCACACGCGCTCCGCGTAATTTGCCGCTTTCCCCCTTGCGGCCGGCTGGCGTCTGCGGTTTCATTTCAGCACCACACAGTTGAACCGTCCGCGGCCGCGCACGCGGCGCCAGGGAGGAGTGTCGCACGAGATGGAGCAGGTGCTTCGATTGGCATCGGCGCCAATCAACTGGGGAGTTGGCCCGCTCGATCCGCAAAATCCCGATCCAGAGCGCGTGCTGGACGCAATCGCGGAAGCCGGGTATGAAGGCTGCGAACTGGGCACGTACGGATTCTTCGGCAACACCGCCGAGCAAGTCTTGCCTCGCTTCAAGGCCCGAAACCTGGCGCTTGTTACGACCTGGCACCAAGTCGATCTCGCTCGTCCTCTCTCGGACGCCGCGACCGAGGAGCTGCGAACAGTCTGCGGAATCCTGCAAGCGGGCGGAGCGTCGGTCATTCTGATCAGCGACCTGATCACGCCCGAGCGAATGGCGGTCGTCGCCCGCGTGGATGAGCGACCCGACGCGTGGTGGAGCGATGAGGAGTGGCAGCAAGCGAGGCAGACGCTCCTCGCCATAGCGGCGATTGCCTCAGAGTACGGGTTGATCGTCGCCATCCACCCACACGTCGGCGGTCACATCGAAAGTGGCTCCGAAATCCGGCGCATCCTCGACCTGACCGAGGGCGACCCGATCTACCTTTGCCTCGACACCGGGCATATCCGCATCGGCGGCAGCGACCCGATCGCGCTCCTCGAGCGAGAGTGCGGGCGACTGCGCCACGTCCACGCGAAGGATGTTGATGGCGGCGTGCTGGAGAAGCTACGCTCCGGCGCCCTGACCTACGACGAGGCGGTTGAGGCAGGGCTCTACGCACCGCTCGGCCAGGGGATCGTTGACTGGCAGGGGCTCAAGCGCGGGCTGGCCGCCTGCGATTACCGCGGATGGGTCGTCGCCGAGCAGGACCGGATCATGCATCCGAACGATCCCGCGCCGTGGGAGCTCAACCGGCGGAACGCCGAATTCCTGCGGGGGCTGTTCAAGATCTGATCGCGAGCTTTCCCGGGCCAATCTGAC
This sequence comes from uncultured Chloroflexota bacterium, assembly GCA_937901745.1. GTDB lineage: Bacteria > Chloroflexota > Chloroflexia > Thermomicrobiales > UBA6265 > CALGSZ01. The sequence goes on along the minus strand of CALGSZ010000057.1, from coordinate 18,760 downwards.
GAGTGAATCAATGTACGAACCGCGCCTGGCGGCGTTACCAGGCGCGGTCACGCGTTTCGGCGCAACCGAAAGGGAACCTGCCCAATCTCACCAAGCGCTCAATCCTCGCGGCTCGGGCGCGCATGCGCAACTAAGCCGTGCAGCGTGAAATCGAGTGCATTGGCCGCTGCCTGCTCCGGCGCGATTTCGCCGGTCGCGAGCGGCACGCGGTAGACGGCGATCGTGGCGAGAATCAAGGGCGTGACCGCCTCGGGATCGACATCGCGAAACACGCCCTCGTACTTGCCTTCCCGGACGATCCGCCTGACCAGCTTGTGCAGGGGCGTGAAGTGCGCCATGAACTGGCGGTACCCCTCCGGCCCCATCACCTCACCGATCTCGTGGCGAGAGCCCGCGTGGGTAGCGAAATAGTGGGCATGGTGCTCGAAAACAACTCGCAGCCGGGCCACCGCGCCGACCGCCTCATCCACGGCGGCGGTAACGGCGTCCAAGAAGCGGCTCACCTCTCGCTCGAGATGCGCCAGCATCAGGTGGCCCTTGTCGGGGTAGTAGCCGTAGATCGTGTTCCGCGCGATGCCCGCCCGCTCGGCGACCATCGCCATCGTGATCTCGGCGTATGAGTGATCTTCGATCAGACTACCCCAGGCGTCGAGAATCGCGTTCTCCACCTGGCGCCGGTGCGCTTGAATCGTGGAATCCCGGATACGAGGCATAACGGCATCAGCTTAGCACAACAACTCGTCTTGACAAAGCGACGCATCGTCGCAAAAATTACCGGCGCGTCCGCTGCCTAGCGCGGGCTATCGGCTGCCCTGCGGCGCTGACGTGACCCACCCATGAAAGGTGCTCGCTGAATGATCCGAACGTTGACCTCCTGGAGCGCGTCACCGCGCGGCAAGTGGATCGTGCTGCTCGTCTGGCTGGTCGCAGCCGGCTTGATCTCGCCGCTGACGCCGACGCTGAGCGACATCTCCGAGAACGATCCGCTCAGCTTCTTGCCTGACAACGCCGAGTCTACCCGCGCTGCACGGCTCGCTCGCGAGCGCTACGCCGTCGCCGGCACGCCGGCCATCATCGTATTTCGCAATCCCGATGGGCTGACCGACGCGGATATGGCCGCCGCCCAGCAAGTCTACGACCGCATCGCGGCCATGCAGGAAGAACCAGAGAGCAACGTCGGGGCGATCGTCTCGATCTTCAACATTCCCCAAGCGCGCAGCGAACTCCTCTCACCCGATAACACCACCATGACGATGGTGGTCACGATCACTGGATCGGCGGCCGAGGAACCCTACTCTGACCGGATCAAGGCGATCCGCGAGGTCACGAGCGAGCTCGAGCAGGAGTCACTGCAAATCCGCGTCAGCGGACCCGGCGGCCTCCTCACCGACTTGGTGTCCGTCTTCCGGCAGATCGACCTCTTCCTCCTTCTGGTCACCGCCGGGCTCGTGCTCTTTCTGCTCATCTTGATCTACCGCTCGCCGGTCATCGCCATCGTCCCCCTGCTCATCATCGGGTTTGTCTTCCAGCTCAGCGGCGGTATCGCGGCCGCAATCCTGAAAGCGCTCGACACCCCGGTCAGCGGCGAGGCGACCGGGATCATGACGGTGATCCTCTTCGGCGCGGGTACCGACTACTACCTCTTCATCGCGTCGCGTTACCGGGAAGAGCTGGCAAGACACCAGGATAAGCACAAGGCGATGCAGGTCGCTATCGGCGCCGTCAGCGAGGCGATCCTGTCGGCGGGCGGGACGCTGATCGCGGCATCGCTGCTACTCTTGTTCGCCGACCTCGGCTCCTATCGCTCCCTTGGGCCGGTCGTTGCCCTCGCGGTCGCGGTCATGCTCCTGGCCGCCTTGACGCTCGTTCCCGCCGTGCTGGCGATTCTCGGTCGCGCGGGATTCTGGCCCTTCAGCCCGAAGTACGACCCGCAGGTCGCCGAGGCCGCGCCGAGCCGCTTGTGGCACCGCATCGCGCATTTCGTGCTCGGGCGGCCGGTGCCGGTTCTCGTCACGACGTTGGCCGTCCTGGTCCTGATGATCGGCGGCATGGCGCTGTTCCGGCCGAGCTACGACCCGCTGGAGAGCCTGCCGGGCGATGTCGAATCGGTCGAGGGATTCATGGCGCTGCGCGAGGCTTTCCCGCCGGGTGACCTCGCTCCCACGAGCGTTTACGTCGAGTTCCCCTCAGGTACGGAGGCGGTGGACGCACCCGCGCTGAGCGCCATCGGCGCCATCTCCGAGGCAATTGCCGCCCGCTCGGACGTCGCCTCGGTCAGGAGCCCGGCCTATCCCTTTGGTGTTGGGGCCGACTTCGGCCCGGATCAGGTGCTCGCCGCGCTCGAGAGCGCCGCGAACCCGGAAGGCGGTGCCGGTGGCGAGCAGGCAGGTCAGGCGCAAGCGCTGGCGCGGGCGGTGGACGAATTCCTCTCGACCGACCGCTCAGTTGCCAAGATCGAGGTCGTTCTGAACGAGAATCCGTATGGCGACGAGGCGATGGACTCGGTCGAGGAGATCCGGCGCGTCTCCCGTGAGGCGGTCGCGGACTCCGAGGTTCAGCCGGTCGCCATCCTCACCGCCGGCGACACCGCGGAAAACCTCGATACTCGAGACGGCAACAATCGCGACTCGCGGGTGGTGCTGCCGGCGATCCTGATCGCGATCATGCTGATCCTGGCGCTGCTGCTGCGCTCGCTGATCGCGCCGATCTACCTTGGCCTGACGATCGTCCTGACCTATTTCTCGACGCTCGGACTCTGCATCATCCTTTTCCGCGTGATCTTCGGTCACGAGAGCATCGGTAGCACGATCCCATTCTTGCTCTTCGTGTTCCTCAATGCGCTCGGCGTTGACTACAGCATCTACCTAATGACCCGGCTGCGCGAGGAAGCCGCTCAGCGCCCGCTCCGCGAGGCGACCGAGCACGCGCTGGAGCGAACCGGTGGCGTCATCACCTCGGCGGGCATCATCCTGGCCGGCACCTTCGCCGCGCTGACGACCCTCCCGCTGCGCGACTTGCTCCAGCTCGGCTTCGCCGTCGCTGCCGGCGTGTTGATCGACACATTCGTGACCCGTACGATCCTCGTGCCGACGATCGTGCAGCTGCTCGGCCGGTGGAACTGGTGGCCAAGCCGCGACCTCACTGCAAGAGGCTAGCGGTATAGGTCACTATGATCGGCGGGACCATGCAATTGCGGTCCCGCCCTCGTCATGCGTGCTCTCGTCAGACCGTCAGGCGGTGAAAGCCCCCTAACCGAGGCTGCCGTCAATTCGCGCGATGGCGAACGGTCGCAGCGAGATCCGCAGACGTCCGTCGCGCGTCTCGACTGGCTGCCCTCCCGGCGCGGTCAAGAAGGCGGGATCGCTTGCGGCCTGTTGGTAGGTGGTCTCGTCGAGCACGCGCGCCACGGCATCGCGCAGCGGCGCCGCGATCTCGCTCGTCCGCTCGCGGTCAGCCAAGTTCGCGACCAGGATGCGAGCGCGGTTTCCCTGCTTGACGCCCACTGCCTCGGTCGAAAGCGGCTCACTGATGCCCGTCGGGAGCACGGATGCCCCACTGAAATCCGCCAGCGCGGCGAAGACGTGGTAGAGCGGGAAGAGCTGGCCGGGAGAGGATGCGAAGAGCTGCCGCCGGGTCAGGTCCTCGCGGCGCTCCATTAGCCCGCGCCAACCGGTCGTCTCGTAGTACGTCAGCGACTCGACGCCGGCCTCCGCCAGCCGGTGGATGCTGCCGACCGTCCAGCCCGCGCCGAAGAGTGATAGCTGCCGGGGATCGACCTCGGCTGGCAGCTCGTTCGGCCCCGGCTCCGGCGGCGCGGCGGTGGCGTTCGGGTTCCAGCGCGGCCGGAGCGTGATCGGCCCGACCGCCAGCGGCAGATTGCCAGCGATCGCCCGGGCGCTGGCAACCGTCTCCGCTTGCGCGGCCAACGTCTCGATCAGCGAGAGGTTGTCGAAAGCGTGCACTTGGGGATTGAGTGTGTAGGTCACCCACTCCACCTGGTCGAGCGGCAGATCTAGCGCCCGGTTCAGCTCGGTGAAATAGGCGCGAGCGCCGCCGCCGAGCGGCACCCGCACGCTCCCGCGCTCGAACGCCTCCTTCGCCCGGCTGATCACGTCCCGTGTCGTTTCCAGGTCGTGGCGCGGGAAAACAACCGGCTCGCTGACCGGCGGGAAAACGAAGACGCGCAGCACCGGCGCGGGTAGGTTAGCAATGGCAGCCGCGAGCCGGTCGAAGCCATCGTTCGGCGCGGCGACGACGCTCACCTCCAACCCGGCACCGAGCGCCTGAGCATTCGCCGCCGCGCGCTGGAGGCGCTCCTGCCACCGCGAATCACCGAGATCCAGGTCGAGCCAGAGGTGAGCGGGCCGCAGCGCGCGCAGGCGGGCGATCTCCTCGTCGTTGAGCGGGCGGCCGTGCGAGGCGTCGCCGAAGCCGATCGCCGGGAGCGCAAAGACCGCCTCCTCGCCGATCTCGATGTCGCCGCCAGCACGACTCTCCGCCGCGCCGCGCGGTGGCTCACCCTCCAGCGAAATCGTCACCCGCTGGAAGATGCGCTGATCGGGCGTGACTTCCACGGGATACGGCAGGCGGAGCGGAGTGCAATACGTCTTGTAGGAGGCGTCGGTCCAGTTCCGCTGGTCCTCCATCTCGAAGAGGTCGCCCTCGAACCGGATCGTCAACGTGGCACTCTGCCCGACCGGGTGGCGAATCGCCTGCATGTCGAGGAACGGCTGGTGCGGGGAAATCCGCGTCGGGAACGCGCCGGTTACCGTGCCGTCCGGCGTCTCGACCTCGACCGAGGTGCCCGCCAGCTCCATCGGATGCAAAACGCAGAAGCCGATGCGGTTGCGGTAAAACGCTCGCCGGGGCGCGCCGTCCATCTCGTAGACGATCGTCCCGTCCGGCCGTCCCTCGATCGTGCCCCGCCAAGCGAAGTCGACATCCCCCGATACATGCTCAGCGGCGAACCGGACAGTGAACGAGTCGCCGCGATCCTCGACCGTGAACTCCGTGTATCGCGGCTCGATCGTGTCCCAATTTCGGTCGCGCACTGCCATGTAGAGGCGACGGACGACCTCCACGCCGCCGGCGGAGACATAGCGCAGGTCGCCGCCTTCCAGCACTGCCGTTAGTGGTCCGGCACGCAGCGGCCGCTGCTCGGGTAATGGCTCATCGACACCATAGCGGATGACTCGCACGGGCAGGCTCGACGCGGTTCCCGCTCCCACCGCTCGCTCCTCCTCCCTTCAGCGATGCGGATCGCCGATTATGTCGCAGCGCCCTCGGCGGCCTCGGCGGTCTGCGCATCCAAGGTCCGCTTGAGGCGCTCGGCCGCGGATGCCATGTGATGCTCCATCGCCGCCGCGGCAGCCGCCGGGTCGCCGCGCTCGATCGCTTCGAGAATCGGGACATGCTCCTGGTACGACGGCCGCGTATCTGCCGCCGAGGTGATGACGCGGCGAATCCAAGCGCGAGAGAGCGCCTGCACGCTCGAGTGGATCTCCTTGAGGACCGAGTTGCGCGCCGCGTCGGCGAGGCGTTGATGGAAGGCAACGTCGGCCTCGACGAATCCCTCGTAATCCGTATCGCTCCGCTCCATCCGCTCCAGCAGCCGCCGGAGCGCGACGACATCCTCCTCCGATCGCCGCCGCGCCGCGAGCCCGGCGATGATGACTTCGAGGTGCTGGCGCGCTTCCACCAGATCCATCGTCCGACGCTCGCCCAGGAGCAGCCCCCACTCGATCACCTCTGGCAAGAGCGCGGAATCGGCCCGCTTGACGTAGGTACCGTCACCTTGCCGGACTTCGATCAACCCGATCAGCGACAACGCTTTCAACGCCTCACGCATCGCGGATCGGCCGACGCCGAACGCCTCGGCCAATTGGCGCTCGGACGGCATGCGGTCACCTGGCTCAATGCGTCCCGAGAGGATGTAGTCAACGAGGCGCCGCGCAACTTGTGTCGCTACCGGCTCGCGTTTTATCGGATCAATGTTTTCAAGTTTTGGGTTCACCCTCGCTGCCTCACGAGTAACTGGCGTGGTTGAGTTCGTCGCATCGGCGCTTCGTGAGCTTCGCTTGTTTCCCAGTTCCTTACCTCTCCTCGCTTTTCACCGAGCCGTCGCTCGCGGTTTCTCTTGCCACCTGCCCGGTGGCCCAATCTCGCCGCAATTCCTCGATCAACCCGGCATCGCGCCGTTGCCGAATCGCTTCTAGCTCACCAGGCTCGAAGTTCAGCAGTCGCTGTGGGTCACGTAGCTCTTTGGCATTCGATAGCTCGGGGAAAATCAGCGCGGCGACGCGGGCGAACGTGTCGGGTCCGCCCAGCGCCATCGTCTCGAACGGTCCGGTCTGCCGCCAGCGACGCGCCAAGCCGTTGCGGACGACCTCATCCACGACGGCCCGGTCGGCGACGCCCTGCTCGACGATCCACACCGCCTCCCGCAGCAGCGCCAGCTGAAGCCGATTCCACAGGAAGCCCGTCACGTCGCGGCGGACGTGCATCGGCCGCTTGCCCAGAGCGCGAAGGACGTCCATCGTGCGCGATACGACGTCGGGCGACGTCCTCTCGCCGGAGATCACCTCGACCAGCGGCATCAGGAGCGGCGGGTTCCAGTAGTGCGTGCCGACTGTCCGCTCCGGCGCTCCGGCACCCTCCCCGAGTTTGGTGATCGGGATCGCCGATGTGTTCGAGGCGAGGATCGCATTCGGCCAGCGCGACGCGACGTCCTTGAAGACGGCAATCTTCGCCTCGACGTCCTCGACGACCGACTCCACGACGAGATCCGGCGCCCGCGTTACGGCATCCAGACCGGGCGCGAGCGAGATACGCTCGCGCGCCGCCTTCAGTTGATCGTCGGAGGCGAGCTCGGCCTTCGCGGCGACCTGCCAAGCGTTGTCAAGGCGCTGCTCGGCGAGATCCCGCCGGCGGTAGATGACCGTAACGTCGTGCCCGCCGAGGGCGTACTCGCAGGCGATCTGCGAGCCCATCAATCCTGGTCCAATGATGGCAACGTGCATATCTTCCTCACCGACTCTGGCTCGCTGGTAGCGAGTCCTCTTGTCCCTAGCCGCGAACGGCTCCCAGCGTCAATCCACGAACGAAGTGTCGCTGAACGAGCAGTCCGAGCACAAAAACCGGCGCGGTTGCAATGCATGCTAGCGCGGCGCCTTGTCCCCAGTTGGAGCCTTGCGCCCCTGTCAACCCGGCGATGACGACCGGGATGGTCACAGATTCCGTGCGAGTGAACGAGACGGCAAAGAGGAACTCGGTCCACGAGAAGATGAAGGCGAACGTCGCGGTCGCGATCAGTCCGGGCATCGTCAGCGGCAGGGTGATGCGCCAGAGCACGCCCCAGCGCGTGCTGCCGTCCACCAACGCGCTCTCCTCGAGCTCCGCCGGCACGCCCGCAAAGTACGAGCGCATCATCCAGATGACGAATGGCAGATTCGCCATCGTGTAGATCGCGATCAGGGGCGGGTAGCGATCGACGCCAAGCTGCTCGACGCGCTTCCCCAACTCCGTCAGTAGTAGGAAGAACGGGATGACGAGGACGATCGGCGGCATCATCCGCTGCGACAGGATCCAGAACGCGAGGTGACGTCCGCCGGTGCGGAACCGCGCCAGCGAGTAGGCGGCGAGGCTGCCGATGACGATCGAGAGCGCGGTCGCCGAAACCCCGATCACGAGGCTGTTCTTGAGCGCGACGCGCCCCTTCTCCTCCATGATCGTCCGGTAGTGCGCGGTCGAGGGCTCCTGTGGGATCCAGACCGGTGGATTGCGCAAGAGCTCCGCCGGCAGCTTGAACGAGGTGGAGACGATCCAATAGATCGGGAAGAGCACCCAGACCAGCGCGATCAGCACCACGGCGTAGCGCAACGCCCGCGTGAGCCGCTTACGGCGTCTATGCGCCCGCTGCTGGCGCAGCGCGTCGGCGTTCATTCCGATGGGCTGGGCGAGAGTGGACATGCTCATGCCTCGTGCCCCCTGAGGAAGCGGCTGATGTAGATCGTCGCGACGATCGTCACGAAGATGAGGAAGAGGAAGGAGAGCGCCGCGGCGTATCCCATCTCGAGCGCCTGGCGGCCTCGGTCATAGATGTACCAGGAAACCGTCTCCGTCGAGGTGCCGGGTTGGCCCTTGGTCATCATGAAAATCAGGTCGAAGATCTTGAAGGCGTCCATGGCGCGGAAGAGGATCGCGACCGCGATGACGTTGGCCAAGCCCGGCAGCGTGATGTCGCGGAACGTATGCCACCAGCTCGCTCCGTCAAGCGCCGCCGCTTCGTACAGATCGGGGCTAATCCCCGCCAGACCGGCGAGCATGATCAGGAACATGAAGGGCATCCACTGCCAGACCTGCGTGACGAGGATGGCGACGAGCGAGCGATTCTTATCGGTCAGCAACCAAACGATATTGACGTCATGGCCCGCGATCCAGCTCAAGATCTGATTGATCGCCCCGTATTGGTTATCCCAGAGCATGCGCCAGATGAGCGCGACAATGACCGGGACCATCATCACCGGGAGCATCAAGATCGGGATGATGAACCGCTTGCCGCGAAGCTCATCGACCAGGATGAGCGCGAGCCCGAGGCCGAGCACGAATTCGATGGCGATCCCGAAGACCGTTAGGCCGATGGTGTTCTGCAGCGCGTTCCAGACGCGATCGTCTCGCAGCGCTTTCGAGTAGTTGGCGAAGCCGACCCACTCATTGGTGTTCGCCCGCATTAGGTCACGACGCTGGAAGCTGATGACCAGGGAGTAGATCAGCGGAAAGATACCGAGCGCGAGGAAAACGACGATCGCCGGCGCGACCATCAGCCAGCCCTCGAATCGGCGGCGGCCAGCAAAGCTCTGGATCCGCCCGACCCGATGGGTCTCACTCGCCGCGGTGACTGAACCAGATGTGACGCTCACGCTGACCGTCCCTCCTCGGGATCTGAGAACCGGGAGCGTGGGACCACGAGGTAGCGCGCTCGTCGTTCATTCGTCGCGCTTCCCGTGGCCCCATGCCCTCCGGCTGGAGCGGCAACGTCGCCACCCCAACCCCTACCCCCTACCCCCTCTACGCCGGGTACGCGCCCTTGAGCTTGATGAACTCGGCGTAGGCGGCCTTCATCGCGTCGCGGCCGCCGCGCTCGACGAGATCGTTGAACGCCTGATTGCCCTGGGCCAGCGCCTCCTCGACCGGCATGCCACCCTGCGCCGCGCCGAACATTTGGTCCATCGCGACCTCGAAGTCGTGCGCGGCAGGCATGATGAGATCGAGCAAGCAGTTGTCCGCCGACGCCCGGAGCGTATCGAGGTAGAGCCCGGCGTTCGGCCACTTGCTCCGATACTCCTGCGACTCGTAGTGGCTGATGCGGAACGGGTCACGCAGGGAGTACGGCAAGAGCACGCGCTCGAGGCTGATCGTCGGGCTGTTCGCCCACTGCGAGAAGAGGTAGGCCGCTTCTTTCGCCTTGCTGTCGGCCGAGACGTTGAGCATGAAGCCCGACGCCTGCTGGCTCCAGCCACCCGGCATCACGAAGTACTTGACGTTCCCCGAGATAGTCGAAGGCGGCACCCACTCCATCTGCTTGGTGTCCTTGCCGTACTCCTCCGAGAAGCGGGCATACGGCGGCCAGGTGCAGCCGACCATCGCGAGCTGGCCTTGCAGCCAGGCGGTCAGGACCTCAACGAAGCCCCACTGCTCGACGCCGGGCGGCATCGACTTGTTCGACTCGAGCATGCGCGTCAGCGTCGCCACTCCGGCCTCGGAGTCGAGCGTCGCTTGCATCGTCTCCGGGTCGAAGAACTTGCCGCCGCGAACGCGGAATTCCTGGCTGAACCAGTGATTGGACTGAATCGGATTGCGCTGGCTAGCGCCGCCGTAGATCTCCGGCGCGAGCGCCTCGGTGAAGTAGGTTTGGATGAGGTCGTAGTCCTCCCACGTCGCCGGCGGCCCGAGCTCCTTGCCATGCTGCTGGCGGAAGGCGTCTTGGTGCACCGGATCCTCGAAGAGATCGGACCGGTAGTAGCCGATCAGCGTATCGCCATCGTCGAAGAGGCCGTAGATCTGGCCGCCGTAGTTCATCAGGTCGCGGTACGTCGGGTGGATATCGTCGAGATCGGCAGGGTTCATGTACTGCTCGATGTAGGGATTGAGCGGCTCGACGATCCCCTGGGTCACACAGTCGGCCAGCCAGGCCGGCACGACTTGCAAGATGTCGATCGCCCCGGTGCCGGCGAGGTGCTCCTGCACCATCGTCGGGAAGATCTCGTCAAATGGCTTCTCGATCACTTCGAGCTCGATGCCGGTCAGTTCCTTCCACAGCGGGCCGGAGAAGACCTTCAGATCTTCGGCCTGAAGTCCCGCCTCGGAGATGATCGTCAGCTTCTCGACCTGGCCTTCTTCCCTTAGCTTCCGCGCGGCGGCGACCGCCGCCTCCGCCGAGTCTCCCGACTGCTGCAACACCTTCCGGGCCGCCGAGACCGCCGACGGCGTCAGCGAAGCGCGAACGGAAGCTGCCCCGATCCCGACGGCCGTGGCAGCGGCGGATTTCTTGAGGAAGCTCCGCCGGTCGATCGAGGCGGCCATCATCCGCTTGACCCGCGATTCGACGAATTGGTACAGCCGCTCGTCGTACTTGCGATCGCGTGACTGATCCATGTCCCGCTCCTCCTCGCGAGCCGCGTCGTCGCGGCACCGTCCTGTTCGCGCCCACGCGCGACCAGCTCTCAACTCGAGCGCCCGATCTCAGCGCCTCTTGTCCGGCGCCTTACCTGTCGCGCCAGAAGCCACTGCCCCGGCCGCGTCGCGAATCGCCGCGATCCCCTGGGCAAGTGCCTGCTGGTACAGCCAGAGATCGCCGGAGTAGGCGACGGCCCGGAAGCCACGCGCGATCCAGTCCTGCGCGTTGGCGACGCTGGACGCCATGATCCCGACCGCCTTGCCGTGGCGCTGGCCGGCGGCGACCACCGCGTCCACCGCTTGCTGGAACGATGGGTGATCGAACTGGGCGGGGATGCCGAGCGAAGCCGTCAGGTCGAAATGCCCGATCCAGATGCAATCAATGCCCTCGACCGCGGCGATCGCATCGACGTTCTCTACGCCGCGCGCCGTCTCGATCTGCGCGATGAGCATGATCTCGTCGTTGGCGCTCTGCATCTTTTCGAAGACATCCCCGCCGCTGTAGTCGTCGTGGGCGATGCCGAACGCGCAGCCACGCCGTCCCATCGGCGGATACTTGGCCGACTGCACGATCAACCGCGCTTGGGCTTCGTCCTCCACCATCGGGACCATCAGGCCCATCGCGCCGACATCGAGCGGTCGCGCCAGCAGGTGGTACTGCGTGGCGGGTACGCGCACCATTGGGATGACATCCGCCGCCCGCGTCGTCGCCATCAGCATGCGGATCGTCTCGATACTCCAGCCGGTGTGCTCCATATCGAAGACGGCGAACTCGGCGCCGGCCTCGCCGATGATGCGGCCGATGCCTGTCGTGTTGAACTCGAAGACCATCGTCCCGATGGAAATCTCCCCCGCCGCCAACTTCCGCCGAACATGATTCGCGCGCATCCTCATCTCCTTCATCGCATCACGAGCGCGTCACCGTGCCCCTCACGCAACGGCGCCACTATCACCGCCAGCGACCGGAGCGAGCGTTTCACCTGGATCGGGGACCGTCTCCTCGGCCGCTGCCCCGCCAGCCATCCAGAACATCACGTCCGCTTTGGTCGCCTCACCGCGAGCGAACTCCTTGACGATTCGTCCCTTCGCCATGACCAGCACCCGGTCACCGATCCCGAGCGTCTCCTCCACCTCCGACGAGGTGAAGAGCAGCGCCAGACCTTCTCGCGCGAGCTGATCGCAGAGGTGGTAGATCTCCGACTTCGCTCCCACATCAACACCGCGAGTCGGGTCGTTCAGGATCAGGATCGAGGGTCCGGTCGCGAGCCACTTCGCGACCACGATCTTCTGTTGGTTTCCGCCGGAGAGATTGACGACGCGCTTATCGATGCTATCCGTGGCAACGTTGAGCTTCCGCACATAGCCCGTCGCCAAATCGCGCTCAGCTGCTCGGTCGATCAGCCCGAGCGCCACCAAGAGCCGGTCCAGCACCGCGAGGCTGGTGTTTCGCCTGATCGACCAATTGAGCATCAGGCCCTCATCGCGGCGGTTCGCCGGGACCAATCCCCAGCCGCGCTTGATGGCGTCGTGCGGGCCACGGACGCGCGCTCCGGGCTGTCCTCGATAGATCACTTCGCCCGCCGACGGTTTCTCCAGTCCGAAGAGGATGTGAAATACGTCGCTAACGCCCGACCCTTCGAGCCCGGCGAAGCCAAGAATCTCCCCTTCTCGCACGGCGAAGCTGACTGGGCCGACTTTGTCGCCCTTGCGCAGATCGCGCACTTCCAAGACGACCGGCTTGTCAGGGGGAACCGGCTCCCGCACGGGGAAGGCTTCTTCGAGACGACGCCCGATCATCGCGGTGATGATTTCCGGGATCGAGGTTTCCTGCACCCGCCACGTCCCGTGATACCGCCCGTCCCGGATCACCGAGATGCGGTCGGCGATCGCGAAGACTTCCTCCAGCCGATGGGAGACGTAGATGATTGTCAGGCCGTTCTCGCGCAGCCGGCGGAGAATCGCGAAAAGGCGCTCCGTTTCGCTCGCGGTGAGGGCGGAGTTCGGCTCGTCCATGATGACGATCTCGGCGCGCTGCGCCAGCGTCCGGGCGATCTCGACCACTTGCCGCTCGCCGACCGTGAGCTTGCCGACCTTCACGCGCGGATCGAGCGCCACGCCCATCTGGTCGAGCACGCCCCGCGCGGCCTCGGCCATCGCCCGGTGGTCAAGCAGCCCGCCGCGTTTCCGCAACTCCCGATTGAGGAAGATGTTCGCGGCCACCGAGAGGTGGGGAAAGAGGTTCAGCTCCTGGAAGACGATACTCACCCCCAAGCGCTGGGCATGCAGCGGGTCGGTGATCGTCACCTCCTCCCCGCGCAGGATGATGCTCCCCGAGTCCGGCTGGTGCACACCGGCGAGGATCTTCATCAGGGTCGATTTGCCGGCCCCGTTCTCCCCGACAACCGCGTGGATCTCGCCACGCCGGATGCCGAAGCTGACGTCGTGCAGGGCCGTCACCCCGCCGAATCGCTTCGTGATTCCCTCCAGCCGGATCAGCTCACGATCGGGCTGGCCAGTGTCCGCCATGCTCAGCGCCTCCGCGCGCGGTGTGCAGGTCCGGCGATCGGCTTATTGGCGAACGATCCCGAGCCGATCGCCGGACAGAGATCGAGACAGCTACGCCGTCGGCGTCGCGTCGCTGCGCGGCATGCCCGGCGTTCGCAGGTCGTCATACGGCCGCGCCGCCGCCTGCAGGTCCGCGAAATGCTCTTGCATGTATTGCTGGTAGTAGTCGTATTGCGCTTGATCGTTCGTCTGCCGCTCGATGTACTGGTCCACGTTCTCCGCCGTGACCACCTCGGTCGGGCATTCCAACCAGCCTTGGACCAGCGGCGTCCCGTTGATCAAGTGCTCGGCTAGGGCACGGACCGGCAGGTAGCCCTGCAGATATTCCTGCTGCCCGACCGTCACCTGGGCGAGACCACTCTTGATCGCATCGAGCGTCGGCGGGTCGAGGTCGTAGCCACCAATTAGCCACTCGGCCTGGTTGCGCTCCTTCAGCTGCGCCAAGTTCGCGATGTCGATCGAGCAGAGCCCGACCATCGCGATGGCCTCAGGATTGGCGGCAGCGAGGTTTTCCCACCGGCTGTAGTTGTCCGGCACAGGGATGAGAACTTCATAGGCCTCGGACACCTCGTAATTGGTGCCCTCCATCGCTTTCACGAAACCCGCGTACCGATCCTGGAGAACCTGCGCCGCGGCCGTGCAGATCCCAACGACGATCAGCCCCTCGGTCTTGCCGGCGGCTTCGAGCTGCTTCTTCATCTCGTTGCCGAGGATGACGCCGGAGTTGTACTCGTCTTGCCCGACCCAGGTCGTCAACGCGCTGTCGAGCGCCGTGACGTTCGCCGCGACCAGTGGGATGCCACGATCAACCGCTTCCTGTATCGGCGTGATCCACTGGTCACCAGGGTTCGGCACGACGGCGATTCCGTTGTAGCCGGAGTCCATCGCCGCTTGGAAGAAGCCTTGGTGGGTCGACGTGTCGAAGCTCGCGTCGCCGAAGACATCCACCGTGACGCCGTAATCGCGCCCTGCATCCAGCGCGCCCGTCTTGATCCGCTCGGTGAATGCGTTGATCCCGTGGAGCACGTATGCGATGCGAATATCGCTGTGATCTGCAGGAGGTGTCGCCTGTTGCGCACTGACTGCCGGCATTCCCGCTAGCAGCGCCGCGCCAACAAGCGCGAGCACGAACCGCGCGCGTTTCATTTTGCCCCTCCTTCCTGCTCCCGTGAGCAGTCTTCACCAAGTGGTCGCCGCGGACGAGCCGAGGCGCGAGCACGATGACGTTGTCTGGCGATCACCTCCCTCCACGTGCGGCCCGGACTTCACGCGGAGCCGCGCCCGACGTCAGCGCCGCTTGATCACGTAATCGAGGGTGACGGCGACGATGATGACGATGCCGGTCACCGCCACGGCCCACGAGGGATCGACACGAAGCAGGGCTAATCCGTTCTGAATGATGGCGATGATGAGCGCCCCGAGAACGGCGCCGGGAACCGAGCCGGAACCACCGGTCAACGCCGTGCCACCGATGATCGTCGCCGCGATGACCTTCAGCTCGTCCCCTTCGCCCACGGTCGGGCTGCCGTTTCGGTTGAACGCGAGGACCGTTACCGCCGCGATGCCGACGATGAAGCCCATCAGCGTCATGACCATGACGCGGTACCGCGCGATCCGAATGCCGGCAAAGCGCGCTGCTTGGCGATTGCTACCCACCGCCTGGACGCGCCGGCCGAACGCGGTGTGGCTAAAGAGCACCCATCCCGCGATCGCAACGGCGACGAGGACCCAAACACTCATCCAGATCTCGAAGATCGGATCCTTGCCACCGATGTACTTGAAGAACCAGGTGTTGAAGAGGTGGTTGTAGCCAGAGACCGGGCTGGCGTCGGTGATGACGAGGCCGATGCCACGGAAGAGACTGAGCGTGCCCAGCGTGACGATGATCGTCGGGATACGCAGCATCACGCTGAGGATGCCGTTCACGAAGCCGCAGGCCGTCGCGACCGCGAGTCCGGCCAGAATCGCCAATACGATTGGCTGCCCGTTCCGCAGCAGCAGCGCCATGCTGACACTGCTCAGCATCAGGATGGATCCGACGGACAGGTCGATATCGCCCATGGCGATCACGAAGACCATGCCGACCGCCATGATCCCGAACCAGGACGCTTGGCGCGAGACGTTGATTAGGTTCGTGGTTTGCAGGAACTTATCGCTCGTCAGGCTGAGAAAGACGCAGATGGCGAGCAACGCGCCAATGACGCCGATCTCATCGATCGCCATCACTCGGCGGCCGGCGGCGCTCAGTCCGTTCCCGACCGTCGCGGCTCCTTTCAGGCGTGCTCCGGTCGACTCTGCCATCGTGGCCTCCGAACGCGCGTCCCGTTATCCGGGCCGCTGCTGGGCGTAGCGCTGGAGCTTCTCCTGGAAGAGCGGCGAGTCCAGGACCTCTTTGTTCACGACGTGAGCGGGAGGACGCCCGTGGGCGACCTCCAAGATGCCGCCGAGGGCGCTGCGCCCAGTGATTGCCGACCACTCGTCGGTCCAGGCGAGCCCGTGCGGCGAGACGACGACGTTGTCGAGCTTCAAGATGGGATCGTTCGGATCGACCGGCTCCTCCTCGAAGACATCGAGCCCGGCGCCTCGGATTTTCCGCTCCTGCAGGAGCTTGGTCAGCGCCGCCTGGTCGACGATCGGCCCGCGCGCGACGCTGATCAGGAACGCCGTCGGCTTCATCATTGCCAGGCGCTCCGCGTTGAGCATTCGCCGCGTCTCCGGAGTCAACTGGCAGAGGACGACGACGTAATCGGCCGTCCGCAGCAGCGTTTCGAGGTCAACGAGCTGGACACCGAGCGCGGCAGCTCGCTCGGGAGGAACATACGGGTCGTAGGCGATCGGGCGAAGGTCGAACGGGCGGGAGAGCTTGACCACCTCGCTGGCGATGTTGCCGAGCCCGATCAGACCGAGCGTCTTGTTCGCGATCCCGTACCCGGTCAGGTCGAGCTTGCGTGTCCACCCCTCGCCAGCGCGGGTCGCCCGATCCTGATCGAGCAGGCGATGCGAGAGCGCCAGGATGTAGGTCATGACCACGCAGGCCATCGGGCGGCGCACGCCATCCGGCGCGATCGTGACGGCGACGCCGTGCGCCGTGCACGCCTCGATATCGACGCTGTCATAGCCGACGCCATAGCGGGCGATGACTGCCAGCCGGTCGGCACCTTCGAGCGTCGCCGCCGTCACGCGCGGCGTGAAGACTCCGAGCGCGTCGTAGCCGCGAATCTGGTCCGCCCGCAGCTCGCGCGTGTTCTCCGCGAGGAACTCCCACTCAACTCCCGGCTTGCCCTCGAGCAGACCGAGGCCGATGTCGCTGAAGCCAATCGAGCCGTCCGGCTTGAGGAAATCACGAGTGAGTCCGATTCGGAACGTCGCGGTCATCGTCGCCTTTCTCGCTCCCCATGTTGCGCCCGCGGGCACACCTATCGAACCGAGATGCCGCCATCGACGTGGAAATGCGCGCCGGTGGCGAAGGCCGACTCATCCGAAGCCAGGAAGACGGCGATACCAGCCATGTCCTCCGGGGTGCCGATTCGGCCGATCGGATGCATCGCCTCCAACTTCTTGCGCTCGACTGGGTCCTCGGTGAGCTTGCGAGTCAGGCTCGTCTCGATCGTGCCAGGGACGATGCCATTGACGCGGATGCCGTACTTCGCGAGGTCGGCGGCCATGATCCTGGTCAGGGCCATGACGCCCGCCTTCGACGATGAGTAGGCATGCCAGCCGGCGCCGCACATCGTCAGCCCGGTCGGAGAGCCGGCGTTGATGATCGAGCCGCCGTTGCCAGCCTTGATCATCAATCGAGCGCCGTGCTTGCACGTCAGGAAAACGCCACGAAGATTGACCGAGTGCGTCCGCTCCCAGACTTCCAGCGACAACTCGTGCACCGGCGCGTCCTCGCCGATCAGCTGGACCGCCGCGCAGTTGTAGAGAACATCGAGCCGGCCGTGTCGTCGCTCAACCTCGGCAAACGCGCGCTCGACGCTCGCCTCATCGGTAACGTCGCAGAGCAGCGGAAACGAGGCTTCCCCCAGCTCCGCGACCGTCTCGTTGAGCGCCGGCTCATTCCGGTCCAGGATGCCGACGACGGCGCCCTCGCGCACGAACGCCTTGGCAGCGGCGCGGCCGATTCCGCTGGCGCCGCCGGTGATGACACAGACCTTGCCGCTCAACCGACCCACTTCACGACTCCTGACTCACCGACGTATCAAGCTCGAGTAGCTCGATTCGAACCCCATTCGGTCCGGGCGGCAGGAAGGCAGTTCGCCGCCCCTGCAGCCCCGTCTGAATCGGGATGTCGACATCTGGCGCCAAGCGTTGGAGCGTCGCTTGGAGATTGTCCACGGTGAAACAGATGTGATGCAGGCCCTCGCCATGCCGATCGAGATCGTCGAGGAGCGGACCGGGCCGTGTCGGTTGGACGAGCTGAATGAGGACGGGCCCGCCATCGAGATAGGTCAGCCGCGCGCCGACCTGCGGCAGCCATTCGTCGCTGACGAGCGAGAGCCGCAGGCTCTCGAGGTAGAACGGCAGCGCGGAGTCGACATCACGCACCAGGATCGCGATGTGGTGTACCTGGTGAGATTCGTCTCGCGTCACGGCTTGTGCCCTGCTGACTCTGCCGCGCCGGGCGCCGAGTGAGGAGCGACGGAGGAGCATGCCCGGGCGCAAGTGACGGTCGATCGGTTGATTGGTTGACCAGTGGACCACACTCTACGGCGCCATAGTGGCCTTGTCAAGCCCCTCACGAGCGCCCAGCTGTGACATTGCGACACTGATTCGATCCGGTCAGCCCGGTCAATGGCGCTCAGATCCGCTCCCTTAGCAAGCGACGAAAGCCATGCGGACTACGTCGCGCATTGGCGCTTGAGAGCGCGAATTTGCTGATATCACTGGGGTTTTCCGGCAGATCGCGGCACCGGCGCTCCCCAGATTTCTCAAGACCTAGCGTACGTTCAATTGACAGGATAGGTAATCAGTCCTACGATGTGGGCCACGTACTCGACCGGACAGTTGACTGAGAAACGATACACACCCTCGGGGAGGTGAGTTTTCGCCATGTCTGAGCGCGAGTTCTCCAAATCCCTCGAAAAACCGACGACACGCCGCACCGTGTTGCGAACCGGCGCCAAGCTGGCATATGCCGCACCCGTCGTGGCCGCGACCTTCGCGCTCGCTGACGATGCCGCCGCGGGCGGCAAGAAGAGAAGGAAGAGCTTCAAGAAGCAGAGCTACCCCGTCCCCAAGTGCGAATGCCCGGCGGGCACGCACGAGGTGACCCTAAGGAGCTCGAGCAAGAAGGGCTTGTGCGCAATCTGTCCAACCGGCTACCGGTACGATAGGGACAGCAACAAGTGCAAACACCCAACGAAGTCGTGGAAGTGGTCTTGGCCCACTAGCTACGACCAGAAGGTCTGCCCGGAGGTCACACCAGTCAGCCTTACCGTGTGACCTCCTCCTAATCCCGTCTCCCTCACCAAATCCGGCGTTCGCGTTGGCCCGGGGCTCCCAGTCTCGGGCCAACGCG
>CALGSZ010000056.1 GCA_937901745.1 uncultured Chloroflexota bacterium | reverse complement strand
TGGGAGCGGATCGTCGGGCCAGACGGACTGACCATCGGGATCGACCACTTCGGCGTCTCAGCGCCGTGGAAGCGCATCGCCGAGGAATGGGGATTCACGGCCGAGTCGGTGGCCAGGCATGTTTCCGCCTGGATCGGCCAGCTATGAGGTGCATTCGGCCACGCTCATAGGCCCGGACGACGGCGAGGTGATCGGTATCGACACGGCGTCATCCTAGACTGAAGCCGATCATGTCGAGTTCCTCCCCTGCCAGTGGTGCCGTCGGACGCGTCTCGAGGGCTCGGGAGTATCTGGCGGAACTGTGGCGGCGTCGTGAGTTTGCTGTCGCCCTCGGCCTAGGGAATCTCAAGGCACGCAATGCCAGCACGTCTCTGGGGTTGGTGTGGTGGGTCTTGAACCCATTGCTCCTCGGTGCCGTGTATTTTCTCGTCTTCGGGATCTTCTTCCAACGGCAGGAACCGTTGCGGTTCCTCGTATATCTCTTGTCGGGGATGTTTCCATTCCACTTCACTTCCCAGGCGATGACGGGCGGTGCGAACTCGATCATCCAGAATGCGAAATTACTCGCCAACCTCCGGTTCCCTCGCCTGCTCCTGCCCATCTCGGCCTTGGTCGAGTCACTGGTTGGCTTCGTTGCGTCTCTGGGTGTTCTCATGGTCATTCTTTTCATCGCTGGTCAACTGATACCCGAGACGTTCTTCACGTTTCGACTTGCATACCTACCCCTGGTAGTGCTGATCCATCTGACCTTCAATCTGGGACTCGGGGCATTGACAGCGCGCCTGGCGGTGCCTTTTCGAGATCTCAACAATCTGATCCCATATGTGAACAGGATCTGGCTCTATGTGACGCCGATCATCTGGCCGCTCAGTCTTCTCGACGGTCTTTCTGGCCCAATGAGGTCGTTGGTTCAGATCAACCCCATGTACAGCATCGTCGGCCTTTACCGCAGCGCCCTGTTGGGTACCCCATTCATCGGAGATCAGGTCGTGCGAGCGTTGGCTTGGTCGGCCTTGACCGTTGTCGTAGGGGTGTATCTGTTTGTACGGCAAGAAGGCCACATGGTGAGATACCTGTGACACGCCCAGCGATACTCGTTGAACATGTCGACGTTCGGTTTCGACCCTTTGTAGACCGAAAGCCCACACTCCGGCGTTCGCTGGCCAACCTGAGAACCCGGCAAGTCGAAGAGGTCGTTGCGCTGGACGACGTCACGTTTCGTGTCGAGAAAGGCGAGGCCTTTGGTGTCATCGGCCGGAACGGCGCTGGTAAGAGCACCCTGCTGCGGGTGATGGCTCGAACTCTGAAACCCAACACCGGCCGGGTGGTCGTCAATGGCCGCGCCTCAACGCTTCTCCAATTGGGCGTCGGTTTCAACCCGGAACTATCAGGCGCTCGTAACATATACCTGGGCGGCCTCTCTGCCGGATTGCGAAAAGCCGAGGTCGATGAGATTTTCGATGATGTTGTGGAATATTCGGGCCTCGGAGACGCAATCCATCGTCCGGTGAAGACCTATTCGTCTGGCATGTTCTCTCGACTCGCGTTCTCGGTATCCATGCATCTCGATCCGGACATTCTGCTGCTCGATGAAGTTCTTGCCGTCGGTGACGCTGAGTTCCGGGAGAAGAGCATGCAATCGATGCGAGATCTGCTCGATAGGGCAGGCACGATCGTCTTTGTGAGTCATGCTCTGCCCCAGGTTGCGGACTTCTGCGACCGAGCGATGTGGCTAGATGCCGGACGCGTCCGTATGATTGGTGAGGCCAAAGAGGTCGTCGACGTCTACCGCGAATACGAGAAGGAGCGACGCGCCTCGGCAGGGTGACTCAGTACGCGACCATGTTTGACGTACGGGGCCGGGGAGCCCAGGTGTGGAGTATTTCTGCGATCCGGCGGCCAGCCGAACCATCCCAGAGTGGCGGCACTTCGCCGTTTGCGCCGGCGCCGGCCAGCTTCTTCTTCGCCAGCCGCACGATCAGGTCTGGATCCGTGCCTGCCAGATCGTTGGTGCCCATCGTGACGGTTATAGGGCGTTCGGTGTTCTCGCGGATCGTGATACACGGAATGCCGAGCACGGTCGTCTCTTCTTGCACCCCGCCCGAGTCTGTGAGGACGATCGTCGCGCCTGAAACGAGCGCCATGAACTCCAGGTAGCCGAGGGGTGGCGCCACCGTGATGTTGGCGTGGCGACCGAGTCCTGCCTCGTTCAACGATTCCCTTCCTCGAGGGTGGAGGGGAACTATCAATGGCACGTCGTCGGCTATCTGATCTAGTGCCTTCACAATGCGACGGGCAGTCTCGACGTCATCCACGTTCGATGGTCGATGGAGGGTCACCACTCCGTAGCGCTCGCTGAGGCCGAACTTCGATGCCACCGAAAACGGGTTGAGAAGTTTCCGGAATCGCAGGAGGGTATCGATCATTGGATTGCCGACGAAGTGGATGCGGGAAGCCTCGATCCCTTCCCTCGCCAGATGCCCCACAGCCTCCGGGCTCGTGGCGAAGTGGAGGTCACAAAGCGCATCTGTCACGATCCGATTGATCTCTTCGGGCATCGTCCGGTCGAAGGAACGCAAGCCAGCCTCGACGTGAGCGGCAGGGATGCCGAGCTTGGCTGCTACCAGGACCGCCGACAATGTCGAATTGATGTCCCCGTACACCACGATTGCAGCCGGGGTCTGCTCGAGGAACGTTTTCTCGAGCGCCACCATCAAGGCGGCAGTCTGCTCCGCGTGGCTGCCAGATCCGACACCCAGATTGAAGTCGGGGCGGGGGAGCCCCAGCTGCTCGAAGAATATGTCCGACATCTCGGCGTCGTAGTGCTGGCCCGTGTGGACGAGGACGGGCTCGTCACCGAGTTGGTGTGACGCCTGAACGACGGGGGCGGCCTTCATGAAGTTCGGGCGCGCGCCAACGATGTGCATGATTCGCTGCATGGATCAGGCCAGTTTACGGTCGGCTCGGGACCGATTCAGACACACTCAGTCGCAGACTGCGTGGGGATCTCGGCGGAGACCCGATGACCTCCAACTTCTCACCAGAATCGAGCTCCACGGCTATCGCCATTTCTTCTTCATTGCCGCGGGTCGAGATCCGAGTGATTCGATTCCCGTCCTTCGACACCATCGCGCCCAGCACGCCCGGTCCGTGACTCGTCGCCTTGATGACGCTGTGGGTGGCCGTAGAAGAGGGAGTCGGAAAGTGCCGCCACTGGCCGCCGGCTTCGATCTCGAACGACGACTCGTCACCATCGCTCAGCGTCATCGTCCACTGACCTATCCGGACCGACCCCGGGCCGCGCTCGATCGTCAGATCGGGCCCGATGTGGAAGAGCCGGGTGACCCTGCCGAATGAAGGACCCACGAGCACATCGACCACTGCTACCTGGCGATCGTGGTGGAACACCACTCGGTAATGAGCGGCTTCCTCACCCAGGAGGGGATTCCAACCCAGCAAGGCGTGCCAGTCTCCACTCGATGCGACCGCGACCGCTCCTCCGAACGGCTCCTCGGAACGGACGACATCGGGTTCGAATACCACGGTGCTATGTCCAACTGCAGCCTCTGCGTAGGTTCGGTCATCGCTCCCGTATGTGTATCCAGGCAGCCCGGCCTCGAAGATGACCGGTCCAGCTCGATCGAAAACCGAGATCGAGAGCTCATCCCGATGCTTGTGGCTTCGTGAATGGAAGGAACTGGTCAAACCTACGCTGGTCTCGTCGTGGTGGGAGACACACCATCCTGTTGCAGGAAACGCATAGACGCCGCGCGGGCGTTCGCGGTCACTTCGATGACGCAGAGACGTATCACCCCACGGCAGCAGAAACCCGGAGGGGGTGGTGAGGACTGCCAAGGTTTCCTCGAGTTTGTCAGCCAGGTCGCCGAGTTCGTCGACGAGGCCGTGCTCTCGCCGTTCCCTCAGGAGCCTCGCTATCGCATCGACATAGGCAGGGGAGTGCTCGAGGACGGTGGCCTCGTCCCTGTTTATCACAGCCCGCGCGGTGTTCGAGAACCGGTGCGACGCCAGCTTTCGCCAACGTTCCGAGAGGGGATGGACAGCTAGAGCACGAGCAGCGAGTTCCAGAGCAGTGTCGGCATAGAGGCCATGGTCGTGATTGGCCAGGTAGTTCCGTGCGTGTGACAGCCATCGTGCATGCGAAGCTGCCATCTCGGCGAGGTCACGGGCGGTGTCCCCGTCCGAAAACCTGATCTGGTCCAGCACAGCAAGAATCGCCACGGTCCTCTTCGCGACCGCCATGTCGTTCCAGGACATGACGGTCGTCGAATGAGGCCTGCTGGGGTGGTGCCGCTGCCAACTCGAGAGGAGGTCAGCCATCAAAGCGGCGCCTTCGGGATGTTCAGCGAGGATCGTCTCGGTCGCCGCCATGCCATGGATCAAGAGCTGACGAGTCCGATCGAGCGTGCCCACCTCTTCCCAATCGGGCTCCCTCAGCGAGAGATCGAATCCGGAAATGCTCACGACGTCGGGCGATTTCAGGTGAACGTCGAAATCCAAGGGCCAACTCGTTGAACCTTTGGGGAACCTAGCGATTGCCAGTGCGCGAAGAAGCGGCTCCCCGGCGGGGAGGTGCGCCGGTGACGGCGGCAGGACGACCTCGAGTCCCTCGAGGACCAGTTCACCCCGTCCTCCAACTATCACAGAGAAGGCGACGCCGGTTGTGCCTTCCGGTGGATCGAACCATTGGAGAGTCTCCCAATCGACCCGGCGTGCAGACACTGCGTGTGACCCGTCCATGAAATGGACGAAGCACTCGCCAGACGCGGCTCTACCACGGAACCGAACGCCAAAGGTCTCTCGCGTATCGAGCGTCACCTCACTCGCCGGCAGCATCTGAATCGGAAGCGCGGACGATGTGAGGTGAACCCGAACCTGTTCGTTCTCGGGTAGGTCGAAAGCTATTCCCCGATCCGTGGCCCGGAAGAACGACTGGAGCCGGCTGGGTCGCAGTTGGACCGATCCGATATGAGGGGCGATCTGGTCGGCGCCACCGACGCGGAGAGTTGCATAAACGCGTTCCATCCGAACGCATCAGCATACGATGACGCAGGATGCATTCACGTGAGACCAGGGCGGTCGCCGCCATGGCGCGCGCCGAGGAAGCACTTCGCCAGTACATCGACGATCCCTTTCGGTTTTGGGAGGGGCATTCCGCTCGCCAAGCGGAGAAGCTGGCGCGGAAGCTCGAGCTGTGGGCTTCCCGGCATGGCTGGTCGCCGGTCGAGGTAGCCGACCGCGTCCTCGATGCGGCCCACGAACGCTCACCGAACTCGCCGGTCTACATCACGGGCTTGGGCGGGTCAGGTTCGCACTGGCTCGCTGGCATGCTGGCTGATACCGGGCGGTTCTTCTATGTGGGGGAGGTGTACTTCCCACCGGCCCTAGCTGATGCACTCGACGATGACCCGGAGGCGCCGATCATCGTCGACGCCTTGCATCTCCTCCATCATCCCGATGGCTTGCCAGTGGCAGGGGAACGGGCGGTGAACTGCGCCGCTGGCTCGGCCTGGATCTACCGGCGAATCCACTGGGACCCCGGGGCGCACTCGGTTTACCTCATCCGGGATCCCAGAGACCAGGTGCTGTCGACGACTTTTCGGAAAGACGAATATCGGCGGTTCGTCGCCCCCGATGTCGACGATCGAGCGTATTTGGAGCACCGCGTGCAGCTGAATCTGACGGATCGTCGGCATTACGTCGGTGGGGGAATCAACGCAGATGTCATCGTGCGTTATGAGGACCTACGTGCTGACGCCCACCGAGAGTTGTCTCGCGTCCTGGCAGCCGTCGGAGAGAAGGTCGAAGACGATGTCGTCGCCGAGGCCGTCCGGCGTCACGATGCGAGGCGGATTGCGGAAGCCAAGGAAGCTCCCGTCGGGAACCTGAACCTCCAACACGGCTTGAAGAGTTGGGCTGATCTGCCCCCAGAATGGGTGACAGCCATCCACGCCGAGTTGATCGACGTGATCGAAGAGCTGGGGTATCCGTTCGGCCCATGTGTGTCTGCGCCGATGGGTGACCTGGAAGGCAGACCTTTTGTCGGCGATATACCACCCGGAATAGAGCTGCGTGGTTGGGCCAACAACAGTTGGGATCCCGAGCAGGCCGAGGGACCCTGGCTGGCGGAGGTCAGGTATGACGAGCCGACTCACGCGGCATGGCTCGCTGAAGCACCGATCGAGGCGGTGTGTGCCGCCCGTTTGGGTCGGGTCGAGGACCGATGGCTAAGGTCCGTGCTCGACAACGAATCAGTCAGGATCCTCGATCTAGGTACTGTTGCGCTGTCATCCGGGCAGTTCGCGCTCCTTGGTGAGCGGGGTGGTCGGTTGTCCGCCCTGGGTCTCTGGAAATCGGGACCCAGATCAGCGATCGAAGCAGTTCGCAATCGCCTGCCCCTCACGACGGTGTTCGGATAGAGGGATCTATGGAACCGAAACTCGAGCCACTGCTCGACTGGGTCGTGACCCAGATAGAGGCACCCGTACGAGACGAGACGGGTCGTCTATCCGAGCACGTCGACCCAGACACTCTTGCGGGTGAGCCCACCGCCGAGCAGGGAACCTTGGTGTGCAACGTCAGTCGTGCTGCGCTGCCCATGATCGGCGAAAGGGTCGTCGAGGCTCTCCGTAAGCACCGGCTCGTAGTGCTGGTTGCGGAACGCGCGGACCTGCGACCTCACGAGCTAGCCGAGAAGTTGTTGAAGCTCGGCGTGACCATCGAAGGCATCAGCCGGCCGGGGGACCAGTGGGCAATGCTCGTCTCATCGAGTCAGAGCACTCCACGGAGTTTGCTGGTGGAGCAGATCGCGGAGGTCGATGCTCTCTTCGAGCGAGTTCGGGAAACCGAAGCAACAGTCGTGGAGTTGACACGAGACTTGGCCGAGGCGATCGACGTACAACGAACTCTCATCTCGCAGCTCGATGAATCGGCACTCAGGGCGGCTCAGATCGACAACGAGTTGCGGCGGTATCGGAAGCTCCCGTCGGTCGTCGACGAGCTCAGGAACGAGCTCGAGGAGCAACAGAAAGCGCGGGCAGAGCTAGACGAGCTCAAGGCGCGCCTGGAGGAAGAGCTTCGCGGTCTTCGTGCCGACGTCGGCGAGATCCCACGCCTGCGCAATGAACTCGAGAAACTTCGTGCCGAAAACTCCGCTCTCAGGAGTCGGCGAGCGGCCCTCGAGGAGCGTCAGCGCAAGCTGCTGAAGGATCGGGAGAAGCTCCGGCACCGGTTGAGCGTCGCGAACTGGAAACTCAGACGGCTGAAAGCTCGGCGATGGTGGACACTGGGCACACTCCTGAGCAGCCTCGTCCGCCGACCCCTGGCGCTCGGCGATCACGCATACCTACTCCGGATGCTGCTTCGCCCGCCCGCTCAAGAGCCTAGACCGCAGATTTCCTCTGTCGGCGTGAGTGAGGGTAGAGGTGCGAAACCGCCTGCTTCCGATCGCGTCGATACCTTTGGTCACGTCGAAGTGAAACCCGTGGAGCTGCGACGAGTCAACTCACCTGCGGAACTCGTTGTGGCCTCGATCCTCGACGAGATGTCCTCGGCGAGCTTTGCGCCCGAGTGCCGCCTGGTCACGTTCACGCCATCGAATTGGCGTGCCGTCCTCGAACGAAACCGGCCGGATCTCCTGTTCGTCGAATCTGCATGGAAGGGGCCCGACGGAGCGTGGGAGTACCAAGTAGGCACTTATAGCCACCCCCAGTCGGTTGGGTTGCCTCATCTCACGGAGTTGGTCGGTTGGTGTCGCGAGCGGGGAATACCTACGGTTTTCTGGAACAAGGAAGACCCCGTCCACTTCGAGAAATTCAAGGAAGCAGCTCAGCTCTTCGACGTCGTATTCACTACCGATGCCGACTGTGTTCCCCGGTACAGAGCATTGCGAGGGCTTCGCGCTCACACGGTCGCTCCGTTGCCGTTCGCGGCCCAGCCCAGGCTCCACTATCCCGCTCCGCTTGCTGGGCGAATCCCCGCCCCCGCTTTCGCGGGCACTTTCTACCGAAACCGCCATCCGGAGCGACAGAAGCAACTGGAGATGCTCCTCGACGGTGCGCTTCCGTTCGGTCTCCGCATATACGATCGAATGAACGGTAAGGTCACGGAGTCTTTCGGTTATCCCGACCGGTTCCAGTCGGCGATCGTGGGTGGGGTTCCCTACGCCGAGATGGTCGACCTATATCGTCAGCACCGGGTTTTCCTGAATACGAACTCGGTGCAGGACTCGCCAACCATGTTTTCTCGCCGGGTTTTCGAATTGTTGGCATGCGGAACGCCAGTCGTCAGTACGCCTAGCCGCGGTATGGAAGAGATCTTCGGGGACGAAGTGACGGTCGTGGACAACCAAGACGAGGTGGCGGCGGCACTCGGGCGCCTGTTGAGTGACGACGAGTACTGGTCGCAAATCTCGGTGAGGGGGCTTCTTGCCGTTGCTCGTGCGCACTTGTACGAAGACCGGCTCCGAGCCATCGCCGAAGCGGCTGGCTACCGGTTTGCAAATCACCCCCAGGCTAACGTCATCGGATCTCGAGATTCCTCCACCGAGCAACACAAAGAACACAGAGATGTTGACGCTGAGTACATCGTGTTTGGCGTCGACGATCGGTTGGCATGGGTGGGGCGAATCGTCGATGCGGATGTCATTGGGTACGCCCAAGACGCTGAGGCTGCGTACACCTGGGCGGACACCGTCCCCGCCGGAGATGTTGCCGTGCGGAGGAGCTTGTATCAAGAGGGCTGGGAACCTGCAAAGCCGCTGCCAGAAGGTTCGCGAGCCTTCTTGATCCCCAAATGACTGCTCGTCGTATTGCCGTATACGGGGACGTCGACCTCAACTACATCGACGGTTCCTCGATATGGCTCGTATCTCTGTGCTCGGTCCTGAGTCGACTACCTGAAGTCGAGGTCGACCTGCTCCTGAAAGCACCCTTACGACGTGATGTATTGAGCAGGGAGTTGCCCGCGTCCGTTCGGCTGCATGAACCTCCGAGCCGTCGCACACCTCAGGCCGTAGCGGCTGCGCTGCGAGAGCTGGACGAGGTCGAGCCTTTCGACGTTTTCATCGTCAGAGGACGCCAAATCGCTTCCTTCCTCGTCGATCAGGATGACATCAGGCATCGGTTATGGGCTTACCTGACCGACGTACCGCAGAACCCCGACCAACTCGGTCACGAGAACGAGCGCGAGTTGCGCAAGATCCTCTCTGGTGCCAGTCGTGTCCTGTGCCAGACAGAGGACATGAGGGCTTGGTTCGCATGGCTCGTCCCGGAGTGCGACAGAAAGCTACTCCTTCTGCCTCCGATGGTCCCTGACGATGCCTTTCGCCCGCATTCCCGTCCCTGGCTGCAGAACGGCCTTCGGTTGCTGTATGCCGGGAAGTTTGCGCCCGACTGGGGCTTCGTGGAGGTCGTCGACCGAGTGAAGGCCCTGAGAGAGGCGGGAATGCAAGTGACTCTTGTCGTTGCGGGTGACAAGATCCACGACCCCCCCGACAACCCCGACTTCGCGTCCTCTGTTCGAAGAGCACTTGCCGATCCGGTCGTGGATTGGCGGGGTGGTCTCAGCCGCTCTGCGGTGTTCGATCTTCTAGACGAAGCAGATCTGGCCGTTTCGGTTCGGACGAGTGCCCTGGATGACAGTCGCGAGCTGTCCACGAAGCTGCTCGAGTACGCCGCGGCCGGGGTGCCTGTGGTGGCGAATCGCACTAGAGCGCACATCGAGCTGTTCGGGGCCGACTACCCGTTCCTAGTCGGCGGCTTCGAGGAGTTGCCTTCCGTTCTCCGAGCCGCAGGAGAGTCACCCGATCTTCTCGGCTGGGCGTCCAAGACCGTCCGGGAGGTCGCGGCCGACTACTCATATGCTGCCGCCGCACGCGCGCTCGAGAGAGCTCTGAGGGAGGCGCCTCCGGCCCATCATCGAGGCGCCACGGTGCCGCGGCTTCTCGTAGCCGGGCACGATCTGAAGTTCATTCAGCCATTGGTGGAGGGCTGGGTGGCGGAGGGCTACGACGTTTCGATCGACAAGTGGGCGGGTCACAACTGTCACGATCGAAGGGGTTCCATTCGCCTTCTCGAGGAGTCCGACCTCGTAGTCTGCGAGTGGCTGCTGGGAAACGCGGAGTTCTACGCCAATCACGCCCACAGAGCGCCGGTGGTCGTCCGCTTGCATCGGATGGAGATCGACACCGAGTGGCCCAGACGGTTGCCGATAGACAAGGTAGAGAAAGTCGTCGTCGTCGCGCCTCACGTTCGGTGTCGACTCTTGGAGGATCTGGGTTACCCGGAAGAGAAAGTCGTTGTGATCCCCAATGGAGTCGATGTCTGCACCTATGCCAGGCCCAAGCTCCCTGGCGCCGAGTTCACCCTCGGGATGCTCGGGTACCTTCCCCGCCTGAAGCGGCTCGACCGGGCAATCCGCCTATTGAGGATGCTCCGTGAGCACGATCCGCGATATCACCTCGTCGTCAAAGGCCGAGCTCCGGAAGAGCTGGACTGGGTATGGAACAATCCCGACGAGCGGTCCTACTACCAGGCTCTTCGAAGAGAGATAGCGGAGGATCCCGAGCTGGCGATGGCCGTGACCTTCGAAGCCTCCGGCTCCGACGTCCCATCTTGGTTTCGGAAAGTCGGGTACGTCTTGTCACCGTCCGACGTCGAAAGCTTTCACCTCGCGATTGTGGAAGGAATTGCGTCCGGTGCTGTACCCATCGTTTGGCATCGGGAAGGTGCGGACGAGCTCGTCGACGAGAGATGGATTCACGCCACGACCGAAGCGGCGGCCGACTGGATCCTGGACCACGCCGCAGAACGAGAAACCGAAGCTCGCCTGGCAGCCGACTTCGTCAGTGACAGGTATTCGTTGTCGATCGTCAGGGATGCCTGGAGTGAGGTCATCTCATCCGCCCTCAGAGCCCAGAAGTCGGGCGAAGCGACCATGGCGTCGCCGGCCTCCCCGCCATTCGATCGACTCACTGCGTCGGATATCCTGCCTCGTCTGAAGTCGCTCGTCCCCGATCTCAGTGGGCGTCGCCTGAATGAACCGTTCAGGTACCGCGAC
This sequence comes from uncultured Chloroflexota bacterium, assembly GCA_937901745.1. GTDB lineage: Bacteria > Chloroflexota > Chloroflexia > Thermomicrobiales > UBA6265 > CALGSZ01. Next base: position 8,544 of record CALGSZ010000056.1, on the reverse strand, counting down.
GGCTCGCCGAGCGAGGCCGACCGCGAAGCGACACGAGCTCTAGCGGGCGGACGGTTCCAACCGACGCCTCTCTTGCCCCCCGTGGAGATGGCCCCACCCCCAGCGTGGGAGCAGAATCCATTCGACAACCGGACCTGGGATTTCTCTCGTCATTCTCTCGAGTGGTTGGAGCCAGTGGTTCGAGCGGCTGTGGTCGATAAGTTCGCTCGAGACCTCGCTGTTTCTATCGTCACCGACTGGATCGAGGCCAATAGCCGGCCACCTGGAGTTACACCGTATGTGTGGAACGATCACACCGCGGCGATCCGTGCCCGTGTGATTCTGTTCATGCTCCACGTCTTCGACCGGCACGAACTGTGGAAGGACTCCGAACGAGATCTGATAGTCGCTTCCCTGGTGCAGCACGGCGCCTTCCTCGCGGACCCGAACCACTACCGACCCAGATCGAACCACGGCCTCGAGATGGACGCGTCGTTGCTCGCCCTGGCGTTGGCCATGCCCGGAATTCGTTATTCCGGGCAATGGCAGAAGGTCGCCGAGGAGAGAATCGACGAGTATCTCAGGGCCAAGTACTCGAGGAGATTCGTGCACCTCGAGCAATCGCCTGCCTACCATCTCTTCGTAACGATCCGGCTCGCCTCCGTGCTGCGCTTCCTGGAGGCGAACGAGTTTCCGGTCCCGGCTCGTCTGGCGAGAGTCGTGGCAGGAGCTGTGGCCGTATGGCCCTATATCCGACGCCCCGATGGATCGGCGCCGATGATCGGCGACACCTCGGCCTTTCCGAAGCCGAAGGATTTCGAAGAGACACACCATCGGCTGCTCGGGAGGCGTCCGAGTTCGATCGCGCCTGAGGACAGGCTCAATCCCCGCTCAGACGGTTCGACAGCTTTCGTCGATGTCGAGTCCGGCTATGCCCTCTATTCCGACCATTCGCCTTCCCCCGAACGCAAAGCCGACCGCAGAACGTTTCACGTAGCTGTGAAGTGCAACACCTTCGAATCTCCTCATTACCATCACGACGCCGGTTCGTTCGTTGTCTGGTGGGAGGGTCTCGAGTGGATCATCGATCCTGGGTATTACTCGATGGAAGAACACACCGTCGAGCGGCAATTCATGCGGTCAGCTCGAGCTCACAATGTAGTGATCGTCGATGGCGCTGATTTCGGATTCCGCCCATTCCGGGTAGTGGATGTCTTTCGGCGGCCGAGCGGGGACGGTTTGGAGATGGAGCACGATCTAGGCTCGGTCGTGCATCGGCGACGCGTCGTCGTGAATCCGGTGGCGCGACGAATCGAGATCCGGGATCGATTGGAGAGTGTCGATGGTCGGTCTCACCAGGTCACGCAGCTGCTCCATCTGCATCCCAAGCTCGAGGTCGTTGCCCGAGACGGCCGGATCGAGGCTCGAGCGGGAGAGCGAACACTGAGTGTGATACGAGCCGGAGACCGCCGACCGGAGATCTTGCGCGGGGACGATCGTGATGGCCAGCCGGCCGCTTGGTACTCACCGGACTATCTGGTCCGGGAACCGTCTTGGTTGCTCAGGTGGACAGAGACTGTCGAGCACCGCCTCGATATGACTCTCCTGCTCGCTTTCGACCGAGAATCAGGCTGATCGGCCCCCGAGCGCCTCGAGGATCTGGTCGACGCGGTCCGAAGCCGTGTTGCCTTCGAGGACCCACCGCCGAGCCCGCTCGGCCATTTCTCGGCGCACATCGGCATCGCCCAGTAGTCGGTCCAGCCACGTTTCAGTCTCCTGCTCGCTATGGGAGATGGCGATGGCTCCTTCTCTCGCCAAGGGTTCCAACGCCAACGAAGGTCCGCTCAGTATCGGAGTTCCGCAAGCGGCAAGCTCGAACACCCGTCGGGCGCACATGGTCGGTGAAGCGGTGACCGTGTTGACGTTGAGGAACACCCGGTACCGTCTGTAAGCCTCTACGGTCTGCAGGTACGTCAGCCCGCCTCGGATATGGGGGCGAAACTCTTCGGGCCATAGGAATCGTTCGTCGCTGGTGTCCGCGTGGCGATCGAATATGTCGAGTCCGAATCGACGCGCAGGACCGAGCACGTACCCTATCTGCTCCCGCCGCTCAGGGTGCTTCGCAGCGAAATACGAGCCCGCAAATGCGACGTTTCCGGTTCGGGCGGCGTCGGGTCCTGGGAAATGGATAGCCGGTTGAGCGAAGAAGGGAAGCAGTCCAACATTGTTGTGTCCGAGAGTCTCGCGATAACGGAGAATCTGATCGCTGTCGACAGTGAACACGTAATCGAAAAGGGACGCGGAACTGATGAACCAATCGAAGTTGATTGGGTCCTCTTTGTTCCAGAAGACCGTTGGGATCGATCGCGCCCGACACCAGTCCACCAGTCTCTCGAGGAGGGGCGATGGTTTGCCGAAGCGTGCGATTCGCGTTGCCCAGCTACCGTCGGCACCCGAATAGGCACTTTCCACGAGCAGCAGATCGGGACGTGTCTCCTCGAGCGTCTCCTCCCAACCCTTGGCCGCTACGGGTATCACTGTGAACTCCGGCTGAAACACAGTGGTGCTGATCGGATCGAGAACCGCGGCGACGGAAAGGGTGCGACGTGGTTCGGCCCTCGTTGGAGGCGTTTCTGTGATCGATCCGACGCCGGGAACGTGCAGTGTTCTGGCTGTTGCCTGAGAGTCCCGTTTTTTCGGTCTCGAGTCCTCTTCGGAGCGCCGCTTGTGGCGACGCCCGAAAAGACTCTTGGAACGGGCTTTTTCGAGTCTCTTGCGTAGGACCTCGCGATCCCGCTCTAGCTTCGCTATTCGCTGCAGACGCGCTTCATCTCGTTCGATCAGGTGATCGATCTGTGCCTGAAGCGACAGTAGGTGCTCCCACAACTCCTCGTCGCGTGTCATCGAGTCACCATGCGTCTAGAACCAGATCCAAGAGCTGGGGAGCAACGAATCGAGCCATCGATTCGCTGAAGTGGTTTCCATCCTCTCTGAGACGTTCACCGTTGATCCAGGGGTCGCATCTCTGGTCACCGCGACACACTATGTCATCGGCATCGATCAGCAGCACATCGGGTCCCGTAAGCTCCTGGAGGATTCCTGTCAAGTGATCCATTGCAGCTGATCGTCGTTCCCACTCCAGGCAACTGGACGGTGCCCCTGGGCTGTCGCAGCCGACCCCGGGAACGGGGAAAGGTTCGATGATTGCCACTCCTGCTCCACCAGACGTGAGGAGGGCAACCATCGCTCCAAGCTGCTTCCGTACGTAAGCATCGTGTTGAGGGGTGCGGGGGACGAGAATCTTGCCGTTCACCTCGAAATGCACGTTGGAATCGCGGCCGCTGTACCAGATCACCAGATCGGGACGAGTCTCGAGCATTCTTTCGATACCCTCCGGGATGAGCTGATCACACCGTTCCGTATATGTGTACGGCGTCCCATCCGGCTGTACTTGCCGACCGTCGGTCAACGCGCACCCGCGCGCGGCGACCGAGACGAATGCCATGCCTCGAGACATCGTCGACTCTTCGAAGCCCGGCACCAGGCTAGCCGCGACTGAATCTCCGACTAGTGCGATCACCATGCGCGGGGAATTGTCGAACCCGGCTGTCACGAGCACCCCGGCTTCAGCGGTCATCCATCGGGGAGGCTCGTAACGGCTCCCCAAGCCCACGGCTGTGACGCTGGCGAGAGCCAAGGCTGCGGCAGCGGACACCAGAGTCTGGCGGTTGGTCCATGAGGTGTTGTGGCGGATGGGTTGCTCGATGAAACGGAAGGAGATCGACGCCAACAGGAGTGTTGCCGCAATTGCCAGCACCGTTCTCTCGAAGCCCTGCACCTGTCGTTGCAGCAGCCAAACGATGATTGGCCAGTGCCACAGATAGATCCCGTACGACCGCTTTCCCAACGCGACCAGGGGTCGACTGGCTAGGAGCGGCGGGAGCTTCCGTTGCGGTTCGGCCTCCAGTGCGGCGATAACGGCAGCGGTGGACAAAGCGACCATCACTGCGCCTCCGTAGTAGTAGAAGGCGCCGTCGTCCGAGATGAATATCAGTGTCGTCAGAAGACCGCCCGTTCCGACCGCACCCAGCAACGCCCCCGTGCGCGGCGAAGTCCGGCGTCCAGCCATGACAGTGGCGAGGAGTGCCCCGACCAAGATCTGGTGGATCCGTGTATCGGTTCCGAAGTAGGCGCGCGAAGGATCGGACGGTGAGTACGCCAACGCCATCGCGCACGCTGAGGCGAGTGCTATCGCCGTCATCCAGACCCAACGTGTACGCTGGCTGAACCGCCAGAGAAGGATGAACGCCACCGGCCAGAGCAGGTAGAAGTGCTCCTCCACTGCGAGCGACCACATGTGGCGGAACGGACTGGAGGCGTTGGCTTCCGCGAAGTAGGACTGAGACGTGGCGATGAACCGCCAATTCGCCGCGTAGAGCAACGACGCCAAGGCGTCTCCGAGAGTGGGGAAGACGGAGACTGACGGCATTGCCGCCATCGTGAGGAGCACCACAACGAGCAGCGCTGGTAGCAGGCGGCGGGCCCGACGTGCCCAGAACCGGGGAAGAGAAACAGAACCGCGCACGTCGTACTCCCGAATCAGGAGCGATGTGATGAGAAAGCCCGAGAGAACGAAGAAGATGTCGACCCCGACGAAGCCGGCGTGAAACCCAGGCAGCTCGAGGTGGTAGCACACCACCAAGACGACCGCGAGTCCACGGACACCGTCGAGTACTGGACGATAGGCCAGCCGTGTTTCGGTCTTACCCCCGTTCGGCATCTTCAGGATGGTACGGGGTCCCTGGTCTCCTCCTGGTCGAACTGGGCGCACCGTCCCCGAAGGCGTTAAGGTCCCTGGGTCGTCTCCCGATCCTTGAATCGATGCTTCGCTATTTCATCCGTCTCGTACTTCTGGCCGCGCTTCTGCTGGCGCCAATCGCTGCTGGAGCCCAAGAATCACTCCCTCTGACCTTCCCAGTGGATGGTCCACACGTGCTCACCGATAGCTTCGGTGATTGCCGCGACGGTTGTAGCCGCAGGCATGAGGGTGTGGACATCATGGCAGCCAAGATGGTCCCGGCAGTGGCAGCTGCCGATGGCGTAGTCACCTCCGTGCGAGGCTTCAGGAACGACGGCGCCCCCGAGCCAGGCGGCCACCAGTGGCTCGTCATCGATCATGGCGGCTGGCAGACTCGCTACCTGCATTTGAACAACGACACACCCGGCACCGATGACGGGAAGGGAGTCGGCGTAGCGCCCGACATCGTCCAGGCGTTCGTCGAGTCTGGCGGGAGAGTGTCGTATCCGGTGAAGGCTGGCCAGCTGATCGGCTGGGTAGGGGACTCTGGAAACGCCGAAAACGCCGAATCACACCTCCACTTCGAGATCCGAGTAGGCGAAGGATGGAATGCGCAACCGATCGACCCGTATCCTCACCTTCAGGCGGGGACGGTCACTCTGACCCCGACATCGGCGCCGGTGTTCCGGGACATCGTCGACTCAGTCCATCGGTCCGATATCGAGCTGCTCGCCGCAGACGGAATCACACGTGGCTGCAATCCTCCGGCGAACACCCTCTACTGCCCACAGCGGAAGATCACTCGCGGGGAGATAGCAGCGTTCATCAGTCGGACGTTGGGGCTTCCGCCGGCCAGCAAGGACTACTTCAGTGACGACGACAACACGGTGTTCAACGCCGATATCAACGCTGTCATGGAAGCTGGTATCGGTTTCGGTTGCAGCGCCACTGAGTTCTGCCCCTCACGTCCCTTGCTTCGCGACGAAATGGCGAAGATGCTTGTACAAGCGTTCAGTGATCGAGACCCTATTCGCTACGCCAACCCGTCAGCAACCGACTTCTTCGTCGATGACAACGGAAGTCGGTTCGAAGACGAGATCAACCGACTGATGGCCGCGGGGGTCACGAAGGGCTGCAACCCCCCGACGAACGACCAGTTCTGCCCAGACAGGCCTCTGACACGGGCGGAGATGGCCTCGTTCTTCGTCCGAGCGCTGGGCCGCTGAACCGACGAGGCGGCCCGATGCGCCGCGCTCACATCGAGTCCCTGGTCATGGGCGGCGCGGTGGTGGCGGTGATCACCATCCTGGTCGCCCTCTTTGGCTCTTTGGGAGATCTGTGGCCGATGCCGAATCCGATTATCGCGCCTGTAGGAGTCGGCTGCGGTGCGGCGTGCGGCTGGCTGGCGACCCGGCCTACGGTGGAAGCACCCTTCCGCTTGGGGGCAGTCGTTGTCGGCCTGGGGCTGCTGTTACTAGCCCTGATTCGATCGTCGCCCTTGGGAGCGTTGGAATTCATCGGTCTGATGGCCGCCGTCGCCGTGGCGCTGATAGGCGGGCGGACCTTCATCACGGTGTTCAGCCGACCGGTGTCGCCACGGCTCATCGCCTGCGGGTTGGGCGCGTTAGCGCTGGTGATGATGGCGATCGTCGTTGGAGGTGGGCAACTAGGGCACGACGAGGCCGCTTACGCCCTGAAGGCTCGCGCCTGGCTGGAGGGCACGCCGGACACGGGATGGGACCTCCACCGAGGGGTTGGCTTATCCGTTGCGGCGCTACCGGTCCTTCTGGTCAGCGATTCACCGGAGGCTCTGCGAGGTCTGTCGGTCGTCTTCTCGCTCGGGACTCTCGTTGCCCTTTGGGCGTTGGGGCGGGAGGTGCGCTCGAGCGGTGCAGGAGTGGCCGCGGCTGCGATCTTCGGAGTAGCGCCGAGCTTCCTGCGTCGGGGTTCCGAGTTCCTGTCGGATGTGCCGTCGAGTGGGCTGCTCTTTGTGACGTCTCTCTTTCTCTGGCGATGGGTCACCGCCGACTCGCCCCGGGATCGCGATCTGATGTGGGCCGCAACCAGTGCAGTACTGGCGATCTACGTGCGCTACCAGTCCGTACTCAGTCTCGCACTGCTCGCAGGAACCTTCCTTCTCATCGGGTGGGGCCGTATCCGGCGTCGGATCTCGAGTGTGCTGGGTGCGGCCTTCTGGGGGCTTCTATTACTGGTCCCGCACTTCGCATTCGCTTCCGCTGCCACCGGGCACCCGTTGGGGGTGATCATGTTCACCGCCGGACGTGGAGGCCGCGAATACGTAGGTCAAGGTCTCGAAGACTACGCCCGAGAATTCGGCGACCTCCTGGCCGGGCAGATCGGCGCTGTCGCCATAGTCCTTGGCGTGCTCTGGATCGCTTCGTCCTTGGCCCGAGGAAGCCACCGCAGACTCGCGTTGTTCCTCGCTGTTCCTTCCGTTGGGCAATTGGTCGCGCTGGGTCTCATATCGCATGGGGAACCCCGATTCGTCTTCTTCCCGGTCGGATTGCTCATCCTGGCCGGCGTCCTGGCGTGGGACGACCTGAAGGCTCGGGCATCGCTACCGGCGGAGAAGGCGATCGTGTCAGGGCTAGTCGTCGCACTTTTCGCGTCGTTGGGAGTGCATGGCGCACGCTTCGATCGAAATGCTGAGGCGATGGGCGACTCGTTCCAGGCTCTCGTCGAAGCAGCTCGGCTCATCGTCGACGCCACGGACGGTCGCTGTGGGGTCGTGACCGGCTTGAGACCTCAGCTGACGTGGTTGTCGGCATGTGAAACGGCCCTCTTCGATCTCGATCAGCCGATCGTCCAAATCCGCGGCGACGTCGATCGGTTCTTGATCTTCACCGAAGGCGGCCTTCGAGAGCCGCAGGGTGAGTTGAAGCAGGCGTATAGGGCACTAGCGATTGGGTCCCCCGTCAGGATCGAAGGTTCAGGTTCTATCGGGGATGTCAAGGTCGTGCCGCTGCAGGATTGGCCATCACCCGAGGACGATTAGTCCGGTACGGCCCAGGTCGACAGCCTCAGAAGATCGGCGATCCTGGCGAAGCTCTTCCCAAGCCGCCAGCATCTCTTCCGACCATCTGATGTCGTCCAGGATGACGAGCCCTTGCGACGGCATGGCCTGGGCGAGGAGGTCGAAGTAGCGCATCGTGGGTTCTTTCCTGTGATTGCCATCCAGGAACGCCAGTTCGATCGGCAGGCTGGATTCGATCAGACCGCGCAGAACGTCATCGAACTGGCCGTGGACCACCTCGACCTCGCGTATGCCGAGTTGGCCCAGCACACGTCGGGCCTCCTCACAGCGAACGCCGCTTCCTTCGACGGTCACCACCCGGCCCCCTCCGCCGTACCTGAGGCCCAATGCCATGTATGCCGCGGAGATGCCGATGTTGGCTCCCAGCTCCAGTGCGTTCGTCCCTGGATGGAAACGGGCGAGGTGAAACAGGAGGCGCCCTTGTTGCGGAGGGGCACTGTGGCTGGCAGCAGAGCCCAAAGTCTGTTTGTCCCAGGGGCCGGTGGCTGCGTCGTGGAGGTCCTCCAGGGGTCTCTGATCGCCGAGCAGGTTTTCACGCAGCGCATGCACCTCCCGGAGGTCGTGGGCGGCGCCTCGGTACCTTCTTTCGACGAAATCTGTGAGGGCCTGGACGAGCCATCGCGGAACGGAGGTACTCGACTCGTGCTCGTCGAGCCATGCTCGGGCGGCGTCTTCGAGCGTCGGCCGGCGAGGGGAGCTCATCTCAACCTGT
>CALGSZ010000055.1 GCA_937901745.1 uncultured Chloroflexota bacterium | reverse complement strand
CTCCTCCCGGCTCAGCGGCTTGACCACCACCCGGTCGCCCAGCGGCCGCAGCTTGATCGCGGTCGCCGTCCCACTCTCCTGGGCCATGCTTCAACCTCCTCATTCGTACCGCGCTGCCACGAGCTGGCCACGCGGCCACTCACGCAGATTCGCCGGCCGATGGTACCACGCTGATTAGCACTCATCAAGTTCGAGTGCTAATTGCGGGGGTAGCGTTCAGGTGAAGCGAGTGTTGCGCTCAATGGTAGAATCCATGGCCGGATCGACACTTCCTGGGAGCGTTCCAGGAGATCCCAGCAGTGCGCGGGCCAGGCAAAATTTGCGCCGAGTCGCCATGGCCCAAGGGAGTAACTATGCAGACGCAGCAAGTGACACACCGTCCCCCGAGTGATTTCCTTGCCGCGCGGGTGCGGGATGCCGCGCCGTCGCCAACGCTCGCGGTGTCCGACAAGGCCCGCCAGCTGCGCGCGCAGGGGATTGACGTCGTTGACCTCGGTGGCGGCGATCCTGACTTCATCACCCCGGAGCACATCCGCCAGGCCACGATCGAGGCGATGAACGCCGGCGATACCCACTACGTGGCGAGCAATGGCACGCCGGCGCTGCGGAAGGCGATCGCCGCGAAGCTGAAGGCGGACAACGGACTCGAATACGATCCGAGCGAGATCATCGTTACGCCGGGTGGCAAGCAGGCGCTCTTCGCCGCGATGATGGCGACCGTCGAGCCCGGCGTCGAGATCATGCTGCTGGAGCCGGCGTGGGTCTCCTACGAGTCGATGGTCCAGCTGGCCGGCGGGACCGTCGTTCATGTCGGCCTGGATCCGGACAATAACTTCCGCGTCACGCGCGACGTGCTCGAAAAGCACTTCAATCCGCGAGTGCGCGGCATCGTCGTCAACTCACCGAACAACCCCACCGGTCGCGTCCTCGATGAGGAAGAATTCGCCGCGATCTGCGATTTTGCCAAGGAGCGCGACATCCTCGTCTACACGGACGAGATGTACGAGAAGATCATCTACGACGGCCGAAAGCACCTCAGCATCGCGGCGATGCCCGGCATGTGGGAGCGGACGCTGACCTTCAACGGGCTCTCCAAAGCCTACGCGATGACCGGGTGGCGACTCGGCTACGTGGCTGGACCCAAGGTCTTCATCAATGAGATCGCCAAGGTCCAAAGTCACTCCGTGACGCACGCGACGTCGTTCGTGCAGGCGGGGGCAGTCGCCGCGCTGACAGGTCCACAAGATTTCATCGGCCAGATGGTCACCGCGTGGGATCGCCGCCGCAAGCTCGTCTCCGAGGGGCTGAGCGCGATCAAGGGCATCAATTGCCCGATGCCAGAAGGCGCCTTCTACGCCTTCCCGGACATTCGCGGCACCGGCAAGTCGTCGCTGGAGTTCGCGGACTACATCCTGCAAGAGGCGCACGTCGCGGTTGTCCCCGGCACGGCGTTCGGCGAAGCCGGGGAAGGGTTCGTCCGCCTCTCCTTTGCGACGAGCGACGAGGCGCTGACGAAGGCGATCGAGCGTATTGGCAAGGTGCTTGGCACCCGCTGATTTGGTCGAAAGCTGGCTGAGGTGGGGCGCGGCTGACTGTAGTTCGCGCCCCATTCGCCAGCGAACGCACTTCGGAACCCCGCATAGCTACGGCAAGATTGGACTGGCACGCGCTTCGCACTGGAAGGTGCGAGCGGCGAGATATCGTGAGGCGTGCTGACGGCGGGCATGCCGATTGACCGGTCGCCTGCCTGTGAATACCATCCAGCGGCAACGTCCGTTGGAGTTAGAGTGGAAAGGGGAGTGTGAGTGAGCGCAGAACAACGCCTGAAGGAGCTGGGTATCGAGCTGCCGCCGCCGCCGAAGCCGGCCGCGAATTACGTAACCTGCGTCCGGACCGGCAATCTGCTCTTTGTCTCCGGTCATGGCCCCGGACCGAACGCCCCGTCTGGCAAGCTGGGACAGAACCTATCCGTCGAGCAGGGCTACCAGGTTGCGCGTGAGGTTGGTATGAATATCTTGGCGACGGTCAGGGCGGAGCTGGGCAGCCTTGACCGCGTCAAGCGGGTCGTCAAGGTTCTGGGGATGGTCAACTCCGACCCGTCCTTTGGCGATCAGCCGAAGGTCATCAACGGATGCTCCGATCTCTTCGTCGAAGTCTTCGGCGAGGCCGGTAAGCACAGCCGGTCCGCGGTGGGGTTCGTCGCTCTGCCGAACCAGATCGCGGTTGAGATCGAGTGCACGATGGAAGTGGAGTAACCAGCCGCGGTTCGTGGTCGGCACAAGTTGGAGATCACGCCGGGCGACGAGTAAGCTGGAGGCTTGCGCCGGCTGACGCCTAACCGCCGCGGATCGCTGGCTCGAGGAGTATCAATGGCAGAAGTCAAGCGCGTGCCAGTCACACGTGAAGGGCTGGAGCAGCTAGAGAAAGAGCTGGAAGAGCTGCGCAGCGTGCGACGGCCGGCGATTGCCGAGGCGATCGCGGAGGCGCGCTCCCACGGCGATCTTCGAGAGAACGCCGCCTATGACGCTGCCAAGCACGACCAGATGCTGATCGAGAAGCGCATCCACGATCTGGAGGCGTTGCTTCGCAGCGCTGAGGTGATCGAAGAGGGCGAGGGCGCAGACGACGTCGTCCGCATTGGCAGCACGGTGGTCGTCGATTTCGACGGCGAAGAGGAGCGGTACACGATCGTCGGCGCGATCGAGGCGAAGCCCGCCGCCGGACGGATCTCCAATGAGTCTCCCATAGGGCAGGCGCTGCTCGGGAAGCGAGAAGGCGAGGTCGCCCAGGTGATGACCCCTGGCGGCTTGCGAAAGCTGACGATTCTCCGCATCGAGCGCTAGTGCAAACTGGCGGAAGAGACGATGGCGCGATTCGATATCGGTCGTCTCTTCCGCGCCAGTTGGAGAGATCTTCGCGCCGCTCGGCAGCAGGACGGCGCGTACCGGCGGACCTGGCAAGCGTTCCGCCAGCATCGCGTGCTGGCCGATGGCCGGCACGACACCGAGGAGTGGCGCTCGCACGGTGGCGCCTTCGCCGCGTGCCTCATTCGGGTACCGGCGGAGGCGCTCCAGCCCGCGCTCGATGAGCTGCGCGAGGCGCTCCAGCCGTACCCCCACATCCGCATTCACCCGGATGGCTTTCTCCACGTGATGCTTCAGGAGCTCGGCTTCATCACCGAGCGTCCCGCGAATCGCTTCGAGATCTCAATTGAGCGGCTGGACGAGTTCGTCAGCGCCGCGACGGTAGCAGTCGGCGAGGCGACGAGCTTCGACCTGCGGTTGGGCGGCGCGAACTCCTTTCAGGACGCCTGCTTCCTCGACGTCCACGATCGCGGCGCCTGCTCACGGCTTCACGCTCGGCTGCACGAGCTCGCGGCAATTCCGGTCTCGCCGAAGTACGCGTACCTGCCCCATATGACCGTCGCGCACTACACGGGGCCCGCGCCCATTGGCAACCTGCCAGCGACGATCGCTCGGTTTCGCGACCGCCGGTTCGGAACGATTGCCGTCAGTCAGATCGAGATCGTGACGATGGCAACTGACGTCTCGTATCCGCCATTCGAGACGTACGCGACGATTCGCCTCGCGGGATAGGGGGAAGCTGAATGCCAGACACCTCCGCCGCCGAACGCAAGCGACTGGCGCAAAGTCAGTTCGCTCGCTCCGCCGCTGCCTACGTGGTGAGCAAGACCCACGCGGCTGGCGCCGATCTCGAGCGGATGATCGAGCTTGCCGATCCGCGACCGGCCGATCGGGCGCTCGATGTTGCGACCGGCGGTGGGCACGTCGCGCGCGCACTCATCGGGCGGGTGCGAGAAATCGTCGTTGCCGATCTGACGCTAGAGATGCTGCGGGCCGCGCTCGATTTCCTGAAATCGGCCGGCGCGACTCAGCTACACGCCGTCATTACCGACGCGGAGGCGATGCCGCTCGCCACGGGGTCCTTCGACCTAGTGACGTGCCGCATCGCGCCGCACCATTTCCCGTTGCCCGAGCGCTTCGTCGAGGAGGTGGCGCGCGTGCTCGCTCCTGGCGGCCGCTTCGCACTCGTTGACAGCACCGTGCCGGAAGGTGAGGTAGGGGAGTTCTTCAACGAGTTCGAGCGGCTGCGAGATCTCTCACACGTCCGCTCACTCACGATTCGGGAGTGGGAGGAGTTGATCCGCGCCGCCGGGCTGACGCTCCTGGCGACCGAGACGTTCCCGAAGCGGCATGACTTCGACGATTGGACGGCGCGGATGCGTGTGTCGCCGGACACCAAGGCCGAGCTCACTCGCAGGATGCGCGAGGCGTCGGCTGAGGTCCACGCCACCTATCAGCCGGAGTGGGAAGGAGAGCGGCTCGTCGCATTCACCGACACGAAAACGCTCTTCGTGGCTCTGCGTCCTTGAGTCGGTGGGTCTCGGCGACGAGCCGCTGAGGATGGGGCTCAGGAAGCGACCTTCTCTGCCGGGAGGCCGGCCTCCATTGCCAGAATGTGGGCCTTGTCGGTCCGCTCCCAGGGTAGGTCGAGGTCATCCCGGCCGAAGTGGCCGTACGCTGCCGTCTGCCGGAAGATCGGCCGCTGCAGGTTCAGGTGCTCGATGATTGCGCGCGGCCGCAGATCGAAGTGCTTGCGGATGAGCTCTTCGATCTTGCTGTCGGGCACGTGGCCGGTGCCGAATGTCTCGACCATGATCGAGACGGGGTGCGCGACGCCGATCGCGTAAGAGAGCTGAATCTCGAAGCGGTCGGCCAGTCCAGCGGCGACGACATTCTTGGCGACGTAGCGGGCCGCGTACGCAGCGGAGCGGTCAACCTTGGTCGCGTCCTTGCCGGAGAAAGCGCCGCCACCGTGGCGAGCCATGCCGCCGTAGGTGTCGACCATGATCTTGCGGCCAGTGAGCCCGGCGTCGGCCATTGGTCCGCCAAGCGCGAAGCGACCGCTTGGGTTGATGTAGATCTTCGTCTTCGAGTCCATCAGATCGCGCGGGATGACCTGGTTGATGATGAAGCGCTCGATGTCCCGCTGGATGACGTCGTTGCTGACCTCTTCGGCGTGCTGCGTCGAGACGACGACCGTATCGACACGGTACGGCTCGCCCTTGCGGTACTCGACCGTGACCTGGCTCTTGCCGTCCGGCCGCAGCCAGTGCAGCTCTTCGTTCTTGCGAGCTTCGGCGAGGCGGCGGCAGAGCTTGTGGGCGAGGTAGATCGGCATCGGCATCAGCGTGTCGGTCTCGCGGCAGGCGAAGCCGATCATCATGCCCTGGTCGCCGGCGCCGATCAGGTCGTACTGATCCGCGCTTTGTCCCTCGCGGATCTCATAGGCGGCGTCCACGGATTCCGCGATCTCCGGGCTCTGACCCTTGATCGCGACCATTACGCCGCAGGTCTTGTAGTCGAAGCCGTAATCCGCGCAGGTGTAGCCGATGTCGCGGATGACACTGCGAACGATGTCTGGGATCTCGACGTAGGTCGACGTCGTGATCTCCCCGAAAACGAAGACGGTGCCTGTCGTCGTCGCTACCTCGCAGGCAACGCGACCATTCGGGTCGTCCTTGAGCACGGCGTCGAGGACCGCATCGGAAATCTGATCGCAGACCTTGTCCGGATGCCCCTCCGTCACGGACTCAGAGGTGAAGAACGTTCGCTCCGAGCGAATGAAGGTGGTTGACATTGGTTCCTCCTCAGCCGCACGAGCCGCGCTGCCACGCTCCGGGAACGACGAGCGCGCCCGCGGTGAGCGGCGTCACCGCAACGCTATGTTCCAGACTCCCACGAGTTCAGGTAGCGCGCTTGCTCCTCGGTCAGGACGTCGATCTCAATCCCCATGCTGACCAGCTTCAAGCGGGCAATCTCGTGGTCGATCTCCTGCGGCACGCGGTACACCCGTGGCTCCAGGTTCTTCCCTTCCTTGACGAGGTAGCCGGCGGCAAGCGCCTGGTTCGCGAAGCTCATATCCATCACGCTCGCCGGGTGCCCTTCGGCCGCGGCCAGGTTGATCAGCCGCCCTTCGCCGAGGACGATCACTGCCTGATCGGGCGCGATGCGAAACTCCTCGACGAACGGCCGGATGACGCGACGCCCCTCGCCTGCCATCTCCTCCAACGCCTTGAGGTTGATCTCGGCGTTGAAGTGCCCGGAGTTGGCGAGAATCGCGCCGTCCTTCATGACCGCGAAGTGCTGGCGGTCGATGACATTGATGTTCCCGGTCGCGGTGATGAAGAGATCGCCGATCGCGGCGGCGCGATCCATTGTCATCACCTGGAAGCCGTCCATCGCCGCCTCGAGCGCCTTGACAGAATCGATCTCCGTCACGATCACGCGGGCGCCCATGCCGCGCGCTCGCATCGCGATGCCTTTGCCGCACCAGCCATAGCCGGCGACAACGACGACCTTGCCGGCGAGCAGAATGTTCGTCGCCCGCAAAATGCCGTCAATCGTGCTTTGCCCGGTGCCGTAGCGGTTGTCGAAGAAGTGCTTCGTGTCCGCGTCGTTGACGGCGATGACCGGGAAACGGAGCACACCGTCCTTTTCCATCGCTCGGTCGCGAATGACGCCGGTCGTCGTCTCCTCCGTCGCGCCGATGATCCCGTCTAGCAGATCCTCCCGCTCCCGGTGGACCATCGTCACGACATCCGCGCCGTCGTCAATGATGATGTTCGGCTTGTGCTCGAGCGCGGAGCGGATGTGGCGGTAGTACGTTTCGTGATCCTCGCCCTTGATCGCGAAGACCGGGATGCCCTCCCGGACGAGCGCGGCGGCGACATCGTCCTGGGTAGAGAGCGGGTTGCTCGCGCAGAGGACACAGTCGGCGCCGCCTGCCTTCAGAGTCAACGCCAGATTCGCGGTCTCGGTCGTGATATGGGCGCAGGCGAGGAGCCGGATGCCCCGCAGCGGCTGATCCTTCGCGAATTGCTCCCGGATTTGGCGCAGCACCGGCATCTCGCGGGCCGCCCACTCGATCCGCCGCTGGCCCTCGGGAGCGAGCGAGGGATCCTTGATGTCGTAATTCCGGGCTGTCGTTACCATCCCTATCTCCTCTCTCGTACAGTCTGCGCGTAGTCGGTGACCGGGCTGAGCGATCTGGGCGCGCCGGCAAGGTGCTCGACGCGCAACGCTCCGGCATAATCGGGGAACGCCTGGTCGAAGCGCGCGACGAACTCCTCAGGCGTATAGAAGTGTTCCTGGGTGCCGACCTGCTCGACAGCGTACACGGCAGTCAGCCCGGCGAGGCGGCCAACAACCTCGAGGTCGAGGCCGAGCAACAGTCCCTTGATCAATCCCGATCGGTACGCATCGCCAGCGCCGGTAGGATCCTGTACCGCGCGGGCCGGAGCGGCGGGGACGCGGACGCGCCGCCCCTCGTACCGAATCTCCGAGCCCTGATCGCCGAATGTCACGGCGAGGAACGGAACCCGATCGGCGAGCTGGTCGAGCGTCAATCCCGTCTTGCGCTCGATCATCGCGAACTCGTAGTCGTTTCCGACGAGGCCCCAGGCGACATCAATGCCGGCGCGGAGATCCTCGGGTGAGAGCACGATGATCTGAAACGCGGGGTCGTAGATGAACCGGCAGCCGGAGCGGCCGAACTGCTCGGCATGTTGCCGCATCACGTTCGGCGCGGTCGCTCCCAGAATGGCGTACTGAGCGCGGGAGGCCAGCTCCGCTACCGAGATTTCTGCGGCGCGATCCGCGGGACCGGGGAAGAACGAGGCGATCTGATTGTCCTTGCGGTCGGCCATCATGAACGACGCCGCCGTCAGCTGGTTCTCGTCTTCGATGACGCAGAGGTCGATGCCGAGCTGCTCGAAGACCTCCCGGTAGGGGGCGAAGTCTGAGCCGACGGCGCCGACGAGCGTGGAGCGCGTGCCGAGAAGCGCCAGGTTGTAGGCAATGTTGCCGCCTACGCCGCCGCGCTGCTTCTTGAGACTGTCGACGAGGAAGCTGACGGAGATGACGTGTGTCTTCTCAGGGATGATGTGATCGGCGAACGAGCCGCCGAACGCCATGATGTGGTCATAGGCGATCGATGCGCTGATGACGACGGGGGGCGCATCGGTGACCGGGGTGTTGCTCATGCGGTGCTCGCGATTCACTGTTCAGACATCGGACGGCGCCCGCGTGGTCACACGGGCGCCGCGCCGCTCAGAATAGCACGTCAGTCGACGCTTCGCTATCGTGCAGGGTAAGTATGGCCCATTTGGCCGGCGATCTCATTCGCCTCCGGTCCGCCGCAGCGCGATCCGGACGTGATGGCGACCGACCTCGATTTGATCGCGGTAGAACCCGTCCGGACCGGTCGCGCCGCCAGGACCTTCGACTGCCTCCGGCTCGACCTGATCGGAGGCGCCGGTCGTCGGCTGCGCGGTGAGCTCATCCGCCAGTGTCTCCGTCCGCACGTAGTCCTCGAATGCGGTAATCGCGCTGACGACCTCGGGATCGGCAACGTAGCGAATCTGAATGTGGTCCTCGATCCGGTAGCCGGCGCTGCGGCGGGCGTCCTGCACGCCGCGGACGAAGTCGCGGGCGAGCCCTTCCTGAATGAGCTCCGGCGTCAGCGACGTATCGAGAACGACGGTCGCGATCGAGCTCTGCGCGGCCGCGTAACCGGCGCGCTTGGTGAGATCGACCAGGATTTCGTCCGGCTGAAGCGCGACGGTCGTACCGTCGGACAGCGAAAGTTCGACCGGCTGCCCGGCCTGCACCCGCTGGGCGACGGAGGTCGGATCTTCCTGTGCCAGCTGCGTCCGGATCTCGTTGAGGCGCTTGCCGTACTTCGGCCCCAGAACCGCGAGTTTCGGCCGGATCTCGTACGTCACAACCTCGCCGAGTTCGGTAAGTGGCGCAATTGACTTCACGTTCAGCTCGTCGAGCACCTGATCCTGCAGGCGCATGACCGCATCCATCACCGCTGGCTCGCGCGAGTAGACCAAGATCCCCGGCAGCGGCTGCCGCACCTTGATGTTCGCCTCGCTCCGCGCCGCCCGGCCAAGGGAGACGATCTCCAGGACCGCCGCCATATCGTTCGACAGAGCCTCATCAATCTTCGCCGGATCGGCGACGGGGAAATCGGTCAGGTGGACAGACTCAGGCGCGTTCGGATCCACCGAGCGGACCAAGTTCTGATACATCGACTCCGCGATGAAGGGGATGAACGGAGCCAGCAGCCGGGTCAGCGTGGTCAGGCACTCGTAGAGCGTCTGATACGCCGCCGCCTTGTCCGCGTCGCTCTCGCTCTTCCAGAATCGGCGCCGGTTGCGGCGGATGTACCAATTCGAGAGCTCGTCAACGACGAAGCGCTCGATCGCGTTCGCGGCGTCGTCCGGGCTGTATGCGTTCAACTTGTCCGTGACGAATTGGACGAGCTGGTTCAGCCGAGAAATGATCCAGCGGTCGAGCATGGTCCGCTCGGCCAGCTGGACGTGCGTCGCCGAATCGGTCGGGTCGAAGCGGTCGAGTCGCGCGTAGGTAGTGAAGAACGCGTAGGAGTTCCACAGCGGCAGGATGAAGCGGCGCCGCACCTCGTTCGCGACGTTGTAACCGAAGTTGAGGTTGTGGCTCGGATCGACGGTGACGAAGAGCCAGCGCATCGTGTCGACGCCGATGATCTCGGCCGCTTCGTCGAACCAGATCGCGTTGCCCTTGCTCTTGTGCATCTCCTCGCCCTTTTCATCTCGCATCAGGGCGTAGGAGAAGACATTGCGGAAGGCGGGCCGGCCGGTCAGGGCGGTGCTTTGGGCGATCAAAGAGTAGAACCAGTTACGGAACTGCCCGGGGAAGCTCTCGCTGATCAGATCTGCCGGGTACCACTCTTCCCAATACTTCCGATCGTGCCGGTATTTGAGCGTGGAGAAGGCGACGATGCCAGCATCGAGCCAGGGATTGCCGACGTCGGCGATCCGACTGATCGGCTTGCCGCACTTGGGGCAGGCGATCTTGACCGCGTCGATCCAGGGGCGGTGCGGCGAATGGCCCTCGAACTCGTCCCAGCCTTCGACAGCGCGCTCCTTGAGCTCGACCTCGCTGCCGATCACATCGAAGATGCCGCAGTCCTGGCATTCGTAGATCGGCAGCGCCAGGCCCCAGTAGCGCTTCTTCGAGATCATCCAGTCATCCATGTTCGCGAGCCAGTCGAGCTCGCGCTCCATGCCAAAGGCTGGCACCCAGTTGATCTGCCGCGTGACCTCCATCATCGGGCCGCGCAGCTCGTCCATCGAGATGAACCACTCGTCGACGAGCCTAAAGACGAGGTCGGTGCCGCAGCGCCAGCAGACCGGGTAGCGGTGCCGGTACTGCTCGGCCCGGTAGAGCACACCCTTCTCCTGGAGGTTGCGCATGATTGGCGTCGCAACCTCGTGGACGTAGGAGCCGGTCAGCCAATCGAACCCATCGACGTAGACGCCGAACTCATTGATCGGATCGACGACTGCCAGGTGGTGCTCCTTGGAGAGCGCGAAGTCCTCGCGACCGCAGCCAGGCGCGATGTGAACGATGCCGGTACCCTCGACGGCGCTGACGTCCTTCCAAGGGATCACGCGGTGGAAGGGAGCGGCCGAGTCGCCGTTCTCGAATCCGGCGGCGGCATTCTTTACAGCGGTGAGCTCATCGAAGGGGCCGGAGTAGGTCCACCCAACGAGGTCAGCTCCGGAGAGCTCTTCGAGCACGTTGTACTCGCCGCGCAGCGCGTTCTTGGCCGCCTCCTTGGCCAGGTAGAGCACCTGCCCGTCCTGCTCGACCTTCACGTATGTCAGCTCCGGATGGACGGCGGCGGCGACATTCGATGTGAGGGTCCACGGAGTCGTCGTCCAGACAAGGAGCGCCTCGTTCGGACGATCTCGGAGCGGCAGCTTGACGTAGAGCGAGAGGTGCGTTCGCTCCTGGTAGCCCTCGGTGACGATCTCATGCTCCGAGATGCCGGTCCCGCAGCGGGGGCACCAGGGCATGACGTCGTGGCCCTTATAGATCCAGCCCCTCTCATGGCACACCTTGAGGAAGTGCCAGATCATGTAGTTGTTCTCATCGGACATCGTGTAGTACGAGTTGTCCCAGTCCATGAAGTAGCCGAGACGCTTCGACTGCTCCGTCTGGACTGCCGAGAATCGCCAAACGCGCTCCTTGCACCGGTTGACGAACTCGGCGATCCCGTACGTCTCGATGTCCCGCTTGCTCTTCAGCCCCAGCTCTTTCTCGACCTCGACCTCGACCCAGAGTCCCTGGCAGTCGAAGCCGTTTTGAAAGCGCTGGCGCTTGCCGAGCATGTTGTGGAATCGCTGGAACAGGTCCTTGTATGTCCGGCCCCAGGCGTGATGAACGCCCATCGGGTTGTTCGCCGTGATCGGGCCGTCGAGGAAGGAAAAGCGCTCCGGAGCGTTATCGTTCCGGTGTAGATATTTCTGGACGATCCCGCCCTTGTACCACCACTCGAGCAGCTCCCGCTCCATGGCGGGGAAGTCCACCTTCGTCGGAACTTCGGCGAACGTTGGCATCGTTGATCTCCTCATCCCGTCCCTGATGTGTCGCTCTAAGGAAAACGCCCGTCCTCGCTCAGAGGACGGGCGTGCCCGCGGTACCACCTCGATTGGTCCGCCTGCCGCGGACCCACTCATGCGCCGGCGATGATGCATGACCAATCGGCGCGTGCCAGGATAACGGCTGGCTACCCGGTCGCGTCTACTGGGCGAAATTCGCCGTTCGGGCGACGGCTCGGGAACGATGTCCGGCGCCGGCGCTGATGACCCGGCTCTCACCACCCCGGGTTCGCTGGACGGCGCGCGGCGACGGCGCGGTTTCCGTCAACGCCTCATCACTATTTTCCTGAGTTTGAGCGTAGCACGCGGCGAAAAGTCGGGTCAACCGAGCCGCCGCCTAAGGCTTACATCCGGCCAGCGATGATGTCCTTCACGAGATCCGGCCGGTTGGAGATGATCCCGTCAACACCCAACGACACCGCGCGCCGAATCGAGCTCGGCCGGTCCACGGTCCAGACATAGACGCGGAAGCCCTCTTCGCGGGCGCGTCGCACGAGCCAGGGCGTGCATACCAAGTGTTGAATCACCACCTCGGTGGCGCGCACGAGCCGCGCGGCTTGGATCAAGGGCACGGGCGTTAGGACGCGGAGCGCTCGCGTCGCCACCACACGAGTGGCGGCGTAGCGGTGTCCTGTTGCCATGTGACCAGTCGAGAGGCCGGTTCGCAGCTCCGGTACGGCTCGCCGCAGCCGGTTGAGCACGAGGATGTGCGTGCTGGACACCATCGCGGTCGAGCCGAGGCCGTGGTCGCGGATCGCGGTCGCCACCTCGCGCTCGTACCCCGGGAGCTTGACGTCCAAGAGGAGCGGGACGCGTCCGCCGACGAGATCCATGAGCTCGCTGAATGTGAGCACCTCTGGCAGGAGCGTGCGAAGCTGGCGCGTGGTGATCTCGTCAACGGGCGTCTTCCGGCCGCGAATGTTCAGCCGCTCGTCGTGGACGAGGACGAGGTCGCCATCGGCGGAAATCTGGACATCAATCTCGATGCGGTCGACGCCGATTTCTAGCGCTTTCTCGATGGCTGAGCGGCTGTTGCCAGGAAAGAAGTCGCCGGCGCCGCCGTGCCCGACAATCTCGATTGCGCGATCGCGTTGCTCGCTCATTTGCCGGAAATCCAGGCTTTGACGCGCCGGTAGATGGCGGTCAGCGTCAGCAAGTAGCTCGTGCCGAGGAGATAAGACGCCAAGACATCGGAGAACCAGTGGTGGCCGAGATAGATCCGGCTTGGTCCCACGAGTGCGATCATGGCAACGATCCCTCCGACAATCGCGCGTCGCAGCGCCTTTGGCTTGACATAGCGATTGACGAGGAAGGCGAGGAATCCATAAACGCCGATGTAGTTGATGACGTGGCCGCTCGGGAAGCTGCTGCCCCCAATCCGCGCCTCCACGACATTGATCTCAGGATGATTCGGCCGGGGCCGCCGCATGATGAACTTGATCGTGCCAGAGATCGCGCTGGTGCCCCAGCCGAGAAGCTGAAAGATCGCCTCCAGCCGGTGGCCGAGCAGCCAGAGAATGCCGGGGAATACGAGCGGCAGCGTCCGGCTCTGCGGCGGGAAGCCTGGCCAGGAGACGATGTGCATCAGTCGAGCAAAGAACGGGGATTTGCGGCGCTGTAAGGATCTCGTGATCCGCTGGTCGACCTCGCTCGTTCGCCCGCCACGTACGAGCGCGAATAGACCCGCAAACGCCAGCAACGCGGCGAGGACGTAAGCGACGCGGGGAGAGATACCCCGGTCGCGGACTCGTCGCTTCAGGATCGGCATGTGGTGGTTTCTCACCCCTCGAAAGATTGCGAATCGCCTCTTGCCCGCATCCTACGGCGCGGGCGCCCCTTCGTTCAACCACCCAAACATCCGGTGGCCGCTGCGAAGTGGGCAGACCTGGACAGAGATGCGCGTGCATCGCATGCTAGGCATGGCCGTATGTGGCCCCGGAGGTGAGGATGGCTGGTATTCCACACCGCATCGACGCGACCGGCGACGCTTCACCGCGGCGCTTGTGGATGCTCCCGTTCTTCGCCGGCTCGCTCGTGCTGCTCTTTCTGGCGGCGCCTTGGCCGCTGGAGCAAAAGGCGCACGTGGTGCTGCACGGCCTTTGCGCCCAGCGGCCGAGTCATTCCTTCCAGCTCGGCGGCCAGACTTTGCCGTTCGATGCCCGTATGACGGGGATCTATGGCGGCTTCCTCGGCTCGGCGATCTACTTGGCGCTGCGCCACCGGTTGCGCGCGGCGGCGCTGCCGAGTTGGCCGACGATGGGCGTATTGGCGGCGTTCATCGGGCTGATGGCGCTGGATGGAACCAACTCGCTGCTGCTCGATCTCCGCGCATGGCATCCCTACGAGCCAGACAACCGGCTGCGGCTGCTGACCGGCCTCATGACTGGAGTCGCTCTTGCGGCCGCGCTCGCGTTCTTGGTTGGGAGCACCCTCTGGCGGCGACCCCGCCTGGATCGCCGCGTGGTGACATCACCCGTTGAGCCGCTCCTGATGCTCGCGCTGCAAGCGCCGTTCGCGCTCATGGTCGTCTCCGGGCGGGGCTGGCTGTATGTGCCGGTGACGCTCCTCCTCGTCATCGGAGCTGCTGCCGCGCTCGCCTCGCTGATGCTCGCCGTCATCCTCCTCGTCCGCGGCGCCGACAACTCGTTCGATACCTTGACGCAAGCCGATGGCTACGCGGCGGCCGCGCTGTTTGCCGGAGTGGGCGTGATGGTGGTGTTCAGTTGTGGCCGGTTCTTGCTCGAAAGGCTGACCGGCGCCCCGCCGCTGACGTAATTTCGCGTCAGAACCTGTGATAGACTTCGTAAGACAGCGTGAACCCTTCGGATCGGACGCGGTCGTGAAGGCTGTTAGCCCCTGCGCGTCCGATGCGCTTACGGTCTTAGAAACAATAGGCATCATCTATGCGCATCATCCGCGACATCGGGCATGTTAAGCGTCAGAAGCGACAGGCCCGATGGGCAGCCTTTTTCGGCTTTCTCTTCCTTGTTGGAACCTTCCCTCTCGTCTTTCTTTGGGGCAGTCAACCGAATCTGATTCTTTTCAGCTATCTGCTGCTTTTCACTGGCTTCGTCATGTTCAACTACGGCATGCAGCAGATTGGCAAGTGGAGCAATACGCAGCGTCATCCCCGGGCCGATCTCGCGCTCGACAGCGCGCTGAAGGGGCTGCCCGATAAGTACGTGCTCATCCACTACGCCAAGGTGGGCAAGAAGGTCGTCGAGCACATGCTCATCCATCCGGGTGGCATCCTCGTCATCACGACGCGCGACTATCCGGGCAAGGTCAAAGCGCGAGGCAACCGCTGGCGACGCGCCGGACTCGGGCTGACGCGCCTCTTCGGCATGAGCGGCCCGCAGCTGGGCAACCCGTCGCTCGAGACTGACCAGGCGATCGCGGCCGTGGAGAAGGCGCTGGAGGAAGCCGAGCTCGATGTCGTGGTGGATGGGGCGATCGTCTTCCTAGTCCGCACCGTCGAGCTGGACGTCGAAGACCCAGATTACGCGGTGATGCTCCTCGATCATCTCGAAGGGTTCGTGCGGGGGCTCGAGCCGGACGAGAGCCTGACCGCTCCGAAGCGGGAGGCGCTAATCGCCCTGCTTGGCAAGGGCGAAGAGCTCGAGCAGCCGCAAAGCCGCTACGCCCGCCGGCCGGTCAAGGTGAAGCGGCGCGTAGCAGAGCGGGCGCGGAGTGACGGCCGTGCGGCCTGACCGCGGCCGATGGCCAGTTTGGGGCCACGACGCGGCGGTCGCGTCGCTGCGCCAGGCGATCGTCGCGGATCGAGTCCGCCACGCCTATCTCTTCGCGGGGCCTGAGGGAGTCGGCAAGACGACGCTGGCAACCGCGTTCGCCCAGGCGCTCCTTTGTACGGCTCCTGTCTCGCCTGGTGAGCCGTGCGGCGAATGTCTTGCTTGCCGCAAGGTCGCTCGCGGCGTCCATCCCGACATTCAGACCTTCAGCTTGGAGCGCCAAGCCGATGCCTCGGCTTCCAAGGGCGCGAAGAACACCTCTCTAACAATCGAGACGGTACGCGAGCTCTGCGGAACGGCGGCGCTGCGCCCGATGGAAGGGCGGTGGCGCATTATCCTCTTGGAAGACGCCGAGACGCTGCAAGACGTCGCACAGGAGGCGCTCCTCAAGACGCTGGAGGAGCCGCCGAGCTTCCTCCTGCTGATTTTGCTTTCGAACGACGCGGAGGTGCTGCTGCCGACGATCCGATCACGGTGTCAGATCGTCGAGCTGCGCCCGGTACCGCGTGCCGCGATCCGCGATGGGCTGATCGCCACCGGCTGTGAGCCGGAGCTTGCCGAGGAGCTGGCTGGTCTGGCGGGCGGCGCGCCGGGTTGGGCGATTGCCGCGTCGCGGAATCCGGCGCTGGTCGAGGAGCGACGCGCGGCGGTGGCGCGCGCGCTCGATTGGATTCAGAGCTCAGGATACGAGCGGCTCGTGACGGCAGTGCGCCTCGGTGATTCCTTCAGCCGGCGGAGGGCAGAGACCTTCGCTGAACTCGATACGCTCCTCGGGGTCTGGCGCGATGCGCTCCTGCTCCGGACGGGGCATACGGAATATGTGACCTTTCGTGGGCAGGCGGAACGCCTGGCTGAGCTGACGCGTGAGTGGCCGGTCCCCGCCATCCATCGTGCGGTATGCTCGGTCCAGACGTGTCTTCTCGATCTGGAGGCGAACGTCCGCCCGCGTTTGGCGATGGAAGCGATGGTGCTTCAATGGCCGACCAAACATTCATGACTGCGCCGACGGCCGAACCGGCGACGCCGGCTCGCCCGCCACGAACGCTAGATGAAGCGCGGGCGTTGGCCCGCCAGCGATTCAAAGAGCGGCTGGCGCGCGGTGAAAAGATCGGCAACTGCGATTGCCACACCGCTGACGATCCAGTCTTCGGTGAGACTTCAGAGCCGACGGCTCGCGTCGTCGGCGTCCGCTTCGTTGACTCCGGACGTACTTACTTCTTCGATCCTCGCCACCACAACGTTGATGTCGGCGATTGGGTGGTCGTCGAGACGAGCCGCGGCAAGGAGGCTGGCCGCGTCGTCCTGGCGCCGCATCAGGTCAAGCTGAGTCTCCTGCAAGGTCAACTCAAGCCGATCCTGCGCCGACTCAATGACCACGACGTCGCCAAGATGGAGCGGCTCAAGCGAGAGGCGGCGTCGGCGGTCAAGATCTTCGGCCAGAAGATCCGCGAGCACGGCCTGCCGATGAAGCCGATCAGCGCCGAGTACACCTTCGATGGGTCGCATCTCACCCTCAACTTCTCGGCGCCGGAGAAGGTGGATTTCCGGGAGTTGGTCAGAGATCTGGCCGCGACATTCCGCTGCCGGATCGAGCTGCGGCAGGTCGGTCCGCGCGACGAAGCTCGCCTTCTCGGCGGTCTCGGCCGTTGCGGACGGACGCTCTGCTGCGCGTCTTGGCTCCCGGTCTTCCCCGAGATCTCGATGAACATGGCCAAGGCGCAGGACCTGCCGTTGAATCCGCAGAAAGTCTCAGGCGTCTGTGGCCGGTTGCTCTGTTGCCTCTCTTACGAGAACGAGCAGTACAAGCAGATGAAGGCGGTCATGCCGCGCCTCGGCCAGCAGGTCGAAACGCCCCAAGGGCCGGGGATGGTCATCTCGCTGCAGATCCTGCGGGAGCTGGTGACGGTGCGGCTGGCCGAGACGGGAGCCGATGTCGTCTTCCCCGCGGCTGAGCTTGGCTTCGGCCAACGCGAGCGGGTAGAGGTCGCCGTGCCGGTCGTAGCGGAGCCCGTGGTCGCCGTCGAGGCCAACGGTCACGAAGCCGCGAACGGTGAAGGGGAAGCGGCGGCAGAGGCAGAGGCCGCGCCAGGAGAACAGGTCGAGCGAACCGCGGGTGGTCGCCGCCGCAGGCGCCGCACGGGACGCATGCGGAAGAGCGGGCAGAACGCGTCCGCTGAACCGAAACAGTGAGGCACTCGTGGCGCTGTATCTGGTTATCCACACCCCGGTAGAGGACCCGGATCAGCCAGTTCGGAAGCCGTCTGACATGCTCGGGTTGGCGCGAGCTGCAGGACACGAGGGCGCTAGTCCGCGCTGGCTGAAGACCTGGTCGCCTGATCTGCACGACGATCGCATTTTCACCCTCTGGGAAGCGCGCAATGCGGCCGAGATCAAGGCGACCCTCCAACGCTTTGGCTTCCTTGACGACATGGAGGCCCAGGCGCTCCGCGTCAAGGAGTGGGGGCCGGCCGACGTGCTCGCGGTCGAAGCGGACGATTCCGCTTCTTAGACTTCCCTCGTCTTCTCTTACTGCCCTCACACCGGCTGCCTAATGTGACAAGCTGGCGAGCCGGGTGACCTATCTGACTTTTTCTCTTTGTGCACGTTGCCTGACTTGGCGGCCAGTCGCGGGATTTCACTGACGTGGAACCTCGCGATTTTGGTACAGTGAAAAGTGCGCCGCATGCTGGCGGAATCAGCCCGCTGCGGCTTCGGCCGGCCGTTTCTCAGGGACAACTCAGGGTAGCTAGGGGGGAACGCGTGGCAACGGTTGCAGTTGGTCAACGAGTCAAACGGCAGGATGCCCCAAGCAAGCTCACGGGAATCGAGCGGTATGCCGGCGACCTTCGCGTGCCGGGCATGCTGTTCGCCCGCCCGGTGATGAGCCCGCACGCGCATGCCCGCATTTGCAGTGTCAGCAAATCCGCCGCGCTGGCCATTCCGGGTGTCGTCGCGGTGCTGACCGCTGAGGACATGCCGATCCAGCGAGACAAGCAGGGCAACCCCGTCAAGACGCCCATCGCCACGGGCGAGGCGCTCTATGCCGGACACATCGTCGCGCTCGTGCTGGCGGAGACTGATGCAGCGGCGCAGGATGGCGCGAACGCCGTCGAGGTGGAATACGAGCCACTTCCAGCCGTCACCACCATTGACCAGGCGCTCGATCCCAACGCGCCGCCGGCCCGGTTGACGGCGACCGGCGGGACGGACGAGGCCGGGATGCACAACGCGGACGCGGCTGCCGCGGACGGCGGCGCCAGCGAGCAGCTCCCGCCCAACGTCAACAAAGCGATTCACTTCACCCGTGGCGATGTTGACGCTGGCTTCGCTGAGGCAGACGAGATCGTCGACCTGACGTTCACGTCGCTCAGCGTTCACCAGGGGTACATCGAGCCGCAGGCGTGCTTGGTGGACATCTCTCCGCTTGGGGATCTGACCGTCTACAGCAGCACCCAGGCGGCGTTCTATTGCCGAACTCGTGTCAGTGAAACAGTCGGGCTCCCGGTCCACCGGGTGAACGTCGTGCCGATGCCCGTCGGCGGCGGGTTCGGCGGCAAGTTCGTGCTGATCGAGCCCTTGGTGGCGGCAGCGGCGGTCACGGTGCGCCGGCCGGTGCTCCTCCAGTACACGCGGATGGAGGACCTGCTTGCGGGCAATCCTGCAGTTGAGTGCCGGATTCAGCTCAAGGTCGGAGCCAAGAAGGATGGCTCCCTGACCGCGCTCCAGTCCTACCTCGTCTACGACGCTGGCGCCGGCGGGATGGCCCCGATGGAGATCTCCGCGATCCTGATGGGCGGCTACTACCGCGTGCCGAATCTAGACATTCGCGGTCACGAGGTCATCACCAACCGGGTTGGTGGCGGCGCTTACCGCGCGCCCGGCGCGCAGCAGGGGACGTTCGCTATCGAGTCGGTCATGGACGAGCTGGCGCGGCGGCTCGGATTGGATCCACTCGAATTCCGCATCCAGAACTGCGTCGTCGAGGGAGATCCGCGCCCGAACGGCGCGCCCTGGCCGCGGATTGGGCTGAAGCAGACGCTCGAGGCGCTGCGCGAGCACCCGCTCTGGCGAGACCGGGCTGCCTCGAAGGCGGCTGGGCGCGGCATCGGCATCGCCTGCGGTGGTTGGCCGGGCGGCATTGAGCCCGCGACGGCGGTCTGTCGTCTCGACCAGGATGGGACGTTCACGCTCGTCCTCGGCTCCGTTGACCTGACGGGGACGAACACGGTGTTCGCGCAGATCGCCGCCGAAGTGCTCGGCATGCCGGTTGAGAAGATCCGGGTCACCACCGGCGACACGAACGCGGCGCCGTTCGCCGGGGGCACTGGCGGCTCCAAGATCACCTACACCGTCGGTCCCGCGGTCAAGAAGGCCGTCGAGGACGCCCGGCAGCAGATTCTCGCCATTGCCTCGCAGCACTTGGAGGCGGCCGTCGAGGACCTGGAGCTTGTCGATGGGCACGTTCGGGTCAAGGGCGTGCCGACATCCTCGGTGTCGCTGCAGCAGATCGCCCAGATGAGTATGTCGTTCGCGGGGAAGTATCCGCCGGTCTATGGGCGCGGAGAAACGGCGATCACCGAGTCCTCGCCCGGCTTTGCCGCGCACCTCGCCGAGGTGGAGGTGGACAAGCTGACCGGTGAGACGCGCGTGACGCGCTATGTCGCCGCGCAAGACGTCGGATTTGCGATCAACCCGGCGTTCGTCGAGGGGCAAATCCATGGCGGCGTCGCTCAGGGCATCGGCTGGGCGCTATACGAGGGCATCACGGTCAACGAGGACGGTCAGCCGCTGACGGCGACGCTGATGGATTACGCGCTTCCGCGAGCCGGGATGGTCCCGCCGATCGAGACGATCCTGGTCGAAGTGCCATCGGAGCACGGCGCTTACGGCTCGAAGGGCGTCGGTGAGCCGCCGGCAATCCCCGGTCCGGCCGCGGTCGCCAACGCGATCGCCGACGCGACGGGCGTCCGCGTCACCTCGATTCCGATCAAGCCGGAGAAGGTGGTGCGAGCACTCGGGAACGGGGCGGTTGCCGGATCCTAAACAGCCTCGGCTGTCGAATCGAACAAAGGCGCGCCGGATCATTCCCGTATAACGGGCTGGCGCGCCTTTGCCTGTGCTGTCCGCATCGTCTCCCAGTCCGCGACTACAATTCACGGTAGCGATGCCATCGACGGAGCGTCAGAAGCGTGACGTGGTGGCGTCGCGCATCATCCTGCCCGAACCGCGCGATGCGATAGCGGCATCGCCATCCGAGTCAACGGAACCATGCTCCTCGAGCTCTCGATCGACGACTTCGCCATCATCGATCATCTGCGCATCCCGTTCGAGCCGGGGCTCAACGTCCTGACCGGCGAGACTGGCGCGGGCAAATCCATCATCATCGACGCGTTGGGCGCCGTGCTGGGCGAGCGCGTCGGCGCTGATGTCGTGCGAACAGGTAGCCGTGTCGCTCGCGTCGAGGCGACCTTCGACGTAAGCGCGATCGCGGACCGACCGGATTTCGCCGCGACGCTGAATGATCTCGGCGTCGAGCCCGACGACGGGATCGTCATCCTCAGCCGTGAGCTGAGCGCCGGTGGCCGGTCGTCCGCGCGGATCAACGGCCGTTCGGCGACGGCAGGGATGCTCGCCCGGCTCGGCGCGCTCCTCGTCGACATCCACGGTCAGAGCGATCACCTCTCGCTGCTCCGTCCGGCGGCGCACCTTGACCTGCTTGATCGCTTCGCCGGTCTGACCCAGCAGCGAGATCGGTTCGGCGAGCTCGTCCGCGAGTGGAGCCGTGTTCGCCAACGCATTGACGACATCGTGACTGGCGCCCGCGAACGGGCGCAGCGCGTGGATCTGCTCGAGTTCCAGGTACGCGAGATCGAGGCCGCGCAGCTTCGACCTGGGGAGGAAGAGGAGCTGCTGGCCGAGCGAACGGTGCTCGCCAATGCCGAACAGCTCGCGACCGAAGCGGCGGCAATCTATGACCTGTTGGCCGGCAGCGATGACGAGGGATTCGCCGGCGCGACGGTGACCGGCGCCTTACCGGCACTTCGCGCCGCGGCGCGCCAGTTGGCGCAAGCCGGATCGCTCGATCAGGCGCTGGCCGGGCTCGGCTCGCGCGTCGAAGAGCTCGTCTACCTCCTCGAAGACGTAACGGGCGAGGTGCGGAACTATCGCGACACCATCGAAGCCGATCCGGCACGCCTGGAAGCGGTCGAGGAGCGATTGGATCTCATCAAGCGCCTCAAGCGCAAATACGGCGCGACGGTTGAGGAGGTCATCGCCTACGGGGAAGAGGCGGCGCGAGAGCTGGCGACGCTAACGGGTGACGAGGTCGATCTTGACGCGCTGCGAGAAGAGGAGGAACGGCTGCGCACCGAGCTTGGTCGGGTGGCTACCGAGCTGTCACGGGCGCGGCGCGCGGCGGCGGATCGCCTCTCGCGCATGACGGAGGAGGCGATTGCCGAGCTCAACATGGGCCGGGCGCAGTTCGCCGTTTCGTTCCGCCATGAGCCGCGAGAGGGTGGTCTTCTGCTCGAGACTGAGGACGGACCCATTGAGGTTGCCTTCGACGAGACCGGCGCCGATCGCGTCGAGTTCTTGCTCGCGCCGAACGCCGGGGAGGCGCTCAAGCCGCTGGCGCGTATCGCATCCGGCGGTGAGATGGCGCGGTTGATGCTCGCGCTCAAGTCGATCCTCTCGGCAGCGGATGAGACGCCGACGCTTGTCTTCGATGAGGTTGACGTCGGCGTCGGTGGGCGCTCGGGCCAGGTCGTCGGCGAAAAGCTCTGGAGCCTGACCGATCGCCACCAAGTGCTCGTCATCACGCACCTGCCGCAGATTGCGGCCTTCGCCTCGACGCACTTCCGGATCACGAAGGGCGAGGAGGATGGCCGTACCGTCTCTCGGGTACGGCAGATTCGCGGCGAGGACCGGATCGACGAGCTGGCCGCGATGCTCGATGGGGAGCCGGTGACCGAGGCGTCGCGGGCGAACGCGCGAGAGATGCTTCGGCGGGTGGAGGCGTGGATGCAGGCGGCCCGTGAGCCGGAATTGACAGCCGTTTCCCGGACCTAACGTATACTGGCCGTCGCCAGCTGCCGTGCTGATCCGGCGATGGATCGAGGCTGGCCGGTATCGCCGAGAGTGCCAGAGGAGAAGTCCATGTCGGGCATCAACATGAAGATGCTCCAGCAAATGCAGAATCGTGTCCTGAAGATTCAGGAGGAGCTCGCGAACACCGTCGTCGAGGGATCGGCCGGCGGGGGCGTCGTCACCGTTCAGGTCAACGGTCAGCGGGAATTCAAGGGGATCAAGATCGATCCGAGCGCCGTGGACCCGAACGACGTCGAGATGCTCGAAGACATGATCACTGCCGCCATCAACGACGCGATGGAAAAGGCCCGCGCGCTCGGCGAGGAGAAGCTCGGCGCGCTGACGGGCGGGCTCGGCCTGCCGTTCTAGCGAGCGCATCCCAGCCTGAAAACGCGCCGTGGGCATGGGGACGAGCGTGGTGTTGGAGACTTCGATGACGATCCGCCGAGGGGAGCCGCTCGACTTCTTCATCGGCGATGTCGTCCGGTTGCGGAAGCCTCATCCTTGCGGTAGTTACGATTGGACGGTCGTCCGCTTGGGCGCCGACATCGGACTGCGCTGCCACGGGTGTGAGCGAAAGGTGCTCCTGCCCCGGCGCCAGGTCGAAAAGCGTTTGAAGACCTTCCTCGCGCGGGGCCCCGGCTACGAGGCGGCCCTGGCGCTGGTCCAAGCGGCCAACGACAACAAAGCGGATCCGGCGGGCGCTGAGGGCGACCCGCGGGTGGCAACGCCGTGACGAACGACCGGCGGCTCCCGGTCCGCCGGCGCCTCGATCGGCCAAACGAAGCCGGCTCGGCGGAATCCCCTGCGCCGGGGAACGGGCTGCGGGGTGTCCTGCGTAATGGCCCGTTCTTGCGCCTCTGGCTCGCTCAGGCGATTTCCCAAACCGCCAACAACATGGTCAACTTCGCGCTCCTCTTGCGGGTGCGCGGCATCATCGAGATCCACGACGTCCGGTCGGCGAACACGGCCGTCAGCCTAGTCATTCTCGCCTTCTCGCTACCCTCGGTCCTCTTCGGCCCGATTGCGGGCGTGGTCGCCGACCGCTACAACCGCCGCATGGTCATGGCAGTGACCAATCTCTTGCGCGCGGTGGCGGTCATCTGCTTTCTCATCATTCAGCCCGGCTGGCATCTCACCACCATCCTCATCGCGCATTACGTTGTTACGTTCCTCTTCGGCATCGCTGGCCAGTTCTTCGCCCCGGCTCAGGGCGCCTCGATCCCGCAGCTGGTCAGCCGCACCCAGCTGATGCACGCCAACGCGCTCTTCAACCTCACGTTCACCGGCGCTCAGCTAGCCGGGTTCGCCACGTTCGGACCGGTGCTGGTGAAGATCATCGGCGTCGAGTGGTTGTTCGCGGTGACCGTCGTCTTCTTCCTCGCCGCGATGGGCTTGGTGATGACGCTGCCGCCGCTGGAAGCGACCTCCGGCGCTTGGGCGCTGGAACCGATGCACCCCATGCAGCGCCTCCTGAGCAACGTCAAGGAGGGGCTCGTCTTTATCCTCCAAGACCCGCTGCTGATGCGAGCCATCACCTACCTGACGATCGCCGCGACGACGTTCCTCATGGTCGCCGCGCTCGGTCCGGAATTCGTCAGCGATGTGGTCGGCCTGCCGAAGGAGGACATCGGCTACGTCGTCGGGCCGGCGGGAGTCGGCGTGTTCGTCGGCGTCTTCCTGGTCACCCGGCTGACTCAGCGGTTCGAGCGGTCATCAATAATCGATTGGGCGCTGGCCGCGGCCGGCATCGCTCTGGCCTGTCTCGCGATCAGCAAGGACTTCCTCAATTTCGTCTGGATCGGCGGCGACGCGCCAGCGGGGCTGATAACGACGACCACGGCGGTCCTTGCGGCGATCCTCGGCATCTGCAACGCGTTCATCCTGGTGCCGGCTCAGACACTGCTCCAGGAGCGGTCGCACGAACAGATCCGCGCCCGCGTCTACGCGACCTTCTTCACCATCTCGAATACGGTGTCGTTCGTGCCGATCTTCTTCGCCGCGGCCTTTGCCGATCTCTTCGGCGTCATCCAGGTCTTGCTCGTTGTGGCGGCAATCATCGGCGCGTTCGGCGCGCTCAGCGTCCTCCGGCGCAAGCAAGCAGAGGCGGCGCGCTGGGAGGCGATTCGAACGCGCCACCGCCAAGGACCGGAGACATTGACCGCCGAGGAGCGGTGAGTCTGATCGTACCTGGCTCCATCAAGCCGTGCGGCTTTCGTCCCCGATCAACATTTCGAGCAGCGCCATGCGGATGTAGACGCCGTTGTGGGCCTGCCGGAAGTACGCGGCGCGCGGGTCGGCGTCGACTTCCGGCGTGATCTCATCGACGCGCGGCAGCGGATGGAGCACGATCGCGTTCGGATTCAGCCGCTCCATCGCCTCCTTGTCGATGATGTAGACGCCGCGAGATGCCTCATATTCGGCGAGCGTCGGGAACCGCTCCCGCTGGATCCGCGTCTGGTAGACGACGTCAACCTCCGGCAGGACGGACGCGAGGTCGGTTTCGTCCCGGTAGCGGACGCCGGCGCGATCGAGCGCTTCCCGCACGTCGGCGCCCATTGGCACGGCCGGTGGCGACACGAAGATCAGCTCCGTTCCCTGGGTTAGGCCGAAGAGGAGCGCGAGCGAGCGTACCGCGCGGCCATAGCGGAGATCGCCGACGAGCGCGACTTTCAGGCCATCAATGCGTCCGAGCTCGTGGCCGATGGTGTAGAGGTCGAGCAGTGCCTGCGTCGGATGCTCGCCGGGACCGTCGCCGCCGTTGATGATCGGGACCGAGGCGACGGATGCCGCGCGCCGGGCCGCGCCCTGCTCGTAATGCCGGATCACGATCGCGTCGGCGTACCCCTCGACGATCCTGACCGTATCCTCGACCGATTCCCCTTTGATCGCGGACGAGAATTCGCGCGCGTTCTCGGTGGAGATGACCTGTCCCCCGAGCCGGAGCATCGCTGTCTCGAAGCTGAGCCGCGTTCGGGTTGAGGGCTCGTAGAAGATTGTGGCGAGAATCCGGCCGGCCAGCGGAGCCGCTCCTCGCGGGAGTTGCCGCATACGATCTGCCCTGGCGAAGAGCCGCTCGATGTCAGCCCGCGTGAACTGCCCGACCTCGACGATGTGACGCACCGCTCCCCTCGCATCCAGCCAAGAACCGAAAGCCGATAGCCGGTCGGGGCGTGGTCCCGGGCGATCGCTGACCGCCGGCCGCCCGGCCGGGCCGGCGCGAAGTATAGTGGGGAATGGAGAGTACTGGCGTATTGTGCGGAGGAGCGGAGTGATCGAGGAGCTGACGCCGCGAGTGGCTTTGGTGCCTGGCGGAGTCAACATTGGCGTGCTACGCGGCGAGAACGGGAAATGTGTTCTGATTGATACAGGGTTGAACGAGACGAGCGCGCGTAAGGCGCTCAAGGCGGTACGCGAGGAGCTGAAGGGTGAAGTAACCGCGATCCTGACGACACATGCGCACGCCGATCATCACGGCGGGCATGCCTGGATCGTCAAGCGCACGGGAGCCCGCGTCTACGCGCCCGCGTTCGATGAGGCGTGGGTTCGCTATCCGCTCCTCCAGCCGATCTGTCTCTTCGCCGGCGCCGACCCGCCGGCGTCAATGCGCGGCGGGTTCATGCTGGTCGATCCATGTCCGGTTGATGTCGTCATCGAGGAAGAGCGGCTGACGATCGAGGGGATTGAGATCGAGGTCGTCTCCCTAGGCGGGCACTCTCCGAATCAGCTCGGCTTCCTCGTTGATGGCGTCTTCTTCTGCGCCGATGTCGTGCTGCCGGAGACGGCGCTGGAGAAATACCGAATCCCGTATCTCTACTCGGTGACCGACCACCTCGCCGCGCTCGATCGAGCCGCAACGGTCTCGTACACGATTGCAGTTCCCGGTCACGGACCGCGCGTGAACTCGCTGGACGAGTTGATCGAGCTGAACCGGTCGCGGGTGGTCGAGGTGGCGGAGGAGATCGTCGCCGTCGCCCGCGAGCCGATGACGGCCGAGCAGATTTTGACGCACCTTCTGCGACGCTATGAGGCGCCGGTGGCGGACGCGCCGTCCTATTACTTGCTCCATCCGACGGTCTTCGCGTTCCTGACTCATCTGGAGCGGGAAGGACGAGTGACGCACCGGATCGAGAACGGTCAGTCGATCTGGGTCAGCGCCTAAGGTGACCGGGAACGGTTAGCGGGAGGCGGTCGCCGGCTCCGGTTCGCTCGCCTCGCTGCTTGAGGGCTGCTTGCCCGTCGCGCGCGAGGCGTTGAGATCTTCGAGGACGAGCGCCGCGACCCGGTTGCCAAGTCGGACGCTGTAGTTCGTGCCCCGGTCCTCCGGGTAAATCTGGCTCGTGTTCGCCAGGTACAAGTGCCGCAGGGGGGTGCGGTGGGGCGGGATTTTCTCGCTGTAGTTCAGCGTCACGATCGGCTGCGCGGCGCGCTCGCGGAACACCCACCAGCGTTCGATCCAGCTCCGCTCGAACGCAGGGTTGATGCGCTGGAGATAGGGTAGGTACGTCTCAACCAGTTGATCCTCAGGCATCGTGAAGTACGGGTGGTCCGGCTCCATGTACTTGCTGAGATAGATGTAGTGCTTGCCCCCGTACTCCGAAGGTGACATAAAGTTCGTGTGCTCGATGACGCCGGTGAACGGCATGTCTCGGTCGGCGATGTTGAGCCAGTAGATGTTCGAGAGCGGGCGTGTCGTCTCCAGGAGGACAACTGCGGCCGCCTCGTAGGTCAGACCCGTCAGGCGCTTTCGGTAATCCTCTGGTAACTCCGGCACGAGCCGGGAGAAGATAGGCGAGGGGGTCGTGACGACGACTGCGTTGCACCGAACCGGCGCGGCATCGCCCTCGAAGACGACATCCCAAGTCTGGTCGGCCCGCTGGCGAAGCTGTGTGGGGCCGCGGCCGACGTGGATTTCCGCGCCGGCTCGCTCAGCGGCGCGCGCGAGCGCATCGATCAGCACATTGAAGCTGCCGCGGATGTAGCCAAGCTTCTCTTGGTCGAGCGGGGAGCGGCGGGACGTCGTGCGCAGCCAGATCTTTCCCCAGAACCAGACCATTGCGATCTGATCATGGTAGCTGCCGAACTTGGCTTCGAGCTGCGCTCCCCACGTCTTCTCGTAGGCGCGATCCCCCACCGCGCGGCGCAACCACTCTTCGGCCGTTACCTTCTCGAACTTCTTCCAGTCGCGCACGCGCTGCAGATACGCCGTGACCAGACCAAGCCGGACGCGGTCGTGGAAGGGGATGACGTCGAGCTTGAGGAGGTCGAGGGCGCCGTTGAGCGGGTAGATCTTCCCGTCCGCGAAGTAGCCAACGTTTGACGGCAGCCAAAGGAGATGGTCGGCGATGCCGAGCTCTTCGATCAGCGCGACGATCTCCCGGTCGCTCTGGAAGAGGTGGTGATAGAAGTATTCGAGATCGCCGCCGGAGACTGGGAAGGCCGCCGCTTGTCCTCCCAGGCGGGAGCCACGCTCCCAGAGCGTGACCCGGTGCCCGGCTTTCGCCAGACGGTAGGCAGCGGTCAGGCCCGCGATGCCACCGCCGACGACTCCGATATGCCACTTACCCTGCTGCCGTCCGTCGCTCACCCGGCTTACCCCGCACGAATCAACCGCACCGCCGAATGAACCCTACCAGGTAAAACGGCCGCCGCGCTAGCGGCGAACCTAGGACCGGAGTCGCGGTTCCCGCGTAGCGCGGCGGCTGTCAGGTCGTTGGTGTGGCCGCTAGATGAATAGCGGCGAGAGCACGAGCGTGATCGTCGCCAGCAGCTTGACGAGCACGTGCAGTGACGGTCCAGCGGTGTCCTTGAACGGGTCGCCAACGGTGTCGCCGACAACTGCCGCCGCGTGCGGTTCCGAACCCTTGCCGAGGACCTTGCCCTTTTCGTCCTTCAGCAGGCCGGCCTCGATGTACTTCTTCGCGTTGTCCCAAGCGCCACCGCCGTTGTTCAGGAAGAGCGCCATCAGGACGCCCGCGATGGTGCCGATCATCAGCATGCCGGCGGCAGCTTCCCACCCGAGGATCAGGCCAACGAGGACCGGGACGACGACCGCCAGGCCGCCCGGCAGGCGCATCTCGCGCAGGCTGCTGCGAACTGAGATGTCAACGCAGCGCGCGTAGTCCGGCTTCTGGGTGCCCTTCATGATGCCCGGCATCTCGCGGAACTGCCGCCGGACCTCCTCGATCATGCCGCCCGCGGCGCGGCCGACCGCGCGGATCGCGAACGACGAGAAGACGAAGACGAGCGCCGCGCCGATCAGACCGCCGACGAAGACCCGCGGCTCGGTCAGGCTCACCTCACTGACGAGCGTGGCGTCGCTCAGACCGCCGAAGCGCTTGACCTCATCGAGGAACGCGGAGAAGAGGAGGAAGGCGGCGAGGGAGGCGGTGCCGACCGCGTAGCCCTTCGTCAGCGCCTTGGTCGTGTTACCGGCCGAGTCGAGCCGGTCGGTGACCGCGCGCACCTCTTCCGGCTGGTCGCTCATCTCAACGATACCGCCGGCGTTGTCGGTGATCGGTCCGAACGTATCCATCGCCAGGATGTAGGCGGCGGACATCAGCATGCCCATCGTGGCGACGGCGGTACCGAAGATGCCGCCCGAGAAGCCGACCTCGCCCTCGAAGTCAACCGATTCACCGAGCGCGTAGGAGATCATGATCGCAGCGCCGATGACGATCGCCGGCATGCCGGTCGTCTCCATGCCGACGGCCAGGCCTGAGATGATGTTCGTCGCGTAGCCGCGCTTCGACTGATCGGCAATCTCGCGGACCGGCCGGTAGGTGCCGGATGTGTAGTACTGCGTGATGTAGACGAAGGCGAAGGCGGTGATGATGCCGATCACACCGCAGAGCGCGAACTGGAACCAGCCTTCATCGAGCATCCAGGCGCAGACGACGAAGAGGGAAACGACCGAGAGCGCGGCGGTGACATAGAAGCCGCGGTTGAGGACGGACATCGGATCGCCAGGATCCGCGGATGGGCGAACGGCGAGCAGGCCGACGAGCGAGCAGAGGAGACCGAAGGCGCCGATGACGAGCGGGAAGAAGATCCAGGCGATGTCGCTGCTGTTCGGGTCACCGCCCGAGGCACGGAACAGCGCGACGCCGAGGACCATTGCGCCGATGAACTCGGCGGCGGAGGACTCGAAGAGGTCGGCGCCGCGGCCAGCGCAGTCACCGACGTTGTCGCCGACGAGGTCGGCCACCACCGCCGGGTTGCGCGGGTCGTCCTCTGGGATTCCCGCCTCGACTTTGCCGACGAGGTCAGCGCCGACGTCGGCCGCCTTCGTGTAGATACCGCCACCAAGCTGGGCGAAGAGGGCGACAAAGCTAGCGCCGAAGGCGAAGCCGACGATCCAGAACGGTGTCTCAGCAACCGCCGGGTTCGTCCCCTCGGCGAAGTTGTAAACCACGATGTAGACGAGGGCGACGCCGAGTAGCGCCAGGGCGACGACGAGGAAGCCCGACACCGCGCCGCCGCGAAGAGCGATCGTCAGCGCGTCTCCAAGATTGCGGCGAGCGCCGGCTGCCGTGCGCAAGTTGCTGCGAACCGCAACGTACATCCCGATGTAGCCGGAAAGACCGGAAAGCGCCGCGCCAACGAGAAACGCGATTGCGGTAACGATACCTCGTTCTAGCTCGTGCTCATTCTCGAAGATGGCGACGAGCGCACCGATGACGATCGCGACGACTACGGCGAGGATCGCGATCGTACGGTACTGCCGGCCGAGGTAGGCTTTCGCCCCCTCGAAGATGCGGCCGGCGATATCCTGCATCTCGGGCGTGCCCGCGTCTCGGCGCATGACATCACGCGCCAGCCAGACCGCAAAGCCGACCGCTAGCAGGCCGAAGATGAAGACCGGCAGCATGTAGAGGACTTTTTCGTCCATTCCTCCTCCTCGAACGACGTCTTCCCTCGGGCGCACCTATCGGGATGCCTGCACGGCAATGCGAGCAGCCGGGCCCGTACCTTGCCCCGGCCGATCGTCCAACCCTGTCTTGCGACACAGGAGTGTGGCCGTACACGGGCGCGCGTGGCGAGCATTCCAGCACTCACCACGCGCGACCACAAAGTCTACCATCAAAACAAACAAGGAACAGATGTGTATTGAGCACAAGAGACGCGACCCGCCGCATCGCCCGCGCGGCAAGTCAGCGGGTTGCGGAAGGACAAAATGCGTCGCTCCTCGGCAACGAAAAGCGGTTGCCAAGGAGCATGCGACGCTAGGTCTCGCTAGCTGACTGTGACTAGCGTGTCGGCGCGAGGGCGGGGTCGCTGCCTCGGCCGGTCAGGCGACGGAAGAGGCGCTGAATCTCGCCGTTTTCCCAGGAAACGAGCAGCTGGCTGGCGTTGAAGATCGAGGAATACGTGCCGCTGATGACGCCAATCAAGAGCGCGAGCACAAAGTTCTTGGTCGACTCGCCGCCAAAGAGATACAGCGCCAGCAGCGTGAACACGACCGTCACAGACGTGTTCAGCGATCGTACCAGCGTCTGAGCCAAGCTGTAATTCACCACCTCTTCGAACGAGGAGGCGACCTTACGGGCCAGATTTTCTCGGATGCGGTCGAAGACGACGATCGTGTCGTGGACCGAGAAGCCAATCACGGTCAAGAGCGCCGTCACGAACAGTGCGTCGATCTCGACGTTGGCGAACTTGCCGAGGATCGAGAAGATGCCAACCACGACCAGGACGTCGTGGAGCATCGCGGCGACCGCGCAGAGGCCGTAGAGGACCGGGTTCTGCGTGTTGCGGAAGGCAAAGGCGATGTACGCCAGGATGCCAAGCGAGGCGAGGCTAACCGCGATGACGGCGCGGCGACTGATCTCGTTTCCGACCGAGGCGCCGACCGAGACGATCTCGAGCTCAACGAAGTCGCCAAAGCGCTCGCGGAAGGCGGCCTCGAGCTCGCGCTTCTCGGGAGATCCCGTCTGCAGCTCCTTCATGTTGATGATCGCGACGTTGTCCCGGCCATCCTCACTGGAGAGCTGGACGGTCGAGTTATCGAAGCCGTGGTCCTCGAGGACCGCTCGCACTTCCTCGGTTTGGAGCGACTGGTTGAACTTCAGAACCCAGTTCGTGCCGCCGGTGAAGTCGATTCCCAAGTTCAGGCCGTAGAGGGCGAGTGAGATGAGGCCGGGAATCATCACGATCAGCGAGATCGCGTACCAGATCTTGCGGCGGCTTGCGAGATGTTCCATCAGCGGTGCCCCAGAATGCTGGCCACCAGCGGCCAGGAACTTGCGACGGTCTCCTCAGTGATGTGCCGGCGAAATCGCTGCGCCAATGCCAATATCAGTCTCCTCAATCCGCGGTAGACGGAGCGGAGACCATGTCCTCCCCGACAGCGAGCCACCAGCGATGTCCTCCGACTCCAGTGCCGACCAAGAGGCGGAGGAAGGTGCGGGTGACGGTGATCGCGCTGAACATGCTGACGGCGACGCCGATGAAGAGGGTGAGCGCGAAACCGGTGATGATCGAGGCGCCGGTGTACCGTCCGAACCAGTAGAGAATCGCCGCGGTGATCATCGAAGAGATATTCGAGTCGCGGATCGAGGGCCAGGCATGATCGAAGCCGGCTTCGATCGCGCTCGACAGAGAGCGGCCAGTGCGAAGCTCGTCCTTCATACGCGCGAAGATGAGGACGTTCGCGTCGACCGCCATGCCGATCGAGAGGATGAAGCCCGCGATACCGGCCAGCGTCAGCGTGACCGGGATCAGCTTGAACAGCGCGAAGGTAATTGTCGTGTAGATCATGAGCGCCAGGACGGAGAGGAGGCCAGGAATCCGGTAGTACAGGATCATGAAGAGAGCGACGGTGCCGAGTCCGACCGCGCCAGCGATAAGGCTCTTGTCGATCGAGTCCTGGCCGAGGGTCGGGCCGACGGTTCGGCTCTGCACGACTTCCAGCGGGACCGCCAGCGCGCCGGCCTTGAGCTGAACGACGAGGTCTTGCACCTCGTTGGCGGGTACGCCTTCGATGACTCCCTCGCTGCTGATCGCGGCGCGGATGACCGGGGAGGAAATGACCTCCTTGTCGATGACGATCGACATCGGCTGTCCGATGTGCGAGCTGGTGAAGTCGTAGAACCTGCCGGCCGCGTCATCAGTCAGCCGGAACGCGACGACTGGCTGCCCGACCTGGTTGTAGCTGACGAACGCGTCATCGAGATCGCTGCCGCTAATGATCGTCGTGTAGACCGGTCCGGAGTCGTCGGACGTCGGGCTCGCGGTCGCCTCTGGCGATGCCTCGGGACTCGCCACCGGCGACGCTTCAGGTGACGCAACTGGCGTCTGGGTGTCCGATTCCGTGGCCGGTCCAAGCGTCGTGTTCACGCGGGTGCCGACCGGGAGGAAGAGACCGTTGGTGTCGATGATCTCCAGGAGAGCGGTTCGCTGCAGCACGCGGACCGCGCGCTCGGCGCCGAGACCTGGCAGCTCGCAGTCACTGGCGTCGCCATCCTCGAGGCAGTCGAGCGTTCCATCGCCGTTCGCGTCTTCGATTCGCGAATCTGCGACGCCATCGCCATCCGTGTCGAGCTCGAGATCGGATTGCTGGCAGTCGCTCGGATTATCGTCTTCCAAGCAATCGGGAATGTCGTTGACTCCCGGCAGCTCAACCATGATTTGGTTGCTGCCGCGAGTGCGGACGATCGGCTCGCTGACGCCGAGCCCGTTGACGCGGCGCTCGATCGCGTCGCGCGTGCCGTTGAGGACATCAGAATCGACCGACTGACCGGCCGGGGGACGCGCCTCGAGCAGGACTTGGACGCCGCCCTGGAGATCGAGACCCTCGTGCACGCGGATATCTCGCTTGATGCCCGCGATATCCAGCGTGTCGCCCGGAAGATCGATCCAGCCAGCGACGAGCGTCAGGAGGATGATGAAAATGAGCATGTGCCAGGGACGGACACGCACCTGCGAAGCTCCCGAGGACGGCCCGGCGCGGCGTTGCCGATCAATGCCAGGCGCTCATGCTACCCACAACCAATTTGGCCGCCACTTGGGCGGCCAGCCCGACCGAGTATAGGGCTGGCTTGGAGATGGGGTCAAACAAGCCGCGCCTAGCTTAGTGCCGCCGACAACACTCATCAAGAACGCCCAGCCGGTCGCATCGGCCATCCCCGCTCCCGCGCCCGCTTGGCGGGCTCATCTCTGGCTATGCTTCCTGAGTGCGATAGAGACCGTGCTCCACGATGTACCGCTCGACAGCCGTTGGGACATGGAACCGAATTGGTCGCCCCTCCTGCACCCGCCGGCGGATGTCGCTCGAGGAGATGCCGATGAGCGGAATGTCGACGAGGTGGATGCGGCCACGCGCCTCCGGGATCGCTTCGAAAACCGCGTCAAGGTCAACCTCCACGCCAGGACGCTGCGCGACTGCGAGCTCGGCCCGTTCGGCGATGCGCCCGGGCTCGCGCCAGGTTGGAAGGTCGCGCAAGGAATCCGCGCCCATCAGAAGCACTAACCCGGCCGGCGCGAGCTGCCGGTTCAGAATCTCCAACGTGTCGACCGTGTAGGAGGGGCCGCTCCGTTCCAGCTCGACGCGGCTGATGCCAAAATCAGGGTTGCCCGCGATCGCCAGCTCGAGCATCGCGAGCCGGTGATGATCCGCGGTCACCATCCGTTCCGGCTTGTGCGGCGGCTGAGCGGCTGGCACGAAGAGGACGCACTCCAAGCCCAGCGCGAAGCGAATCTCGCTGGCGATGATCAGATGCCCGAGATGAATCGGATCGAATGTGCCGCCGAAAATGCCGACGCGTCGCCGCTCCACGCGTAATGCTCCGCTCCTTACTCCACGGTCCGCGGTCGGGAGGCGTTGAGTCGGATGTCGCACGGGGAGGATCTGCCTGCCCCTGCTATAGTACTCGCAGCGGATACGGAGCTCGGGAGACGCACGCGTGTTTGATTATCACGTCCACACGGAATTCTCAGTCGATTGCAAGGTGCCGATGGCCGATTCTTGCCGCGCCGCCATCGCGGCGGGAATCACCGAGATTGCTTTCACCGACCACGTCGAACATCAACCTGCCGATCTCGGCTATGGCTATTACCGGCCGGATGACTACTTTCGTGAGCTAGAGAAGGTCCGGGCCGAGTTTGGCGATCGGCTGACGATCCTGGCGGGCGCTGAAGTCGATTTCCATCTCGAGACGGCAGACGAGGTTGCCAAGTTCATCGATCGGTACGCCGATCGTTACGACTTCATCATCGGTTCAGTCCATTACGCGTCCGGGGGCGAGATCATCTTCCCGGAGCACTTCGACGGGCGAACGCTGGATGAGGTGTTCCTCCCGTATTTCGACCAGATTCAGGCCGCCGTTGAGACCGGCTGGTTCAATGTGATCGGGCATCTCGACATCCCGAAACGGTATCTCCCTCGCACGCATCGCACCTACAACCCGGTCGTCTACCGGGAGCGGCTCCAGCCGATCTTCAAGGCGATGATCGAGAAGGGCGTCGGCTTCGAGATCAACACCTCTGGCCTGCGCCAAGCGCCGAAGACGAGCATGCCTGGCCCGGCAATCGTCCGCTGGTACGCGGAAGCGGGCGGCACACTGATCACGACCGGCACCGACTCTCACTCCGCCCAAACCGTCGGCTCCGGCGTGGCCAAGACGCTCGATATGCTGGAACTTTGCGGCATCACGTCGGTCGCCTCGTTCAGAGGTCGCAAGTCGACGCTGGTGCCCATCGCTGAGCTTCGCCCCGCCGCGTCTGAGACTTAGGACCGGCAATGGCCCGGCGACCGCTGGCCAACGAATCGCGGATCGCAACCACACCGGATGAGGGCGGCCGCGGTTGGGTGCCGCCTCCCTGGCACGGCCCACCAGCCAACGTGCCGGATGCCCCGGCGCAGCCAGCCAGCCGGACCACTCAGCCAGCGACAACTCGCCGGGCATCATCAGACGCGCGTCGCTCGCGCCGGATCGTGCTCGGGTTGGCGGCTGTACCCGCAACGACTGGCGCGGCCGCGCTCGCATTCGCATTCATTCCCGTATTGTCTGGGTCTGGCGCGCTTCCGCTTGGACTCCTCAGCATTGTCGCGATTCAAGTAATCGGCTACGTCTTCTCGCGGCGGGAGGAGGCGAACCCGTTGAGCCATGCTTGGCTCGCCGGCATCGTGCAGGTTGTCGGGCTCTTGCCGCTCTTGGCGCTGCAGCAAGCACTCCTTCGCGAGCCCTACGTCGCGCTCAGCCGTGGCTCAGCGGCGCCGGCGATCGCCGCGACGGCAGTCGTGGCGCTGCTACTTGCCGTGGTGGCTGCTTGGTGCGCCGTCTCGTTCTGGCCCGCGCCGGAGGAGGCGTCGCTCGTCTTCCTGCCGGCGGCACTTCTCGTTCCAGGGGTGATCGGTGCGCCTGGCTCCCTTGGACAGCGGACGGCGCTCGAGGCGCTGGCTGAGGCATCGTTGCTGGCGGCCGGGGCGACGGCGATTGGCTGGTCGGTACCGCGCGGAGCCCGGCCCCTGCTGCCGCCGGCGGCGCTTGGCGTCCAGTTCATTGCGCTCTGGCTTGCCGGACGAGGCCCGTCCGTCCCAACGACGAGCGGCGGTATCGTGCCGGTGCTCTACGCGGTGCTGCTCGTCGTCACCGTCGTACTCACCGTCGGTGTGCCGCTCGTGTCGCTCTGGATCCGGCGATTGGTGCTGAGCGCGGATCGGGCGCGCTTCAAGGCGCCGCGG
Source organism: uncultured Chloroflexota bacterium (assembly GCA_937901745.1). Lineage (GTDB taxonomy): Bacteria > Chloroflexota > Chloroflexia > Thermomicrobiales > UBA6265 > CALGSZ01. Next base: position 114,478 of record CALGSZ010000055.1, on the reverse strand, counting down.
CGGCCGGAACCCGACCTGTCCCCTGTCCAGCCGCCGCGCGCCCGGCGCAGTAATCGACCAGTCGCCTAGGAAGCGTTCTCGTCGCTGCTGGCGACCAGATTGACTTGCCCGTTGCCGTCAGCCGATGGCAGACCGTTGTTGCCGTTCGGCTTGGAATCAACGACCGTCAGCGACGCCACTCGTTGCGTCTTGTTCAGGCGCATCAGCGTGACGCCCTGCGTTGCCCGGCCGATGCGGGAGATCTGCGCGACGGGGATGCGAATCACGTGGCCGTCGGAGTTCAGGAGCACGACGCCCTGGTCCTCCTGGACCATGCTGGCCGCGACGATATTGCCGGTCTTCTCGGTCAGCTTCATCGCCAGGACGCCCTTTCCGCCCCGTCCCTGGCTCGGGTACTGATCGATCGGCGTCCGCTTGCCAAGGCCGCGCTCGGAGACGACGAGCAGATCGCCGTCCGGCCGAACGACCTCGAAGGCGATAACCCGGTCACCCTTGGCCAGCCGGATGCCGATGACGCCGGCAGCCTGGCGGCCCATCGGCCGGACCTCGCTCTCGTGGAAGCGGATTGCTTGACCCTTTTCGGTGACCAGGATTACGTCGTCGTTGCCCGTCGTCATCCGCACCCAGGCGAGTTCGTCGCCCTCATCGAGCGTGATCGCGATCAGACCCGAGGAGCGGACTGACTGGAACTGGTCGAGGCTAACTCGCTTGACCGTTCCCTGACGCGTGGCGAAGAACAAGTACGACGCCGAAGAGTAATCCTGGACCCGGAGCAGGGTTGTGACCGTCTCGTCCGGCTGCATGTTGACGACGTTGACGATTGGCAGCCCCTTGGCCGTCCGGCCCGCGTCCGGCAGCTCGTGGACCTTGACCTGGTAAACCTTGCCCCGGTTGGTGAAGACCAGCAGGGAGTCCATGGTGTTGGCCGCTAGGATGTGCTGGACGCCGTCCTCTTCGCGCATCGTCACACCGGTCACGCCACGGCCGCCACGGTGCTGCGTGCGATAGACATCGTTGGCGATCCGCTTGACGTAGCCCTTATTGGTCAGCGTGACGAGGACGTCGATCTCCGGGATGAGATCCTCTTCCGTCAGCACGCCGGAGACATCCTGGATGCGCGTGCGGCGCGCGTCGCCGTACTTCTCCTTGAGCTGGGCCATGTCGTCCTTGATGACGGCCAGGATCTTCCGCGGATCGGCCAGGAGCGCCTCTAGCTCGCGGATCTGCTTGCGGACTTCCTTCAGCTCGTCCTCGATCTTGCGCCGCTCGAGCGCGGCCAGGCGGGCGAGCCGCATGTCGAGGATCGCGTTCGCCTGCTCCTCGGTGAACTGGAACTTCTGGATGAGGTTGTTGCGCGCCGTCTCGGTCGTGCGGCTCGACCGGATGGTGTTGATCACCTCGTCAATGTGGTCGAGCGCCTTCTTGAGACCTTCGAGGATGTGGGCGCGGCGGCGAGCCCGGTCGAGATCGAACTGCGTGCGGCGAGTGATGACCTCTTGCCGGTGGGTGATGTACTCCTGGAGCGCGCGCTTGAGCGTCAGGATGCGCGGCTGTGTCCCGCCGTCAACGAGCGCGAGCATGTTGACGCCGAAGGTCTGCTGCAGTGCCGTGTGCTTGAACAGGTTGTTCAGCACCTTCATCGGCTGCGCATCGCGCTTGAGCTCGATGACCATCCGCATACCGGAGCGGTCCGACTCATCGCGCAAGTCGGCAATGCCGTCGAGCTTGCCCTCCTTGACCATCTCGGCGATGCGCTCGAGCAGCGCGGCCTTGTTGACCTGATAGGGCAGCTCGGTGACGACGATCTGGTAGCGGTTGCCGCGCGCCGCCTCCTCGACGAATGCCTTGGCGCGGATCAGGATGCGGCCTCGCCCGGTAGCGTACGCGGCGCGGATGCCCTCGCGACCCAGGATCGTGCCACCGGTCGGGAAGTCCGGACCTTGGACGATCTCCATCAAGTCGTCGACCGTCGCATCCGGGTGATCGATCAGATAGCTGATCGCGTCGCAGATTTCATTGAGGTTGTGCGGCGGGATGTTCGTCGCCATCCCGACTGCGATACCGGCAGAGCCGTTGATCAGCAGGTTGGGCAGGCGCGACGGCAGGACGCGCGGCTCCTGCAAGGACGCGTCGTAATTCGGCGCGAAGTCGACAGTGTTCTTCTCGATGTCGGCGAGCAGCTCGTCGGCGATTGGCGCAAGGCGAGCCTCCGTGTACCGCATCGCGGCCGCGCTGTCGCCGTCGATCGAGCCGAAGTTGCCCTGGCCGTCAACGAGGGGATACCGCAGGTTGAAATCCTGCGCCATTCGGACGAGCGTGTCGTAGACCGCGCTGTCGCCGTGCGGGTGATAGTTCTTCAACACCTCGCCGACGATACCGGCGCTCTTGCGATACCGGGCCGTCGCTCGCAGCCCCATCTCGTGCATCGCATAGAGGACGCGGCGGTGTACCGGTTTGAGACCATCGCGGGCGTCCGGCAGCGCGCGCTGCACGATGACGCTCATCGCGTAGTCGAGGTACGACTGCCGCATCTCGGTCTCGATGCTCGCGATCCGAACGTTTCCGATTTCCACTCTGAACGACCCCTTCGCTGTTGCAGGCAACGACGCATCATAAAGACAACTCAGTATACCACAGAAATGCTCATCTCTTCAGGGAAAATGCCACGTACGTACGCCGAGAGTGATCTCGAAACCCGCCCATCCGCGCACCGCGCCGCCCACCCAGCATGCACCTGAGAGAAGGCGTGTCAGGCCGGTTTCTGGGGCCGCTCGGTGGCTCCTAACTTGCCCCTTGAGAAGCGGTGGCAGACTGTCTCGTTTCCCAACCACTTGAAAAAATCTGGAAGGATGTTCACCCAGGCAAAGGCTCGCCCCCGCTCCTAACCCCCAACTCCTCGCCCCTAACTCCTATCCCCTACAGGTCTCACTGCCAGAGCTCGCAGCCGATTGATCGCCGCCCCGACTTCGAATAGGCGAGGCAGCGCTAACTCGGGTGAGGAATCCAGGGAGGCGAGTCCGCGCGTGTTCACCTCGCTGTAAAGCTGCTCGAGGAGTGCGCGCAACGGGAGATCCGGACGCGCCAGCGATTGCAGGCGACGCAGCATGGCGCCAATCGCACGCACCTGTGAGTCGTCGACGAGCTGTTCGAGAGCGGAGAGGTCGATCGCGTCCTCGCCGAACTGCAGCTCGCGCAATCCGCGTGCTCGGACCTTCTCGCGCCGGCCTCGCGTTGGGTCGAACGACTCGGGCAGTGGCGCGCGTGGCGTCACCGTGAGCGGATGGCGAATATCGCTTGCGGACCGGCTTGTTGGGAGGTTCTGAATGACGGAGCGGGCTTCGGCCGTGGCGTCTCGCGGCCGGTAATCCTCCATCAGGATGACGGTGTCGCAAACGTCGAGGTAATCGCCACTGCCGCCGACGACGAGCAGCGTCGAAACGCCCAGTCGCTGGTGCAGCTCTCGTACCCGGTCCACGAGCGGCGTGATCGTCTCCTTGCGGACGAGCGTCTGCATGCGCGCGTCACGGACCAGGAGGTTCGTGGACGCCGTGTCCTCGTCGATCATGAGAACGTCCGCGCCAAGCTCGACCGCTTCCAGGATCGCGGCGGCCAAACTCGTCGAGCCAGACGCGTCCTGCGTCGAGAATGAGGCGGTGGATTTCCCGCCGGGGAGATCGTGGATGAACGGCCGCAGGTCGACGCCCGTGACGGCGCGCCCGTCCTCACTGCGCACCTTCACGGCGCTGCTGCGCGTGACCACCCACTCCCGTCCGTCACCGGGAATGTGCGGATAGACGCCGCGCTGAAGCGCCTCCAGCAGCGTCGTCTTGCCGTGGAATCCGCCGCCGGTAATCAATGTCACGCCTTCTGGGATACCCATCCCGGTCACCTCGCCATGATGGAGCGTCGGCAGCGAAACGCAAAGCTCCGGCGGGGAGGCGAAGGGCACGGCATCGCGCAGAAGCGACTGCGAGACGCCGGATACACGAGGGAGGATGCTCCCGTCTCGCACGAAGGCGACGAGACCACGCTCCGTGAGCAGCGACTGCAGGTGGGCGTGGTCTTCGGTCAGGTCCGCCCACGCGCGCGCTCGTGCCTGGTCGAGACGTGACCAGGTGAGCGTCGAGGCAGCGGAGGGCAAGAACTGGCAGAGGATGCGCTCCGCCTCGCGTCCGAGAATGCTGCGACCTGCCGCCGGCAACCCGACCCGAAAGCGCAGCTCAAGATACTCTTCCGTGATCTCGCAGCCGGAACGGGCCAGGATCTCCGCGCCGCCGGTGTCAACGTGGATCTCGCCGGAGCGACCAGAGCCGGAAGCTCGAGGACCGGTGCGAACGGCGCGAGCGAAAACCCGTAACAGGAAATCCTCCGTTGCCACCTTGCGCGGCGGCGTCGACCACAGCTCGCGGGGAATGCCGTGTATCCGCTGGGGGATGCGAAGGCGCAGCCGGCTTGGCGTCGCGAAGGGATCGCCTTGCACGTGGTCGACGAAGAGGGTGAGTCCTTCTCCAGCCCACGCTCCCTGGATTGCCCGGTAGGCGGGATAGCCCTTCCGGTCGAGGCTATGCAGCAAATCCGAAAGGTCGTCCAAGCGGCGCGGTCTGCTCATCGCTGCGTCGAATGCTGGGCGTCACTACCGGTCAACGCGGGCAGCAGGCCAGAGTCGGAGGGAAGCGCGTCCACCCGGGTCGGCCATGCGGCAGATCGCGGGTGGACGGCGCTGGCCTGCCAAGATTCAGGCGAGGCTAGGAGCTTGCCGACTCCTCGGTCGTGGCAACCGGTGCCTTCGACGGCCGCTCCTGCCGGCGGTACTTCTGGATGAACTCCTCGACCGCGTTCCGCGCCACGTCGTCGTGGTATTGGACCGGCGGGGACTTCATGAAGTAGGACGAAGGCGCGAGCAACGCGCCGGCCACGCCGTGGTCAAGCGCCAGCTTGGCGCAGCGGACCGCGTCGATGACGACCCCGGCGGAGTTCGGCGAGTCCCAAACCTCGAGCTTCAATTCCAGATTGAGCGGAACGTCGCCGAAGGTGGTGCCTTCGATCCGAATGTGGCACCACTTGCGGTCCTGCAGCCAGGGGACGTAGTCGGACGGCCCGACGTGGACGGCCTCCTCCGGCAGCGGCACGCCGAGCTGCGAAGTCACCGCGTCGGTCTTGGAGATCTTCTTGGAGTCGAGCCGCTCCCGCTCCAGCATGTTCAGGAAGTCGGTGTTGCCGCCGAAGTTAAGCTGGTAGGTGCGGTCGATACGCACGCCACGGTCGGCGAAGAGGCGGGTGAGCACGCGGTGCGTGATGGTCGCGCCGACCTGGCTCTTGATGTCGTCACCGATGATCGGGACGCCGCGCGCCTCGAAACGCTTCTGCCAGTACTCGGATTTGGCGATGAAGACCGGGATACAGTTGACGAACGCGCAGCCGGCCTCCAGCACCTGCTCGACATACCACTTCGTCGCCATCTCGGAGCCGACCGGCAGGTAGGAGACGACGACGTCAGTCTGCGTCTCTTTCAGGATGCCGACGATATCGGCGGTTGGGCCAGGCGCCTTCTCAATGACTTGGGACAGATACTTGCCGATCCCGTCGTGGGTCATGCCGCGCTCGACGCGGACGCCGAGGTGGGGAACATCGGCGAACTTGATCGTGTTGTTCGGTGGAGAAAAGATGGCTTCGCTGAGGTCCTTGCCGACCTTGTTGGCATCGATGTCGAACGCGGCGGTGAACTCGATGTCCCCGACGTGGTAACCGCCGAGGTTGACGTGCATCAAGCCCGGGACGAACTGGTCGGCCGGGGCGTTCCGGTAATACTGCACGCCCTGAACGAGCGCCGAGGCGCAGTTCCCCACGCCGATGATCGCGACGCGCACCTTGCCGTCGTGCCGTCGCGAGACACCGTTGGCGGCGCTCCCGTTTTGGCCGTTTGCCCGATTCGCCATTCGCATTCTCCTGATTTCGCCCGAAGGCCGCGTATGACGTGACGTGCCCGCTCGTCGCGCGGGTCGCTCGCTCCCCGCCGTTATTGGCGAAGGAACATTCGGGAGTCTAGAGGTTTTCTTACCGGCCTGTCCAAGCAGGAACACCCAAGTTTCCGCATATTGATGCGGATTTGTGGACGACCAACGGGCGCTCCCCGTGGACGGCGTGGCCGTGATTGAGAGCGCCCGATTTCCTCACTTCTTATCGCCGCTTAGCAAAGAGTGAATGTGCAGCCTAACTGCCGAGCCGGGCGAGGATATCCTTCTTGAGCCGGTCGAACTCGGCTTGGTCGATCGCGCCGGAATCCAGCAGCGCCTTGAGCTTGGTCAACTCCTCGACAGCCGATGTCCCCGGCGCCCCGCCCGCCGGTTGCGCCGGCTCCTGCGGAGTGGACGGCGACATCGCGTCGCGCAGCGCCTGGCCCATCGCGCCGCCGAGCGTTGCCCCCGCGCCGAAGCCGACGCCCGCGCCCGTCAGCTCGCCGCCGGAACCGGGATTCTGAGCGGCATCGCGCAGCGCCTGAGCGGCCTGGAATTGGGTGTAGGTCCGCATGTCGCCGATCGCTGCCATCCCGGACCGCTCGTCGATGCGGCGCTGCACCTCCTCCGGCGGAGTGATCGCGCCGATCTGGAAGGAGGTGAGCTGGAGTCCGAGTCGCTGGAAATCGTCGGTGAGCGCGTTGCGCGCCGTGTCGGCTAGCTCGCGAGTCAAGCCCGGCAGATCGAGGAGGGGAGTCTTCGCCTCCCCGAGCATGTCGTTGATCTCGCTGACGATGATGCTCCGGAGGAACTCATCGATCGACGCAGTGGTGTAGGCGCCGCGGGAGCCGACAACCTGAGCGACGAAGAGCTGAGGGTCGGCGACGCGCATCGAGTAGGTGCCGAACGCGCGCAGCCGAACCATACCGAAGTCCGGATCGCGGTAGACGAGCGGCTGCGGAGTTCCCCACTTGAGGTTGGTGAACTCTCGCATCGAGACGAAGTAGACCTCGGCGGTAAACGGGGAGTCGCCGCCGAACGGCAAGCCGATGAGCCCAGTCAGCAGCGGGATGTTGTTCGTCGAAATGGTGTGCCGACCCGGACCGAAAACGTCGAGCGCCTTGCCGTCCCGGAAGAAGACGGCCCGTTGCGACTCGCGGACGACGAGCTGTGAGCCAAGCCGAAATTCGCCCGAGCCGTGCTCCGGGACGCGGCGCACTATTTCGTCGGCGCGCTCGTCCGGTACTTGGATGAGGTCGAGAATGGCCATCTCAGGAATCTCCTCCGTGCTGAAAGGTGCGCGGCCGCGCACTGCGAGTGGTCAGGCGGCGCTATAACACGCCGCCGTCCCGCGTCATGCCTGAGGCTGGCCTTCCGGCAGCGCCGCGCTTGGAGTCTCGCTGCCCGCCTTCAGGGCCTGGAGCTCGGCCTCGATTTCGTCATCCTGCTCCAGTTCCCGGAACTGCGCCTCGAATGACTCGTCTTCCAGCTCGACGAGGGCCGCCGCCCTGGCCTCGTCGCCGCGGATCTTCCGCTCCATCCGCTCCAGGTCCGCGGTCGGATCAAGCGGCGAGAACGACGAGAGGGTCGCGGCGACCTGGTGCTGCGCTCGGGCGCGCCGTTGGCGAGCGAGCAACGTGTCCCGCTGGCTGAGCGTCGCCTGGTACTTCGCCTCGAGCTGGCGGAGCTGATCCTTGAGCTTGTCGACAGCCTGCTGCTGAACGGTCAGCTGCTGCTCGTAAATCGCGGCATTCGACTCGTTGTCGCGCTTGCGGCGCAGCGCCTCCCGGGCGAGGTCGTCCTTCCCGGCATCGACCGCGCGCTTCGCCTTCGCGGCCCATTCGCTGGCAAGCTTGCGCGTCTCGTTCAGATCCGCCTCCAGCTCCTTCTCCTGCGCGATCATCGCCGCAACCTGCTGGCGGGCCTGCTGGATGTTCGTTTCCATGTCGCGCAGGATCTGGTCGATCATCTTCTCCGGGTCCTCGGCCCGGTCGATCAGGTCGTTGATATTGGCGCGGATAAGCCGCGAAAGCCGATCCATGATGCCCATGTGTCGTATCTCCTCTCTTGGCGCTGTTGCGCCACTGTCGTGAGCCGCGAACGTCGCGGCCACGCTCACCGAGTGCCGGTCGGGCCGTAGATCTCGATGTCGTCAGGATGGACGGTCTCTCCGGCGAAAGTCTGGCGCTCGGTCTCCCAATCAACGGTGACGGCGCGCTTCTTTGGATCTTCCGCCCCCGCGAAGGTGGTGATGGTCACGGAACGTTGCCCGGACGAGCCGCCCTTGCCGTGCAACTCGCCCATGCCGGCCTCGGACCATTGCTCCACGTAGCGCGTGCCACCGATCGTGACCTCGCTGCCGACCGCTGACGCGTCCCCCGCTTCCTGGAGCACCGCTGGCTCTTCGCTCGGATCCGCCGAGACCGCGAGCCAACGTGGTGAGGCTGGGCCGATCCGGAAGAGGCGTAACGCGCGGCCACGGGTTTCGAGGTGAATCTCCGCGTCAACGATGAAGTTCTCGCCGAGGATCGCAATCGCGTCGCCGATGCGGAGTGAGTAGGTGGGCGGCGGCTGGCGCTTGGCGCCGAGCGGCTCCAAGAGGTCGAGCAGCTTTTCCTCAGGCGCCGGCTTGCCCGTCTCGATCACCTCCGCGCGCGCGTTCAGCCGTTCGAGAACGCGCTGCGTGACCGCCGTCCCGGCGCGAGCAGGCACCGCCAGATCGCCGCCAGCGGCCAGCTCTTGCTCTAGAGCGGCGATCGGCTCATTGAGCTCCTCGACGCCGCTCATCAAGCTCTCGTCGAACTTCCGGAGCTGGTCGAGTGCGATCTCGTCAACGTTGCGGTCGCTGAATAGGCCGCCGTAGCCGTAGGAGGCGGTCATGATGCGATCGACCACATGGCGGATCGATTGCGCCAGCTGCTCTACCGGACCGATCTCTCTGAGCCGGCGCTCTTCGGCCAGGCGGCGCGCGACGCTCTCCACCCGGTCCGCCTGCGCGGCGAAGGCGTTCGCGACGTGCTCGCGGACGCGCCGATCGGCATCTCGCCGGTCCTCCTTCGCCCGGTATCCCCGATAGCCGGGTATCCGGTCGAGGAAGTTGGTCACTCGTTTGCTTGCGTCAGCGGTCCCTGCCATTTTCATCTCCCGTGCTGAGCGCCGATCGCCGTCGTCGGACCGGGCCTAACCGGTCAAGAAGATCTGCGCACCACAATAGGGGCAGGTGATCAACCCTTTGCCGGCAAGCTCCAACTGCCCGCCGCAGTTCGGGCACGTTTGACTCCCCTGCAACTTCGATGCCTCAACGGAATAGAGCATGCCGCGGTTCCAATCCACGTATCCGCTGAAGAGGCCACGGCCGACCAATTCGGTCAGGTCGCGTTGAACCTGCTCGCGCGTCGTCTTCAGGTCGAGCACCAAATCGGCGATCGAGACCTGGCCGCGAGTGGTGACCATGTCGAGCAGGCGCCGCTGCTGCGCGACGCGAGCGAGATCGCGCGCCTCCGCTTGCCCCTTGCGGAAGAAGTAAATACCACCGCCGATCAATGGCAGGACGAGACAGCCGAAGAGGAGGACGAAGCCAAAGATGGCGCCGGTCCGTTCGGTCTTGTCGTCGAGGACACCGAATATGAGCCAGAGGGCGATGCCGACGCCTAGGACGATGCCAAATCCGAGGAGAAGTAATCCAACGAGCCGTGCCGATGCCGCCATCTACCCCTGCCTCTGCTCCTTATGGTTCTCCGGATCATCCGAGGCGACGGCCTTGCGGTTCGCGGCCTCTGACGCAATGATACGCCGCTCGCCCCATCCCTGAACATTCAACGTTGTCAAGGACTAGCGAGTTCCATCGCGGACGGCGCGCAGGACCGCGAGTGTCTCCTCGGCCGTTCGCCGCCAAGTGAACGTGCCGGCGCGCTCGCGGCCTCTCTCGGTCAGCTGCGCGCGCAGCGCCTCGTCGGTGATTGCGCGGACGAGTGCCTTTCCAATCGCTTGCGGATCGAAGGGATCGACGAGCAGAGCGGCATCGCCGGCAACCTCGGGCAGCGCCGAGCGACTGGCCGCGACGACCGGCACGCCGCTCGCCATCGCCTCCAGGATCGGTAGGCCAAAGCCTTCGTAGAGGGAGGGGAACGCTAGGACATCGGCCCCCGTGTAGAGCGCGGGGAGATCGGCCGCGGGCACGTAGCCGAGCCAGACGACCCGGTCGGCCGCGCCGGATGCGGCGACTTCGCGCTCCACCTGATCCGCAAGCCATCCGCGTTTTCCGGCGATGACCAGCCGGTGCGGGAGACCGGCGCTGGCGACTTGGCGAAGCGCGGCGGCGAGCCGGCCGAGATTTTTTCGCGGCTGAATCGTGCCGACGGCGAGGATGTATCGCTCTGGCAGTGCGAGCTTCTCTCGAACGTCCTGCACCTGCTCCGCGGTAACGCGGCCGAAACGCGGATCAACGCCATGGGGGATGACGGTCACTTTGCTGGCCGGGACGCCGTAGTGCTTGATCAGGTCGCGGCGCGTCGTCTCCGAAATCGCGATGATGTGTTTGGCCGCCCACGCGCTCCAACGCGTCGTCACGTCGAGCATCCGGCGTTGCCGGGGAGGGTGCGCTTCCGGATGGTAAAGGAATCCGAGATCGTGGATGGTGACGACCGACGCCGGGCGTCGCAGCGGGATCACGTGCGCGGGGACGAATAGCACCGCCGGCGGACGGCGCTGCATCTCCCACGACAGACGCGCGTGCGTCCACAGTCGGGGGAACGGGATGCAGACCGTTTCCCCGAGCGGCGGTAGTCCGGGCGGTGGCGTATGGGCGTTGAGATAGAGCCGAAAGCGATCCGGAGCGCCAAGCTCGTGCAGTGCCTGCAATAGCTGTGCCGTGTAAGTCTCGGTACCGGTCCGCTCCCCGACGGTCAGCCGACTCGCGTCGATACCGATGACACGCTCACGCTCAGGCGCCGTGTCCACGCCGCGCTCCGGATGCGTGCCGATTAGGAATTGCTCGATTGGGCGGGGCCGACCGCGAACATGAACTCACCGCGGCAGGCAAGCTCGCCGTCCACGGTCGCGGTACCAGTGCCGGTGCCGATGCTTCGCCGGATCTGTCCGACCTCGACTTCCAGCCGCAGTGTGTCGCCTGGCTTGACTTGCCGCTTCCAGCGCACGTTGTCGAGCCCGGCGAAGAAAGCGATCCGGCCCTTGAACTCCTCGACCATCAGGATCGCGACCGCGCCGACCTGCGCGAGCGCCTCGACGATGAGTACCCCCGGCATGACCGGGTACTCCGGGAAATGCCCCTGGAAGAACGGCTCGTTGATGGTCACGTTCTTGATGCCGACCGCGCGTTTACCCGGCTCGATCTCAATCACCTTGTCCACCAGCAGGAAGGGATACCGGTGGGGGATGATCCGCTGAATCGCGGCCGCATCGAGAATCGTCGGCTGATCCATCGTCTGCCTGCTCCCTCTCATGGCCGGCGCTCAAGGCCGGGTCGCTGGCTGCGAGCCAACCTGCAGAATCGCGGCTGATTCGCGGAGCGGAATCAGCTGCTCGCGGTCGGGGCCGACCCCGACCATCGTGATCGGGACGCCGATTTGCTCTTCGAGGAACGAGATGTAGCCCCTGGCGGCTGGTGGCAGGTCCTCCGCGCGCCGGGCGCCGGTCGTATCCGTCTTCCAGCCGGGCAGGGTGGTGAACTCTGGAACCACCTGCGCGAGCAGATCTTCCCGCGCTGGCAGGTGGGTGAGCGTGACCTCGTTCAAGCGATAGGCGGTACAGACCTTGATCTCGTCGAAGGTGTCGAGAACGTCCAGCAACGTTAGAGCGATCTCGGTGACACCGTTCAGTCGCGCGACATAACGCGCAGCGACAGCGTCGAACCAGCCGGTGCGTCGCGGCCGCCCGGTCGTCGTGCCGTACTCCCGGCCGCGCTCACGGATCTCGTCTCCAATGGCGTCCTTGAGCTCGGTCGGCATCGGTCCGCTGCCGACGCGGGTGCTGTACGCCTTGTAGACGGCGACAACGCGGCTGACCTGAGTCGGCGCGACCCCCGCGCCTTGGCAAGCGCCCGCCGCGGTCGGGGAGGAGGACGTGACATACGGGTAGGTGCCGTAGTCCACGTCGAGCATCGCTCCCTGAGCGCACTCGATCAAGACTTCCTGGCCGGCAGCGAGGGCGTCCTGGACGACCATCTCCGTCGCCGCGACGTGGGGACGCAGGCGGGCTCCCATCTCGACCAAGTTGCGGTACGTCTCCGTGAGATCGAGGGTTTCCTCGCCGTAGAGCTGCGAGAGCAGGCGGTTCTTCGCGGCGATCTCGCTGGTCAACTTTCGGAGCAGCGTGGCTTCGTCCAGCAGGTCGCCGATCCGGACGCCACGCCGCGCAACCTTGTCGGAGTACGCGGGACCGATGCCGCGCAGGGTGGTTCCGATCTTCTGGTCGCTCCGCGCCTTTTCCTCCGCGCGGTCGAGCAGGGGATGGTACGGCAGTACGAGGTGCGCCCGGTCGGAGATGAGCAGCCGATCAGTGGACACGCCTCGCGAGCGGAGGCCGTCAATCTCAGTCAGCAAATCTCGGGGATCGACGACGACCCCGGCGCCGATGATGCAGGTGCAGCTTGGATTGAGAATCCCGGACGGGACCAGATGCATCTTGAAAACGCCGTCCGGTGTGGAGATCGTGTGGCCGGCGTTGCTGCCGCCGTTGGCGCGTACCACGATGTCGGCATGCTTTGCCAGGGCGTCCGTCAGCTTGCCCTTGCCCTCATCCCCCCATTGACCCCCCATGACGATCGTAGCTGGCATCGCGGCGTTCCTGTGACTCCCCTCAACACACAGATAGCCGGAGCGTGGCTCCGGTCTCGCGCAGGGCACTATACCCGAGGTTTGGCGCTCTTCGGTACCTGTTACGCCGGTCCGGGTTGGGGAGGAAATGCAATTAGGACCGGCCGGTGGCGGGACGGAGATCTCGCAGCTGGCGGAAGAGGGCCCGCTCACGCTCGGTGAGCTGCGTGGGAATGACGACCTTGACCCGGACCAGCAGGTCGCCGCGCTCCTTCGGTCGCCGAAGCCGGGGCATTCCCTGGCCACGAAGCCGGAAGACACGACCGCTCTGCGTCTCCGGGGGAATCGTCAGCGCGACACGGCCGCGGAGCGTCGGCACGAGCACTTCGCCGCCGAGCACCGCGGTGTAGAGCGGCACTTCGAGCTCGGTCTGCAGATCATCCCCGTCGCGCTCGAAACGAGAATCGGGCCGAACGCTGATGCGGAGATAGACGTCTCCATTCGGGCCGCCGGCGTGTCCAGCGCCACCCTGTCCGGCAATGCGCACCCGCGATCCTGTCGCCACGCCAGGCGGAATGGTGACCTCGATCGTCTTCGAGCGCGGCACGCTGCCGGAGCCGTCGCAGGTTGGGCAGACCGCTCCGCGAGCGATGCCGATGCCATGGCATGTCGTGCAGGAATCCGAGGTCCGGATCTCGAATTGGCGTTTCGTTCCGGTCAGCGCCTCGCTCAGCGAGATCTCAACGCCGACTTCGACATCCTCACCACGCCGGCGTCCCGCGCGGGTGCCACTGGCGCCGCGCCGGCTGAAGGTGCCGAAGAGCGTCTGGAAGAAATCGGAGAAGCTGCCGGTGTGCTCGCTGAATTCCGTGCGGAACGTTTCCCCAGGGCTCCCAGTGAACCAGGACGCGAAGTCCTCGTGGCGCCGGCTGTCGCGTCGACCGAACGCGTCGCCGTTGGCCTGCTGATACCTCTCCCAATCGTGCCCGTAGCGGTCGTAGATCTTGCGCTTGGCCGGATCGGAGAGGACCTCGTAGGCCTCGTTGATCTCCTTGAACCGCTCTTCAGCGACCTTGTCGCCTGGGTTGACGTCGGGGTGGTACTTGCGCGCGAGTCGGCGATAGGCGGCGCGGAGCGTGGCCGCGTCCGCGTTCCGATCGACTCCGAGAGTCTTGTAATAGTCCTTGAATTGGACGGTCGGCACGGGTGTTCACTCGCCTACTGCGCGTTCGATATTAGTGGCCGTTTGACTTCTTGGGCAAGGTCATCGAGCGCCCAGTCCTGGCAAGAAAGCGGCTCAGATTACGTATGCGCCGATACGTCCACCACAAGAACGCGCCGAACGCGATGACCAGCGCCACCGCGACGATGGGGACAAGGATGGCCATGATCGAGGTGAAGACGGCGATGCCATCTTCGATCGTGCTGATCAGAGGGTTGCCGACGCCGCTCGTGGAGACCGTAATGGCAGGGCGCGAGGTTGCCTTGACGCCGTGTACCGCCCCGGCGATAAGCAAACCGATGACCATGGCGACGACCGGATTGAGTGAGTCATCCGTGTTCGTCACCGCCATCATCGAGATCGCACCAGCGGCCGGGCGGATCGCCGATTGCAGCAGATCGTTCGCGTGGTCGATGCCCGGCACCTTGTCCGCGACAATCTCGATCGTCAACAAGACAAGCAGAACGACTATTCCCGCGGTGGAGGAAAGAAAATCGTACGGGCGCTCCAGCGTCACCTGATCGGTGAACCGATCAGCGAGCGCCAGGACAAGGAGCGGGATATATGCGTTCAGGCCGGCTGGCGGTGCCAGGCCGAGTCCGGTCAGCACCGAGCTATCCATGAGGTACCCCCGCTGGTCACGCTCCGCCCCCTAATCGGATCGTCAGCCGGCGGAGTATATCATCGTGACCCGCGCCGATTGTGCGCCCTGCTCCAAGCATCTCGAACGCAACACTCAATTTCACGCTACTGACGCCGCGCCCGCTCTCGTGGACTGAATGGGTTGGACCGTGGGAGGGTCGGTCGATCCCTGCGTCGAGCGAACCGCAAGCCAGCACGCGTATGTGACGGCCGCGAGCCAAGCGATGGCGGCTAGGGCGAAGAAGAGCCGCTCGGAAGCGGGACTCGCGCTGTAGAACACGTAGGACGGGATCAGGCGGTCGAGCGGCAGATCGAATCGCTCCGCCCAGTTCTCGAACAGCCGTGCGGTGCCGTCCGGGTGGTTGTACATCAGCTGCGGATCGTCAATGAACGTCGCCATCACGGCGGCCGCCGGAATCATAGTCAGCGCGAGAGCGATCCAGCGACTGAGTTGGCTGGCGCGCCCCAGCCACCACGCGAGCGGCGCCGCGACCAAGGGAACTACGTCCACAAGATAGCGCGCTGGCGGGTTCCACTCGCCCCACCAGACGCGGTATGCCGCGACGATGCCGAGGTATGGACCGGCGACCACGGCGAGCGCGACGGCATCGCGTGGGTAGGCGGTCGCGAAGAGAATCGCCGTGGCGACGGCGAGGAAGAGCAGCGGGTTTGCGATCCAGGCTCCCCACTGCTGGTCTAAGAAAAGACCAGCCAGGCCGTTGATCGTGCCGAGCGGGCCCGAAAAGCCGGCGTGGTCCGCCGCGGGCGGTAATGGCCGGCCGTAGAGGTATGTGAACCACAAGACGAGCGACACCGCTCCCACGGCGGGAGCGGTGAGCGCGGCCGCTGCCTGCCAGCGCGTGATCGTGTGGCGGTGAAGGATGACGGCGATGGCCGCCAACGATAGGCTTACCGGTACGAGCCTGTAATGCAGCCACGGCAGGGCGGCCGACCCGCAGCCGATGAGCAGCCACTGCCACCACGCATTTCGCGGCTCGAGCAGCCGTCGCAGCGCGTAGACGATGCACAGCGCCGCCGGCATCTCGGGGAAGATCAGCAATGAGAACGGCAGGAGCGGTGCTGTCAGGCTCAGCGCGAGCGCGACTACGAGCGCAATTGCGTTCGAGCCTGAATACCGCCGCGCGAGGAGCGCCATATTGGCGGCGATTAGAGCCGCGACCAGCGCGAGCACGACCAACGTCAGCGGTCGGCCGCCCACGGCGTAGGGCAGCGCGATCAGCAGCGTCAGCCCGAGGCCGTGTTTGCTGTAAAGACCTGGCCGCGTGGATTGCGTGGCGTGCGGCGGGAGCGGGTCAGGATAGGCGTCCCACCCTTTGTCTGTTGGACCACCTTCCGGATAGAAGCGGTCGTAGTCGCGCTCGGCGTAGTTGTTGGTCTCATCCAGGTCGCCGTCTTCGATCAGGCTGATCGCTGTCATAACGTAAAACGGCTCATCCCCGGTCAGTGGGGTGAGCCGCTCGATGAAATGCGGTAACCAAGCGAGACAGGCGAGGTAGACGATCAGACCGGCAGCGAACGCAACCGACTCCGGAGATTGACCCAGGTTGCGAGGTGCTCTGAGCGCCATCACGCGGCTAGGTGCTCTTCTGCCTTCCGGCGTGAAGGCTGCCGTCGGCTCGCGGCCGGTGCTTTAGCAACAGGCCTATGCCGACCGACGCCTAACTGATGGCGCGGACGACAGTGACGAGCTTCCCCTGGATCTCGACGTTCTCCGGATCGGTGTAGATCGGCTCCATCGTCACGTTCGCGGGCTGGAGCCGGATGCGATTACCCTCGTGGTAGAACTTCTTGAGGGTGGTTTCCTTCTGGTCTTTCAACCAGACCGCGACCGTGTCGCCGTTCTCGCAAGTTTCCTGCTTACGCAGCAGCACGATGTCGCCGTCGTTGATCAGCGCGTCGACCATCGAGTGCCCCTTGACGCGCAGAGCGAACAGGCCACGCCCACTGTCCGGAACCAGATCCGCGCTCAGCTCGATCGTCTCGTCCGCCTCGGCGGTCTCCAGGTCCTCCGGGACCGGAATCGGGGCACCGGCGGCGATCTGACCGATCACCGGGATCGTGACGATGTTGCGGCGCGAGCCGCGCCCGACCAGCTCGATGCCGCGGGAGATGTTCCGGTTGCGGCGAATCAGATTGCGCGCCTCGAGCACCTTCAGGTTGTAATCCACGACGCTGGTCGAAGAGATGCCGAGCTCGCGCTGGATATCGCGGATCGTGGGCGGGTAGTCGTTCTCGTCGAGGAAGCGCTCGATGAATTCGAGGATTGCGCGCTGCCGACGCGATAGCTCCTTCATGGACGGTGTCCTCTCGCACTAGGGTCAACCGGGGCGGGAACCCGGTTTCCGGCGCCGCCATTATAGGAACGAACACATGTTCGTGTCAACCGTGATTGGCACTAAAGGGTGATGAGCACCCAATGCACCCATGCCTAGAATGGCCATGATGGGTGGTACAGGGCCAGGATGCCTGAGGTGGCATCCGTTGCGCCTGCCGTAGCGCGGGGTCAAAGGGTCTGCGCGATGTTCAACGCAATGGATTTCGTCATCATCATCGCGTTCCTCGCGATCATTGGGCTCGGGTTCTTCAACGGCGTGACGCGGGTCACCTCGGCGATCATCGCCATCTACTTCGGCTCGGTGCTCGCGGCAGCGTTCTACCGTCCTCTCTCGGACGCCGTCCGCGCCCACATCACGACGATGGGCCGGGAAACTGGCTACCTTGTCTTCTTCCTTCTGCTCCTGTTCGTCTTCTCGACCGCGTTCACGATTGTCGTCTCTCGCTGGCTGCAAGGCTTCCGGCTGCCACGTCGGATAGAAATCCTCGATAATATCGGCGGCGCCGCCCTCGGCGTGATCGTCTCCGCGCTGGCGACGACCCTGGCGGCGATGTTGTTGGCAATCACGTTGCAGGCGCTCAACCAGACGTTCGACGTGGCAGGACGGGACACCGTCGTCCGCTTCGTGCGGGCTCAGATCGACGGCTCGACCCTTGTCCCGGTGTTCTTGGATCTGGCGCCGTTCTTTACGCGGCTCCTGGCCCCCTGGTTCCCCGGTGGACTGCCGCCGATCCTTGCTGGTGGAGTGCCAGAGGGGTAATTCCACTCGGTGGAACAACCGACCTGGCATCACGCTGTCCTAACAAAGCTCGAGTTTCCTGAAATCCTGCGCCGCCTCGCCGAGCAGTGTCGGTACTCGGTCGCCGCCGAGCGCGCCCGCGAGCTTGGGCCGAGTGGCGACCCGTCGCAGGTTCGCTATCTCCTCGACGTCACATCCGAGGCCGTTGAGCTCCTGACCGCCGTCCCGGACCTGACGGTCGGCGGCGCGCGTGATATCCGCTCACATGTCGAGCGGGCAGAGAAGGGTGGGCGGTTGCAGCCCGCCGATTTGCTCGAGATCGGCGATACCGTTTCCGCGGCGCGTACGCTCCGGAAAACCCTCTTCCGGCTGCCCGAGGCCGAGTCTCGCTTCCCGCTGCTGCTCGAGTTCGCCGAGCACCTGGCCGATCTTCCCGATCTCGAGGCGGACATCAACCGCTCGATTGGGCCGCGCGGCGAAGTCCTCGACACGGCGAGCGAGGCGCTGGGTCGGATCCGGCGCGAGGTGCGCATCGCGCAGTCCCGCTTGATGGACCGGCTGCAACGTATCGTCTCCGGCGGCCGTTACGCTGCCGCGTTGCAGGACGCCATCATTACCACGCGCGATGGGCGCTATGTCATCCCCGTCAAGGCAGAGGCGCGCGCACAGGTGCCGGGGATCATCCACGACACCTCGGCGAGCGGCCAGACGCTCTTCATCGAGCCGATGGAGGTCGTCGAGCTCAACAACAAGTGGCGTGAGGCGCAGCTCGCCGAGCAGCACGAAATCGAGCGGATCCTCGACGCGCTCAGCCAGCGGGTCGGCCAGCATGCACACTCACTGATCAGCACGGTGGAAGCCATCGCCGCCCTGGACTTGGCGATGGCCAAGGCACGGCTTGCGTTCGCGCAGCGGGCGACTCGACCGCAACTTTGGAGCGGGCCGCCAGAAAGCGAGAACGGCCACCCGACCCATCGCGTTGCCCTGAAGCAGGCTCGCCATCCGCTGCTCGACCCGAAGACAGTCGTCCCGATCGACATTCACCTCGGCGAGACGTACCGCATCCTGGTGATCACTGGGCCGAACACCGGTGGCAAGACCGTGGCGCTGAAGACAGTCGGCTTGCTGGCGTTGATGGCGCAGACCGGGCTGTTCGTCCCGGCCGACGAGGGCTCGGTGCTGAGCGTCTTCCCGGCCGTCTTTGCTGACATCGGCGACGAGCAGAGCATCGCGCAGAATCTCTCGACCTTCTCCGCTCACATGAGGACGGTCATCGCGATGCTGCACGCGGTCACGCCGGACAGCCTGGTGCTGCTCGATGAGCTCGGCGCCGGTACGGACCCGCAAGAGGGTTCGGCGCTCGCCCGCGCGCTGATCATGCGGCTGCTCGAGCTGGGCCCGCTCGTGATCGCTACGACGCACTACTCGGAGTTGAAGGCGTTCGCCTACCAGACGCCAGGTGTCGAGAACGCGAGCGTCGAGTTCGACGTGAAGACCTTGGCGCCGACCTATCGCTTGACGATCGGCGTTCCCGGTCAGTCGAATGCGCTGGCGATCGCGCGACGCCTTGGCATGCCGAAAGAGGTGCTGGACCAGGCGGCCGCGCTCCTCAACCCGGACGCGATCCGAGCTGACACGCTGCTGCAGGACATCCGGCGGCGTAGGGATGAGGCCGAGGCCGCGCTCCGTCGGGCAGAGCAGGTGAGGCGCGAGGCCGAGCAGCTGCGTCGGGAAGTCGAGCGAGAGCTGCGAGAGGCGGAGCGTGAGCGCGCCACTGCCCGCGAGGAAGCACTGCAAGAAGCGGAAGCCGAGCTAGCGCAAGTGCGAGATCTGCTGCGTCGCCTGGAGCGCGAGCGGAGCATGGGCGGCGTCGCTCGCGAGCAAGTCGAGGAGCGCCGCCAGGAAGCAGAACAGGCGGCGGAGGCCGTGCGCTCCTTCCGGCGACGGCGCGTGCAGTCATCCGCGCGCCCGCAGGCCGGAGAGATTCGGCCCGGCGACCGCGTCCGCTTGACCAGGCTCGGGCAAGAGGGCGAAGTGATCTCGGTCGAGGATGGGTTTGCGGAAGTGCAGCTGGGATCGCTCAAGCTGCGCCAGCCGCTCGAGTCGCTGGAGCGATTGGGGCGAGCCAAGACGCAATCCACGCCGCGCGTCGTCTTCCAACCAGCTGCGCCGGGCCACGTCCCGATGGAAATCGATCTACGCGGGCAGCGCGTCGCTGATATCGAGGCCGAGCTCGAGCGCTACTTGGACGATGCCTACCGGGCCGGTCTGCCCCTCGTTCGCATCATCCACGGCAAGGGAACCGGGGCGCTACGACAAGCGGTGCGCGACGTGCTGAGCGCGAGCCCGCTCGTCGCCCGCTACGAGTTGGCCGAACCGCAGCTTGGAGGCGAGGGCGTTACGGTCGCGCACCTACGCGAGCATTAGCGCCACTCGGCGCGAGCAGTCACTAAGCTGGGTACATACCAGGCACTCATCGCTTGTGGGAGCCGGCCGGGGCTGCTGGTTTGGCCGGCTTCCGCCGATGGCCGTCCACACGCGTGACCACGCGGCTCTTGCGCTGAGGCGTCGGACGCGGCTTCGAGTGGCCTCCACCGTCAGGAGAAGGCGGGCGCGACAGCGGCCGCGCGACCTCGATCGCGTCGAGCACGGTGTCCAATGCCTCCAGCCACGGGATCTCGAGATCCGGCAGCCGGATGCGGACGGAGTGGGGCGTCAGCTTGAGCGCGCGCCCAATCTTGCTCGTCAGGCGTCGGGAGTCCAGCCGCTGCGTCTCGACCGGCCGAATCACGATCTCCCGCTCGCGCTCGACAACCGATTCGATGCCCAGGTCGGAGCAGCGGATCCGCACCGCGATCAACGCCAGGAGGTGCTCGACCTCGTCCGGGATCGGGCCGAAGCGATCCTCGAGCTCCTGACGCATCTCTTCGAGCTCGGCGCGGCTGTTGACAGCCGCGATCTGCCGATAGGTGGCCAGCCGGAGCTCGACATCGGCGATGTATGACGCCGGGATGAGCGCCGTGATCGGCAGGTCGAGCTGGATCGCGCCCGGCTCCGTGATCGGCCGCCCGTGCTTGATCTCTTCGACCGCCTGGCTCAGCAGCCGGACGTAGAGGTCGTATCCGACTTCCGCGATGTGCCCGCTCTGCTCCGCCCCGAGGATGTTGCCCGCGCCTCGAATCTCCATATCGCGCATCGCGATGCGGAGTCCGGCGCCGAGCTCGGTCGCTTCCTGGATCGCCTCGAGCCGGGCTTGTGCTTCCGGCGTCAAGACCTTTCCAGGCTTGTAGATGAGGTAGGCATAGGCACGGTTCGTGCCCCGCCCGACTCGCCCGCGTAGCTGGTAGAGTTGCGTCAAGCCGAGCGTGTCCGCGTTGTCGATGATGATCGTGTTGACGTTTGGGATGTCCACGCCCGATTCAATGATCGTTGTGCAGATTAGGACATCGAACTCGTGCCGCACGAAGCCAAGGATGACTTCTTCCAAGACCTCCTCGTCCATTTGGCCGTGGCCGACGCCGAAGCGGGCCTCCGGGACGAGCTCTCGCAGGCGGTGCGCGAGGCGGCCGATCGAGTGGACGCGGTTGTGGACGACATAAACCTGTCCGCCGCGATCAATCTCTCGCAGGATGGCTTCCCGAATGAGCTCGTCTGACGCCGCTGTGACGAACGTGCGGATCGGGAGCCGGGCCTGCGGCGGAGTGTCGATCACGCTGATGTCGCGGATGCCGGAGAGCGCCATGTGCAGGGTGCGCGGGATCGGCGTGGCGCTCATCGTCAGCACATCGACCTCGGTGCGCAGTTGCTTGAGCGCCTCCTTGTGGCGCACGCCGAACCGCTGCTCCTCGTCAATGATGAGCAGGCCGAGGTCCTTGAACCGGACATCCTTCTGGATCAGCCGGTGGGTGCCGATGACGATATCGACGCTGCCGTCCGCGAGACCCTTGATCACCTCCCGCTGCTCGCGAGGAGTGCGTAGGCGGGAAAGCATCTCGATACGCACCGGGAATGGCGCGAGACGCTGCGTGAAGGTCGACAGGTGCTGGAGCGCCAGCACGGTCGTCGGCACGAGGACCGCAACCTGCTTACCTCCGTTGACGGCCTTGAAGGCGGCGCGCAGAGCAACCTCCGTCTTGCCGAACCCGACGTCGCCACAGACGAGGCGATCCATCGGCTTCGGCGATTCCATGTCGGCCTTGACTTCGTTGATCGCGCGCAGCTGGTCGGGTGTCTCTGTATAGGGGAACGATTCGGCAAGCTCAATGTCCCAGGCTGTATCCGGCCCAAAGGCATGGCCTTGGACGGTCTCACGCGCGGCGTAGAGCTGCACGAGCTCGAACGCCATCTCCCGAACCGCCCGACGGACGCGCCGCTTGGTACGCAGCCACTCGCCGGAGCCAAGCCGCGTCACTGTCGGCTCGACTCCACCGCCGCCGTAGCGGGTGACCCGGTCGCTTTGATCGACCGGGACGTACAGCTTGTCGCCCTTGGCGTATTCCAGGAGCAGGTATTCGCGCTCGACGCCGTTCGTCTCAACCCGGACGAGGCCGCGGAAGCGGGCGATGCCGTGGTCGATGTGGACGACGTATTCACCGGGCGTCAGGCTGGTTGCGAAGGCAAGATTGTCCGCACGGCTTCGTCGTCCGCCCCGACGCGTCTGCTTGTGGAATCCGAAGATCTCCAGGTCGGAGAGGACCAGCAGCTTGTCGCTGGATATCATCCAACCGGCGTCAAGGTCAGACGCGACGATCTCCAACGTGCCGGGCAGGAGCGGCGCGATCTCCGTCCGCTCGCGACGCTTGTCCCGCCGGGGGAAGATGTCTCGCTCTTCGAAGACCTCTGTCAGCCGGTCCACTTGATCGGTCGCGAGCACGATGCGCCAGCCGTCGCGGAGCATCGCGCCCACTTCCTCGGTGAGCCGGGCGAGGCGACCGGCAAAGAGGGGCGCTTCCGCGATGCAAGTGAGCGAGGTGGATTCGGCCGCGAACTTCTCCGTTTCGAGCCCGAGTGTCAGCCAATGGCGCTGGAGCAGGCCGTCCTCGAGTGCCGACCACTCGGCGAATGGGCGAGGTAGGCCGGGCGGTAGCTCGCCGTTGGCTTCGAATCCTTCAACGAGCTCGGCGGCGTGCTCCTCGAGCTGGCGCGCCGCGAGGCGAATCGCTGCTGGCTCGTCCAAGATGACCAAGCCATCCGGCGGGAGATAGTCCAGCAGTGTCGCCCGCTCGGTCAGGAGGAACGGGGCGAAGAGATCGAGCGAGGCCGGCGGAAGTCCGGCGGCCATCCGGTCAAGCATCCGCCGCCACTCGCCCTCCACCTCTGGGCGGAGATTGGAGCGGTCGAGCTGCTCGACGGCCAATGCGGCCTCCGTGAGCCGCCACAGCGGCAGCTCGAATGGCGGGAGGAGGGTGATTTGCTCCAGCCGGTCGCGCGACCGTTGCGATGTGGGATCGAAGAGGCGGATGCTCTCGATCTCGTCGCCGAAGAGGTCGATGCGGATCGGATCCGAAGCCGCCGGGGGATAGATATCGATGATTCCCCCGCGGCGCGCGACGGTACCTGGCTCCTGCACAAGAGGCGTGACCTGGTAGCCGAGGTTCGTCGCCCAGGACATGAACGATTGCGCGTCGAAGCGGTCGCCGACGCGCAGCACTTGGCGGTGCTCCCGCAACTTGGCGGGTGGCATGACCAGGTGTGACAGGCCGCGCACCGACGCGACGACGACCGGCGGCGTTTCGGCCCCATCGGCCACGAAGCGGTCGAGGATCGCGACGCGCTGCGTTGAGACGGCGAGATCGAATGGCAGCTGCTCGTACGGCAGCGCATCGGGGCCGGGCCACTGCTGCACCGCGCGCGACTGCGGCAGAAGCTCGGTGAGCGCGCCTGTCAGCCGTTCGGCGCGGTCGTCCCGGGCTGTCAGGATCAGCGTCGGTTTCCCGATCGCCTGCGCCGCGGCGGCGATTACCGCCGGGCGGGCGGCGGCCGGCAGATCAACGACGGCTATTTGTCGCTCGGCCTTCGCGCAAGCGAGGAAGTCCGCAATGCACGAGGAATCTTGGAATGCAGCGAGAACGTGTGAAAGTGTCACGACAAACGCGTCCTGAAAGATCGGTGCGCGGAGCAGCCGGCCGTCGCCGCGCCGAGTACGTCCGCCATCGCCCCGGGAATGGGGCCGGCGGCAGAGTCTACCACGATGTCTTGCGACGACCGTTTCCGCGGGCGAAGATAGACAAAACCTTCAGATATTGCGCTTGACTGAACCTCGGAGCGGCTCTGGTGCGAGGAACGGCTGTCGTCGCCATCATTGCCGCGCTCGTCGCCGCCGCGGCGGGCGCGCTCGCGGTCATGCTCATCGACTCGCGCTCCGCTCCGCCGATCGTCATCTCCGATCCGGCGCAAGACGGACCAATCGTCGTCTCTGTCGAGGGGGCGGTCGCGCGCCCGGGCGTCTACTCCCTGCCTGGAGGCTCGCGGGTCAACGACGCCATCCAGGCCAGCGGCGGCTTGACCGATGACGCGGATGTCTCCGGGATCAATCTAGCCGCGCGCCTGCGCGACGAGGAACGGCTGATCGTTCCCTCGCGCGCCCAACCTACTGTGACAACGCCGGAACAGAGCGCGACGTTAGAGGCGACCGGGACGGCGACAGCGGAGTCCGCACGTCTCATCAACATCAACACTGCCAGCGCCGCCGAGCTCGAAGAGCTCCCTGGCATCGGTCCAGCCCTCGCGCGGGCCATCATCGATTATCGCACCGCGAACGGGCCGTTTCGAACGATTGAGGAGCTCGCGCTGGTGCGCGGCATTTCGCTCCAAATGGTCGACCGGCTTCGGCCTTACGTGACGGTCTGACAATGGCGGGTATCGCCCTAGCCAGCGCGTTCGTCTCTGGGATCGCGATTGGCTGGGCGATCGTGCCGATAGTTCTCGGCGGCGCGGCAGTCTTGCGACTTGCCGGTTTGCGGATCCACCTCGCGTGGCTCGGGGCAGCTTTCCTCATCGCGGTGCTCGGCGTCTTGCGCGCGCCTTCTGACGATGCTTCCACCGACCCGGACTGGATCGACAACGCAAGCGCCGTGCGAGGCGAGGTCGTTTCCGGACCGCTGCGGAGCGGCAGCCAGCAGCGATTCGATCTCCGGATCGAGGAAGTGCTCGTATCCGACTCCGAGCGGTGGTTGCAGGTGAACGGACGGATATGCGCATCGGCGCCGCTCGTGCCCGAGGTCGGGCTGGGGAGCAAGTTGGTGTTGCGCGGCTCGCCGCAATCCCTGAACGAGGAACGTCCCTCGATCGCTCGCTCGTTCGCGGCTCGAGGCTGCATCGCGGAGATCGACGCTGGCGCAACGGAAGAGGAGCAACCGGGGCGCGGCCTGCTGGCGGCACTGGATCGAGTGCGGCGCAGCATTACCGACCGGATGCAAGCCGCATCACCGGGCGATACAGGTGCCCTCCTGGCCGGACTGGTCACCGGCGACGATCACGCGCTCTCCAGGGAGCGCAGGGTTGCCTTCGTCCGGACCGGTACAACGCACATCACGGCGGTCAGTGGGAGCAATGTCGCACTGGTGGTCGTCGCACTGTCGTCAATCGGTGCGGCTGCCGGACTCCGGCGCCATTGGGGTTGGGCGGCGCTGACGGCCGGGGCCGTCTGGACCTACGCGGTGCTGGTTGGGCTCGGTCCTCCGGCCGTACGAGCGGCACTCGTTGCGACCGGCGCGCTGATCGCGATGCTGCTTGGCCGGCGACCGGACCTCGTGACGCTGCTGGCGATGGCGGCGGCGATCGAGCTTGCTTGGCGTCCGGAGGATTTGCAGACGCTTTCGTTCCGCCTCTCTATCGCGTCGTCGCTCGCGCTGTCGCTCGTCCTGCCCGGGATGATGACCGGTGGGCGCTGGGCCAATTTCTGGGCGGCGGTGGTTGGCACGGCGTCGGCGCAGTTGGCGACCATGCCGTTTCAGGTCGGAACCTTCGGCACTGTGTCACTCACGACGGTGCCAGCCAATCTCCTGATCGTGCCGGCGGTCGGCATCGCGTTCCCGCTGGCGTTCATCGCTGCCGGCGTCGGATTCGTCTCGGAGACGCTCGCACGGGCGATTCTCTTTCCGGCCGAACTGCTCACGAGGTGGATCATCCTCGTCGTTGAGTGGTTAGCGGGTACACCAGCGGGGAATGTCGCCGTTGGTCGCGCCGACGCGGCGGTCGCGGTGTCGGCGTTCCTCGCGGTCGCAAGCATCGTGGCACTAAGCGCCGAGTGTCGGAGCGGGTTGTCCCGGCTGTGGCGGGCGGCGCAGCGATTCCCGCGGGCGAGAGCCGTCATCGGCGCAGGGGCGGGAGCGGCGCTGGCGGGCGCGCTCCTAGCCTTGCTGTCGCATTGACATTGGGCCCCAAATTGAGGTACTTTTTCCCTCGGCGCCCCCATAGTCTAGTGGCCTAGGACGTCACCCTTTCAAGGTGAAGATCGCGGGTTCGAATCCCGCTGGGGGTACCACATCTTCAGAGCGCCGGCGTCATTGGCTCTCCGCTTGCTGGCGCTCGTTTGTTTCCTGACCGGCTCCATCGTCCTCACCCACGCCCGGAATGGTGATTCCGGCGCTGGTAAGCTGCTGCTGCAAGCGGCGGTTGTTGAGCAGGATCAAGTCGGCCGCGCGCTGATAGGCGATCTGCGCCACTGTGCGTAGCAAGTCGCTGAACGGCCCGAGATGCTCTTCCTCGGCCTGCGCGTCGTCTAATTGGCGCAGACGCTGCTCGATCGCCGCTTGAAGCTCCTCCGGTGAGAGGCCGAGTCGCGCCACCTGTTCTCCCTTTCGTACCAAAGGCAAGTCAAACCGTTTCGCCGCCAGTATCGGCCTCCGGACCGATGGTAGATTGTAGTGGGCAACACTCATCGGGGTGTCCGGTTGCCTGTCGATTGTCGCAGAGGTGGTGTGAGTGGACGTCATACTGCCGGTCGCTGGGCTGGGAACGCGATTGCGCCCGCAGACGTGGAGCAAGCCGAAGCCGCTGGTGAGTGTCGCGGGCAAGCCGATGCTCGCGCATGTCCTAGATCGGGTCTTACCGCTCCAGCCCGAGCGCCTGATCTTCATCACCGGCTTCCTTGGCGACCAGATCGAGAAGTGGGCGCGGGATAGCTACGACCTGCCGCTCGAATTCGTCGAGCAGCCGGAGATGCGCGGCCAGACGGATGCGATCATCCGCACGCGCCACTTGGAGCCGAAGGAGGCGCTGATCCTCTTCCCTGACATGCTGTTCGAGGCGGATTGGTCAGTCCTCGGCGAGACGGACGCCGACGTCGTCATGTTCACCAAAGAGGTCGAAGATCCCTCGGCGCTCGGCGTGGCCGTCGTCGAAGACGGGCGGATTGTCCGACTGGTCGAAAAGCCGAAGGAGCCGGTCTCGAGGCTCGCCGTGATCGGCATCTATTGGTTCCGCCGCATGGCAGACCTGTACTCAGCAATCGAAGAGCAGATGCAGCGTGGCCTGATGCTCAAGAACGAGTACTTCATTGCCGACGCGATCCAGATCATGATCGACCGCGGGGCGAAGGTCGTTCCGGCTCCGGTCACGGTTTGGGAAGACTGCGGCAACGTCGAGGCGCTGCTCTCCACGAATCGGTACCTGCTCGACCGCATGCAGCCGGCGGCGCCGAGTCTTTCCTCGGCCGTCGTCATACCCCCTTCGACAATTGATCCGACAGCGTCGGTGGAGCGAGCCGTCATTGGGCCTCATGCGAGTATCGGCCCTGGCGCGACAGTCCGCGACGCGGTCGTCCGCGACGCGATCCTCGAAGACGGTGCGACGGTTGAGAACGCGATCGTCGAGCACACGATCGTTGGCCGGGCGGCGACCGTCCGCGGTCGAACGCTCAAGCTCAACGTCGGCGACAACAGCACGGTGGAGTTGTGAGCGAGACTGAAGCGAGCCGAGGCG
This sequence comes from uncultured Chloroflexota bacterium, assembly GCA_937901745.1. Classification (GTDB taxonomy): domain Bacteria; phylum Chloroflexota; class Chloroflexia; order Thermomicrobiales; family UBA6265; genus CALGSZ01. Next base: position 86,868 of record CALGSZ010000055.1, on the reverse strand, counting down.
AGTGGTTGGAGCTTGCCGTCGCGGTTGACAGGGAGGCGGTCGAGCCGGTCAGCGAGATATTCGCTCGCTATGGCTTCAACGAAGGTGTCGTCGTCGAAGAGCCGTTCATACAAGATCCGGACGGCGACAATCTCCAGGTGGATTTGACGCGCCCGGTGACGATCCGCACCTTCGTCCCGGCTGAGGAGCGAGCGAAAGTTGAAGAGATCCGGCGGGCACTGTGGCACCTCGGCCAGTTGCGCCCCGTCGGTGACCTCCAGGTTACGTCGCGTCACGAAGAGGACTGGGCGAACGCCTGGAAGGAGCACTACCGGCCGGTCCGGGCTGGACGGCGCGTCGTCGTGCGGCCGCCGTGGTTCGAGTACGAGGCGGCGGAGGGTGATGTCGTCATCGTGCTCGATCCAGGCATGGCCTTCGGCACCGGCACGCACCCCTCGACTCGTCTCGCCCTCGTCGCCGTCGAGGACTACCTGGAGCCAGGGATGCGTGTCTTCGATGTCGGAACCGGTTCGGGGATTCTGGCAATCGCGGCGGCTCGGCTCGGAGCAGAGATCGTCGATGCGGTCGACATCGAGTCCGTCGCGGTTCGACAGGCTCGCGAGAACGTCGAGCGAAACGAGGTCGCGGATCGCGTTCGGGTCGAGCTCGGCTCGGTGTCGGCTGAGGCGCCGGACCGGAGCGGATACGACCTCGTCATCGCCAACATCATCGCGCGGATTCTCATTGAGCTATCCTCGGGACTTGTTGCGGCTGTCCGCCCGGGTGGACGACTGATCCTGAGCGGCATCATCGAGCCGAAGGAGTCCGAGGTTGTCTCCATGTTCGAGGGCCACGGCCTGACGCTGCTCAGCCGGCGCCAGGAAGAGGATTGGGTGGCTCAGGTCTGGGAGCGGCCGGCCTCGAATCCCTGATTCCGGCGCTCTCTCAGCGGCGTGGTAGACTTCCCGGCTGGTCCCGCGCGGGTCGGATCGCGCACTTGCTGGCCTCGCGGGACGCGACATCCTCGCTCGACGGACTCCCGTAGCGACGCTCGCCGCGGACCGAGCTTCTCTGGTTGGTTACATGGCTCCGATCATCAGCAAACTCTCGAATCGACGCGTCGATCTCGTTCCCGAGCAGCCTGGACTCGTCCAGAATGTCGTTCCCGGCTCACTCGCCGATGAGCTTGGCATCCAGCCCGGGGACCGCATCGTCCGGCTCAACGGTCGTCCCATCCTCGACGCGCTCGATTTCCAGTTCGAGGCGCAATCCGAGCGCGCGGTTGTCGAGGTCGAGCGCGACGGCGTTGTCCGCAAGCTCGATCTGCACCTGGAAGGGGACGAGTTCTGGGGCATCACCTTCAGCGACCCGACCTTCGACGGTGTGCGGATCTGCGAGAACGCCTGTCCGTTCTGCTTCATCAAGCAGATTCCGAAGGGTATGCGGAAGTCGCTCTACGTCATGGACGACGACTACCGCTACTCGATGCTCTACGGGAGCTTCGTTACGCTGACGAATCTGACAGAGGAGGACTGGCGGCGGATCGAGGAGCAGCGCCTCGGCCCGATGCACGTCTCCGTGCACTCCACGAATCCGGACCTGCGCGTGGCCCTTGTGGGCAACCCGAAGGGCGCCAAGATCATGGAAGATCTGGCGCGCCTGGAGCGGGCCGGGATTGATTTCCACGCGCAATTGGTGCTGGTTCCCGGCGTGAACGACGGTGAGGAGCTTGATCGAAGCCTGCGCGATCTTTCGACGTTCTCCCGTCTGATCTCGATAGCTGGTGTGCCGGTCGGTCTCACCCGGCACGGGTTGGAGCGGCAGAGCAAGCAGCTCCGCCTGTCGCGGACGTGCATGCGGCTCCTGCCCGGCCGGAGAATCGAAGTTCGGCGGTATGAGCCCCATGAGGCGGAAGCGGTTATCGCTCAGGCCGAGCGCTGGCAGCGCCACTTCCGGAAAGAGCGCGGGACGACGTTCTTCTATCTCGGCGACGAGTTCTACCTGATGACCGGGCGACCGGTGCCGCCGGCGGAGCTCTACGACGGTTACCCGCAGATCGAGGATGGCATCGGCATCACGCGGCATCTGCTCGAAAATCTGGACGGATATCTCAGACGTGCCCAGCCTGGTGCGCTCGCCGGCGCGCGCGGGACGGTCGCTTGCGGCACGCTGATCGGTCCGACGATGCGCGAAGCGATTGAGCGCTTCAATTCGAAGACCGGCGCGGCGCTCGAGGTCGCGGTGATCGAGAACGAGTTCTTCGGGCCGGAGATCAATGTCTCCGGGCTGCTGACAGGCCGGGATCTCGTCCGCGGGCTGTCCGGCCGTGGCAATGGTTCTCCTATCTACATCACGAGCCGAATGATCTCTGACCGGACGCACACGATGTTGGACGACCTGACCGTGCGCGAGGTCAGCCAGGAGATTGGCGCGCCAGTCGTCCCGTGCCTGACGCTGAGCGACGTCGCTCGGGATCTTAGGTCGCGCCTCAAGCGTGCCGCCTGAGGATGACCACATTGCCAGCTTGGCTCAGTGATCGGCCGGAAGGCGCGAGTCTGACGATCGCGGCGGCGCCGCGTTCGAAGCAGAACGCGGTCGGTCCGGTCACTGGCGATGCACTGCGAGTGCGCGTCACCGCTCCAGCCGTGGAAGGCGCGGCGAACGCTGCCGTGATCGCCCTGCTGGCGGAGACGCTGGGCGTGCCGAAGTCACGGCTGCGGCTGATTCACGGCCAAACTGGCAAGCGAAAGCGGATCCTCGTCGAGGGGATGACGGCCGCGGACATCCTTGCTCGCCTTCAGCCCCACCTCGACGAGTCGGAGGGCGCTACTCGCCCTTGATCTTCTTGCGTATAGCTGCCACGAGCGCCGGTAGACCAACCACGGTCGCGGCTGATCCGACCATTTGCGGAAATCGGTAGGGACGCTGTGGGTTGGGAGCGGTGGCAGGCGGCTCGTAGGAGCGCATGCGCCACCAGAGGAGCACCGTCTCCTTCATCGCTCGCCGGATCACGCGGAAGCTGCCGCCGGTCGCTTCCCCGGCGATGCGCGGGTAGTGATGCACGCCGACTTGCTCGACGGTCGCGCCTTGGCGGCGCAGCTTGGCTTGGATCTCGGTGTTGATCAGCGCGCCCGGCGCCGTCAGCTCCATCGAGCGGAGCAGGTCGCCGCGGAAGATCTTGAACGCGCAGTCGATGTCGCGCATGTGCACTCCGAAGAGGATGCGCACCGCGACGTTGAACATCTCGGCGAAGACGCGGCGGTGGAGCGGATCGGAGCGCTCCATGCGGAAGCCGGCGACGACATCGAAGCGCCCGACGAACGGCGCGAGTAGGCCGATGTCGGCGATGTCGAACTGCCGGTCCGAGTCCATGAACATAATGTAGTCGCCGCGAGCCGCGCGGAACCCGGACGTGAGCGCCGCCCCATATCCGCGATTGACAGGGTGATGGATGACGCGAACGTTGGGATGTGACGCCGCGAGTGTATCGGCGATCACGGGCGTCGCGTCGCGGCTGCCATCGTTGACGATGATGATCTCGAAGTCGTCAACGTAGGTGGGTAGAACCGCGAGCGCTTGCTCGACGACGATACTGATGTTGGCCTCTTCGTTGTGCGCGGGCAGTACCAGCGACAGGCTGCCAGGAATGCGCGCGACCGGGACTTCAGGCGTCGGTGTGCGGCGGGCGCTCATCGTAGACTAATCGGCCGCCTTCTTGCCCGCGGGCGACTTTCCGCGCATGTCCTCGCTCACCTTCCAGACGTTGCCACGCGGATAGAAGTGCGTGGTGTATTCGTCGCGCAGGATCACCTCACCGTTGCGGTCGCGGACCTCCCGGATGTACGTGACATCGAGTCCCTTCTGCGCATACTCGGTCTGCATGATGGTGCCCGGCTCGAGCTCTTTGTCGACGATCTCGATGTCCTCTTCCTCCGGGTATTCCTCGCCGTAGATCGGCTCGCTGATCTGGACGTCCCAGCCGGTGTCCGGCCCGTAGATGATGACCACCACGCGCGGCCAATCGATGTAGGACTCGATCAAGAGCCAGCCGTCGGTGTTGTTGCGGAACTTGAAGTCACCACCGCCGAACGGATCGCCCTCCGGCTGAAGGATCGAGGCGTCGAGGCCCGGCGTCCAGCCGTCGTACTCGTAGAACGCGAAGCGATACCGGTGCGGCCACCATTCCTCGGTCGGTAAGCCGGCGTAGAGCGAGGCGCGGAAGACAGTCGTGGACACCTGGCAGATGCCGCCGCCCACGTCGCGCCCGATCCGCTCCCCATCAACGACCGGCGCCTCGACGAAACCGGCCTCGGCACTGATGACGCCGATCGCATGATTGAAGGAGAAGACCTCGCCAGGCGGCACCAGCGTCCCGTTTAGCAGCTCCGTGCCGACCCGAATGTTTTCCGCCCGACCTTCGTTCGACCCATCGAAGTTCGACGTACCGACCGCCAGCCGGGTCGTGATGCCGAGCGCTTCCAGGTTGTTGCTGTCGACGCGCGGCTTGATCACCGCGACCGGCACGCGAACCGTTTCGTGGTTGCCGAAGAAGCTCTTGGAGATCTCCTTCGCAAGGCTGGTCGGCTTGAGCTTGTAGCCGTCCTTGCTGTCCTCCAAGGCGAAGACGCGCTCGCCGTTCCAAGCAACGCGGGCATCGACCGGATCGCGGTCGATCTCGCCCCGGAAGCGTTGCGAGAGCCACTTCGTCAGCTTCTTCTCATCGAGCGAGACGTCCACCTGCGGCGCGGCGCCCGGCTGCTCGGTCACCTTCGTCACGACGAACTGGCTCAGATCCGCTGGGTCAATCGTCCAAGACTTGCCATCGTGCGTCAGGCGGATCGGCTTGCTGAGCGCCTGCTCGAGCTTCTGCTTGGCGGGCTCGAGGTCCTTAGCGTGGACGGTCGGCCACTTCGGAATGACGGGCAGATCTCCGGACGGCGCCGACATGTTCCGCAGGGAATCCATCAGCTGCTGCGTCAGGCGCTCCCGGTCGACGATCGTGCCGGCTACCTCGGGATCGATGCTGACTTCCGTCCCGTTGACGACGAGGTTCGCGTCCTTGGGCGCGATACCGAGATCCGCGTCGACGCGATCGAACCAGGCGTTGAGCTGCGCGGCGTCGACACTTACGCGCAGGGGTACGGACTTGTCCTCCCGCAGCAGTGACCAGGCGACCTGGAGGCGGCTGCGCGCGTCGTCTTCGCGGCCGATGGCGAAAGCGCTATCAACCGTCCCTTCCACGTCGACGTGGACACCGATCTCATTCAGCGTCGGCTGCCAGATCTTGTCCTCGAAGGTGAAGGTCGCCGTCGTCGCCTCGAACGATTCGGCGCGGGCGGCGATCGCCTCGCGTGCCTCGGCGTATGTCATGCCGCCAACCGGCACGCCGCCGGCGTTGATGCCGGGATAGATTCGATCCTCGTACGTCGCGCGGACCCAATACAGGCCCGCCGTCGCCGCCAAGACAATCACCGCGACCGCGAGCAGAATTCGCGAGCCGACGCGAGACACCTCGCGTGGAATGGTTGGTGGCCAGAGAGCGTCGGTCGCGATGACTCGAGCGGGCCGGCGAGCCGGCAGCGCGTCGAGCGACTCCACCGTCGTGCTGCGATGCAACCTGCCTACTCCCTCACAGTCCGAATTGGCTGCGGAGTCGCAAGCGACTCCCCCTTCCCTTGCGTCAGGCCGATGCTAGCACACAATCTGAAGCTTGACGCGCCCACATTGTACGATGTCACCTTCCCGGACGTCGGTAGGTACAACTACCTCTTGTCCGTTGACAAAGGTCCCATTCGTACTACCGAGATCGCGAAGCCACCACCCGTCATCAGTCGCGGTCAATTCGGCGTGTTGCGCCGAGACTGATGTGTCGTCCAGCGCGACATCGCAAGCTGGATGGCGACCAAGCACGGCCACGGGCGGCAGGGGAAACGTCGTTCCGGCCGGCAACGAGGAGTTGGCCGGATCAACGACAACGAGGTAGGCGCGCGGCGACGCGGCCGCGCTTCCCCGATCATTTGCCTCCAGCCGGGAGAGCACGGAAAGCTCGCGGAGCGTCACGCGAGCGATCTGATAGAGGAACAGGTAGAGCAGGGCGATGACAAGCAGGCGGAGGAAAAGAAGCTGCCAATCAAATGGGATCGACATCGCCGGCGCCGGAAGTGGGAGAGTGCGGGCCGCGTCTCACGGCCGATCGTGCGTGAAGGGCAGGAGCTGGGCGCTCAACGTGCCGAAACTAATCTCGTCCCCCGCCTTGACGATCGCGGACGGCCGAATCGTCCGCCCGTTGACTCGCGTTCCGTTCGTGCTGTTCAGATCGACGACTCGCAGCCCTTCTTCCGTCTGCTCGAACCGGGCGTGGTGACGCGAGACATCGCCCGACTCGAGGTGGATGTCATTGTCGAGCGCCCGCCCAACCGTGGTGACCGATTTGCGTAGCACGAACTCCTGGCCGGCGAGCATGCCGTTGACGAAGCGGAGGCGAAGCGGGGCAAAGCCGCTCGTCTCGCGGATCACGCGGTAAAGCTCGGTTCGCTGGAGAGCGTCCTGCGCTTCGCGGTCGAGATCGGGCCGGTCGGCGATCGTCGCGGTCACCTGGATCGCCCGGCGCGGGATCGTTTCGTCGCCGATGATTTGCACGCGGATGCGATCGATTGTCGAGAACCCGCGATCGGCGGCGACCTCGGTCAGCCAGGTCTCCATTTGGCGACAAAGGGCTGGCACGAAGTCGGCGAAGAGGACCATGTCTTGCGGGTGCATCGCGACGCGGAAGTCGTTCGGCACCAGCGTCGAGTCGACCGAGACGACCTGATTGGAGACCATGGCGCGCTCGAGCTTGCGGCCGATTTCCGCCGGCTGGATCGGGCTGCGGAAGAGCCGGCCGACAGAACCTTCCATCAAGCGCTCGAAAGATTGTTCGAAGCGGTCAAGCAAGCTGAGGCTCGGCATCGTCCGGCTGAGGTCTCCGATATCGGCTCCAGTCGCCGGCGATTATAGGAGCCGGGCAAAATAAGGGTCAACGAAAGTGATCACTGCGACGTCGGCGCTCCCCGCGGCAGGTGCGGCCGACGATGACGGAGGGAGACGGTTGAGCAAGCGAGAGGTGTGGATCGGACCGTCAATCTTGACCGCCAACCTGCTGCAGCTCGGCGATGAGATCGCCCGGGCCGAGGCAGCGGGTGTTGACTTCATCCATCTCGATGTGATGGATGGCAGCTTTGTCCCAAATATCACGTTCGGACCCGTCATCGCCAAAGCGGTTCGGCAAGCGACCCGTCTCCCTCTCGACGTCCATCTCATGATTGTCGAGCCGGAGCGCCACATCGAACCCTTCGTCGAGGCGGGCGCCGACACCATCACCGTCCACGTCGAAGCCTCCGTTCATCTCCACCGTACGCTGCAAACCATTACCGCCGCCGGCGCGACACCCAGCGTTGCCCTGAATCCGGCGACGCCGCTGGCGGCTATCGAGGAGGCCATTCCGTTCGTCGGTCAAATCTTGGTGATGAGCGTCAATCCTGGCTTCGGCGGGCAGTCGTTCATCCCGACGGCGCTCGACAAGATCCGCCGCCTGCGCGCGATGCTCGACGAGCGAAACCCGACCTGCCGGCTGCAGGTGGACGGCGGGATCAAGGCGAGCAATATCCGCCGCGTTGTTGAGGCCGGCGCCGACACGATCGTCGCGGGGTCGGAAATTTACACGCCAGAGCGAAGCGTCGAAGAGTCGGTCCGCCAGCTGCGCGCTGCCTTGACGGACTGATATGAGAGCCCTGGCGCTCCGTCAGCCCTCTGAATTCGCGCGATCTCGCATTCTCCTCACCGGGGCGAGCGCGATGATGGCGATGATCGCCGCGATCAGGAAGGTCTCGCGCACGACACGCAGGCTGAGCGGGATCGCGACCTCCTCGATGTACTGGTTCTGCCGGACGAAGAACTCAGCTGTCGTCTCCCCGGCGCGCCGCACCACGGGCTCCACTCCTTCGGAGAGCGACTGGAGCCGGCGCACTCCGACCGCGGTCAGCGCGGAAATTCCGATCGTCATCCCCAGCAGCCGGAACAAGATCGTCAGCGCGGCCGCCACGCCGCGATCGGGAGGAGGAGCGGCATCGATCGCCGTGGCGCCGATGGGAGCCAGGACGAGTCCGAACCCGGAGCCGGCGATCATCAGGCCGGGCACCATCCAGATCTCCCGCTCCTGCCGGAGGCCGAGCCACAACGCGATGTAGCCCACGACAACGAGCGCAATGCCGATGGCCGCGGTTTGGCTCTCGCCGCGCCGCGCGGCAAGCGCGCCGCCGCTAAACGCGAGGATTGCCATTGTCAGCGTGAACGGAGCGAGGTAGGCCGCGCTCAGCTCGCTGATCCGATCCTCTTCAGCGAGTAGCGCCACGACGACGGGTACATCCACCATCGCGACAATGAGCGCGACGCCGATCAGAAAGTTGGCCGCGATGGCCGCCGCGAAGGCCGGTTGGCGGAAGAGCCGCGGCGGCAGGATTGGCGAGGAAGCGCGGAGTTCCCAGAGGATGAACAAGACGAGCAGCGCGGCGCCGGAGATCAGGAGTGGCACCAGGTAGGCAGCGAGAGGGTTGCGGGTGCCACCGAGAGCGCGCATTGCCGCGCCTTTCGAAAGGCCGATCTCGCCGCTCGACGCCAGGCCGAGGTTGATGAGGAGGAGCGAGCCGCCAAGCAGGAGCGTCCCCACGAGATCGAGGCCGCGAGGAGACTGTTGAGCTACTGCCGGTGCAGTCGGTCTGGCGTGGCGGGAGCGGACCTGAATCAATGCCGCGACCGCGACTCCGAGGGGCAGGTTGATCCAGAACACCCAGCGCCAAGGCTCCGCGCCGGGCGCGAGCCGGGTAATCGCTGCTCCCCAAATCGGCCCGAGCACCCAGCCGAGCGTGTCGATCGCGCCCACGAGACCGATCGCGGTCACGCGCCGGCCAGGCGGCAGAAGGTCGCCGACAAGAGCGATGGTGACGGGGAGCAACGCGCCGCCGCCGGCGCCTTGGATTGCACGCCCGGCGATGAGCCCGCCGAGATCCGAAGCGAGGGCGCTCCAGATCGAGCCGGCCAGGAAGATCGCGAGTGCGACCTGGAATGCGGCCGTTCGCCCGATCAGGTCGGAGATGCGACCCATGACCGGGATCGTCACGATGTATGCGAGAAGGTAGGCGTTGACGACCCAGATGTAGCGATCGACGTCGGCAGTGTTGATATGCAGATCGAAGACGATCTGGGGAAGCACCGTCGCGATGACGGTCAGATCGATCGCGCCCAGAAAGACCGCGGCCAGCGCCGCCGCGAGGGGCCAGCCGCCGGGAATGGAGAGGCGGCTCCTATTCTGGTGGCTCGATTTCAATCGTGGCACCGTGATCGAACAGGTCCAGCGTCCATGTGGCCGGCCTGTCCGGACCTGGCGCGTCCTCTGGCTCCGCCAGGCGCGCCCGCAAGACATCGAACGTTTCCTGGTCGATCCAGAGATCGACGGTCACCGGCGTGGCATCGATCGTGTTCGAGGTCAAGGGACCGATGATCTCCTGATCCACGACGGCCCGGATGTGGTACGTCTTTCGGCCGTCGAGTTTGTCGTCCTCCAGGCGCTCGGCATTCTCGACACGGTCCATGATCGGGCCGATGCCGTCCTGATTGTCGAAGAGGACTGAGGGATCGTACTCGAACTCGACAGGAGCATCCGTCCATTCTCCGGTCACCAAGTCCGTCGTCCACCAGTGGCCGCTGACGATGATGAGCTGGACGGTGACGGTCGCGCGCTCCAAGGCGACGACCTTGAATTCCGTCCGCACCCGATCCGGCCGCGCCAGCTCGCCTTCCGCTTCCAAGAGCTTGAGCGTTCGCCCAGGATCAATGTAAGTGTCGCCCTCGATCTCGAGCTTGAATCGCACCGTTTGGGTGTCAGCGAGCTGCTCGCTCGCGCGGGCGAGAATGTCTGTCGCCGTGAGGGTGACGGGGGTGGCCGGCGTGGAAGCGAGATTCGCTAAGCCTGCCTGCCCACTGATCGCGAGAACACTGAGGAGAACTGCCAGAGCTATCAGAAACCGTTTGATCACCATGCCTCTTTACACGAGCCACAAATTTTGACCTGCCGCCATGTCCTCGCTGGACAAGTGGCGGCCATTCCGTGCGAGTGTAGCATTGCGCTGCGTGACGGCTAGGAAGCGAATGCTAGTCGAGGGAGAGATGGAAAGCGCGCAGACAGCCAGGGAGCAGGCGCCGATTCGTATTGGGATCGACATCGGGGGAACCTTCACGGACTTTCTTCTCGTCGATTCCCTCACGGGCCAGACGACCATCGGCAAGACGTTGACCACACCGGATGACCCGGCTCGCGCGGTGCGAACGGGACTGGAACAGTTGCTCCGGGCGGCTGAGCGACAGCCTAGTGAGGTCGGGCAGATCGTTCATGGCACGACGCTCGTGACGAACGCGCTGATTGAGCGAAAGGGCGCGAAGACGGCGCTTCTGACGACGCGCGGATTCCGTGACGCGGTTGAGATCGGCCGGGAGCATCGCTACGACTTGTACGACCTGTTCCTCGAGCTTCCCAAGCCGCTCGTCCCACGCTATCTCCGCTTCGAGCTGAACGAGCGCATCTTGGCGGACGGCTCCGTGCTGACGCCGCTCGATGCGGACGAGGTCGCGGCGCTTGCGCGACGCCTCGTTGATGACGGCATCGAGGCGGTGGCGGTTTGTTTGCTGCACAGCTATCAGAATCCGGAGCACGAGCGGCAGGTTGGTGCCATTCTCGAAGAGGTCGCACCCTCGCTCGTCGTATCCCTCTCTAGTGATGTCGTGCCCGAAATCCGCGAGTACGAGCGGGCGAGCACGACAATCGCGAATGTCTACGTGCGGCCGATCGTCGCTCGCTACCTCGACCGGGTCATCACCGGGCTGAGCGATCTCGGCGTCCCCGGCACGCTGTTCATCATGCTCTCCTCCGGCGGACTCTGCACGACCGACACGGCCACGCGCTATCCGATCCGCCTCGTGGAATCTGGACCTGCGGCGGGTGCGCTGGCGGCGGCGCATTTTGGCCGGCTGACCGGGCGCTCCTCGCTGCTCTCGTTCGATATGGGCGGCACGACGGCCAAGTGCTGCCTTATCGACAAGGGCCAACCATCCATCAGCGCCGAATTCGAAGTCAGCCGAGTCTACCGGTTCAAGAAGGGCAGCGGGCTCCCGGTGCGAGTGCCGACAATCGAGCTAATCGAGATCGGCGCCGGGGGTGGGAGCATCGCCCGAGTCGACGCGCTCGGCTTGCTGAAAGTGGGGCCGGACAGCGCGGGCGCCGATCCAGGGCCGGCGTGCTATGGCCGTGGCGGGACCGAGCCGACGGTCACCGATGCCGATTTACTGCTCGGCTACTTGGATCCCGAATTCTTCCTCGGCGGACAGCTGCGGCTCGATGTCGAGGCGGCTCGCGCGGCAATCGCTCGTCTCGGTGAGCGGCTCGGCATGGATGAGATCGCCACAGCCTGGGGCATTCACCACGTCGTGAACGAGCAGATGGCAAGCGCGGCGCGCATCCACGCGATCGAGCAGGGCAAGGATCCGCGCGCCTATTCGGTCTTCGCCTTCGGCGGCGCCGGGCCGGTGCACGCCTTCCGCGTCGCCGAAATCCTGCGGTCGCCGGAGGTAATCGTCCCGCTCGGCGCGGGAGTTGCGAGCACGGCCGGCTTCCTGGTTGCACCGCTTGCCTTCGATTTTGTGCGGACCTACGTCGGGAGATTGGACGAGCTCGATTGGGACCAGGCGGCGGCGCGGTTCGCGGAGATGGAAGCGGAAGGGCAGTCCATTCTCGGCGAGGCGGGAGTCCCGGCAGATGCGGTGCGGATCCAGCGGACCGCAGAGCTGCGCTACGTGGGGCAGGGGCATCAGGTGACTGTGCCGGTGCCGGATACTCTTGAAAAGTCGTCAGCGGCGCGGGAGCTGACCGAGCGCTTCGAGGCCGAATATCGCCGGCTCTACGGGCGGATCGCGCCCGGCAATCCCGTTGAGGCGGTCAGCTGGCGAGTGGTGACCTCCGCGCCCGCTCCGCAATTGCGGTTCACGATCGGCGCCGCGCCGGCAGTCGCTGCCACCGTGGCGGACGCGCGGAAGGGAGAGCGGCCGATCTATCTGCCCGAGCGGAACGGATTCGAGACCGTGCCCGTCTACGACCGCTACGCGTTGGCGCCCGGCATGTCCTTCTCGGGTCCTGCCGTCGTGGAGGAGCGGGAATCGACTGTCATCGTCGGTCCCGGTGCCACGGTGGAAATTGACTCGCTACTGAATCTCATCATCCGCTTTCAGCGCTGATGACCACTTCGTGGGAGTGACATTTAGGCAAAGAGTCCTTGCGGAACGCGGCATCTGATCTGTAGGATTCAATGAGGGAACTGAAAAGCGACGGTCTGGCCGTTGAACTGAAGCCGTGAGGCACTGAATGGGGAGTTTGGTGCCGAGATGCGGAAACGGGGGATGGGGATGGGATTCCGACGCTACGTGACTCGATCCGGGGCGATCGGCCTGACTGCCGCGTTGTGCCTCTTAGTCCTGGCGGCGTGCGGACGGGACGAGGAAGAGACCACGCCCACGCCCGAGGCGCCTGCTTCGCCCGCGATTACTGAGACGGTTGAGGTGACGCCGGCTGAAGAAACGCCAGCTGCCTCGCCGGAGGCATCGCCAGCGGCGTCGCCCGTTGCTTCCCCGGTCGCCTCGCCAGTCGCGTCTCCAGTGGCTTCGCCTGAGGCATCCCCGGTCGCTGAGGAAGCCTCGCCGGAGGCGGCTTCACCTGAGGCATCTCCGGTGGCCGAGGAGCTTTCTCCAGAAGCCGCGACGCCTGAGCCGGCCACGCCGGTAACGAGCCCGGAAGCCTCGCCGGAGGTGACGGTTGAGGAAGCGACGCCGGTGGTCGAAGCGTCGCCTGAGTCGACAGAGGCCGCGTCTCCGACCACTGAAGCTCCAATCGCATCGCCGGCTACCGAGGAAGCGAGCCCGGAGGCGTCGCCCACCGAGGAGGCGGTCGCATCGCCGGTGACTTCGCCGGTCACGTCGCCGGAGGCTTCTCCGGAGGCGACTGAAGCGGTCGTGGTCCCACCGCCGCCGACGAACACGCCGGCACCGACCGCGACGAATACCGCGACGGCAACCGCAACGGCGACTCCGGAGCCGCCAACGGCGACACCCACGACGCTGCCGACATGCACGCCGACGAGCCCGGCCAGCCCGGCTGCCTCGCCGGTTGCGTCGCCAGCAGCTAGCCCGATGGCATCGCCTATCGCTGGCTCGCCGGTTGCGGGTACGCCCGGCGCGGAGACGGCGTGCATCTAGACGGCTAGACGGCTCGGCATTCAACGCTGGCTCTTTGAACCAGGCGTCGCGCTGAGTGGGCTCACCTGCTCCCGCGCGACGCCTGTCCATTTTCGCCAAGGCGGATTGCTATCCCGCTTGGACTGGCGGGCAGGAAATATGGACGGCGGAAGAGGCCACGCGATGACGGCAGAAACGCAAACTCGACTCGATCCCGTGCGGCTCGAGGTGATGTGGAATCGCCTGATCTCGGTCGTCAACGAGCAGGCGACCGCCCTGATGCGCACGAGCTTCACCTCGATCGTGCGGGAGGCTGGCGACCTCTCCGCCGGCGTCTTCGACGCTCAGGGCAACATGATCGCCCAGGCGGTGACCGGCACGCCCGGTCACATCAACTCGATGGCGACGTGCATCCACCACTTCCTCGCCGTCTATCCGCCCGAGGAGTTGCGGCCTGGCGACGTCCTCATCACGAACGATCCGCAGAAGACCTCGGGCCACCTCCATGACTTCACCGTCATCACGCCGGTCTTCCGGGGGGACACACTCGTCGGCTACTTCGGCAATACCTGCCACGTACTCGATATTGGAGGGATCGGCCTTTCGACCGACGCCCGCTCGGTCTATGAAGAAGGACTCTACATCCCGATCACGAAGCTCTACGACCGAGGCGAGCCGAACCGCGAGCTGTTGAAGATCCTCGCGGCCAACGTTCGCGCGCCGGAGCCGGTCCTCGGCGATATCCACGCGCAGGCGGCCGGCAACGACGTCGGCGCGGCTCGTCTCCTCGAGTTCATGACCGAGTTCGGCCTGGAAACGCTCGACGATCTCTCGGCTGAGATCATCGGCCGATCGGAGCGAGCGATGCGCGCGGCAATCGCTGCCTTGCCGGACGGCGTCTACGAGAACGAGGTCTACTCCGATGGCTACGAAGAACCGATCCGGCTCCACGTCACGCTGACGAAGCGCGACGACGAGCTACATGTCGATTGGGCCGGTAGCTCGCCGGAAAGCAAGCGCGGGATCAACGTCGTCCTCAACTACACGCACGCCTACACAACGTACGCGCTGAAGTGCGCGCTGGCGCCGGAGGTGCCGAACAACGAGGGGAGCTTCCGTCCCGTGACCGTTACCGCGCCGCCGCGCAGCATTCTCAACGCGCTGCCACCGGCTCCCGTCTCGGCGCGACATATCATCGGCCACTTCTTGCCCGGAGCGATCTTCGGCGCGCTGGCGAAGGTCATCCCGGATCGCGTCATGGCCGAAGGGGCAGCGAATATCTGGAACCTTCAGTTCACGGGCTACGACAAGTCAGACCGCCCGTTCACGTACGTCTGGTTCTCCTGCGGCGGCACAGGTGCGCGGCCAACGAAGGACGGATTGCACGCCACAGCGTTCCCGAGCGGCATCGCTGGCGTGCCCGCCGAGGTGATCGAGCAGCTTTCGCCGGTCGTCGTTCACGCGCGCGAAATTCGCGCCGACTCTGGAGGGCCCGGGCGCTTCCGCGGCGGCTGCGGGCAGACGCTCAAGCTCGCCGTGCGCACGCGGCGACCATTTACCTTCTCAGCCCTCTTCGATCGCCTCCACCACCCGGCAGCGGGTTATGCCGGCGGCGGTCAGGGAGCTGCCGCTGAGATCACGCTCTCGACTGGTGAGCGGATCGAGCGGAAAGGCGCGCGGGAGCTCCCGCCTGACACGGTAATCACCCTGCACTTGCCTGGAGGCGGCGGCTTCTACGATCCGCTGACACGCGATCCCGCGCTGGTCTTGGAGGATGTGCGCAACGGCATCGTCTCCGTCGAGCGGGCGCGCGACAGCTACGGCGTCATCCTGACCGCGGACGGGTTGGCCGTTGATGAAGCGGCGACGCGCGCGGAGCGAGCAGCCCGCGCCGAGCGGGCTGCCACTCCGGCCTGACATTCGTCGTTCGCAAATCTGGCGAGACTACACGTTGAATAGGAAGTGGATGATGTCCCCGTCCTGGACGATGTAGCTCTTGCCCTCCCGCCGGTAGGTCCCGAGGCGCTTGGCTTCCGCCATGCTCCCGGCGGCGATGAGGTCGTCGTACGAGACGACTTCCGCGCGGATGAAACCCCGCTGGATGTCGCTGTGGATCTCGCCGGCCGCCTCTAGAGCGGTCGTCCCGCGGCGGATCGTCCAAGCGCGGCACTCGTCCTCTCCGACAGTGAAGAAGGGGATGAGACCGAGCAAGGCGAACGACTGCCGGATCACGCGGTCGCGGCTCGATTCCTCGATTCCCACATCGGCGAGGAACGCGGCCGCGTCCTCGTCGTCGAGCTGGCTGATCTCCATCTCGAGCTTCCCGGCGAGGGCATCCACGGCCACGCCCGGCCGGCCGAAGCGCTCCCGCACCCGCTCCACGAGTTTCGCGGCTTCCTCGCCGAGCTGGTTCTCTCCCACGTTGAGCAGGATGAAGAGCGGCTTCGCGGTCAGGAATCCGAAGCCGCGCAGCATCTTGACCTCGTCCGGGTCGAGTTCGGGTAGAACCTCGCGTACCGGCCGATCTGCCTCCAGCGCCTCCTTCAGCTTGGTCATCACCACCTGCTCGCGCTCGTAAGCCTCGCGCTCAGCGCCGCGAAGCTTCGGAATTTGCGCCGCGAGCCGCTGCAGGCGCTTGTCCACGATGCTGAGGTCGCTGAAGGTAAGCTCAAGGAGGAGGGTCTCGATATCACGCTCAGGATCGACGGTCTCCTCGGGATGCGGGACATTCGGATCATCGAACGCTCGGACGACGAGGAGCAAAGCGTCCGCTTGACTGAGATGCCCGAGCAATTGCCCGCTCATCCCCTTTTCGGCGATGCCCTTGGCGACGCCGGCGACATCGAGGTATTGGACGTCCGCCGGAACCTTGCGCTGCGGTTTGAACATCTCCGTCAGCCGATCCAGCCTTGGATCGGGCACCTTGACTGTCGCCAGATTCGGCTCGTCGGCCGCGCCAAAGCCACCTGTTTGCGCTTCGGCGCGCGTCAGCGCGTTGAAGACCGTCGTCTTGCCGGCGGCCGGCAGACCAATGATGACCAACTTCGTTGCCACGGATCAGCCCACTTCCTCTCGTGCGCGACGTACCAGGTACTTCCTTCTCGATGAATGGCCGAGCGGCCACGCGATTATTGCCCGGCGCGTAGTTGGGATGCCAACCGAGGATCAGCCTCTTGCTGCTGCCGTCATGAGGAAAGCGCCAAGGGCCGGCGGTCAAGTCGTCTCGCCGACGAGATCGGCGACGAAGCCGTTCGTCAGCCTCAGGATGTCGCGGGGAGCGATGCGCAGCAGCGCGTCCTCGGCGCCGCCACCGCCGTAGACCACGTTCTGTTCGGCCACGCGCCGGTCAACGATCACTCGCACAGGCGTCCGGTGGCCGACCGGAGCGACGCCGCCCGCCGGAAAGCCGGTCACCGCGAGGACCGTTGCGGGATCGGCGAGTCGGGGTCGGGTCAGGCCCGATGCCGCCGCGAGGCGCTGCCTGTCGACCTTGCTCATGCCGCACGCTATGGCGAGGACGGACGAGCCGTTCCCATCCGCGAAGAGGAGCGACTTGATGATCTGCTCTTCAGGTACTCCGATCGCGGCCGCGGCCAACGGAACGGTGGGCATCGGCACGCCGGGGCGCAGCAGCTCGGCGTCCACGCCGTGCTCGCGAAGCCATTGCAGTAGGCGCTCCGGCACGCATGCTGAGTCTGTCAGGTTGTCCCAAAGTGTCATTTGTTCCTCGCCGAAGCTCTCAGCAAGTCAGGTTACCGCCTGTTTACCAACGCCCTCGCCGCCGAGGATCGAGGGCGTCCCGCAGCCCGTCGCCAAAGAAGTTGAGTCCCATCACGACGCTCATGATCGCCAGGCCAGGGAAGGCGGCGTACCACCAATATTGGAGCCCCTTGTCCGCGCCGAGCTTGATCATCGCGCCCCATTCGGCGGTCGGAGGGACGGCGCCGAGCCCGAGGAAGCTGAGTCCGGCGGTGAGGACGATCGCCGCGCCGACGTCGAGCGTCGCTTTCACGACGAGCGGGGCGTCCGTGCTCGGCAGGATGTGGCGGAAGAGGATACGCATCCGGGATGCGCCCAGCGCGTCGGCGGCTGTCACAAATTCCTGAGCTCGAATGGCGAGAACCTGGCTGCGCATCAGGCGGGCGTACTCGGGCCAGAGGACGAACCCGACAGCGATAAGCGCATTGCTTAGGCCGGGTCCTCCCCGGATCGCGGTGATGGCCATCGCCAAGATGATGGACGGGAAGGAGAGGATCGCGTCCGAAAGCCGCATGATCACCGAATCAACGAGGCCGCCGAAGTGGCCGGCAATCGCCCCGAGGAGCGAACCGAAGGTTGCGGTGACCAGAATGACCGCGATGCCGGCCGGCACCGTGACTCTCGCGCCGTAGATGACGCGGCTAACCATGTCGCGGCCAAGCTCGTCCGTGCCGAAGATGTGGTCTCGGCTCGGAGGGCGAAGACGCACGGAAAGGTCTTGATAGATCGGATCTTGCAGCGGAAGGACCGGAGCCAGAATGCCGAGCAGCAGCCACGTCAGCACGACGCCGAGTCCGGCCAGGGCCATGGGTTGGCGCCGCAGCGCTCGGATCGTGTCGCTGAGCATGGAGCGGTGCGGGCGAGCCGCCGCGCCGCCTAACTCGATTGCGCTGGCTGCTGCCGTTGACGCCACGTTTTCGGCTCCACTAGGCGACCCGAATCCGCGGGTCGAGTATGCCGTAGAGGATATCCACGATCAGATTGACGGTCACATATGCAAACGCTACCACGAGCGTCACGCCGAAAAGACCAGGATAGTCGAGCTTGAGCGCCGCCTGCGTCCCGTACCGCCCAATGCCCGGCCAGGAGAAGATCGTCTCCGTGAGAACGGCGCCAGCGAGCAAGCTCGCGAAGGTGAGGCCGAAAACGGTCACTGTCGGGATCAGGGCGTTGCGCAGAGCGTGGCGCGTGACAACCGCCCGCTCCGCGACACCCTTCGCGCGGGCCGTGCGGATGTAGTCGTCGCTGAGCGCGGCCAAGAGCGACGACCGCAGCATGCGGGCGATGATGCCCATCGCGTATGAGCCGAGCACGACCGCCGGCAAGATGAGGTGACGGAGCGCGCTCTTGAACGCTGCCCAATCGCCGGCGAGTACGGAGTCCACGGTGACCATGCCGGTGACGCGCTCGGGCCGTTGCATGCCGATGTCGAGTTGTCCCGGGCCGGGCAGCCAATGAAGGCGATAGAAGAAGACATAAAGGAACAGTAGGCCGAGCCAGAAGACCGGGATCGAGGTGCCGATGAGTGCAATGAACCGACCGATGTGGTCCGGCCATCGGTTGGCGCGGAGCGCGGAGATGAGCCCGAGCGGCAAGCCGACCGCCGTCGCGTAGAGCATGGCGGCGAGCGCCAGCTCGATCGTGGCAGGCACGTACTGGCGAAGGTCTGTCATGACCGGCCGCCGGCTCGTCACCGACATGCCGAGGTCGCCGCGAAAGAGATTGCGGTAGTAGTAGACGAACTGGACGGGGAGCGGCTTGTCGAACCCCCAGCGCTTCTCGACTGCCGCGCGGACCTCCGGGTTCCCGGCTTGCCGCTCGCCGAGCAACACCTCGACCGGGCTGCCCGGCACCGCGTGAGCCATCGTGAAGGTGCCGAGGCTGACTAAGAACATCACGAGCACGGCGAGCACGAGGCGCTGGGCAATGTATCGCCAAAGTCCCACGTGTTGCCCCCGTGACGTAGTGTGGCGCCCGCTCCGGACACGGGAGCCGAAGCGGGCCGGTCGATCAGCGATTCAGCGGCGTGTCGTTACTCAGTCTTCGTGGCATACCGCAGCTGAAGGATGTAGACCCCGTGCGGTTGCGCCCCTTGGACGCGCCGGCTGGCCGGGCTGCGATAGATCGGCTGGAACTCGACCACGTAGGCGGCGTCCTCGATGAGATGCCGCTGAATCTCGACGTAGATCTGCTTCCGCTTCTCCGGATCGAGCTCCCTAATCCCTTCGTCGAGTAGCCGGTCCACCTCAGCATTCGAGTACGCCACCCGTTTCGACGCCGCGCCAATGAGGGAGCGGCCGAACGGATCGGCGTAGGTGTGCACGTCCGGATAGTCGGCGGCCCAATCGGACATCGTGAATTGCAACTTTCCCTCGCGGAACTGCTGCAAGCGCTCCTGCGCGTCCATCGGCGTCAACTTGATCTTGAGCCCGTTAATGCGCTGGAGATCGGCCTGCAGCTTGGCCGCCAGCGTCTCGCGCAGGAGCCCGGCCGGGGTTGCTGATCCCGCCCCATAGGTCAGTTCGAGCTCAACCTCCCCCACGCCCGAAGCGTCGAACAGTTCTTGCGCTTTGGCGAGGTCGGTTTGATATGCCATCGTCTGGGCCTCATCGGCGCCGAGCAGCCCCAGGGGGACGACCGTCGCTGGGCGGAGCGCCGCCCCACCGAGGAGACCGTTGATGATGCCGTCGTAATCGATGGCGTAGGCAATAGCCTGCCTCAGCTCCTTCTTGGCGAGCGGCCCGCCGACGGCGGGATCGGTGTGCATCGCCAAATACTCGTGGGCGAGCGAGGGCCCTTCGAGGATCTGCATGTTGGGATCGTCCAGAACCCGTTGCACGGCGTCCGGGTCGATGGCGAAGGCAAGGTCAGCCTCGCCCGTTTGAATGAGCTGCAGCTGCGTGTTGGGATCTGAGACGGCGCGGAAGATAACGCGGTCGAAGTTGGGCGGATCTCCCCAGTAATCCGGGAACGCTTCAAGCACGACCTCGTTCGCCGTGTCCCAGACGGTGAGGCGATACGGGCCGGTTCCCGCCGAATTGCCCTGATTGATCCAGTCCGTCGCCGTGTCGGTCTGGTCCGCGTCGGAGGCATCGGAGCCACCATGCTCGCGCATTGCCTTGCTATCCGTGACAGCGAACTGCGGCGAGGAGATGATCGACACCAGCGCGGCGTTTGGCGACTTGAGCGTAATGCGCAGCGTTTGCGGATCGACGGCCTCGACCCGCTCGATGTAGTCCGTGAAGAGGAACGACCCGTTGCCTTTCAGGTTGGCCAGCCGATTCCAGGAGAACACCCAGTCGTCGGCTGTCATCACGTTGCCGGTGTTGTGGAACTTGACGCCTTGGCGGATGCGGATGGTGGCGGTTAGCCCATCGTCGGAGACCTCTGGCATCCCCTCGGCCAGGAGCGGCTCGATCCGTGTCAGGTCGTTGGCATCCGGCAAATGATAGAGCGACTCATAGATGAGACTCTGCGCGGCTATCGGATTGATCTCGAAAATCCTGCCAGGGTCGAGGTAAAGCCAGTTCTGTCCTTGGAGGTCGTCGAGGACGACGAGCGTTCGCGGGTCGGACTGGGCCCGACGCCGCGAGCGAGCCTCACGGTAAGAGGGCGCGGCATGGGCTGCTCGCGCCAGCGCGGTCGAGATCACGCTGGCAGACGCTCCAGCGGCGATTGCTCGCTTGATGAACGCCCGGCGGCTCAGGTCCCCACGCATCAGCTGTTCGACGAGCTCGGAGAAGTGGTTCTCTGACATCGCGGTCACCTCGCACACTCTAACGGTCGGCGCCGTCAGAGATTCGGAACCAGCCCGCCCGCGGCGCTTCCACGGCGCCCACCTGCGATGAGGACAACTCTACGCTGCCATGGATCCACCTGTCCGACGCCGGGCGAGTGTTTCGAGTATCCGCCACTGAAAATGAAGGCGTCAACGTGCGCGGCGCTCGACTGAAGACGTGGCTGCATTGTGTCAGGATGCCTGAACGAGCGCGATTGCATCCCGGATCATCTGCTCGGTCACGTCTTGCCGCAGGTGGACGCCCCCTTGACGCTGGGGCAGCACCCATCGCTGGACGCCGGCCACGCGCTTCTTGTCACTCGTTAGAAGCTGGAGCGCCTGGTCGCCATCGAACTCTGCCGTGAGTGGCAGCCCGAATGCCACCAGCAGCGAATCAACCCGCTTGGCCAAGGCCGCGTCCGCCGTGTCGAGTGCCTGCCCAAGCGCGATCGCGGCGCGCATACCGAGCGCGATCGCCTCGCCATGCAGGAGGTGGTATCCGGCCGCCTCAATGGCGTGACCCAGGGTGTGGCCGAAGTTCAGGAAGGAGCGAATGCCTGCCTCGCGCTCGTCCGCCTGCACGACGGCGGCCTTGAGGGCGACGTTGCGACGAATCGCGTAAGTCGTCGCAGGCTCGCGAAGATTAACGAGGTTAGCGACATTCCGCTCCAAGAACCGGAGAAGATCGGCCCGCTCGCCGCCGGGAGTCGAGGGCTGAATTACCGCGTGCTTGATCACTTCTGCCCAGCCAGCCACGAGCTCTCGGCGCGGCAACGTCTGCAGGTACGTGGGGTCAATGACCACGAGCGGCGGCTGGTAGAAAGCGCCGATCAGGTTCTTGCCGGCGGCGTGATTGATGCCCGTCTTGCCGCCCACGCTGCTGTCCACCATCGCCAGTAGACTCGTCGGCGCCTGGACGAGACCGATGCCGCGCAGCACCGTCGCGGCGACGAAACCGGCAAGATCCCCGATCACGCCACCACCGAGTGCGATCGCAAGATCGCTCCGCTCGACGCCGCCGCCGAGTAGCCAGTCGTAGAGCTGTCCCGCCGTCTGCCAGCTCTTGCTCCCCTCGCCGGGAGCGACGGTGGTCCGGCACGGCGTGAGGCCGGCGGCAACAACGCGATCCTCAATCTCCTTGCCATGGAGCGCGTCTACATTCGTGTCGCTGATGATCCAGGCGCGACGAGCTTTGCGGTATCGCTCTCGCGCCTGCTGGCCGATGGCTGTCCGGGCGCCCGGACCGATGTAGATCTCAGAGTGCCCGGACGGCGCCTCCAGCCGGATGGTCGCCGTCGAAGCCTCAGTGACCGGTTCGAGGAGGCTGGCGATCTCGGCCGCAATCTCCTCAGGCGAGATGGCGTCGACAATGAGGGTGATCGCCGCTCGGTCGTATGCCTCTTGGCGCTTGGCCTTCAGCTGGCGGATGCGTGCGAGAGGATCATCCCCGGCGAGCATCGGCCGTCCCGCCGCATCTCCTTCGGCTTCTTGCTGGCGGCGCAGCCGCTCGAGCATCTCCGCCGGTTCCGCGTCGAGAGCGACCACGAGTGTGCCGGCGCGTCCCAAGCCGTCTTTCTCCCACACGGCTGGATCGACCACTGCGCCGCCGCCAGTGGCTATGACGACTTTGTCCGCGTCCAGCGCGGCGAGAAGCGCCTTACGCTCGGCAGCGCGGAACGCCGCCTCACCGTGCGTCGCGAAGACTTCCGGGATGGACATGCCGAACTGAACCGCGAGCTGATCGTCGAGATCGATCGGCGTCCAGCCGAGCCGACTCGCGAGGATACGGGCGACCGTGCTCTTGCCCGTCCCACTAAAGCCAATCAGCACGACTCGGTCGATCGTCTCCATCTCGCTCGCATCACTCCTCGCGTTGCTGACGTGCATCCTCAGTAAACTGTAGCCGGTCTGGCGACAGAATGAGAGGAACGGGTAATGACGCAGTACGTGCTAGCGATCGATCAAGGTACGTCCTCGACGCGCGCGATCATCTTCGACCGCAATGGCGGCGTCCAAGCGATCGCTCAGCGAGAGGTGCCGTTGCAATACCCGCAACCTGGATGGGTGAACCAGCGCGCGGAGGACCTCTGGGAGACGACGCTGACAACCGCGCGGGAAGCGATCGCGAGCGCCTCCCTTCGACCGGAACAGATCGCTGCCATCGGCATCACGAACCAGCGGGAGACGACGGTTCTTTGGAGCAGGGAGACGGGGGAACCAGTCTCGCCCGCGATCGTCTGGCAAAGTCGCCAGAGCGCAGGGCTTGTCGACGCGATCGTCCAGCGCGGCATGGCTCCAACCTACCAGCGCCTGACCGGCCTCGTCCCGGATGCCTACTTCTCGGCAACCAAGATTGCCTGGCTGCTCAATCACGATCCAGAGCTGCGTCGACGCGCTGAAGCGGGCGAACTGGCGTTCGGCACGGTCGAGAGCTGGCTGGTCTGGAAACTCTCCGGCGGGACAGTTCACGTCACCGACATCACGAACGCGTCCCGGACGATGCTCTTCGATATCCGAGCGCGGACCTGGTCAGACGATCTCTTGCGCGACCTAGCCATTCCTCGCTCGCTACTTCCGGAGGTCGTGCCTAATTCCGCGCCGATCGGCGAGACGAAGCCGGAATGGCTGGGCGCGCCGATCCCAGTCACCGGGATGGCCGGGGATCAGCAGTCTGCCCTCTTCGGGCAGGCGTGTTTCGAGCTCGGCGAGGCGAAGAACACGTACGGCACGGGCTCTTTCCTCTTGATGAACACGGGCACCGAGGCAGTCGAGTCGCGCAACCGGCTCCTGACGACAATCGCCTGGTCAATCGACGGAGAGGTCACATACGCGCTGGAAGGAGCGATCTTCGTCACCGGCGCCGCCGTGCAGTGGCTACGGGATGGCCTGGGCATCATCAAGCAGGCGTCGGAGGTTGAGGCGCTCGCACTGTCTGTACCCGATTCAGGGGGCGTCGTCTTCGTCCCGGCTCTTACTGGACTCGGCGCGCCGCACTGGGACCAGTTAGCGCGCGGCACGATCGTCGGCATCACCCGAGGAACGACCGCTGGCCATATCGCCCGCGCCACGCTCGAAGCGATCGCTTATCAAACCCGAGACGTGCTCGACGCGATGACCGCCGACAGCGGCGTGCGAGTTGCGGAGCTACGCGCCGACGGCGGAGCGGCGACGAACGATCTGCTGATGCAGATCCAAGCCGATGTGCTCGGGGTGCCGGTCGTGCGGCCTGCGATCACCGAAACGACGGCGCTCGGCGCGGCCTACCTGGCAGGGTTAGCGGCCGGAGTTTGGCGCGATCGCGAGGAGCTACGCGCCCAATGGCGAGTGGACCGCCGGTTTGAGCCTCGAATTTCCGCCTCTGAGCGAGAGGCAGGCTACGAGCGATGGCGCGCGGCGGTCGAACGCGCTCGCGGGTGGGCGCGCGACTAATTGAGGTAGGCGAGCTAGGTTCAGGAAGCCAGGTGCGGCGGCCAATCGCGCTGCTCGCGAGCGATCATCCGGCCTGGTTCAGCCGGATGACGCTTCTTCCCCGTCGTCGCCGTTCGGCTCGCTGCTGGGAAGGAACGGCAGCTTCTTGAGCGCCTCGGCGGCCTGCCGGTAATAGGCGCGCATCTGTTCCCGCGACGGCTCTTTGCCCATGCGGTAATAGAAATCGGCTGCCCGGCCGGCAGCGACGGTTCCCGTGTAGGCGATTGCCACCTTCGGGATCGTCCCCGCCGCGAATGGAAGGAACGAGACAGCCTCCCGCGCGAGAGTGCGCCAGAAGAATCCCGCGCCGATGACTGGGGCAATCTCGCGCATGATCCGGTACTGATTGCGCAAATCCTTGTCGTGCGCGGCGGCGACTTTGAAGACCATCATCGCCTGGTTCTTCGTCAGCACCAGGAAGTCCGCGCCGGCCGAGGCGAACGAGCCAACAAACGGAATCACCGAGGGAATATTGGCAACGAACGCGAACTGCGCGTTCGCCCGGGCGGTCTCGTCAATGATCGCGTCGACCGCTGCCGCCCGGAAGGCAGGAATGTGGCGGCCGAACGCCGGGGCTCGCTCTGGCGCGCGAGCGACGATGACCGCTCGAGTCTCTCGCGCCGCTTGAAAGCTTCGCGGATCGCTACCAGGGAAGACGACGACCGGGACGTTCGGACCGGCGGCGGCAATCGTCGTGACCACATCCTCGACGCGCTCCCGGCCGTCGGCCGAGAAGACGATCACCGCGTCATAGCCGCCGACAAGGCGCGGCTTCCCGTCAAGACGCCCGGTCTCGACCTGCGCGCGCGGCGCGTCGCCGACGACCGTCTCCGCGACGGAGCGCGCGTCGTCCTCGTTGCTCGCCAGCACCAGCAGGCTCGGCTCGCGCTCCGCCTGCTCTCGCACCTCGTCGAACCGGATTTCCTTGACGACGTTGAACAAGTTGCGGACGCTGCCGACGGCGCCCATAGCTCCTTTTCCGCGTTGACCAATTCCCGGCATCGTCCGCATCTCCTCGCGATCCAGTCCGTACTGATTAGGGCCGCGGGTCAGCGGTTACGAGGCTGACCCGCGCTCGCTGGATCAATCTCAGTGCATCTCCGATGCCGCCCGAAGCTACGTCGAGGCGGCATCCGCCTTTTCCGCCTGGCTACGAAAGATTCGCCATTGCCTCAACGAGGCCTTTCACCGCGCCGGCCGACTTGTGCAGCGCGGCCCGCTCCTCCTCGG
Organism: uncultured Chloroflexota bacterium; assembly: GCA_937901745.1. Taxonomy (GTDB): domain Bacteria; phylum Chloroflexota; class Chloroflexia; order Thermomicrobiales; family UBA6265; genus CALGSZ01. Next base: position 61,343 of record CALGSZ010000055.1, on the reverse strand, counting down.
TCAGGTCGAGCTCGATGATTTCCTCGACGCCGCTCGCGCCGAGCTTGACCGGCACGCCGACGAAGAGGTCGTTGATCCCGTACTCGCCTTTGAGCAGGACGCTGCAGGGAAGGACGCGCTTCTTGTCGAGCAAGATCGAATCCACCATCTCGACGGTGGACATACCCGGCGCGTAGTAGGCGCTGCCCGTCTTCAGCAGTCCGACGATCTCCGCGCCGCCGTTTGCCGTCCGCTCCTCCAGCGCCTTGACGCGCTCAGCCGGCAACAGCTCCGTGATCGGGACGCCATTGACGGTCGAGTACCGGGAGAGCGGGACCATCGTGTCACCGTGCCCGCCGAGGACGAGCGCCGAGACCTCCTTGACCGAGACGCCGAGCTCCATCGCGATGAAAGTCCGGAAGCGGGCCGAGTCGAGCACGCCCGCCATGCCGATGACGCGCTCGCGCGGTAGGCCGCTGGCTTCGAACGCAACGTGGCACATCGCGTCGAGAGGATTCGAGACGACGATGATGATCGCGTTCGGCGAGCCAGGCAGTACCTGCTCCGTGACGGAGCGGACGATCCCCATGTTCGTCCGCAGCAGGTCATCGCGGCTCATGCCCGGCTTGCGCGCGATGCCGGACGTGATGACGACGAGATCGGAGCCGGCGGTGTCCTCGTAGCTGTTGGTGCCGATGATGTTGGTGTCGTAGCCGAGGAGCGGGCCGACCTGCATCAGGTCGAGCGCCTTGCCCTGCGGCAGCCCCTCAACGATGTCGACAAGTACCACGTCCGCGTAGTCGCGCATCGCCAGCATCTGCGCGACCGTACCGCCGACCATTCCCGCGCCGATCACCGTCACCTTGCGCCGTCCGACTGTTTGCGACGTCATCGTCTTCCTTTCTCCTCTGCCGCATCCCCCAATGGGGCCATCCACGCATGCAGGGTGATAGTATAGGGCGCTCCGGTCGCCACTTTCGGGTGGCGCGAAAAGATGAAACAAGGGCTGATGCGCGATGACTGGCGCGACACTCCGCGAATCTGAAACCTTCAGCGTTCCTTTCGGAAGGGGAGAGCGCTCGTTTCGCCTGCCGCCAGGCGTCAGTGGCATGGTCGTTCGCTCGCGGCCGGCGCCCCCTGTTGCTGATGTCCAGGCAGCAATCCGCGCCGCGCTCGCCGCGCCGATTGGAGCGCCGCCGCTACGCGATTTGGCGCGCGGGAAGCGCCGCGTTTGCATCGCCGTGACCGATGCCACACGCGCGTGCCCGGACTCGCTCCTCGTGCCGCCGATGCTGGAGGAGCTCGAGGCGGCGGGCGTGCCGGACGAGGCGATCACGATCCTTGTTGCTGTCGGCGCCCACCGGCCGAGCACTGATGCCGAGAAGCGGGAGAAGCTGGGCGACGCAATCGTCAATCGCTACCGCGTGGTGGACCACAACCCGCACGATGAAGCCAACTTGGTCACGGTCGCGGATGGACCGGACGGAACGCCGTTCTCGGTGAACCGGATCGCGGCTGAAGCGGATCTCCTGCTGGCGACCGGCCGCGTTGAGCCGCATCAGTACGCCGGGTACAGCGGTGGCGGCAAGACTGTCGCCATCGGCTGCGCCGGGGAGGCGATCATCGCGGCGACGCATGGGCCGGCGATGTTGGATCAGCCGGGGGTGCGGCTCGCCCAATTGGCCGGCAACCCCTTCCAAGAGGCGGTCCGACGCGTGGCGAGCGCGGTCGGGTTGGATTGGGTTGCCAACTGCGTGCTGGACGAGGAGGAACGCCTGGTGGCGGTCTCCTTCGGCGCGCCCGAGGCGGTGCACGACCACCTGGCGAAGATCGCATCCGAGATCTACACCGTCCCGGTGCCGGCGCAAGCGGACATTGCCGTCGCGGGCGTTGGCTACCCAAAGGATCAGAATCTTTACCAGGCGAGTCGCGCCGCGACCTATCTGCAGTTCGCGCCGACGCCCGTCGTGCGGCCAGGTGGGGCGATCATCCTGCCCGCGCCGTGCCCGGAGGGAGCAGGCCAGGGCTCCGGCGAGCAGCGGTTCCTTGCGGCGATGGCGGAGCCGGGCGGCCCGCCCGCAATCGTCGAGAAAGCGCGGCGTGAGGGAATCCGGCCGGGAGAGCAGCGCGCGTACATTCTGGCGCGGGTGCTGGAGCAAGTGACGATCATCGTCGCCGGCGCGGTGGAGCCGGCGGCCGTGGAAGCGGTTGGGTGTGTGCCGGCGCCGGACATCGAAACAGCGCTGGAGATGGCGGTGGAGCGGGTCGGGACTCCGGCGACGGCGCTCGTCATCCCACACGCGCTCTTGACCCTGCCGATCGTCGCGGAACGTCGTGGATGAAGGTCATTGGTCGCGTTGACGATTGGACACGCGCCCGACTATAATTCCGGTTGCCATACGGCACCATGCCCAGGTGGCGGAATTGGCAGACGCGCTAGCTTGAGGGGCTAGTGACCATTAACGGTCGTGGGGGTTCAAATCCCTTCCTGGGCACCGATGCGCAGCGGGCGATTAGCTCAGCTGGGAGAGCGCCACGTTTACACCGTGGATGTCAGAGGTTCGAGCCCTCTATCGCCCACCAGCTCCGCCCGACAGCAGAGAACCTCGCCAAGGTAGCTCAGCTGGTAGAGCTCACGACTGAAAATCGTGCGGTCGTCGGTTCGAGTCCGACCCTTGGCACCTCAAGTTGGTGCAGAGCAACGGCAGCAGTGAAGCCGGGGAAGCGAGCAATCGTCCCCGGCTTCGTCGTTCTCTGATCCCCAATTCGCTCTCCGTTGCCGCGACGAAGTGGTCACGAGTTTTCACGGCAGGGACCGCACTTACTGACTGGCGTGGAGCTCGTACTCGATAGGCTTGCCGAGGATTCGTCCTCGGTCTTCGATTTTGCAGGTTCGACTCGCCGAATGCCGTGCTTCGAGTCGCTTAGCCTTCGGGGCGAGGTCGTACTGCTGCTTTCGCAGTTGCACTTAACGTATCCCCTCACTAACCGTGTCGTACTAGACAGGGACTACCTCATTCCTAGACGAACTCGGCGAATTGTCATTCATTCTCAGGATGCACATTTCCACGTCCATCGCTACTCTCCCTAGCAATCTACCGCGCGGTTGGTTGCCCCGTCCATGTAGATGCCATGGTTGGCGATTCTAGCCAGATGCTCAGGGCAGAAATGCGGTTACAGGTATTCACTGCGCCAAATTTGCCGTGGGAGGACTCGATGCAGAACGGCCACGATCGCGTGGAGGCAGTACCATCTCCGTCTTCTTTCTCAATTCCTGATCCCACTACCGCGCTTTTTCTCGCGTGTATCGAACAGGCGTTCAACGGTTCAGACGAGCGCTTTAGCGCGGCCATTGACGAACTACGGAGGTCGAGCGACGTGTTGGAGACTGCTCGCCAACTCTACGATTCCATTCCCGACGACGAAATGTTCCGGTGGAGCGTCGTGTACGTCGCGTCACAAGCTTAGGTGCCTGGCATCGCCGACTGGTTGATAAGCGTCGCGACCGAGCCCTTGCCTGCAGAGATGGCCACAGATGGCGAGGACAATTTGGTTCACAATAGCGAAGTTCTCGTTCGCGTGATGGCCGTCGAAAGCGGTGACAAAGAATAAGTCGTGCCCGGTCCGGCAATGTCCGGCCGGGCATCATAGATTTGCTACTGGTTTCAGAACCGAACAATCCGGCGCTGCCGTTTTGTGGATAAGTGCCACTTCAGTCCTTGGCGGTCACGTCCCCAGTTTCGGTCGGCAGGTCTGGGCGCTCGCCCCATTCGTTCCAGGAGCCGTCGTAGTTCGCGTAGGCGCTGTGCCCGGCTCGGTGGAGCGCGAAGAGGACGGCGGTCGCGGTGACGCCGCCGTTGCAGTAAGCGACGACTCGCTGGTCAGGCCGCACGCCGCCCTCCTCTAGAATGCGCTTCAGCTCCGGGACAGCCTTCCATGTCCCGTCCTCGTTGACGAGGTTCTTAGCCGGGATGCTGACTGCCGTCGGGATATGACCCTTGCGGCTCCCGCGCCAAGTTTCGCCTCGGTACGTCGCGGCGTCGCGAGCATCGACAATTAGGGCTTCCGGCTTCTCCAGGAGCCGCACCACGTCATCGACCTCGACCCGGAGTTCGGGCCGCGGGCGCGGCGTGAAGGAGGCGCGCTGCGGCGTCGGAACCTCGGTCGTGAGCGGCCGGCCTTCGCGCTGCCACTTGTTGAAGCCTCCGTCGAGGACGGCTGCCCGGTCGTGCCCGTAGTAGCGCAGCGCCCACCAGAGGCGCGTCGCGAAATGACCGCCGGTGTGGTCGACGATGACGACATCGGTATCGTCGCCGATGCCTCGGCTGGCCATCGCCTCCGCGAAGCGGTCGGGCGGCGCGATCTGGACCTTGACCGGGTTGTCCGGATCGACGATGTCGACCGTCCAATCGACGTATACGGAGCCGGGGATGTGGCCGGCGTCGTACTCGTCGCGGGCCGCGAGATAGTCGGCGCGTTGGTGGCCGCCGCCCAGGTCATACGACTTGACGTACCCACGGATATCCACGATTGCGAGCCCATTGGTGCCGAGATGATCGGCAAGCCATTCCGTGGAGACGAGGACATCGGGCAAGAGCGAGGACTGGGGCAGACCGGACATGGGGTGTGACCTCCTTGTTGTCGAACCGCGGGAGCGTAACCAACGCTCGCAATTGCCTAAGGGTAGGACAAACCGGTGAAAGAACGCGCAACGGGTTGACAGCAATTCTCATTGCCGCCTATCATGCGACTCGGCACGCCGAGATCGTGCGTGGACGCGTCTTGAGGGTTCCTGATCATCATGCTGCGCTACGTCTCCATTATCGCCCTCGTACTTATTACGCTCCCGGGAGGGAGCGTATGCGGTCGTGGGGGCCGAATAAGCGCGTAAGCGCAGCGACGACAAACCAAATTCGAATCGCACAGTGAGAGGCCTCCCGACCAAGCGGGGGGCCTCTCTTTCATGGGGGCTGAGAACGCGCAAGGGCGCGGAAATGGGGGCACGAAGATGGCAACGACAGTCTCAGGCAAGGCTACGCGCCCAGCAACGCTGAATGGACACCACGGCGAGGAAGGAGAGCCTGCCGAGCGGCCGGTGCTGACCGGTGCCGAAATCACGTGTAAGGCACTGGAAGCGGAAGGGGTGGATGTCGTCTTCGGCTACCCCGGCGGCGCGGTGATTCCGCTCTACGATGCGCTGCCGCGGGCTGGCTTCCACCATGTCCTGGTCCGCTTCGAGCAGTGGGCGGCCCTGGCGGCGGATGGCTACGCCCGCGCCACGGGCAAGGTGGGCGTCTGCATCGCCACCTCCGGACCGGGTGCGACCAACCTGGTCACCGGACTCGCCAACGCGCAGCTCGATTCGGTGCCGTTGGTTGCGATCACCGGTCAGGTGGTGCAGCCGATGATCGGGCGGGATGCCTTCCAGGAAACGGACATCACCGGCATCACTCTGCCGATCACCAAGCACAATTACCTGGTCCGGCGCATTGAGGACATCGCGCCGACGATCAAGGAGGCGTTCTACCTGGCGCGCAGCGGGCGGCCAGGCCCGGTCCTCGTCGATATCCCAAAGGATCTTTTCCTGGCTTCCGCGCGGTACGAGCCGGCGCCGACGCCCCACCGGCGCGGCTACCAGCCGACGATCGTGCCGAACATGAAGCAGGTGCGGCTGGCGGCGGAGTTGATCAATTCCGCGAAGCGACCGCTGATCATGGCGGGGCATGGCATCCTGCTCAGCGGAGCCGAGGATGTCTTCGCGCTCTTCGTCGAGCGCACCGGCATTCCGGTCATCTTCACGCTCCTCGGCCAGGGCTCGTTCCCAGAGTCGCACCCGCTCGCGCTCGGCCTGATGGGGATGCACGGTCACCGGCACGTCAACAAGGCGCTCGAAGAGTGCGACCTGCTCATCAACATCGGCGCTCGCTTCGACGACCGGGCGACCGGTAAGGTCTCCGGCTTTGCGCCGAAGGCGAAGATTATTCACGTCGACATCGATCCCGCCGAGATCGGAAAGAACGTCCGGACGGATGTTCCGGTCGTGGGCGACGCGCGCGAGGCGCTGAAGCTCCTGATCCCGGAGGTGCAGCACCGGACCTATCCGGATTGGCTCTCCTGGATCGATTCGCAACGGAATAGGGTGCTGGAAGCGGCGCTGGAGAACCACCCCGAGTGGCCGGAGCCGTACTCGATCATCCGGGCGATCGCGGAAGCGACCAACGGCGAGGCGATCTATGCCACCGATGTCGGCCAGCACCAGATGTGGGCCGCGCAGTACCTCGGACTGAACCACCCGAACCGCTGGCTGACGTCTGGCGGCCTGGGCACGATGGGCTATGGGCTGCCGGCGGCGATCGGCGCCAAGATCGGGCGGCCAGATCTGGAGGTCTGGGCGATCGTCGGCGACGGTGGGTTCCAGATGTCGATGAACGAGCTGGCGACGATCGTCCAGGAAGGTCTCGATATCAAGATCGCCGTCATCAACAACGGCTATTTGGGCATGGTCCGCCAGTGGCAGGACCTTTTCCACAACAAGAACTACTCGGAAGTCGAGATCAATGGGCCGGATCTGCTCAAGCTCGCCGATGCCTACGGTTTGACCGGGCTGCGCGTCCGCAAGGATGAGGAGATTCGGCCGGCGATCGAGAAGGCGCGCAGCATCAACGGGACGGTGATCATCGACTTTGTGATCGAGCCGGAGGCCAATGTTTGGCCGATCGTTCCGCCGGGCGCCAGCAATTCGGACATGATGCTGCACCGGTTCGAGGACCATTGATCGATACCAATTTGCGGAACCTGATTGGGGAGGGCGCGACGCCACCCAGTGAAATTTGCAGGAGGGGCTGAACCCTCCCGAGGCGAGAATACGGTCGCCTCACCAGGAGCACAGCAATGAAGCGACCACATACGCTCGTCGTGCTAGTGGAAGATCACCCCGGGGTCCTCAACCGGGTCGTCTCCCTGATGCGGCGGCGTTCCTTCAATATCGACTCGATCACGGTCGGCCACTCCGAGCAGCCAGGGGTGTCCCGAATCACGCTCGTCGTGATGGGGGACGATCTCGAGGTGGAGCAAGCGGGCAAGCAGCTCTACAAACTGCTCGAGGTGCTCAAGGTCACAGACGTGACGGACCTGCCGGTGATCTCGCACGAGATGGCGTTGATCAAGGTGGCGGCGAAGCCGCAGCACCGGCAGGAGATCATGCTGATCGCCCAGATCTTTGACGCGCGGATCGTGGACGCGAGCCCCTCGACGTTGATCCTGGAGCTGGTCGGGTCTGGGGAGAAGATCGACAACCTGTTGGCGATGCTTCGCCCGTTCGGTATCCGCGAACTTGTCCGCACCGGCGCGATCGCGATGACCCGCGGTGGTCACGCGGTGGGCGGCAAGGGCACGTCGGTGAGCGAGCGCTCGGAGGTGTTCGCCGCGGATTGAGCGATCGGGTATCGTTCCGCTACGAAGCGTTGAGGTTTTCGGAAACCTGGGCCATTGCCCGGGGCAAATGAGGGAGTGAGCTAGTGCCCGCGACGATTTACTACGACCGTGATGCGAGCTTGGAGCCGCTGCTTGGCAAGACGATCGCGGTGATCGGCTACGGCAGCCAGGGCCATGCGCACGCGCAGAACTTGCGTGACTCGGGTCTTAATGTGATCGTCGGCTTGCACGAGGGAAGCAAGAGCCGGGACAAGGCCCGCGCGGACGGGTTCCGCGTCGTGTCAGTATCCGACGCGGCGAGCGAAGCCGACGTCATTATGGTGGTCACTCCCGACCAGACGCAGAAGAAGATCTACGACGAATCGATTGCTCCGCACATGAAGGCGGGCAAGACATTGATGTTCGCCCATGGCTTCAACATCCGCTATGAGTTGATCGTTCCGCCGAAGGATGTTGACGTATCGATGATTGCTCCGAAGAGCCCCGGCCACCGGCTGCGGGAGCTCTATCAAGAGGGTGTCGGCGTACCGGCGCTCCTGGCGGTTCACCAGGACGCTTCGGGCAAGGCAAAGGAGGTGGCGCTGGCGTATGCGAAGGGCCTCGGCTCGACGCGCGCCGGCGTCCTTGAGACGACGTTCAAGGAAGAGACGGAAACGGACCTCTTCGGCGAGCAGACCGTCCTCTGCGGCGGTGTCTCGCACCTGGTGGAGGCGGCGTTCAACACGCTGGTCGAGGCTGGTTACCAGCCAGAGATCGCGTACTTCGAGTGCCTCCACGAGCTGAAGCTGATCGTCGATCTCTTCTATGTCGGCGGGTTGTCCTACATGCGGTACTCGGTCAGCGATACGGCTGAGTACGGCGACTACACCGCCGGGCCGAAGATCGTCGACGATCACGTCAAGCAGACCATGAAGGAGCTGCTGACTGCGATCCAGGATGGCTCATGGGCCAAGGGCTGGATCGAGGAAAACGAGACTGGTCGGAAGAATTTCATGCGGCTGCGCGAGGAGCACGCCAACACGCTGATCGAGCAGGTTGGCAAGCAGCTGCGTGAGATGATGCCGTTCTTGCACCCAAGGGCGGTTTCAGAGTAGCGGACAGGCGGCACGCCGACGGTATCCTCGCTCGCACCGTCATCGCCTGAGGTCGGTCGCCTGTCGCCTGAGGAGAAAAGCAATGACTGACAAGGAGCCCGCCGTAGCGGGACGCAGGATCTGGGTCTTCGATACCACGCTGCGAGACGGTGAGCAGTCTCCCGGCGCGACGATGACGGTCGAGGAGAAGCTGGAAGTCGCGGACGCGCTCGTCGAGCTGGGCGTGGACATCATCGAAGCGGGATTCCCCGCCGCGTCGCCGGGTGACTTCGAAGCTGTCAAGCTGATCGCGAGCCGCGTGAAGGGGGCGAAGGTCGCGGGACTCGCGCGAGCGAACCGGCAGGACATCGAGCAATGCGCCCGCGCGATCGAGCCGGCCGAGCAGGCGCGGATCCACACCTTCATCGCGACATCGGACATCCACCTCAAGCACAAGTTGCGGATGTCCCGGGAGGAGGTGCTGGACCGCGTCGGTGAGATGGTCGCGCTGGCGAAGAGCTTCGTCGAGGACGTCGAATTCTCGGCCGAGGACGCGACTCGCAGCGATTGGGACTATCTAGTCCAGGTCTTCACGCGGGCGATTGAAGCCGGGGCGACGACGATCAACGTGCCGGACACGGTTGGCTACACGACGCCAGACGAGTACGCGAAGCTGATCACCTATCTGCAGGAGCGGATCCCCGGCATCGACGACATCATCATCTCGGTGCACTGCCACAACGACCTTGGCATGGGCACGGCGAACACCCTTTCCGCGGTTCGTGCCGGGGCGCGGCAGGTGGAAGTCACGATCAACGGGATCGGCGAGCGGGCCGGCAACACCGCGCTGGAAGAGGTGGTAATGGCGCTGGCGACGCGTGCCGATCAGTTCGGCGGCGCCTACACGAACATCCGCAAGGAGCGGATCGTGCCGACCAGCCGGCTCGTCAGTGGGATCACCGGCCTTCAGGTCCAGGTCAATAAGGCCATCGTTGGGGCGAATGCCTTCGCGCACGAGGCCGGCATCCACCAAGACGGGATGCTCAAGGAGCGCACGACCTACGAGATCATCAACCCGCAGGATGTCGGTTGGGAAGGCACGCGCTTGGTCGTCGGCAAGCACTCCGGCCGGGCCGGTTTCCGCGCGTCGCTGGCCGAGCTTGGCATCAAGCTGGACGAGGAGCAGCTGGAGGCAGCCTATCTGCGGTTCCTCGAGCTGGCGGACAAGAAGAAGAAGGTGACGGCGGCGGACCTGATCGCGCTGGTCAAGAATCAGCTCGATCTCGACGACGACACCTTCCAGCTCGTTCAGTGGCGCGTCGATATCGCCAGCAACGAACCCGCCAGCGCCTCTGTCGTGCTGGCCCACGGCGAACAGCGCCTTGTGGGCGAGGCGGAGGGCAACGGCCCGGTTGACGCGCTCTTCAAAGCGATCGACGCTGCCACTGGCATCACGGCTGAGCTGGAGTATTACAACGTCGAGGCTGTGACGCCCGGCGAAGATGCTCAAGGGCAGGTCCACGTTCGGGTCCGCGCGAAGGATGGCGAGCTGTACACCGGGCACGGGCTCGCGACCGACATCGTCGAGGCGAGCGCCCGCGCCTACATCGACGCGCTGAGCAAGATCGAGCTGCACCAGCCGTCAACCGTGCTGGCCGGCTCTTCAGTCTCACGGTGGACATAATGATTTAGAAGTGCGGCGGGTCGAGCCGCGTGGCGCCGGGCAGCGATAATTACTCGCTGCCCGGATCGGCCAAGGCGCTCCACGCCGCGAGAATAGGGGACGAGGTTCTCGCAATGTCCGGGAAACCGCAAACGCTAAGTGAGAAAGTCTGGGAACGGCACGTGGTCCACCGGGCCGAAGGCGAGCCGGATCTGCTCTACATCGATCTCCACCTGGTCCACGAGGTGACCTCGCCGCAGGCGTTCGATGGCTTGCGGCTGGCCGGGCGGCGGGTGCGGCGGCCGGACCTGACGGTTGCGACGGCCGATCACAATGTCCCGACTATCGGCATTGACCGCCCGATCGTGGATCCGATCTCGGCCAAGCAGGTGGCGGTGCTCAGCAAGAACTGCCGCGAGTTCGGCATCAAGCTCTACCCGATGGGTGACCCGGGGCAGGGTATCGTCCACGTGATCGGCCCGGAGCTTGGCCTGACGCTCCCCGGCATGACCATCGTCTGTGGCGACAGCCACACCTCCACGCACGGCGCATTCGGCGCGCTGGCGTTTGGTATCGGCACCAGCGAGGTCGAGCACGTTCTCGCGACGCAGACGCTGCCGCAGAATCGGCCCAAGACGATGGCGATCACGGTCGATGGAGAGCTGCCTGCTGGCGCGACCGCGAAGGATGTGATCCTCGCCATCATCGGCAAGATCGGCACCGGCGGGGGCATCGGCCACATCGTCGAGTATCGTGGCTCGGTCATTCGCTCCCTCTCGATGGAAGGGCGGATGACGATCTGCAACATGTCCATTGAGGCGGGCGCGAAGGCCGGCATGATCGCGCCGGACGACACGACGTTCGCCTACATCGAGGGGCGCCCGCACGCGCCGAAGGGCGCGCAATGGGAGCGGGCGCTCGACGACTGGCGCTCGCTCGCGACCGACGAGGGCGCCACGTTCGATAAGGAAGTCTTCCTCGACGGCGCGCAGATACGGCCGCATGTCTCCTGGGGAACGAATCCCGGACAAGTCGTGCCGATCGACGGTCGAGTACCGGATCCGAGCGAGTTCGAAGACCCGGTTGCGCGCAAGGCCGCCGAGCGTGCCCTCGAGTACATGGATCTCAAGCCGGGCACGGCGATTCGCGACATCCCGGTGGACGTGGTCTTCATCGGCTCGTGCACGAATAGCCGGATCGAGGACCTGCGGCTTGCCGCTTCGATCGTCGCGGGCCGAAAGGTACGGCCCGGTATTCGCGCGATGGTTGTCCCCGGCTCGATGCGGGTGAAGGCACAGGCGGAGGCCGAGGGGCTCGATCGGATCTTCAAGGATGCCGGGTTCGAGTGGCGCGCCTCCGGCTGCTCGATGTGCCTCGGCATGAACCCGGACCAGCTCTCGCCGGGTGAGCGCTGCGCTTCGACGAGCAACCGGAACTTCGAGGGACGGCAGGGCAAAGGCGGCCGGACGCATCTCGTCTCCCCGGCTGTCGCCGCGGCCACGGCGATCGTCGGCACGTTTGCCACGCCGGCCGACCTGAACTGAGGAAGTGACGATGCAACCCGTTCGCAAGATTACGGGGATGGCGGTCCCCCTCGATCGCAGCGACGTCGATACCGATCAGATCATCCCGGCGGTCTGGCTCAAGCGCGTCGAACGGACCGGCTTCGGCGAGGGACTCTTCTCGACCTGGCGACAGGACCCGGATTTCGTCCTCAACCGGCCGGAGTATCAGGGTGGCTCCATCCTGATTGCCGGGCCGAACTTCGGCGTTGGCTCCTCGCGGGAGCACGCCGTCTGGGCGCTGATGGACTACGGCTTCAAGGCCGTCGTCTCTCCCCGGTTCGGCGACATCTTCCGCAATAACGCGACGAAGTCGGGCCTCGTGCCGGTGGTCGTCGATCCCGAGGTCGGCGAGTTGCTACTCCGGGCCGCGTCGGATGAGCCGGGACTGCAGGTGACGATTGATGTCGAGCAGCGCCGTCTCATCTGCCCGGAGATCGGCGTTGATGTCGAGTTCCCGCTCGATGATTTCACGCAATACCGCCTTCTTGAAGGGCTCGACGATATCGGCCTGACGCTGCGGCACGAGGACAAGATCGCGGCCTACGAGACACGACGCCCTGATTGGCTGCCGGTCGTCCAGACAGCGTAGGTCAGTGGTTGTCGCGGCGACTCGCTGGGCAGCCATTGAGGCGTCGCGCAAGTTGAAGCAACACGTGCTGAGAGGCGGCCCTCGGCCGAGCCACGCTCCCCGTGCCGAGTGGGGAGGCGGACTCGGATCGAGGGCCGCTGAACGTGCCGGTTGATGAGGAATCGCGGGTGAAAGACGAAGGGGAGACTCAGGTGGGGATCGCGGCAACGATTGCGGTAATGCCGGGCGATGGAGTTGGACCGGAGATCGTCGAGGCGGCGCTCCAGGCTCTGGAGGCGGTCGGCAATCGGTTCGGCCATCAATTCACGACGTTCGACGTGAACATTGGCGGCGCCGCGATCGACGCCCATGGCGTGCCTTTGCGACCGGAAGACCTGGAGCGTTGCCAGCAAGCGGACGCTGTGTTGCTCGGCGCTATTGGCGGACCGAAGTGGGACACCCTGCCAGTCGCCATCCGTCCCGAGCGCGGTCTCCTCGCGCTGCGCAAAGGGATGGGTCTCTACGCGAACCTGCGGCCGATCGTCGTCTTTGATTCCCTCGCGGACACGTCTCCGGTCAAGCCGGAGATCGTGCGCGGCGTGGACGTGATGGTCGTGCGGGAGCTGACCGGCGGCCTCTACTTCGGCCGGCCATCGAAGCAGTGGCAGGAGCGACGAGGCCGCGCCGCGGTCGATACGCTGATCTATCGGGAGCACGAGATCGCGCGAGTGGCGCGGCTGGCATTCGAGCTTGCGCGACGGCGGCGGAAGATGGTCGCCAGTGTCGATAAGGCGAACGTCCTCGCATCTTCACGGCTCTGGCGCGCGGTCGTGACCGAGATCAGCCAGGAGTATCCGGACGTCGAGCTGGAGCACGTGTTGGTCGACACGATGTCGATGCGGATTATCCGCCAGCCCTCCCGCTTCGATGTCGTTGTCACCGAGAACATGTTCGGCGACATCCTGACAGACGAAGCATCCGTCCTCGCCGGCTCGATCGGGTTGCTGCCGTCTGCCAGCATCGGCGCGGCGCGTGCGGCTGGCGACGAGCGGCGGCGCGGGGTTTATGAGCCGATCCACGGCAGCGCTCCCGCGATGGCGGGACAGGGCCGCGCCAATCCCACCGGGACGATCATGTCGCTCGCGATGCTATTGCGACTGTCGCTCGGCCTGGAGGAAGAGGCGAAGGCAGTCGAGGACGCGGTCCGGGAGACAATCGCGGCCGGCATCCGCACGCCGGACATCGCGGACTCTTCGCAACCCGCGGTGACGACGGCCGAGTTCGGGCGCGCCGTAGCCGAGCGCATCCGCGGTTGAGCATTGCTGACTTAAGCGCAACCTAATTCCAGGCGCCGGCACACCCTTACGCGGTCGCCGGCGCCCGATTCTACGCTCTTGGCTGACGGAACATACGGGACGGCCTGGTCAAATAACCTGACACCCCGCTGCACTGGAAGGCCGATCGGAACATTCTCCATCGGCGTCGCCGGGGCGTCACCACGCGATTCGCGCGCATCAGCGGTGACATGCACCATGTGATATAACGGCTCAACTGCAGGCACGCTCATGGATTGGGCCGCTCGTGCTGCAAAGCCAGGGCTCCATGAAACTCATTGTGGCCATTGTTCAGGATTACGATTCCGACCGACTCTTGGAGGCCGTCACCAGTGCCGGCTTCGGCGCGACGCGGATCGCCAGCACGGGAGGCTTCCTTCGGATGGGCAATACGACCGTGCTGATGGGCGTCGAAGATGATGATGTGCCGCGCTGCCTGGACATCGTCAGAAAGACATGCCGATCTCGCGTGGTGCGCACACCGGAAGCGGTAGCGAGCGATATGACGGTGTGGAATCCGGCCGGACTCGATGAGGTAACGGTTGGCGGGGCGATTATCTTCGTCGTCAACGTCGAGCGGACCGTTCGTATCGGGGAAGGTGTGGCATGAGCCGCGTAAGGGATATCAGGTCTATGCTGCGCGCGGTCGGTGTTTCCGCGCTGCTGACCATGCGGCTCCTTCAGCCGTTGCCTGACCCGGCGCCGCGTCGAACCATCGCGATCATGCGGAGCATGACGTTAGACGCGCCGTTCGATCCTCGCGAGGTTCTGCCGAGCGGCGCGGTCTTGACCATGCCGCTCGGCTTGGGTGGCGACCGGACTCGTCGTGGTGTTCCGGTCGGCTTTGACCTGAACTGATCGGTTCCGGCGCGGGGGAGCTCGCGGCTCCGCCCGCGACCGGCGATGAGTTACCTACGAGTGGGCGGCGACTGCCTCAGTCGCGTAGCGCGCTTCCTCTGAGAGCATCGGGCCGAGAATCTGTTGGAGTGCCATCACGTGGCTGCAGGTGCCCACCACATGCGACGAAAACGTGTGGCACGTGCAGCTCCACTCGTCGTCGCGGAGCCGGACGGTGTACTGGTCGTGCTCACCTTGGAAGGTCGCTTCGAAGTTGGCGAAGCGTACCCGCTCTGGCTCGCGCGCATACCGGTGAGCCTTCTCGATCTTGCTGATCATGCTCGAGTGCATGATGGCGCTCCTCCTCCTACCGACCAACCGACACCTATCAAAGCGGCGACGCGCCGCATAAAGCCCCCAAAAAACAATCAGCACCGCGACGCATTCGCGTCCGGTGCTGAACCGGGAAGTCCATATAGGCGGCCGAGACAACCAACTGTCCGCGCCTCCCCGAGGATCGCCTCGCCCCATTGCTCGGCGGTCCACTGGCTGCCGTTGCCGGCAGTATACCAAGGGGGCGGTGTGCTGACTACCAGTCAGAAGCAGAGATGAACGGACACCACAACCTGCCACCCATCTCGGCCGCGATTCTCGCGGGGGGACAAAGCCGAAGAATGGGTACGGACAAAGCGCTCGTATCCCTCCTGCCGGGCGGTCCGCCGCTGCTTGAGATCGTGATCGAGCGATTGCGTCCGCTGACGGATGACCTTTTCATCGTCGCCACCGACCGGCCAGCATACGCTCGGTTCGGCGTCCCGGTGCATCCCGACTGCTATGGAGCTACCGGCGTGTTGGGAGGCATCGGCTCGGCGCTCCGCTATGCCCGGTATGAGCACTGCCTTGTGGTCGGCTGCGATATGCCTTTCCTGGACGATGACCTCCTGCAAGCGCTGATTGCCGGTAGCTCAAGCGCCGATGCGGTTGTGCCGCGAATCGCGGGAAAGAGCCGGCAAGGCGGGTCAACCGTGTTGCAACCACTCCACGCGGTCTACTCGCGTCGCTGCCTTCTGGCGGTTGAGCGCGCGCTGCGCCAGGGGCGCTTGCAAGCGATCGCGTTCTTGCCTGATGTCCACGTCCGCGTGATCGGAGAGCGCGCGCTGCGACGGCTCGATCCGAACCTTCGCTCCCTTGTCAGCGTTAACACCCCAGAAATGCTGGCCGCGGCGCGCCAATGGGCGACGGAAGCCAGCGTGTACCAGGAATAGCGGTCCGCGATGGGAAGCAGAGCCGATGGGCTATACTGATCGTTCGGGAACGGGGTGCGAGGATTCGTATGGCGCAAACCGCACGCGGGCACGCAAATATGGCCCGCGACACCATCAGATTCTGGGATGAGATTCGGCTGGCGCTGCGGCTATACCGCGATCCACGCGTCCCGCGGACGGTGAAGCTGATCGTGCCCGTCGCCGTCTTGCTGTACGTCATCTCGCCGGTCGATCTCATTCCGGATGTGCTCCTGGGGATCGGTCAGCTCGATGACCTCAGCCTGATTGGCATCGCGATCCTGGCGAGCACCTCGTTGATCAAGCGGCTCGCGCCGCGCCGAATCGTCGAGGAGCACCTGGCGGCGATCCAACATGGGACGGCGACCGATTGGTCGCGCGAGCCGGGCGCGCCGGAATCAGAGCACATCATCGAGGCGCGGTATCGCGTCAAAGACGCCGACGGTTCACGGTCAGGGACAGGCCGTGACCGCTATTCGCGATAAGGGGAATGTCAGTGCGGGCGCAGACCCGATCGAGCTCATCGCAGCGGGCGCGACAGCGGCGCGCCGAGCGACACCAGCAGGCAAGGATCAATCGCGCGCAGCTCCGGGCAATGGAAGTGCGGGCGGCGGAGACGGCTGCCGCTCCCGTGGTGCAGGCAGAGGCCGCTGAGGCCGTTGCCGGCGGCGACCGAGCGCGGGTAACCGCCAACCGCCGGCCGATGGCCCGACCCGCGATCCTGACTCGAGAGCAGGAATATCACTACATCCGCGCCGACTTGCGGCGGCTGATCGTGACGGCGGGATCGCTCCTCGTGCTCATGGTCGTCCTCTTGGTCGTGATCGAATAGCGGACGACGGCGCTCGATCCGATCGAAGCAGGCGGCGCACTTCAGTGAGCGACTGAGACCTCGGGCAGAGGCGAATCCGCGTCAGGTTGCCGGCTCTATTGAGGTTGACACGCTTCCCAGCCGTGAATTCCCGCTGTCGGCGGGCTTCGAGCCCTTGACTGCCGTAATCCCAGACGTAGGCGGCGATGACATCGCCGGGCCGCGTCACGCGGCGCAACTCGGCAATTGCCGATCTTTGGTCAATCTCCGGGGCGAAATTGAGAACCAGTCGGGAAACGGCGGCGTCGAATGTGCCATCGGACACCGGCAGCGTGCGCAGGTCTCCGACAATGAACCGAGCGCGCGTCTCTTGGTGGCGCTGCCGCGCGAAGCAGACGTAGCCCGGCGAGGAGTCGAGACCAACGACAAGCTCGGGCGCGACGAGGTCGAGGATCGTCTGGCTGAGGACGCCGGTTCCGCAACCCGCGTCAAGCCAGCGGCCGCCGGGACGCAAGTCGAGCCAGGCGAGGAACGCTCGCGCGCCGAGTCGGCTCCAACGTCCGATGTACGTCTCGTAGGCGGCGCATTTGTCCCATGCGTCGGCTGGTGGTTCAGAAGTGCGTCCGGCGCCCATCGCCGGCATCTCCTCCGCGAACGGATGGAGGGTCAGCGCGATGGGCGCCGGGCCACACAAACACGAGTGACGGTTGCAACTGCAAGGATAGGAGCGGTTGCTCCAATTCGGAATTAGAGCGTCGGCTCTTCCTCTTCGTCGACGGCGATCGCGTCATCCACGAACGCCTCGGCGTCCGGCTCGACGCCCTCATCCTCCTCTTCTTCCTCTTCGGTGACCTCGACGGCGGCGTCCTCGGTCTCGAGCTCCTCTTCCTCCTCATCAAGGAGCAGGAAGTCAGCTTCGTCGCGCTGGCGGAGCAGATCGCGCTCGCGCAGGTAGGCCCGGGTCGCGGCGATCTGGCGCGGGAACGAGACGCGATTGGCCTGGCTCGGGTCGCGGAAGACCTCACGCAAGATCACCCGGAGACTCGAGGAAGAGAGGCCTAAGGCGTAGATCTCGTACCGGTTGCCGCCCGCCATCAGCTCGATGACGCGCTCGGCCGTCTTCTGCTCAATCTCGCCGATTCGCTGACCGTCGGCGCGGGCGACGATGAGGCGCTGGCCCTCGACGATCAGCTGTAGCTGCTCGCCGGAGTAGATCTCCGCCAGCTCCTCGATCGGGACCGGATTCTTCAGCTCGTCAACCCACGTCTTACCAACTTCCTCGATGAAGACGGACGTCCGCGGCAGCGGCGCTGAGACCGGCTCGCTTCCGTTGCCATCCTCGACCCCGCGCCGCCGCAGATACTCGAGGCGCTGCAGATTGCGACGGGCAATCAGATTCGCCGGGTCGATCTTTAGCGCGCCAGAGTAGGCTTCATAGGCGTCGCTGAAGCGGCGAAACGCGAGGTACGCTCGCCCAAGCCGATTGTGCGCATCCGCATCGCGCGGGTACCGATTGATGATTTCCTTGTTGAGCTCGATCGCGGTTGCCCAGTCGCCATCGAGCGCGGCGCGGCGCGCCTCCTCAACGAGCTGTCGGCGGGAGCGAGGCTTGGTGTCTGTCACGGTGATGCCCTCACATCTCTGAGAAACATTGGGCGGGTTCGCCGCCCCACTGCCTGACGTTCGCTAGAGTCCGATTAGGAATTGTTCGGTCCGCGGCGGATTTGACGCCACCACCTAGCGTGGCTCGCCCACGGCTTCTCCGATCAAGTACCACGGGCTGGTCTGCGTGATCTTCACATCGACCAGCTTGCCGAGTAGATCGCGGTCGTCCTCGAAGTGAACGAGCTGATTGCCGCGCGTTCGCCCGGTCCAGCGGCCCTTCTGCTTGCTATCGACCAGCACCTCGAGCGTTTGGCCAAGGCGACGGGCGTTGCGCTCGGTGCAGATCCGCTCTTGCAGCTTCTCGATCGCCTGGTGGCGGCGCAGCTTCTCCTCGTGTGGGACGTCGTCCTCCCAGCGGGCGGAAAGCGTTCCTGGCCGAGGCGAATACATCGCCACGTGGACCTTGTCGCATTGGACTTCGGCGAGCAGATCGTACGTTCGCTGGAACTGCTCCTCCGTCTCGCCGGGGAAGCCGACGATGATGTCCGTCGCGATGGTGACGTCCGGCATCTTCTGCCGCGTGTAGGCGATGCGCTCGCGCCAGTGGTCGGCCGTATAGGTGCGGCGCATCCGCCGGAGCACCTCATCATCCCCGGCCTGGACTGGCAGGTTCATGTGCTCGCAGACGGTCGGAAGCGTCGCCATCGCGTCAATGATCTCGTCCGTCATGTATTTCGGATGCGATGTCAGGAACCGCAGACGCTCCAGGCCCGGGATGGCGTCAACCGCTCGCAGTAGATCGGCGAGCGACGGCTTGCCCGGCAGGTCGTGGCCGTAGGCGTTGACAGTCTGCCCAAGGAGCGTCACGTCCCGGGCGCCGCGCGCCACGAGCGATTCGACCTCGCGCACGATGTCTTCCATTGGCCGGCTGCGCTCCTTGCCGCGGCGGTACGGGACGATGCAGTAGGAGCAAACGAAGTTGCAGCCGTAGATGATCGGCACGTAAGCCGTAACGCGCGGGTCGCCCGTCTGATCAACGTAGTAGTGCGGCAGCTGCGCCAGATCGTCCTCGAGCTCGGCCAGCTCGGGCACGACGTGCTGCAGCTTGTCGAAGTCCGACGGATCGAAGAAGAGATCCACGTGCGGGAAGCGTTGCTTCAGCGCCTCCTGCTGATTGGTCACCATGCAGCCCGTCAGGACGACCGGTACGTTCGGTCGCTCCCGCTTGAGACGAATGAGGGAATTGAGCTTGCCGGCGACCTTGTCCTCGGCCGCTTGCCGGACGACGCACGAGTTCAGAACGACGATGTCCGCGTCTTCCTCGGAATCGGTCGGGCGGTACCCGACCTCCTGCAGCATGGCCGCGATCTTGGCGCTGTCCGCCTCATTCATCTGGCAACCAATGGTCCAGATGAAGAAGCGCTTCCCGTTCTCCGCGAGTGGCGCGGGGCTCGCGGCGGGGCGGAGCGGAATGATCGGACGCTGGTTCACGCGAACGCCCTCACCAGTACAATTGCGTGCGGCCAGCGGAGCGAGCCGCGGCGGTACCTTCCACGAAACGTATTCTAGGTCCTACTACACGCACATCAGGACATATGAAACCCGCGAGCGCGCGCGAGGGCCGCTCGGGGCAACACTCAAGTGTACTATGCCCGCCGGAATACCGTCCCCACCAGTGGGCAATTCCCCACTGCCACCATGACTGTAGGGCGTACGGAAAGTTTGACCGTACGCTTTCGGTGCCTCATAGACAAGGCTCTGGTGCCGCGCTAGAATGGGACCGCAGCGAGCGGGCAGGTTGTCACGGGGCCAACGACATGGCTGGTGACAGGGGGACACCGTTGGCCTTCTCGTAGCCCTGGCTGGGCGCTCTGATCGTGTAGCGTTCCAACAATGAATCCGGTGGCTGAGTGAGGAGCCGGCGGTGAGAAAACGCGTCTGCGAGACCTGCCGGTGGTTTGTGGAGGCGGGCTTCGCGAAGAGCGGATGGTGCAACCATCCTCAGCGGAAACCCTCCAGCGATGTAAAGATCGTCGTGCGCCGGGTCGAGCTGGCCTGCCGCAATGGCTGGTCACAAGACCTCTGGGAGCCGAAGACGGAGGCGGATGGAGACACCGACGTCGTTCTGCAGCAGCCGACCGTCTCGGCGCGCCCGCTGCCTCCCATCACCCTCGAGGAAATGACATCCGTGGTCAATTCACAGCGAGACCGGCAGGAGCCGGAGACGCCACCACCAGCAGTCGATGTCGTCGTGGGCGAAGCTCCGGCGAGCGAGCCGGCCCAGCCGCGGCCGTCGTTGCTGACACAAGATGCCCGCGCCGCTATTCTCAAGGCTCGGGAGCGGTACCGCGAGCGGATGCGAAAGTCGCGCCCGTTCGACGTGGCGCCAGCTGGATTCGAGGACGCGGGAGCCAGCGGCTCGCTGACCAGCGGAGCGACCGGAACCGATCGATCGAGCGAAACCACGCGCGGCTCGAGCGCGAGCGGTCGTCCTAGCGCGGACGCGGCGCCGGCAGTTCCGCCGGTCCGTCTCGACGAGCTGCCTCGCACCTTCCCAACGATCACGACATTCCCGGAGGATGAGGAGCGCTTCTCGACGGTGCCCGAGCCGACCGAAGGCGTTGCGCTGCCGCGTCCGCCGGCGGTCGAGCGCCCGAAGCGTTACCGGGCCTCCGATATTCCCGACGAGGAGCCTTCATACGAGCCGGAGGAGCCCACGGCAAGAGCGACGGCGGATGTCCGCGCAAGCGCGCCGGTGGAGCCCGCCAGCCGATCGCAGCGGCTTGCCCCGCCGCTTTGGCGCAATGCCAGACGTCCCGCGCCGAAGCAGCAAGACGTCGAGTGGGACGAGCCGTTGGTTGATGAGGTAACCGACGACGAGCCAATCGAGTTCGCTCCCGAGGAAGACGTCTGGGAGGAGTCGCGCTACGAGGCTCGTGAGTTGCCGGTCGCCGAGGAGGAGGCCGAGCCTGACTACATCCTTGGGCCAGGCGACGACGAAGTCGAGCCAATCGAGGCGGAGCAGGTCGATCTCATGCCGTGGGTCGCGCCGGAGCTCCCTCGTGCCTGCCGGACGTGCCGCGACTTCCGACCGACCGAGGGCGGGGAGCGGGGCTGGTGCAACAACAAGTGGGCATTTCGGCATCGGCGCATGGTCGATGCTGAAGAGCTTCCCTGCCTGACTTCGATTGGGTGCTGGTGGCTACCGCACGACGATATCTGGCTCGAGAAAGCGGATATTGCCGCCCATGGACTCCCGACACCGCTGACCGATCAGTTGCTCGGACCACGCTCAGTGCCGAGCCAACCGGAGACAGCGACTGGACAGGGGAGGCGTGGACGGCGGTGACTCTGGTAGCATTACGCGGCAACGCGGTTGCAGGCGGAGTCGGGGGAGGGACGACTCCAGCCGTTCCGGACACGCCGGACACCATCGACGCAATGCTCGGACCTGGGTGCGTGCGTGTGGGGAGCCTCGGCTGGCTTCCGAGGTGAGGGACGCGTAGCAGTCACATGGGCTTGTTTGGAGACACGTTACGCCAAGCTCGCGCCCACAAGGGCGTTACCATTCGCGAGGCCGAACAAGCCACGCGGATCAATCGGCATCACCTCGCCGCGCTCGAGGAAGAGCGGTTCGATAGCCTCCCCCCGCTGATCTACCAGCGGGGCATCGTTCGTAACTACGCCACCTATCTCGACCTCGATCCGAACAAGCTCCTCGAAATGTTCGAGGAAGCTCGAGGCGCGCAGCCGGACGATCCGCCCATCACCACACCGTTCCAACCGCTCGACATGCCGAGCCACGCGGCGCCGAACTTCGCCATCATCGCTTTCATGGTCGTGCTGGGCGGCATCATCTTCGCCTGGCTCTACAGCGCCTATTTCGCGACGACGAACGCGACGTCCACACCCGTTGAGGTCGTGGCAACGGTGACGCCGGTCACGTCGGAAGATCGCTTCGTGCCGTCGCCCACGCCTGAGCTTCCGACGCCGACACCCACTCCGCCACCGTCGCCGACCCCGACGCCGACCGAGGAGCCGACGCCCGCCGCGACCGCCACAGAGCCGGCGGTGACGGAAACTGAGACCGTGGGCGTCGCGGAGATCGAAGCGACCGAGGCGGACGCCGAAGACGATGTCGAAGTCGAGGAGCCGACCGAAGAGCCCACGGCGTTGCCCGAGAACCTAATCGGCATCCGAATCACGGCGCTGGCCGACATCGAGATTCAGGTGCTCGCCGACGGTGTCTCGGTCTACAGCGGCTACCTCGCGGCCGGCGAGTCAACCGACTGGTTCGCGGCAAGCGAATACCTCGTCTATACCTCTGACGGGGCTAGCACGCAGTTCACGAACGATCGCGGCGAGGACTTCCTGATGACCTTTGATTCGGGGCCCGCCGAGATCCAGCTGCCGTAGACGAGCGAACCCTCTCAGCTTCCGCGATTTGACCGAGTCTGAGGAACGATCAGCCGCAGCGCGCCGGGATCGATGGTGAAGGTTGCCGGCGTCTCGCCGACGACGTCGCCATCGACTTCCACCGGCAACGGAGGTTCCGAGCGCAGCTCGACGCGGCGAGCTTTCAGGTGGATCACGTCGCCTGAGCCGGCCAGCCGCCGGACCGCAAATCTCCCGAGGGTGCGAACCGTCGCTGGAGGCGTCGTCGCGGTGAAGGCGATCACGTCGAGCACGCCGTCATCCCGCCGCAGGCCAGGATAGATCGGAAGAGAGGCGCGCAGAATCGCCGCGCCGTTGGCGACCAGGACGAGCCTGGAGCGTAGCTGTACCGTCGTCTCGTCCGTCGTAATCGTAAACTCGGAGGGCGGGGCGAAGAGGCACTCCACGCCCGCTAAGATGTAGGCGGGCCAACCCAATAGCTGCTTCAGCTTGGGGTGGACAGCGCAAAAGAGGCGGCTGTCCAAGCCCGCGCCGCCCATGTGCAAGAACCGGTGTCCGAGGCAAAGTCCGACGTCGAGCCGCGCGATGGAGTGCTCCCCGAAGATGATCTTCGCTGCCGACTCGACGTCGAGCGGAATCTCCGTTTCCCGCGCGACGATGTTCGTCGTGCCCCTGGGAATGATGCCGACGGGTAGGTCATAGCCGTCGATCGCGGTCACTACGTCGGAGACCGTTCCGTCGCCACCGCATGCAATCACCGCCGCTGCCTCCGGCAAGCGATCGGCGATCAGATCCCGCACGGGCCGATTTGGGGCCGTCCAGCGGATGTCGAGCTCGATGTCTGGCGGAGCGTAGCGGCGAAGCGCGGCGATGACCTTTTCCGGCTTGCCGCGCATCAGTGGGTTGATGACGACGAGAACGGTCTTGCCCGACCATTCGGCGTTGGCCATATTAGCGGCGCGCCGCCTCCGCCTCCTCTGGGCCGAAGATCTGATCAACGATGCGGTTCGCGAGCCAGGTCGCCACCGCTGTCAGCACGAGCGCCAGAATGCCTCGGACGGTGTTTCGCATCATAGGTTCGTCAATCCTTTCTCTGCCGCGCTCCCCTGCCGGCGCGTAGTCGCCCTCGTTTCGGTCCGTCGGACCGCGTAGGATCGCGCATCGCGTCTCCCAAGCTAACTACTACGCGAATTGTAGGAGGAAAAGGGGTGCTAAGTGCTGGGTGCTGAGTTGGGGGTGGTGGAGAGTTGTTAGGACGCTGGGGAGCTTGGAACAAGGGATTAGAGTGAGGGTCGGCTTTCGCGGCGGCGGGCGAGGAGTCCAATGGGGAAGAGGATGACGGCGGCCAGGAGCGTTGCGTCGGCCAAGGTGAGGTCGCCAAGGATCGCGAAGTCGGCGCCGGGAAGGAGGAGGATCGGTCTGGCGAAGGGATCGGTGATGCCGTAGACGATGGAGCCGATCCAAATTTGAGAGCCGATACGGAGTGCGCGCAGCAAGGTGCGCAGGACGATGATCGCGCCGGCGACCGCGTAGGCGTTGAGCAGGAGCTCCATCGCCAGTTGAGACCGAAGCTCTTGGGCTGGTCCGCGGCGAGGTGGGCGAGGTGGCTCAACCGGACGCGGCATCGTGCGATCGCCGGAGCAACTGGGCGAGCCGGCCGATGATGATCTCGGCGAGCTCCTCCTTCGGCATCAGCGGCAGCGGCTCCGCCGTTCCATCAGCCGAAATCAAGACCGCCGCGCTTGTCCGGCTGCCGATCGTCGCGGCGGCGTCGTTCGCGACGATCATGGCGAGTCCCTTTGCCTGCAGCTTCGCGCGCGCGTGCTCGATGAGGTTTTCGGTCTCGGCGGCAAAGCCGATCTTTACGAGGCCGGGCCGATTCACGCTGGCGAGGATATCGGGGTTGCGGACGAGCTCGAGCGCGAGGGGCTCTTGGCCCTGACCTTTCTTGATCTTCGCCGGCTGGTGATCGCGCGGCCGGAAATCCGCCACCGCGGCCGCCATGATCAGTGCATCCGCGCGCTCTACCGCGTCGTGCACGGCCCGCTCCATGTCGAGCGCCGACTGCACCGCGACGAGATCCGCCCCATACGGAGGCGTGAGGTGCGTGGGGCCAGAGATCAGCGTGACGCGCGCGCCCGCATCAATTGCCGCCTGCGCCAGCGCGTATCCCATCAGCCCGCTCGATGCGTTGCCGATGAAGCGGACGGGATCGAGCGGCTCATGCGTCCCACCCGCCGTAACGACGACGTGACACCCGACGAGCGGCCCGCGCTGCCCGAGCACCTGGCGCAGCGCTCCCACGATCGTTTCGACCGGCGCCAACCGCCCGTCACCTTCCGCGCCGGACGCGAGACGGCCACGGTCAGGCCCGACGATCGTCGCCCCGCGCTGGCGGAGAGTCGCGAGGTGTCCCTGCATCGCCGGGTGGTGAAACATGCTGTGCTCCATCGCCGGAGCGATCACCAGCGGCGCGGTCGTAGAGAGCGCGACGGTGGTCAGCATATCGTCCGCGAGGCCAAGGGCGAGTCGCGCGATGGTGTGCGCCGTCGCGGGAGCGACGACGAAGGCGTCGGCCTCATGACCGAGGGAGATATGGCCGAAGTAGTCTTCGGTCCACGATTCGAAGACGTCGACGTGGACCGGCCGCTTCGTCAGCGCTTCGAACGTGGCCGGGCCGACGAGGCGGAGCGCGGAGCGGGTAGCAATGACGTCCACGCGCGCCCCGGCTTGAACGAGCTTGCTGGCAAGGTCGGCGGCCTTGTAGGCAGCGATGCCACCTGTAACGCCCAGGAGAATGCGCGACTCACGCAGATTGCCCATCTAGGTCCTCGTGTAGCGCCGGCTTCACGCGCCACGCCGATCAACGGGCGAGGCAGGTGCTTCAGCCGCTGGCGGCGCCGATCATGCTCGTCCCTCGCCATTGCCGCGTGGCACAATGGCCGCCAGCGGTTGGCATCGTGCCCAGCGAGCTAAGCATGCGCGTCCTGCAATCATTCGTTACCGGCTGGATTCTTGGGTTTGCCTCGACCTTACTCTTCATCGTCGCGGCGTGCTTGGGCACGATCGGCGTTGTGACGGCCATTCTCGCTCGGAGCCGGCCCTGGTGGATCACGAACTTCAATCTCGACCCGAGCGACCTCGTCGCGCGGGCAGCCGTGATCGGCGTCGTCGCTATTCTCCTCGCGATTGCGGCGGTCGCCCACTACCGGCACTTGAGCAAGGCCGCGCGCCGGTCGCCGCTTACTCCAGCAGGGATGCCACCACGGGGCCGGGCCTCCACCGACGCGCATCACCGGGCGTAGCGCGCCGTTTCTGGCCGACTAGAGAGCGACGCTGCTGATCAGGGCGAGGACGACAAAGACGATGCCGGTGATGATGGTGAACTGGAAAAGCGTCTTCTCAACGCCGCGCCGAGTCCGATAGATCGAGCCCGTGTCGCCGCCAAACGCGCCGCTGAACGATGAGCCCTTCGTCTGCATGAGGATGACGAGGGTCAGCACGACCGAAACGATGATCATGATGAGCCGAAGTGCTGTATCCACGCTGGCAACGTCCCTTTCACCGCGACTTGCGCATTCGTTCCATCAACTCGGGCAAGCCTAGCATTCTGGCGCTGGCGGCTTCAATGCTACGTTCCCGCTCCCGGCGCGGACCGGGCAATCGCGAGAAAATCCTCCGCCTTCAGACTCGCGCCACCGACGAGGGCACCGTCGACGTCTGCATTTTCTAGGATCGCGGCCGCGTTCGCCGGCGAGACGCTGCCGCCATAGAGGATTCTCATCGCGGCGGCGATCTCCTGACCGGCAATTTGGCCGATTTCGTGCCGAATCTCGGCCGCCATCTCCTGCGCGTCTTCCGGCTTGGCCGCGACGCCGGTGCCAATCGCCCAAACCGGCTCATAGGCCACAACGCACCAGGAAAGCTGCTCCGCCGAAAGCCCGGTTACCCAGGCGCGCGTCTGCTCTCGCACCAACGGGACAGCGTTCCCTGCCTGGCGAACCTCCAAGTTCTCGCCGACGCAGACGATCGGCCGGAGCCCGGCGGCGAGAGCGGCCACGACCTTGCGCGCCACAAGCTCGTCCGTCTCTCCGAAGATCCGGCGGCGCTCGGAGTGGCCAATGATGACGTACTGGCAGAGCTCAGCGAGCATCGTTGGGGAGACGGCGCCGGTCACCGCGCCGCTCGGCTCCGTCCAGCAATCCTGGGCGCCGAGTTGCAGCTCTGTCCCGGCGATCGCATCCGAGACCGGAACCAACCATGGAAACGGCGGGCAGACGAGCATTTCGACGCCGGTTGGGAGATCGGTGGCGACGGCGCGGGCGAGCGCGACGGCTTCCGCGCGCGACGTGTGCATTTTCCAGTTGCCAGCGATGAGCGGGCGGCGACTCATGCCGTCTCTCCGCGCTGATCCAGGACAGCGATGCCGGGAAGCTCTCGGCCCTCGACGTATTCCAGAGAAGCTCCTCCTCCGGTGGAAACGTGCGAGATCCGATCCGCGACTCCGGCCTGCTCGATCGCGGCGATCGAGTCACCGCCGCCGACGACGGAGTAGGCTTGGGAGTCTCCGACTAGCTTGGCAATCGCGAGCGTGCCAGCCGCGAATGGCTCGCGCTCGAAGACGCCCATCGGGCCATTCCAGAAGATCGTTCGCGCCTTGGCAATCTCCGGCGCGAACCGCTCGACCGTCTGCGTGCCGATGTCGTAGATCGCCATGTCTTGCGGTATGCGGCTGATCGGGACGATGTGTCCCTGACTATCGAGATCTACCGCCACGACGACGTCGGTCGGCAAGAGGAACGTGACGCCCTTGGTTCGCGCCTTGTTGAGGATGTCCCGGGCCTGGTCCACAAGCTCTGGCTCGGCCAGCGAGCGTCCGACCGGGATGCCATCGGCCATGAGGAAGGTGTTGGCCATCCCGCCGCCGACGAGTATGGAGTCGACGCGGTCGAGGAGATTCGTGAGGACGCCCAGCTTGTCGGACACCTTCGCGCCGCCGAGGATTGCGACGTACGGGCGTTCCGGGTTGTGGAGCAACCGGTCGAGTGCCTCGATCTCCGTCTGCATCAGGTAGCCCGCGTACGCCGGCAGGTGGTTGGCAACGCCGACGACTGAGGCATGCGCGCGGTGCGCACTGCCGAACGCGTCATCGACATAAAGGTCAGCCAGGGCGGCGAAGCGCCGCGCAAGCTCCGGATCGTTCTTCTCTTCACCGGGTTCGAAGCGCACGTTTTCCAGCAGCACCACGTCGCCCGGCTGCATCGCACTGCAGGCTGCCTGCGCCTCTGGCCCGACGACGTCCGTGACGGCGCGGACCGGCCGGCCGAGAAGCTCGGAAAGGCGGGTGGCTACTGGCGCGAGGCGTAGCTCCTCGACGACCTTACCCTTTGGCCGGCCGAGGTGGCTGGCGAGAATGACGGCCGCGCCCCGGTCGAGAAGGTCCCGAATCGTCGGCAGCGAGGCACGGATGCGCGTGTCATCGGTGATCTTCCCTGCCTCTAGGGGCACGTTGAAATCAACGCGCACGAGGACGCGTTTTCCACGGACGTCCGCATCTTTCACCGAGCGGATAGCCATACCGTCCTTCCCCCGCCACTCATGCCATAGGCGGGTCGGGTGGCGACTCCTGCCCGCTGGCAGAGCGCGCCGCGACCCGCCTCGCCGCAATTTCCAGAACGTGAGCTCGTGACTCCGAGGTTATGCCGTGCCCGGGATGCCCGCCTCGCAGACGAGCGCGATCGCGTCCGCGACCCGGCACGAGTATCCCCACTCGTTGTCGTACCAGGCGATCACCTTGACCATGTTCTCGCCCATGACCATGGTGGAGAGCAGATCAACGATCGCCGAGCGCGGATCCTGGCGCAGATCCGAGGAGACCAGGGGTTCGTCCGTGACGCCGAGGATGCCTTGCAGCGCCGGCGTCTCCGCGGCTTCCTTGAATGCCTGATTGACCTCATCGACCGTGACCGGCTTTTCGGTCTCGGCGACGAAGTCGATGACCGAGACCGTAGCCGTGGGGACGCGCAGCGAGAAGCCGTCGAACTTGCCCTTCAGCTCCGGCAGGACGAGCGCGAGCGCCCGCGCGGCGCCGGTCGTGGTCGGAACGATGTTGATCGCTGCCGACCGAGCTCGCCGCAGGTCCCGGTGCGGCCCGTCAAGGATCACCTGGTCGTTGGTGTAGGAGTGGACCGTCGTCATCAAGCCGCGCTTGATGCCGAACTTCTCCAGCACGA
The DNA here is from genome assembly GCA_937901745.1 of uncultured Chloroflexota bacterium. Lineage (GTDB taxonomy): Bacteria > Chloroflexota > Chloroflexia > Thermomicrobiales > UBA6265 > CALGSZ01. The sequence goes on along the minus strand of CALGSZ010000055.1, from coordinate 32,563 downwards.
CCTTGGCGACGGGCGCGAGGCAGTTGGTCGTGCACGAGGCGTTGGAGATGATGTGGTGCTTATCCGGGTCGTAGGCGCTCTCGTTCACGCCGAGGACGATGGTGATGTCCTCTCCCTTGGCCGGAGCGGAGATGATGACCTTCTTCGCGCCAGCGTCGAGGTGCGCCTTCGCCTTCTCGGCATTTGTGAAGCGCCCGGTCGACTCGACGACGACGTCCACACCCTCCTTGCCCCAGGGGATGTCGGCTGGCTCGCGCTCCGCGAAGACCTTCACCCGCGAGCCGTTGATGATGATGGCGTTGTCCTCGGCGGTGATGTCCGCATCGTAACGGCCGTACGTCGAGTCGTACTTGAGGAGATGGGCGAGCGTCTTGGCGTCGGTCAAGTCGTTGACGGCGACGATCTCAAAGAGATCGCTGAACCCTCCTTGATTGACCGCCTTCAGGACTTGCCGGCCAATCCGGCCGAAGCCGTTGATTCCTACTCGAATCGGCATCAGGTACCTCCTCTAGATACGTGGGCGCTGCGCGATGCCGCTCGGGTGGTCGCGGGACGGATCAACCGGATCGAGCCATGCGGGAATCGCAGGTCGCCCGGTTCCGCGGCGATCCCGAAGGTAGGGCTACGCAGGTTCCATGATTACACCTGGCCCGCCGGGGCCTCCGCTCCGCTGTCGCGCAAGGCCCGTGCCGTCGCTACCAGTTGCGGCTAGCTCCGGCCACGACCATCTCGGCAGGATGATAATCCACGCCAAGCTGCTTGGGTCGCCGCGCGATCTCGAGCAGGACAGCGGCCAGTTTCTCAGGGTCGTGGCGAAGTGGGTTGCGATCGTTCACCACGTCGCGAGCGACGATGGTGACCTCGTTTTCGATCCCCTCGAGGTCGTCATCCACGACCGCGGCGATGTTCCACTCCGGCTTGATCGCGGAAGCGGAAGCTCGGTTGCTGTTGACGATGGCGTAGCTAACGACGCCCGGGCCGAGGTACTGGACGATCGTCTCGATGTGATCGCGGGCGCTGAAGTGGTCTGTCTCGCCCGGCTGCGTGGCGACGTTGCAGACGTAGACGACCGTGCCACGCGACCAGCGGATCGCTTCCACGACGCCGGACACCAGCAGGTTCGGAAGGACGCTCGTGTAGAGGCTGCCGGGACCGAGAATGATCAAGTCGGCATTGACGATTGCTCCAAGGGCCGGCTCGTAGCCGTTCGGGTTTTCGGGATCGAGATAGACGCGCTTGATCGGCGGCTTGTCGCGGGAGATCGTCGATTCGCCGCGGACGTGCGTCCCGTCAACGAGCTCGGCGCAAAGCGTCACGTTTTCAAGCGTCGAGGGGAGGACGCGACCGCGCACGGCCAGAACGCGCGCCGACTCGATCACTGCCTGCTCGAAGCTTCCGGTCACCTGGGTCAGCGCTGTGATGAAGAGGTTGCCGAACGAGTGCCCGGCCAGCTCCGACCCTTCCTTATCGAAGCGGTATTGGAAGAGCTTGCTGACCAGGGACTCGTTGTCGGCCAGCGCGGTGATGCAGTTGCGGATATCGCCCGGCGCGGGGATGTCGAAGTCCCGCCGGATGCGTCCGGTGCTGCCACCGTCGTCGGCGACGGTCACGATGGCCGTGATGCCGACATCGTGCAGCTTCAGGCCGCGCAGCAGGGTCGAGAGGCCGGTTCCGCCGCCGATTGCGACGATGTTGAGCTCTGGCCGATCTGGGCCAAACCGATGCTCGGCAACGATCTCGGCGAGGCGCTGCGTGCCGGAGGTCATGGCCATCAGCGGCTGGATGATCGAGTGGCTCAATCGGAGGAACGAGAAAGCCAGCAGCCCGCTGCCCGCCGTGACCAAGAGCAGCTCACGGTATGGATGCGGGATGAACTGAAGCGTGAGGATTCGAATGGCGTCGGATGTCTGCCGAGGAAAATCGTAGTTGCGATAGATCCAAGCCAGACCCATCGCCAGGCCGAGGCTGACGATGATGACGCTGAGCGAGAAGAGGATCACCCAGCGCTTGATCATCATCCCCGGCCGAAGCCAGGTGCGCCAGCTTCCGAGATCCATAGCCCCTCCAGGCCGCCGGGCGATGCTGATGCGCGGTCGTGGCGGCTTCCCGAGCGGGAGTATAGCACCGGGTTGGACCGGTCACGGCTAGGCGGGCGCGGATGCCCAATTGGCGGATGCAGGTAGCCGGGCGCACGTGCCTGCCCGTGTCTGCCTTGCCGCAACCCGGCGAATTTGATATGATCAATGCGAGGAACCAAGTGCTCGCGGCGAACGTGGGTCCTGTACCCACGTTCTTTATTGTTCGGTTCCGAGCGGCACTAGGTTCTTCGCGCAGGTGATCCGAAATCTCGAAACCCGAGCCCGAATCACCGGGGGAGTTTCCTGCATCATCACAATTCTACGAAGGAGGTGCGCGGGATGAAGAGCGACTTCCACACCGCGATTCTGCAGATCGCTGCTGAACGCGGCATCCCACGCGAAGCGGTCCTGTCCTCGGTGGAGCACGCCCTCAAGACTGTTTACAAGAAGATGGCGAACACTGAGGAGGAGGTCGAGGTTGATCTTGATCTCAACTCCGGCGCGATGCATGTCTACGTCGTCAAGCGCGTTGTGGCCGAAGTCGAAGACCCAGTGAATGAAATTACGCTGGAAGAGGCTCGCGTGTACGCGCCAAACGCGCAAATTGGAGACCAGATCCGCATCGAGCAAACGCCGAAGAACTTTGGCCGCATCGCGGCGCAGACCGCGAAGCAAGTCGTTCTGCAGAAGATTCGCGACTACGAGCGTGACAGCATTTATGAGGAGTACGCGGATAAGCAGGGTGAGGTGCTGAACGGCATCGTGCAGCGCGCGGACTCCCGAGCGGTCATTGTCGAGCTTGGCAAGGCCGAGGCGGTGATGCCGGTCCGCGAGCAGGTCCCGACTGAGCGGTATCGCCCTGGTCAGCGCCTGAAGGTCTACCTGCTCGAGGTCAACAAGGATCAGCGCGGGCCGCAGCTGATCGTGTCGCGCTCCCACCCGAACCTGATCCGCCGCCTGTTCGAGGCGGAGGTGCCGGAGATCTACTCCGGCGCGGTTGAGATCATGGAGGTGGCCCGCGAGCCAGGGCTGCGGTCGAAGGTCGCGGTCGCGGCCCGGCAGGAGAAGGTTGATCCTGTCGGCTCGTGCGTCGGCATTCGTGGCGTCCGCATCCAGAACATCGTCAACGAGCTGTACGGCGAGAAGATCGACGTCATCGAGTGGTCGCCGGACACGGCGACCTTCATCGCGAACGCGCTTTCGCCCGCCAAGCCGACGAGCGTCCATCTGAACGAGGCGGAGAAGATCGCAACGGTCATCGTGCCAACTGATCAGATGTCGCTCGCGATTGGTAAGGAAGGGCAGAACGCGCGGCTCGCCTACAAGCTGACGGGCTGGCGGATCGACATCAAGGATCCGGAGTCGCTGCGCGATCAGGACTTCGAGCTGTTGCGGCAGGCGCGCGAGGCGCTGGCGGCCGCGCAGCCGGACGAGTTCGCGTGGCAGGGACGCCAGCCGCGACTGGTGCGTGGCGATGGCACCATCTCGGTGCGCGAGCGGACCTTTGGCCCGCTGCCGCCTAGCCTGGTTGGCATGAGCGTCGACGTTGAGTTGCGCGGCGACGTCCTAGAGGTCTACTACAATCGTGAGTTGCGCGCCCGGTACGACTTCGCGACCGGGCGGGAGCTGCCGCTCGATGAGCTTCCGGCGTCGTCGGGCGCTCACGCGGGGGCGGGCACGCCCGAGAGCTAAGAGCGGGCGCGAGTGAGGCAGATGGCGATGTCCTCTGCTCAGACAGCGCAGCGACAAGGGCGCCGGAAGGGCCCGCGACCTAAGCACATTCCACAGCGAATGTGTGTCTCGTGTCGCGAGCGATCCGCGAAGCGGACGCTCACTCGGATCGTGCGAACGCCGGAAGGCCGTGTCGAGATCGATCCAACCGGCCGCATGAATGGCCGCGGAGCGTATCTCTGCGACGATCCGGAGTGCTGGGAGCGCGCGCTCCGCTCCCAGGCCCTCTCCCGGGCGCTCAAAGTCGAGATCGACCCGGAAACGATCAATCGTCTCCGGGCGTATGCGGCGACCCTCCCACCGGTGTCTCGTTCGTCGCCAGAGGGGGCGTCGCAGGAAGGAAGTGAAGCATGACAGACCGTTATGACGAAGATCTGCCAGAGCGCGCAGGAAGGCGTCGAGGCGGTGGCCGGCGCATGAAGGCAAGCCGGTCGGGTGGGGCGCGGACTGTCGCGTTGCGCCGCGCCGCCCCGGTCGCGAGAGAGCCGGTCGGGCTGCCTCCGGTGCTGTCCGTCGCGGAGCTGGCGCAGAAATTGGATACCTCTGGTGTCGAGGTCATCAAGGAATTGATGAAGCTCGGCATCATGGCAAATATCAATCAGCAAATTGACTACGACACTGCCGCGCGTGTTGCTGCCAATCTGAATTGGGAAACCTACGAGGAGGTTCCTGAGGCGCTGCAGGCGACGGCTGATTTGGCTCGCCGCAAGCAAGAAGAGGAAGCTGATCCGAATGCGGTGCCGCGGCCGCCGGTGGTCACCATCATGGGCCACGTCGACCACGGCAAGACGAAGCTCCTCGATGCCATCCGCTCGGCGAACGTGGCGGAAGGCGAGGCCGGTGGCATCACGCAGCACATCGGCGCGTATCAGGTCGAGACGCAGGGCCGGAAGATCACCTTCCTCGACACGCCCGGTCACGAAGCCTTCACCGCGATGCGCGCGCGCGGCGCCCAGGTGACGGACATCGCCGTGCTGGTGGTGGCCGCGGACGACGGCGTGATGCCAACCACGCGGGAGGCGATCGCGCACATCAAGGCCGCGAACGTGCCGATGATCGTGGCGATCAACAAGATCGACCTGCCGACCGCCAATCCGGACCGCGTCAAGCAACAGCTCTCCGAGCTGGACGTCATTCCGGAGGAATGGGGCGGCGATGTCCCGGTGGTCGAGGTGTCGGCGCGGGAGAAGCTCGGCCTGGACGATCTCCTCGAAGTGATCCTCCTTGTCGCCGACCTCCACGAGCTCAAGGCGAATCCGCACAAGCTCGCGACCGGCGTCGTCATCGAGGCGAAGGTCGATCCGAGTCGCGGTCCGGTCGCGACGGTGCTGGTCCAGAGCGGCACCCTGAATATGCGCGACATCATCGTGGCCGGCGCGACGTGGGGCCGGATCAAGGCGATGTTCGACGACCGCGGCAAGCGTGTCCGCCGGGCGGAGCCGAGCACCCCGGTCGAGATCCTGGGTCTGCCTGAGGTGCCGCAGGCTGGCGACTTGGTGCAGGTCTTTGAAGATGAGCGAACCGCTCGCCAGCTGGCGGAGCAGCGTGCCGCGCAGCGACGCGTCGAATCGCTTCTCGGTCAGGCGTCGGTCAAGCTCACCGATGTCGCCGGGCAGGTTCGCGCGGGCGGCACCGCCGAGCTGCGGGTGATCCTGAAGGCGGACGTGCAAGGATCGCTGGAGGCGATCCAGGCCGCGCTGCTGAAGCTCAACGAGGACGATGCGCCCGTCAACGTGAGCATCGTCTACGGCGGGACAGGGGCGATCACCGAGTCGGATGTCAGCCTCGCGGTTGCGACGCGGGCGATCATCATCGGCTTCAACGTGCGGCCGGACGTCGCCGCGAAGCGCGCCGCCGATGCGTCCGGTGTCGACATCCGCTACTACAACATCATTTACACCCTCATCGACGAGGTCAAAGCCGCGATGCGCGGTCTCCTCGCTCCGGAGTTCCGTGACGTCACCGATGGCTACGCGGAGGTCCGCGAGACCTTCCGCCTGCCGAGCGGCGATGTCGTTGCCGGGCTCTATGTGCTCGACGGCAAGGTGACGCGCAACTCGACGGCACGTGTCTTGCGCGGAGGGACGGTCGTCTACGAAGGGCCTATCCGGTCGCTCAAGCGGTTCAAGGAGGACGTGCGCGAGGTGGCGGCCGGCTACGAGTGCGGCCTCGGTCTCGATGGATTCAACGATCTCCAGATCGGTGACCAGATGGAGTTCTATCACCGGGAAGAGATCGCGCGGAAATAGGGAGGTACGGGCGACGGACTGGGCCCCAGGCAGGTGGGTTCAACGACCCTCTCCTGCGGCCCGTCCCGCTCCGGTCCCCCTCCCTGACTCCTAACGGAGAGATGCGATGAGTCGCAGAACGCGACAGGTCGGCGAATTCTTGCGGGAGGAGCTGACGGATATCATCCGAACGGAGGTGAAAGATCCCCGAATCGGCTTCTTTAGCATTACCCATGTGGATGTACCGACCGACCTGCGGAGCGCCAGGGTCTACGTCAGCGTCCTCGGGACTGACGAGGAGCGGGAGGCCACACTGACGGCCTTGCGATCGGCGGCGGGATTCATCCGTCGCCAGCTGAAGCCGCGTCTCCATATGCGGCAGATCCCGGAGTTGGAGTTTCGGGACGATCGCTCGATGGAGCATGCTGACCAAATCGCGCGAACGCTGCAATCATTGAAAGAGGAAGAAGCACGGCGGAAAGTGACCCAACCGCCGGTGGAGGACGCCTCGCGATGACGTCGCAGGCGTGGGCGATTGATCCGGCGCAGGCACAGGCTGCGCTCGACTTGCTGCGCCAATCTTCCTTTGTCCTCATGCCGACGCACCAGAACGTGGATGCCGATGGCCTCGCCTCGCCATTGGCGCTCTTGCATGCGCTCGACTGGCTGGGGTGCAACGGAGCTGTGCTTATCAGCGACGGTCAGCTGCCGCACAATCTGGAGTTCTTGCCGGGGATGGATCGCGTGCTCATCTACGGCCGAGATCCCCTGCCGGAGTACGACTTGCTCTGCCTCGTCGATTGCGCGGACCAGAAGCGTCTCGGCACCTTCTACCAGGACGATCCCTCGCGGGTGAGTGGCGTGGTGCCCATCCTCAATATCGATCACCACGTCACGAATCAGCACTTCGGGACCGTCAACATCGTGGAGCCGGATGCTGCCTCGACCGCCGAGCTAGTCGCCGAGCTGCTCAAGCTTTGGCGCGTGCCGATGACGATGAAGATCGCCGAGTGCCTGCTGACCGGCATCTACGGCGACACGCTCGGTCTTCGTACCGAGGCGACAACCTCCCGCACGATGCGCACCGCAGCCGATCTCGTCGACGCGGGCGCGAACCCGGCGCTGATCACCGACTATCTCTTCCGGCTGAAGCCGCAATCAACGGTCTGCCTTTGGGAACGTGTGCTGCGCAATACGCGGTGGACCGGCTCGCTGATCTGGACCGAAGTGACGCCGGAGATACTCGCCGAATGCAACGCCAAGCCGTCGGAGGCGGAGGGGATCGTCAACTTCCTGGCAGGCACGGAAGGGTCTCGTGCGGCCGCTATTCTCTACGCGGGCGAGAACGGGTGGCGGGCGAGCATGCGGACGCTCCACGCCGATGTCGATCTCGCGGCGATCGCGTCCGAGTTCGGCGGCGGGGGCCATCCGCGGGCGGCAGGCTGCCAGATCACCGGCGGTGAGGAAGCCAAGCAAGCATTTCTCGAAGAGGTTGCGCGACTCGCCGATCTGTCATGGGTGGAAAGGACGCGGGAGTGAGCCGCTCGCGTCGTGACGGCCGCTACCACGGCGTGCTGGTCATCGATAAACCGGCCGGGTGGACGAGTCACGACGTGGTAGCGCGCCTGCGTGGCTGGCTCGGTGAGCGGCACATCGGTCACGCCGGGACGCTCGACCCGGCCGCGACGGGCGTATTGCCGGTCGCGGTGGGCGACGCGACCAAGGTGCTCGAGTATCTCTCCGAGGCGTCGAAGACGTACGTGGCAGAGATCACAATCGGAGTCGAGACAGATACCTACGACGGCGAGGGGCGTGTCGTGCGGGTCGATCGCACGCCGGTCACGCGGGAAGCCATCGAGCAAGCCCTAGCTGAGTTTCGCGGCACGATCGAGCAAGTGCCGCCCATGTACTCGGCCGTCAAGGTCGAAGGGCGGCGGCTTTACGAGCTGGCGCGCGCGGGTGAGGAGCGGAAGCGTCCGGCGCGGCGCGTCACGATCCACGAGCTTCACTTGCTGAATTGGGACGGGACGACCGCGACGGTTTGCGTCGACTGCTCGAAAGGGACCTACATACGGTCGCTGGCTCACGATCTCGGAGCCAAGCTCGGAACCGGCGCCCATCTCTCGAATCTCGTGCGCTTGCGGACCGGACCGTTCACGCTCGAGGACGCGTGGACGCTGGCCGAATTGACCGCCATCAGCCGCGATGACCTGCCGGAGATGTGGCCTATCCTTGCGCTCCATCCGGATGCCGCGGTCGGCGATCGTCCTGCCATCCTGCTGGATGCGGAGCGAGCACGCATGTGGCGCCAGGGGCAGCGCATCCACGGACCGGGTGAAGATGTCGGACCGGTGCGAGTCTTCGCAATGGACGGTGAGTGGTTGGGGATCGGGCGATTCGATGCGAAGCGCGGCGGCTGGCAACCGCTCAAAGTAGTCGGAGTAGCGGCATGACGACGGCGCCCGTTCTCTATACCGAGCTCGAGCAGGTGCCGTCTCGCCTCCGCGTGGTGAGCATCGGAACGTTCGACGGCGTTCACCGCGGCCACCAATCGCTGCTCGAGCGGACCGTCACGCAAGCGCGCGAGCTCGGTCTGCCGGCGCTCGTGCTCACCTTCGATCCCGTCCCGGCCGCTGTGTTGCGCCCAGACAAATTCCCCGGTCGCATCTGCTCGGCAGAGGAAAAACTGGAGCAATTGGGGCGGAGCGGCGTCGACGAGATTGTCTCGCTCGAATTCACGATCCCGTTCTCGCGCCAGACGCCCGAGGAGTTCATGGCCCGCGTGGCGCGCATCGGGCTCGTCGAGCTCTGGGTCGGTGAGGCTTTCGCGCTTGGCAAAGACCGGGCTGGCGACGTAAACCGGTTGCGGGAGATCGGCGAGGAGCTCGGATTCAAGGTGACCGCCGTGCCGCGGCTGACGAATGGGGAGCAAGTAATCAGCAGCAGCGCGATCCGGGCGGCGATCATGGAAGGGGATGTCGCTCGCGCCCGCCGATTGCTCGGCCGGCCGTTCCGCGTCCACGGTGAGGTGATCCACGGCGCGCATTTGGGTCGCGCGATTGGCTACCCGACGGCCAATTTCCTGCCGCCGAACGATCTCGTGCCGCTGGCCGACGGCATCTACGCGTCCTACGCCTATCTGCCCGGCGCCCCTGGCGCGCGACCGAGCATGACGTACGTCGGGACCCGTCCGACCGTTGATAGCGGCGCTCGCCAGGTCGAAACGCACATTTTCGACTTCGACGGTGATCTCTACGGCCAGACGATTCATGTTGAGGTGATCGAGCGGCTGCGAGGGGACCAGAAGTTCGCGAGCCTGGATGAGCTCATCGAGCAGCTCGGCAAGGATGAGCAAGCGGCCCGGTCGGTGCTGCAGGCCGACGCCCAAGCGGCTCCGTGAAAAGCCGATCCGGGCGGTGGCGGCGTGAATTGACCACGATTGAACGGGCGTGCTAGAATCCGGCGGCATTGTTGCGAGAGTTGCGCGCCGGCCATTGGCGTCGGCGTTGCTCTGTTTTACGCAATGATGCAGCCAAGAGATCGTTAGGAGGAATGCCATTACCAGACCAGTACAGACTCGCGTAAACGAACGGATCCGGATCCGCGAGGTTCGGCTCATCGATGAGGAAGGCCGGCAGATCGGTATCGTCCCGACGCGGCAGGCGCTTGAGATGGCCCGTGAGCGGGGACTCGATCTGGTCGAGGTCGCGCCCAATGCCGTGCCGCCGGTCTGCCGGATCATGGACTACGGCAAGTTTCGGTACGACCAGAGCCGGAAAGAGCGCGAGTCGCGTCGCCACCAGCATGTCATCGAGCTGAAGGAAGTCCGCATCCGGCCGAAGATCGACGTCCATGACCTGGAGACGAAGGCGCGGCAAGCGGCCAAGTTCCTCGACTCGGGCGACAAGGTCAAGGTGACAGTGCTGTTCCGGGGGCGTGAGATGGCGCACCCGGACATCGGCAAAGGGCTGCTCGACCAGATGGCAGAGATGCTGCGCAGCCACGGAACGGTCGAACAGCAGCCGCGCCTGGAAGGCCGGACTATGACGATGGTCTTAGGGCCGCTCAAGCAAAAGCAGAGCGCGCAAGAACGGGAAGGTGCACATCGCCGTGAAGAAGCAGAAGCTGAAGACGCATAAGGGTGCGAAGAAGCGGTTCAAGGTTACGGGAACCGGTCTGATCATGCGCACCAAGGGCATGAAGAGCCACAACCGGCGCAAGAAGGCCCCGCGCGTGAAGCGGATGTTCGACCGGATGCTGCCGCTGGACAAGAGCTTCGAAGCCAAGGTCAAGCGGATGCTGCCCTACGGCAGCTAATCCCGTAAGCTGCAAACCGTCGCGCACGTTCCGCGGAGTTAGAGGAAAACAGCTATGGCACGCGTCAAGCGAGGAGTGACAGCCCACCGGCGGCATAAGAAGGTGCTTGCCCAGGTCAAGGGCCATTACTCCACGAACAATCGCCTGTACAAGCGCGCGCATGAGTCGCTCATGCACGCGCTGAAGTATGCGTACCGTGACCGGCGGGCACGGAAGCGCGACTTCCGGCGCCTCTGGATCGTCCGGATCAACGCAGCCGCTCGCATGAACGGCCTGCCGTACAGCCGTTTCATCCAGGGACTGCGGCTGGCTGGCGTGGAGATCGACCGCAAGATGCTGGCTGATCTGGCAGTGCGCGACGCCCAGGCGTTTGCCGCCATCGCCGAGATCGCCAAGCGCCACGCCACGAAGTCGTAAGACCGAACGTGGGCGATCCGCTGTCCCCCGCCGGGGCGGACGGCATCATACGCAGCCCCGACAATCGAATCGTCAAGTTCGTTCGCTCGCTCCGAAATCGCGAGACGCGGTGGTCGGAGCGAGCATTTGTTGTTGAAGGCTATCGCGCTGTCGCCGACGCGCTCTCGACCGGCGCCCGGCCTCGCCTCGTCCTCGTGCGAGCCGGCGAGGAGCAGGACGCGGCCGCCCGGCTACCGAAGGATCTCCCTTTCCGCATCGTCACCGCTGCCCTCTTCGATCGATTGGCCCAGACGGTGACGCCGCAAGGGATTTTGGCCGTCTTTCCGTTCCCCGAGCTTCCCATTCAAGAGACAGCTGTTCCGCTGGTGCTGGTCATTGACCGATTGCAGGATCCGGGCAACCTCGGCACGTTGCTGCGGTCGGCGGCCGGCGCAGGGGCCAGCGCCATCGTGCTGACTGACGGCACCGTTGATCCGTACAACTCAAAGGTGGTGCGGGCGGCGATGGGTGCCCATTTCCGCATTCCGCTCCGGTGGCAGTCCGATCCGGAGGTCGAGGAGTTGCTCGCTGCCTGTGTGAACCGAGTAGTCGCCGACGCTGACGGAGAAGTCGTCTACGACCAGGTCGATTGGACGGAGCCGTCGGCGGTCATCATCGGCTCGGAAGCGCACGGGCCGTCTCAGTGGGGACGCGCCGCTGCCACGGCTCGCGCGCGTATCCCTCTCGCAGCGGGTGTCGAATCTCTCAACGCGGCGGTCGCTGGTGCTGTCATGCTCTTCGAGGCTGCCCGGCAACGGCGCTCGGCCTAGACCGCCAAGTCTCTCCGCTCAAGCAAAGTATGACGCAAAGCTGAAGAGCGCCTAAGCCTGCACGCCTCTTCGGACCCGCTGGCCTGTGCGGCGCTTGGCCAAGGTCTTGACACGAGCAACGTCCATGCGGCGCGCCTCGTGTCTGTCCAGCGCAGGGGGCAGAGTCGCGTCTGTGCCCTCGACGAACGACAGCTCACGTCCCTTGCTCGGCAATCCGCGGGGCACGCATTGGGGCCGGGCTCCGAGCCCGCGTCGATGAGCCACGCCGCGGACGACTCTGGTGTGGAGAAGGAGCGAGCCGAGGTGCTTCGCAACTTCTTCGACGGCGACCGGCTGAAGCAGATCCCCGCGCAACGAAAGAAGCGAGTCATCGTCCTGCAGCACCTCGTGACCTGGTTCGACCCCAACCGCAGCTATCGGGAACGCGAGGTCAACGAAATCCTGCGCCGGGCGCATGAGCATGTCGCGACGCTCCGGCGAGAGCTGGTCGATTACGGCTATCTGACGCGGGAGTCCGGCATCTATCGCGTCGCCCGCGCACTCCCACCGCGCGACAAGCAGATCGCGCAGGAAATCATCGGCGACGAAACGGCGTGGCTCCGCCGAATTCTGCGAATGGCCGCGGCCTAACGGTCGGCGGTCAGTGCGTCGCGCTCCGCGAAGGCGGCTTTGGCGGCCGTAATGAAGCGCGCGATGAGGCCAGGCTCTTTGCGCCCTTCGCGCTCCACGCCGCTCGAGACGTCGACGCCTCTCGGTGCGACGGTCTGGATTGCCTCGGCGACGTTGTCGGGGTCAAGGCCCCCGGCGAGGATGACGTCGTACCGCGAAGCGATCTCCGATGCGAGTGTCCAGTCGGCGCGAACGCCACCGCCGCCATGCAGCGTGGGGTGGTAGCCATCGATCAGAAACGCGACCGGAGAGCGGTCGGATTGGAGGTACCTATCGAGGGTGGAGCGGAGGTCATCGATCGAGGTGCCGGGGGCGGGGCGGAACGCTTTGATGACCAGTCGCGATAGATCTGGCAGGATGTCCGGCGGCTCGTCGCCGTGAAGTTGGAGCAGATCGAGTCCTGCCACCTCCGCGGCTTGGTTCATTGTCTCGACCGGCGCATCGACGAATACGCCGACCGTGAGGATTGGCCGCCCGGCTGCTTGCCGCGCGGCCGCGATGCACTCGGCTGCCTGATCGGGCGTGATCTGACGCCTCGAGGGTGCGAAGATGAACCCAAGGAGGTCGGCTCCACTCCGAGCGGCCGCCTCCGCGTGGATTGGCTCGCGCAGGCCGCAGATCTTGACCGCTCCGGGCGGAATGAGCGTCATGCCACGGCTCCGGTAAAGGCACGGATAGCGGCTGCTCGGTCTGGAGCGACGACGAGCGATTCCCCGACGAGAATGGCCCGCACGCCGCACTTGGCGAGCCGCTGGACATCGTCTCCGGTCGCGATGCCGCTCTCCGAGACGAGAATGCGATCCGCCGGCACGAGGGACGCGAGGCGTTCCGTCGTGGCGAGATCGACATGAAACGTCCGGAGATCGCGGTTGTTGATCCCGATGACGTCGGCGCCGGCATCGAGAGCGCGCCGCACCTCGAGCTCATCGTGCGCTTCGACGAGTGCGCCAAGTCCGCACGCGCGCGCGGCGGCGAGCAGGCGTGTCAATGCCGACTGCTCCAAAGCGGCGACGATCAGCAAGACGGCATCGGCGCCGTGGGCGAGCGCTTCCACGACCTGATACTCGTCAATGACGAAGTCCTTGCGAAGAACGGGTACGGGCTCGCTGGCGGCGTGGGACACAATCGCCGCTGCGTCGAGATCGGCCAAGGAACCCTGAAAGAACGGCTCGTCAGTGAGAACCGAGATCGCTGCCGCACCGCCGTTCACGTACTCGGCGGCGAGCGCTGCCGGATCGATCTCGACCGGGAAGCGGCCCCGCGAGGGTGAGGCGCGCTTGACCTCGGCAATCACGGCGAGCCGATGCCGGCTGAGCGCGGGGGCGAAGCCGATAGGAGCCGGTCGTTCCGCCGCGCGGCGCTCCAGCGTCGCCACGGGAACCCGTTCCTTGCGAGCGGCGACCTCTGCGGCCGTGCGCTCCAGGATGCGGTCGAGAATCGTGCCAGTCGCGATGACGTCGGTCATGCCGCCTCACTCTCCAGCCGGTTGCTGACGGTCACTAGGTTTTGAAGCGCGGCGAGCGCTCGGCCGGAATCGATCGACTCCGCCGCCATGGCGATACCTTCTTCGATTGATGAGGCAGCGTTCGCGACGTAGAGTCCTGCACCGGCATTTAGGACCGTCACGTCGCGGTATGGGCCGGGCTCTCCACCGAGAACGGCGCGGGTGATCGCGACATTCTGCTCGACCGTGCCGCCGCAGATGCGCTCGAGTGGCGCGCGCTCCAACCCGAACGTCTCCGGACCGACTTCATACGTGCGCACCTCGCCGACCCGTCGATCGAACTCGGTGATCGTCGTCGTGCCGGCGATCCCGATCTCGTCCGTTCCTTCCGAGTGGACGACCAGGACGTGGTCGGCGTCGAGGAGTGCCTGCGCCTCTGCGAGTTTGCGCGCAATGGCTGGATGCCCGACGCCGATGATCTGGCGGCGCACGCCAGCCGGATTGGTGAGCGGACCGAGCACGTTGAAGATGGTGCGAATTCCGATCTCGCGGCGGGTCGGGCCGGCGTGCTTGAAGCCCGGGTGGAAGGATGGCGCGAACATGAAGCCGATCCCGGCGGCCTCGATACAGGTGGCGACCTGCTCCGGCGTGAGGTCGATCCGTACGCCAAGTCCTTCGAGGAGATCGGCGGAGCCGCAACGAGAGGTGATCGAGCGGTTGCCATGCTTGGCGACGCGGACGCCTGCTCCGGCGATCACGAAGGCCGCCGTGGTCGAGACGTTGAATGTGCCAGCGCCGTCGCCGCCCGTTCCGCAGGTGTCGACAACTGGGGTATCGTCACTCGGCAGCGTCACCTGCAGCGCGTGACGGCGCATCGTGGACGCGAAACCGGCGATCTCTCCTACCGTCTCACCGCGCATGCGCAACGCGGTGAGGAGCGCGCCGATCTGAGAGCCGGTTGCCTGCCCGGTCATGATCGCGTCCATCGCCGCGGACGCCTGCTCGATCGTGAGCTCCTTGCCCTCGACAACGGCTTGAATCGCCTCTCGGATATCGTAGGTGGCCTGCTCTGCCATGACTCTGTCCTCCCCAGGGGCTGAACGCTACCGGCTCATGCCCTGCCTCAGTAGCCAATGGCGACGGGCTCGGCAGCGGTCTCGGCGGCGGCGAGCCGCTGGCCGAGGAAGTTCGCGAGCAGATCCTTGCCAGCTGGCGTCAGGATCGATTCGGGATGGAATTGCACGCCTTCGACGTCGAGCTCCCGGTGGCGGATGCCCATGATGATGCCGTCCTCGGTCTCCGCCGTAATCTCCAGCGACGGCGGCAACGATTCCCGCTCGACGATCAGCGAGTGGTAGCGCGTCGCGACGAACGGATTGGGCAACCCGCGGAAGATACCGTCGCCTCGGTGCCAAATCTCCGAGGTCTTGCCATGCATCGTGACTGGCGCGCGCACGACTCGCCCGCCGAAGGCAGCGCCGATGGCCTGGTGGCCCAGGCAGACGCCGAGGATCGGAACACGGCCGGCGAACCGGCGGATGAGCGGCACGGAGATTCCGGCCTCGGCCGGGGTGCATGGTCCGGGAGAGATGACGATCCGGTCCGGCGCCATCGCCTCGATCTCATCGAGCGTGATCTGGTCGTTGCGGGCGACGACGACTTCCGCGCCGAGCTCGGAGAGATACTGGAAGAGGTTGTACGTGAACGAATCGTAGTTATCGAGCAGCAGAATCATCGCGCCGCCTCCATTCCATTCGCGCCGGCGAGAGCCGGGCGTCGATCGTGCTCCCTGGCTTCGATCTCCTCAGCAAGCTCAATTGCGCGCAGGAGAGCACGCATCTTGTGGTAGCTCTCGGCGTACTCGCCGTCTGGCGTCGAGTCGGCGACGACACCGCCTCCGGCCTGCATCGAGGCAACACCGTCCTTGACGACGAGCGTTCGTAGGGCGATGCAGGTGTCCATGCCGCCGGAGAAGTCGATGTAGCCGACGGCGCCGGAGTAGGGGCCGCGCCTGTCGACTTCCAATTCGGCGATGATCTCCATCGCCCGAACCTTTGGCGCGCCGGAGACAGTGCCCGCCGGGAAGCATGCCCGCAGCGCATCGAGCGCGGAGAGTTCATCGCGCAGCTCGCCCTCGACGCTGCTGACGAGGTGCATCACGTGCGAGTACCGGTCGATGCCCATGAAGCGGGAGACGCGAACCGTGCCCGGCTTGGCGACGCGGCCGACGTCGTTCCGCCCGAGATCGACGAGCATGACGTGCTCCGCGCGCTCCTTCTCGTCGGCAGCCAACTCTTCCGCGAGCGCGGCGTCCTCCGCTGGCGTGCGCCCGCGAGGGCGGGTGCCGGCGATCGGGTGGTTCGTCACGATGCCGTCTTCGAGGCGGACGAGCAGCTCAGGCGATGCGCCGACGAGCTGGTGATCGCCGAAGTCGAGATAGAACATGTACGGCGACGGATTGACGGTTCGCAGCGCGCGGTAGATCGTGAACGGGTGCGCCGGCGTCGGCAGGTCGACGCGCTGCGAGAGCACCACTTGGAAGATGTCGCCGGCCGCGATGTACTCCTTGGCCCGCTCCACGATCCGGCGATAGCGCTCTGGCGTTGTGTTGACGCGGCACCGGTCGGCGGCTGGCGTGTCGCTCGGTGGGCCGCCCATCGGCATCGCCGGCAGCGGCGCGCGCAGGCGCTCCAGGAGATCCTCGACCTTCTTCGCGGCTGCCGCGTACGCCTGTTCCAGCGTCGTGTCGTCATCGAGATGGAGATGGCTGACGGCCTTGATCGTGCGCTCCAGGTTGTCGAAGACGATCAGCGAGTCGACCACCATGAAGCGGCCGTCTGGCAGACCGAGGCCGGGACCAGGCGCAACGCCGACGCGAGGCTCAAACGCGCGCACCGCTTCGTACGAGAGATAGCCGACGGCGCCGCCGAGGAAGCGCGGCAGGGGCAAGTCGCTGACCGATGCGCTTCGGAAGCGGGCGAGTAGGCTTTCGAGCAACCGGAGCGGATCGTCGTAGTGCTCAGTCCGGACCTGCAAACCGTCGGCGATCGTCGCCGTGCCATCGGCGAATGTGATGTCGAGCAGCGGATCGGAGCCGATGAACGAGTAGCGGGCGATTCGCTCACCGCCCTCGACGCTTTCCAGGAGAAAGGCCGAGCCGCCGTTCCGAATCTTGAGAAACGCCGACGTGGGCGTCTCGACGTCGGCCATGATCTCCCGGTAGATCGGCACGGTGCGCGGCCGCTCGGAGAGACTGTCGAGCCATTCGCGCAACTCATCGAGAGAGGGCGTGAGCTCGCCCCGCGTTCGAGGGCGGCGCTGATGTGTTGTGGCGACCTGAGTCATGGTCGTGATCTCCCCGCGGCTCCGCGGATAGTTGCCGCGCCAAACAAAAAACCCCCGTCCCAACCAAGGGACGGAGGTGCGCAATGCACATCCGCGGTGCCACCCTAATTGGAGCCGAAAAGGACGGCTCCCGCTCCGTGCGTACGGGCAGGTGTCTTGCCGATACGCCGCTCCTGATAACGGGGGAGTCCCCGGCGACGTCTACTGGGTAGCGGTGATCGCTACCGTTCGGGCCGCGGCTCCCGGATCCATTCCGCGCCCACCTCGGCGCCGGGCTTGCACCATCCCCGGCTCGCTTGGCCGTGTGTTCCGGCGCGTACTAGTTCCGTTCACAGCCGTTCACATGATTTTGTTGGCCGCGACTCTAGCAGCGGCTGCCGGGCATTGTCAAGCGGGGCTAGAGAGGGTTGGCGGAATGCTCGGGAGTGGCGCACTTTCCGCGATCTGCTGGCCCATGCTATCATCCCGGCCCGGTGAGACTGGCGGCGCGTCGTTGTGTGCTCCTGAAACCGGAGAGCGGTTGAGTCTTCCGTGACAGACGTACTTCCTGCCCAAACAGCTGAGACGACTCTGCGGACGGTCGTGGCGTCGGCCACGCATGTCGGCGGCCGGAGCGAGAACGAGGATGCCATCTGTGTGGCCGAGGTGCCGCCAGTCGGCGTTGGCGAGGCGGCCACCGAGGGTGGGCATCTGCTGGCGGTCGCCGACGGCATGGGCGGGTATCAACGCGGGGAAGTCGCCGCGAAAATGGCGATCGACACCCTGCGCGAGATGTTCGCGGAAGATCCGGGAGCTGATCCGGCGCTGCTGCTCAAGCAGGCGTTTCGCCGGGCCAACGAGAAGATTTACGAGAACGGACTCGGCACCGGCCAAGACGCGATGATGGGGACGACCCTCGTCGCGGTCGTCACCCACGGCAAGTACGTGACGATCGCCAGCATCGGCGATAGCCGTGCCTATCTCGCTCGCGCCAACCGCCTGACGCAGATCACGAAGGATCACACGATCGTCGCGGAGCAGGTCGCTCGCGGCTCGATGACTGAGCAAGAGGCGCGAGAGAGCCCGCATCGCAACGTCCTGACCCACGCCTTGGGCCATCGCCCCAAGGTGGAGTCGAAGCTCCCCGACATCTTCGAGATCACGCTGCTGCCAGAGGATCGCTTGCTGCTGTGCAGCGACGGCCTTTACGACGTCGTTCCCGACGACGAGATGTTGCGCGCGCTGACCGAGGGCGCGCCAGAGGATGCGGCGCAGCGGCTGGTAGACCTGGCCGTCTCGCGGAACGCGAGCGATAACGTCAGCGCGATTGTGCTCGCGGCGCTGCCGACGCGGGAGAAGCCGGCCGTGCTCGAAACCGCGGGCACTGGCCGTACCTCCTTCCTCCTGCCGGCAATCGCGGCGGTGATCTTGATCCTCATCTTGGCGGCAGTCTTCTTCTTCGCGCTGTGACCGAGCAGCTTCCCCAGGCATCTGGCGATTCTCCCGTAGCGGTCGTCGATGCCCACACGCACGTCTTTGCTCCCGAGGTCGTACAGGGCCGGGAAGGGTTCTTCGGGCGCGATCTCTGGTTCGAGCACCTCTACGCCAACCCGAAGGCACTGCTGATCACCGCGGACGAGCTACTTGCCAGCATGGACGCGGCCGGCATCGCCCAGGCGGTCGTCTGCGGCTTCCCATGGCGTGACCCGGGCATCTGCCGAGAGCACAACGACTACATGGCCGAGGCGTGCGCGGCCAGTGGAGGCCGGCTCGCGTGGCTCGCCACGGTGTCGCCACTGTCTGGCGAGCAAGCGGCACGGGAGGCAGAGCGAGCCTTCGCGCTCGGCGCGTGCGGCTTGGGCGAGCTGAACGCCGATGCCCAGGGCTTCGATCTTCGGGAACCTGCTCCGCTGCGCCCGACTGTCGAAGCTTGTCTCGCCGCGGACCGGCCACTCATGCTTCACGCGACGGAGCCAGTCGGCCACACCTATCCCGGCAAGGGAACAGCGACGCCGGATCGCCTGCTGGCATTTCTGGAGGCTTTTCCCGAGCTGAGAGTCGTGGCCGCGCACTGGGGCGGCGGGCTGCCGTTCTACGAGCTAATGCCGGAAGTGCGCCAAGCGGCAGCGCGCGTCGTGTACGATAGTGCCGCGTCGACCTATCTCTATCGCTTCGAAATCTTCCGGATAGTGCTCGATCTCGTCGGACCAGAGCGCGTCATGTTCGCAAGCGATTATCCGATTCTCCGCCAGGATCGCTTCCTGCGCCGTGTCCAGCAGACGCCATGGCGCGATCCCGAGGAGGAACGGCTGGTGCTCGGGGAGACGGCGCGGCGCGTCTACGGCCTCGCGCCGGTGGATGAAACACCGTGATTGCCGGGGTGCGGGGACGGCTCGACGCGAAGCTCGCCGACGCCGTGCTGATTGACGTCGGCGGCGTGATCCTGCGCATCGGCACGAGTGCGAACACGCTGGAGTCGGTCGGCGAGATCGGCGATGAAGTGCGCTTGCAGACGCATCTCTTCGTCCGGGAAGACCAAATCACGCTCTATGGCTTTGCGACAGCCGAGGAGCTTCGCCTGTTCGAAGTCTTGATCGGCGTGACCGGCGTCGGGCCGCGACTTGCCTGCGCGATCCTGTCGCGGTTTCGCGTCGATGCGCTGCTGGCGGCGATCGAGGCGGGTAATGCCGATCTGCTGGCGACTGTCCCGGGCGTGGGCAAGAAGACCGCGGCGCGCTTGATCGTGGAGCTACGCGGCAAGCTGCCCGCGACAGGCTTGCCGGCCACGGCGGCGTCAGCACAGCCGGTGGATGCCGAGGTGATCGAGGCGTTGCGGGCGTTGGGTTACACGCAGGCGGAGGCGCAGGCGGCAGCGGCGCGTATTGACGTCAGCCCAGATGCGCCGGTCGAGGAGCGGGTGGTGGCCGCACTCCGCCAATTAGGTCAGCGATAAGTGACTGCGCCAGCCGGCCGTGAACCTGCTACGATAGGGTTACCTTCAATGGAGGCACATCACAGCGCGCGCCCATGGCATTCGTGCCGGGCGGCCGCGCTGGACCGGGGAGGAAGCACCAATGGATGACGCGTTGGCTGCGCTCCGGCAATCGCTGTGCCGGCCGGGGCAACGGGCAGAACTAACTCCGGGAGAGCTGGAGGAGTTCGCTTCCCGGTGCGTCGTTGCCTTGGCGGCAGGCGGCCAGGGGTCGCGGTTGCAGGCGGTCACCGAGCCGAAAGGGGTCCATAAGGCGGCGCTGACCCTGCCCGGCGGCGACACGATGATCGAGCGCACGATCAAGATGTATCGCGATGCCGGGTTCCGCAATTTCGTCGCGCTCGTGTTCCACCAAGCCAACTCCGTCGAGCAAGCGCTCGGCGACGGCAGCCATCTCGGCGTGCGCGTGACGTACTCCTACGATCCGGAAATCCCGGTGGGGCGGGGCGGCGCGATCCGGAACGCGCTGGAGAATGGCTCAATTCCGCGCGATTGGAACCTGATCGTCCACAACCCGGACGACCAGATCGTCAATTATCCCGGCAACTTCCCGCACGACATCGTTGCCGACCACCTGGCTGGGGTGCGGCAGGGTAAGGTGGCGACCGCCGTCGTCGTGGACGGCTCGAAGTACGCCTACACGGGCCTGCGTGTCGAGGACGGCGAGATCGTTGAGGTCCGCGCCTATCCGGTAGTGCCCATCCCGGCGCATATCGGGGTGACCGTCTTCGATCCCGCCGCCTATGAAGCGTTCACGCGGCTTTTCAGCCTGACGAAGAAGTCGGATTTCGAGGGCGTGCTCTTCCCCGAGTTGGCCGCGCAGGGCAAGCTCTACGCCTCGATGATTCCGAGCGAGTGCTGGATCGCGGTCAACGATCCGAAGGCGCTCGATCAGCTCATCGAGACGCTGAGCGCGGAGCAGGCCGCGGCGAGCCGTTAGTTTCTAATCCCGGTCGGTTGCCAGGCGGCGCTCGATCGCCTTGGCGTGCGCGGTCAGACCCTCGGCACGTGCGAGCGCAATGGTCGCCGGGCCGAGCCGATCGAGCGCGCGCTGGTTCGCCGCCGCGACGCTGATCACCTTTGTGAAGTCCCCGACGTGAATCGGGGAGAAGAAGCGCGCCGTGCCGCCGGTTGGCATCACGTGGCTTGGACCGGCAGTGTAATCCCCGAGCGCTTCGGGGCTATGCTCGCCGACGAAGATGCCGCCAGCGTGCCGGACCAGCGGAATGGCGCTCCACGGATCGCGGAGCAGCAAGCAAAGGTGCTCTGGCGCGTAAGCATTCGCGAGCTGTACGGCGGTATCGACATCGGGCACGAGCGCGATCAGCCCGTTTGCGGCGAGCGACGCGGCCGCGATCTCGCCGCGCTCCAGCTCGGCAATCTGCGCGCGCAGCTCCTGCTCGACCTCGACGGTCAACCGCTCGCTCGTCGTGATCAGGATCGCGCTGGCCATCGGATCGTGCTCTGCCTGAGCCAGCAGATCAGCGGCGACGAGTTCTGGGTCCGCGCTGTCATCGGCGATTAGGAGCGTCTCGGTCGGGCCGGGTAGCTGGTCAATGGCGACGGCGCCATAGACGCGCTGCTTGGCGAGCACGACGAAGATATTGCCGGGGCCAAAGATCTTGTCGACGTGCGGGATTGTCTCGGTCCCGTACGCCATCGCGGCGATCGCCTGTGCGCCGCCGACCTGGAATACCCGGTCTACGCCGGCGACCGCGGCCGCGGCGAGGATCAACGGCGAAACCTGCCCGTTGTGCGGTGGCGAGCAGACGATGATCTCCTCAACGCCAGCGACACGGGCCGGGACCGCCGTCATCAAGAGCGACGACGGGTAGACGGCGGTGCCGCCTGGCGCGTACACGCCGATCCGCTCCAGCGGCAGCACGAGCTGTCCAAGCGCACCCTCTGGCGAGAAATCGATCCACGAGGTCCGCAGCTGGCGGCGATGAAACTCCGCGATCTGGTCAGCTGCCGTCTTGAGCGCGGTTTGCAGCTCTGCGGAGAGGGAAGCGAGCGCTCGATCCCACTCCCCCCGCGGCACCTCCAGCGATTCGGGAGCGGCGCCGTCGATTTGCTCCGTGTAGCGGCGGACCGCCTGGTCACCCTCCGTGCGCACGTCGCGGAGGATGCGATCGACGACCTGCTCGGCCGTCAGATCCTGACCGAAGACGCGGCGAATGCCCTCACGCGCCCGCTCGGAGAGTTGTGGCTCCTCGAAGCCACGGCGCCGGGCGAGGAGCGCGCGCGCCTCGGCCACATCGCGAATCACGCGAATTTCGAGCGCCGTGCCGGTGGTGGATGTCATGTCGCTCGATTCCTCCATTAGGCGCGCAGCGTCCCGCCGACGCGCTGGCGGAGCGTGCGTTCGATCTTGCCACGAGTCTTGACGAGCTCGGCGTCGGTCAGCGCGCGGTCGGGCGCGGTGAATGTCAGGCGAAATGCCAAGCTCTTCTTGCCTTCGCCGATTTGCGGGCCGCGATACACGTCGAAGAGCGCACTGCTGGTGACCAGCGGCCCAGCGCCGGCCAAGAGCGCCGCTTCCACCTCCGCGGCCGGAACCGACTCATCGACCACGACGGCGAAGTCTTGCTCCACCGGCAGGAAGCGCGGAACGGTGATCTCCTGCTGCCCGACGTGACGCACGCGCTCCAAGACCGCCAGGTCAATTTCGGCGACGCCGACTCGGAGATCCTCCAGGTCGAACTGCGCCGCGACATCCGGCCGCAGCTCGCCAAAGAGCGCGACCAGCGTGTCGCCGGCGACGAGTCGGGCGGCGCGACCCGGATGCAGCGCCGGATGCTCGGCACGCTCCACCGTGAAGTTAGAGAGGCCGGCGCGGCGGACCGACTCGACTACCAGACCCTTGAGGTCGAAGAAGTCGAGCTCACTGGCCGTGGCGTACAAGCCTACCGGTTCCCGCTGCCCGGCCAGCACGATGCCGCAGAGCTCGATCTCGTCCGGTAGCTCGTCCTTGCCGCGCGGCATGTAGACGCGAGAGAGCTCGAAGAGCCGCACGCCAGTCTGATGCTTGAGGTTCGCCGCGGCGGTTTCCAGCAAGCTCGGGATCAGGGTTGGGCGCATGAGATCGCGGTCGGCTTGAAGCGGATTTCGAAGCCGGACCAGCTTGGCGATCGGCGCGCGTCGAACGAAGCCGGCATCCTCCCCGATTGTGAACGATTGCAGCAGCGCCGCGGACTGCGTGACGTATGTGATGCACTCGCTCGCGCCAGCGCCAACCATGGCGGTGCGCACCGTCTCTTGCAGCCGGTACATCGGATCGCGGCGGACCGGGCTCGCCTCGCCAATTGGGAGCGTGGTCGGCAGCGTCTCGTAGCCAATGACCCGCGCGACTTCTTCGACGACATCGTCGGGGATGTTGACGTCGTGGCGGTAGGTCGGCACCGTCACCGTGAGGGTACGGCGCTCGCCTTCGCCTTCGATCCGGGGCGCGAAGCCGAGCCGCTTGAGCGCGTCGAGCACTTCCGATTCGGGGTACTCCACGCCGAGCACTTGCGCGATGCGGGAGTAGCGCATTTGGAGCTGCTTGGGCTCGACCGGCGCTGGGTACACGTCTTGGATCGCCGTGACCCTCGCGCCGGGGCAAACTTCAAGCAGGAGATGGATCGCGCGAGCCATGCCCTGGCCGACCAAGTTCGGATCGAGACCGCGCTCGAACCGGGCGGAAGCCTCCGTGCGCAGCCGCAACGCGCGCGCGGTTGTCCGGACCGACTTCATATCGAAGTTGGCGCCTTCCAGGAGGATGTTCGTCGTTTCGTCGCTGACTTCGGTTTCCGCGCCGCCCATGATGCCGGCGAGCGCGACGGGCCGCTCGGCGTCGGCGATCACGAGCATGTTCGGATCGAGGGAGCGCCGGACGTGGTCCAGCGTCTCGATCTCTTCGCCGGGACGCGCGCGGCGAACGACGATGCGGCCTTCACATAGCCGGTCGCGGTCGAAAGCGTGCAGCGGCTGCCCGATCTCGTGCATGACGTAGTTCGTGACGTCAACGACGTTGTTAATCGGGCGCATGCCGGCGTTCGACAGCCGCCGCTGCAGCCAGTCCGGCGACGGGCCGATCTTTACGCCCTCGATCACGATCCCCATGTACCGAGGGCAGAGATCGTTCGCCTCGATCGTGACGAGCGTCGGAGGACCGGCGGGAATCGCCGAGAGATCCGCGTGTGGCGGTGTGGTCAGGGGGCGATTGGTCAGGGCCGCCGCCTCACGGGCAATGCCGACGACGGAGAAGGCGTGGACCAGGTTCGGCGTAATCTCGAACTCGATCACCGTGTCGCCGAGCCAATCCTTGAGCGGAGCCCCCACCGGCGCGTCCGGGCTGAGGACGAGGATGCCTTCGTGCTCGTCCGACAGGCCGAGCTCCTTCTCCGAGCAGACCATCCCCTCCGAGCGGATGCCGCGCATGTTTACCGGCTTGAGCGTCTTCAGCTCGCCGCTATCGCTGTGCCCGTCATAAAGCCGGGCGCCTGGCAGCGCGAGCGCGACTTTCTGTCCGGCGGCGATGTTCGGAGCTCCGGTGACGACAGTCAACCGGTGCTCGCCCGCGTCGACGTCGGCGAGGAGCAGGCGATCGGCGTTCGGGTGCCGCTCGACCGAGCGGACCACGCCGACGTAGATGTTGTCCCACAGGCTCCCGATCTCTTCGATCTTTTCGGCCTCGAGGCCGGCCATCGTCAGCCGGTGCGCCAACTCCTTCGCGCTGAGACCGGTCTCAACGAAGTCGGCCAGCCACCGCATTGGAACCTTCATATCGGTCCTCACCCCTGGCCCCTCATTCACCTTCGTGAGGGGCAAGACTTCTATCGGCTGCCGGCGCTAGGCTCAGGCGGCCGCGAACTGGCGGAGGAAGCGTAGATCGTTGCCTTGGAAGGCGCGGATGTCGTTCACGCCGTACTTCATCATCAAGAGGCGCTCGACGCCGAGTCCGAAGGCAAAGCCGGTGTAGCGCTCCGGGTCATAGCCGACGCCTTCGAGGACCCGGGGGTGAACCATGCCGGCGCCGCCCATCTCTAGCCAGCCGCTGTACTTGCACACTCGGCAGCCGCGCCCCGCGCAGATCGCGCAGTCGACCGCGAAGTCCACGCCCGGCTCGACGAAGGGGAAGAAGTCGCAGCGGAACCGGATGCGCCGCTCCGGGCCGAAGAGCTGGCGGGCGAGCTCCTGCAAGACCCCTTTCAGGTCGGACATGCGGATGCCCTCGTCCACCGCGAGGCCCTCGATCTGGTGGAACTGCCACTCGTGCGAGGCATCTTGCGCCTCGTAGCGGTAAACCCGCCCTGGCACGATGACGCGGACAGGCGGCTGCTGCTTTTCCATCACGCGCGCCTGCATCGGAGAGGTGTGAGTGCGCAAAACGATCTCTTCGTTCTCGCTTTCAACGATGATCGTGTCCCAAACGTCCCGCGCCGGGTGATCGCTCGGGATGTTGAGTAGGTCGAAGTTGTACCGGCCGGTTTCGACCTCCGGGCCGAAGACTGTCTGGAAGCCCATCAGGGCGAAGATTTCGCTGACCTCGCGGATCATCTGCCAGACGGGATGGACCGTGCCGAGCTGTGGGGTCCTCCCAGGCAGTGTCACATCGACCGCGTCTTCCTGGAGCCGCCGCTCGAGCTCCTCGGCCGCGATTTGGGCGCGCCGCTCCTCGTACGCGGTCGTCAGCTCTTGCTTGAGGGCGTTCGCCGCGCGGCCGGCGGCCGGCCGATCCTCGGCGGGAAGCGTGCCGAGGCCGCGTAGGAACTGTGTGAGCTCGCCGCGAGAGCCGAGAAACTGGCGCTCCCACTCTTGAAGCGAGGCGAGATCGGTCGTCTCGGCCAGTCGCTCGGTCGCGCGCTGGCGCAGGTCATCGAGGCGCTCAAGGTACGTCATCGGCACTCAAACTCGTTGCTGCTAAGCGGAAGTCGCCAGGCCGCTCCTCGCCCGCCAGCTCGTTGCCGTGGGTTCTCCGGCCAACAAAAAGCCCCTCGGCAGGGACGAGGGGCCTCCACGCGGTACCACCCTGCTTCACCGCAATAGCGGTGCGCTCCGTGGCCAGCAACCAGGAAAGTTGCCGGCCGAGCCCGATAATGGCGGGCGCCAGGAGCGGCTACTGGCGCCTCGGCGCGTTCACCGTCCGGCTCGGGAGGGAATTTCCCCGCTTCGCCACTGTGGCGGCTTCCAGTCCGCGGCCTGCCTTCCCTGGTCAGCGCGTGAACGGGTACTCGTCTCCGTCATCGCCGTTCGCTCGTCTTTGTGAAAAGTATACCAAAGTCGGTGGTAGCGCCGCCTATACTGGGGGCGGCACTTTACGACCGGCGACGGCGCGACGGAATGACGACAGAGGAGAGGTAGGAGAACGTGCGAACGATCATCGAGTCGGTCCATGCGCGAGAAATACTCGATTCCCGAGGGAACCCGACGGTCGAAGTCGAGGTGACGCTCGTTGGCGGCGGCGCTGGGCGAGCAGCCGTGCCCTCCGGCGCCTCGACGGGCGCGTATGAGGCCGTCGAGCTGCGAGATGGCGACCGCAATCGGTACGGCGGAAAGGGCGTTCTCAAGGCCGTGGAGCACGTCAACCAGGAGATTGCCGAAGCGGTCGTCGGCCTAGATAGCCTCGATCAGCGCGCCGTGGACCGGACGATGATCGAGCTGGACGGCACGCCGAACAAGGGGCGCCTGGGAGCGAATGCCATCCTCGGCGTCTCCCTTGCCGTCGCCAGAGCTGCTGCCAATGAGGTCGGTTTGCCGCTGTACGCCTACCTCGGCGGACCGAACGCGCACACGCTGCCGGTGCCGATGATGAACATCCTGAACGGTGGCAAGCACGCGACGGGATCACGCGTCGACATGCAAGAGTTCATGGTGATGCCGGTCGGCGCGCCGACGTTCAGGGAAGGACTTCGCTGGGGCTCCGAGATCTTCCACGCGCTGAAGGGCGTGCTGCTCGAGCGCGGCATGAGCGCGGCAGTTGGGGATGAGGGTGGCTACGCGCCGAGCCTGCAGACGAACGAGGAGGCGGTCGAGGTCGTCATGCTCGCGATCCAGCGGGCAGGCTACGAGGCTGGGCGCGACGTGGTTCTTGCGCTCGATCCGGCGTCCACCGAACTGTACCAGGACGGCGTCTACCGGCTGAAAGGCGAGGGGCGCGAGCTGACGAGCCAAGAGCTGGTTGCCTACTGGACGGAGTGGGTCAACAAGTACCCGATCGTCAGCATCGAAGACGGTCTGGCCGAGGACGACTGGGAGCACTGGAAGCAGCTGACCGCACAAGTCGGCGATCGCATCCAGCTGGTTGGTGACGACCTGTTCGTCACCAACACGGAGCGGCTTGAGCGTGGCATCCGGGAGAAGGCCGGCAACGCGATCCTGGTCAAGCTGAATCAGATCGGCACGCTCACCGAAACACTGGAGACAATCGCGCTCGCGCAGCGGAACGGCTACAACACCGTCATCTCGCACCGCAGCGGCGAGACTGACGACACCTTTATTGCCGACTTGGCCGTCGCGACGAATAGCGGGCAGATCAAGACCGGCGCGCCGTCGCGGATCGACCGCGTTGCCAAGTACAACCAGCTCCTTCGGATCGAAGAGGAGTTGGGCGATTCCGCGACGTACCCGGGCGAGGCCGCGCTTCGCCGGCTCTAGCCCGTCGCATTTCAGGGCAGTAGTGACGGTGTCGTCATCGCTGGCGGCACCGTCAGGCCCATCAACTGGAGGACGGTGGGGGCGACGGCCGAAAGGACGCAGTCCTGGCGGAGGACCGCGTTCCGGAGCGGATGGTCGTCCGGCGTGACGAGGACCACCGGAACGGGATTCGTCGTGTGGGCGGTCATCGGGCCGCCGGTCTCGCGGTCGATCATCTCGTCAGCGTTGCCGTGGTCGGCGGTGACGAGGGCAACGCCGTCAACGGCCAGGGTCGCCTCGAGCACGCGGGCGAGACACGAATCAACCGTTTCGACGGCTTTCACTGCCGCGTTGTAGTCACCCGTGTGGCCGACCATGTCGCAGTTGGCGTAATTGACGATCACGAAGGCGTAGCGCCGGGAGCGGATCGCCTCGACCACGGCCTCCGTCACACCCGGCGCGCTCATCTCCGGTTGGAGGTCGTACGTCGCCACTTTCGGAGATGGGACCAGCAGCCGGTCTTCTCCCGGAAACGGTTCTTCCCGGCCGCCGTTGAAGAAGAACGTCACGTGGGCGTACTTCTCCGTCTCGGCGCAGTGGAACTGGGGAAGTCCCGCCTCGCTGATCACCCTCGCGACCGGGTACTCGACGTCGTGCGGTTCGAACGCGACATGAACCGGGAGACCGACCTCGTAGCGCGTCATCGTCGTCACAGGGCAGAGGCCGGCAATCGAGCGAGAGCGGGGAAAGGCATCGAAGTCCGGCAGCGTCAGCGCCTGCGTGAGTTGCCGAGCGCGGTCCGCCCGGAAGTTGAAGAAGATGATCGCGTCGCCTGGCTCGATCCGGTGCGGCTGTCCCCCCGGCGGAACGATGACCGTCGGGACGACGAACTCGTCGGTAGTGCCCTCGGCGTAGGAGGCTTCGAGCGCGGCCTCGGCGCTCTCCGCAACGGGGCCGATGCCGTCAAGGATTGCCTCGTAGGCCCGCTGCGTCCGGTCCCACCGCTTGTCCCGATCCATCGCGTAGTAGCGGCCGGAGACGCTCGCGATACGGCCGACGCCTTCGCTGGCGATGGCGGACTCCAGGTCCCGCACGTAGCCGATGCCACTCGTCGGGGACGTGTCACGCCCATCAGTGAACGCGTGAATGAGGACGCGATCGAGACCGTGCCGCGCGGCGAGCCGCAGGAGAGCGAAGAGGTGGCGAGAGTGGGCATGGACGCCGCCGTCGCCGATCAGTCCCATGATGTGGAGCGTGCTGCCGCGTTCCAGGCAGCCCTGAACCGCGGCGGTGAGGGCAGGATTGGTAAAGAAGGAGCCGTCCCGGATGGCGAGATCGATCCGGGTGATCCACTGGTAGACGATGAAGCCGGCACCGAGGTTCAGGTGCCCAACCTCGGAGTTCCCCATCTGGCCGTCTGGGAGACCGACCGCCTCGCCGGAGCACCGGAGCGTCGCGTAGGGGTAGGTACTGGAGATCCGGTCCATCGTCGGCGTCCGCGCGGCGAGAATGGCGTTGCCTGGCTCATCTCGACCGATCCCCCAGCCGTCGAGGATGACGAGAACGACGGGACGATGATCGTGCTCCGGGATGGGCGCCTGGCCCATGGCAGTCGTTTCCTCCTCTTCGATCGCATGGCCCTTGCGGGCGCGGTTACGACGCATCCGACCCAGTGTCCCACGCCAGGCCGGCATCGCTCCACCCCGCGCCGATCGCGGCGCGTCAGTCGCGAAGATGCGACAATCTCCTGAGTGATGGTTTGAGTACGGAGCGGAGCAGGAACATGGTCTACAGTGTCACGCTGATTCCCGGAGATGGCATCGGACCGGAGGTTGCCGAGGCAACCCGCCGCGTGCTGGACGCCACGGGAGTCGCTTTCAATTGGGAAGTTTGCGATGCCGGCTCGACGGCGCTCGAGAAGCATGGCGACTTGATTCCTGAGTCGACGTTGGAATCACTGCGCCGCAACAAGGTCGGGCTCAAGGGACCGATCACGACGCCGATTGGCAGTGGCTTCCGCTCGGTCAACGTTGCGCTCCGCCAGGCGCTGAAGCTCTATGCCAACTTGCGGCCGGCGCGGACGATGAAGGGCGTGCAAGCGCCGTTCGACAACATCGACCTCGTCATCGTCCGCGAGAACTTGGAGGGGATGTACTCCGGCATCGAGTTCGATACGGGAACGCCCGAGGCGGCCGAGATGATCTCGGCGATCAATGCGCGCAGCAAGCGGCAAATTCCGGAATCCGCGGCGATCAGCATCAAGTTCATCTCGCCCGAGGGAGCGCGGCGCATTGTCAAGTTCGCGTTCGAATACGCGCGGGCAAACGGCCGGAAGAAAGTGACCATCGTCCACAAAGCCAACATCATGAAGTTCACCGATGGTCTCTTCCTGCGCATCGGGCAGGAGGTTGCCGCCGAGTACCCGGACATCGAGTGCAACGATCGCATCGTCGACAACATGTGCATGCAACTGATGCAGAAGCCCCAAGAGTATGACGTCATGGTGATGCCGAATCTCTATGGGGATATCGTCAGCGACCTGACAGCGGGCATGATCGGCGGATTGGGCGTCGCGCCGGGCGGAAACATCGGCGAGGAGGGAGCGGTCTTCGAGCCGATTCACGGCTCGGCGCCGAGCCACGCCGGGAAGAACGAGGCGAACCCGACCGCCATGATCCTCTCTGGCGCGTTGATGCTCCGTCACCTTGGGGAGCAGCAGGCCGCCGAGCGCGTCGAGCGGGCGGTCGCTGAGGTGATCGCCGAGGGCAAGCACGTGACATATGACCTGCGCCCGGACCGCGATCCGTCGAAGGCCGCCGGCACGTCCGGCATGGCCGACGCAATCATTGAGCGGCTCCAGGCGAGCGCCTAGGCACTCTCAGCTTCGAAAAAACTCCTGAGATCCGGCAGGGGATGGGCATGACTCCCCGCCGGATTCATTTCTCACGACAGCACCTGGTCTAAAGCCCGTGCCCAAAGTCACTCGTGAAGATGTATTCGCTGTCGCTCCATGGGCGGCGCCAGTCGTCCGAGTCGAAGCGCTCGAGGCGGAACGGCGTCAGATCGACGGTCGTCGCGCGACCATCGAGGATGAGCTCCGCCAAGCACTGGCCGACCGCTGGACCCTTCTTGAACCCGGCGCCGCTGAATCCCGCGGCAATGTAGAGCCCTTCGACGCCGGCGCCGCCGATGATGGGGTGTGCGTCCGGCGTCATGTCATAGAGTCCGGCATGGCCGTGAAGGTAGGAGGCGCGAGCCATCGCGGGGATACGGCGGCTGATGGCCGCGATCACCGCCGGAATGTAGTCCGGATCGTTCCGCTCCTCGTAGGTGTCCGGATCGACTTCCGCATGTTGATCACCGCCTCCGATGCCGATCAAGGTCCGGCCTGGCGCCCATGGTCGGCAGAACATCCCGGCAACGGTGTCGACATAAACGAGGTGCGGTTCCTCGAGCTCGAGCGGACGCTGGACGATCGCGATCTGAACCCGCCAGGCGGAGATCGGCGCGCGGACTCCGGCGGTCGCTAGGAGCCGGGTCGACCACGGACCAGCGGCGCAGATTACCGTGCCCGCCGGGACGAATCCGTCGGTCGTCTCGACCCCGACGACGCGCTCTCCCTCGACGCCAATACGCTGCACGGGGCAGCGCTCAACGATCCGCGCGCCGGCTCGCTGGGCCGCGATCGCCATGGAGCGCGTCGCGGCGATGGCGTCGACATAGCCGCTCGTCGGCTCGTAGGCGGCCATGGTGATGTCATCGAACCGTGCGAAGGGCTGGAGGTCGCGTAGCTCGTCCGCGGTGACGAGGCGAGAGTCGATCCCGAGCCGATTCTGCAGCTCGATGTTCCGGCGCAGGCGCTCGAGATTCTCCTCGTGGCCCGGCCCGGTCGGAACCGTGACGATCAACCCAGTCGGGACGTGGCCGCAGTCGCCGCCGACGATGTTTGGCCAGTCGCGGAACACCTCGTACGAGCGCTGCGCAAGGAGCGCCTCGGGCTCGTTGGAGTAGTGGCGACGGAGCAGCGCGCCCGTCTTGCCGCTCGCTCCGGCCGCGATCGTCGCTCGCTCGAAGAGAGTGACGCGCCCCGCGTTGCGCTTGGCGAGGTGCCAAGCAATGGAGGCGCCCATGATCCCACCGCCGATGATGGCGATGTCTGTGCTCTGCATTCGCGCCACGCTGTATCCCCCTGGGTGGTGTGCTGGTAGCGAACGTTCAGCGCGAATTATGGGGGAGCAATCGCCGATCACGGCGTGTCAGGAGGCGATTTCCTGGACAGAAATCGGAGGCTTTAGTCGGCAGATCGAATCGTGCGCGAGGCCGGGCTAAACGCGGTCTCGATCCTTGACACTGTCAGGGCGTATCCGTATACTTTTTGACCGCGTGGTACGGCGAGAATCCGTGGCGCGCAATTGGGTTCGGTGCCCGAAACCATGCCGACGTAGCTCAATTGGTAGAGCAGCTGTCTTGTAAACAGCAGGTTGCGGGTTCGAGTCCCATCGTCGGCTCCGCTGTGCACCGGGTGACAACGGTGGCAGGGGTGGCCCCGGTGCATCCGGCTTAGTAAGGATGGAATTGGCACGGGCAGGTGCCAGAGTGGACAATTGGGCCTGGCTGTAAACCAGGTGCCGTAAGGCTTCGGTGGTTCGAATCCGCCCCTGCCCACCGAACAGGCGGCCGCGAAGGCGGCGAGGAACGGGCCCACATAGCTCAGCTGGTAGAGCACATTCTTGGTAAGAATGAGGTCCCCGGTTCAAGTCCGGGTGTGGGCTCCAGCTTGTTCAATGAGACGAGAGGCTCCCTGTGGAGCCTCTCTCGTATGTCTGACGCAGCACCGGTCGATATCGGCACGAAGTTGTGGCCGGTGAAAGGAGTCTGAGGCCGTGGGGAAGGCGAAGTTTGAGCGGACGAAGCCGCATGTGAACGTGGGGACGATT